>DDTB01000007.1 GCA_002343985.1 Chitinophagaceae bacterium UBA2375 | reverse complement strand
AATATAAAACAAATTAAATTTCAACAATTTCAGCTGATTGTAAGCTGCCGGAAAAAGGTTTAATGAGTAAAACAAATGTACATAAACTTGATTATCAATTTATTAAAAATAAAATAAAAAATAGTTTTTAGGAAAACGGCCGTCTAATGGGGATGGGCCTTACACAAAAAATTATTTGTTTTTCTGGAGGCAATTTGTAATTTAGCAATAGAATTTAATGGGTTAGTAAGTACAAAGGGTCGGTGTAAAAACCGGCCCTTTTACTTTTTCATCATCACTGATTTTTCTTTTCACTTCTTCGCGGCAAAACATTTTTTTCACGCGCTTCTTCCTTTTTTTCTTTTCGCATTTGCCATTACATTTACCGCATGAGCAAAATTAAAACCGCATTCTTTTGTCAGCATTGCGGATACGAAAGTCCGAAGTGGTTAGGCAAATGTCCATCATGCGAACAATGGAACGGATTTGTGGAAGAACTGATCACGAAAGGAGGATCAGAACAAAAGGAAAAAGAAAACTGGTCGGTTTATACGGATGACCAGGCCAAAAGATCGAAAACCATTTCAATTAATGAAGTAAGCAGCGCGGAAGAAAAAAGAATCGTTACCGCGGACGCGGAACTCAACCGCGTTTTAGGCGGTGGCATCGTTGCAGGCAGCCTCGTGCTTGTAGCGGGTGAACCGGGTATTGGCAAATCAACTTTGTTCCTGCAGAACGGGCTCATGCTGAAAGGTGTGCGCACTTTGTACATCAGCGGCGAAGAAAGCGAGCAACAGATTAAGATGCGTGCAGAGAGATTGGGTGTAACACACGATGATTTTTTTCTGCTGACAGAAACGCAAACACAGCAAATATTCAAAGAGATAAAAAAACTCAGGCCCGGATTGGTGATTGTGGATTCCATTCAAACACTGCAATCCGCATTTGTGGAATCATCACCAGGCAGTGTCAGCCAGATCAGGGAATGCGCGGCGGAATGGCAGCGCTTCGCGAAAGAAACCGGCACTCCCGTTTTCCTCATCGGGCATATCACCAAAGATGGCAGCATCGCGGGGCCGAAGATACTGGAACACATGGTGGATACGGTCTTGCAGTTTGAAGGCGACAGGCATTATGCATACCGCATCCTGCGCACATTAAAGAACCGATTCGGCTCCACGGCCGAATTGGGTATTTATGAAATGACAAGCCAGGGCATGCGTCCCGTGCGCAACCCAAGCGAAATCCTCATCACACAGAAAGAAGAAGCCTTAAGCGGAATAGCCATCGCGGCCACCATGGAAGGCATGCGCCCTTTGCTCATTGAAGCACAGGCTTTGGTGACACAAAGCGTTTATGGCACACCGCAACGCACCGTCAGCGGCTTCGACCTGAGAAGGTTGCAACTACTATTGGCTGTTCTCGAAAAAAGGGGCGGCTTTCATTTTGGCATGAAAGATGTATTTGTAAACATCGCGGGCGGCATAAAAGTGGAAGACCCTTCCATCGACCTCGCGATTGTCAGCGCGCTCCTGAGCAGCTATGAAGATGTGCCGATTCCACAGGGCCTCTGCTTCGCGGGTGAGGTTGGATTGAGCGGCGAAATCAGGGCCGTGAACCGAATTGAACAACGCATCGCGGAAGCGGAAAAATTAGGATTTGACACCATCATTGTAAGCCGTTACCACGGCAAAGGCATGGAAAAAATGTCGAGCCAGATCCGCGTGGTGCCCTTGGCAAAAGTGGAAGAGCTTTACCAATTTTTATTTTGAAGAAGGATGCGCTAAATATTATTAAGGTCACATAAATATTCTTCAGCATTTTTTCTTGACCAGGTATAAGAGTCCTGCGAGATTGCAGGCATGTCTTTGCTGCAGCATATAGTATCGGATGTCATACAGATGCTCTACCCGCACACCTGCAGGGGTTGCGGAAGGGATATGCTTTCGCGGGACCAATGGCTATGCATTCGTTGCCTCAGCGATTTACCACATACACAATTCGCATACTTTCCGGGAAATGACATTGAAAGGGTATTCAGTGGGCGCATGCCCTTGAAAGCCGGGCACAGCGAATTTTATTTTACCAAAGGGCAACTCCTCCAGCACCTCATCCATCTCCTTAAGTATAAAGGCGAACAGGATGTTGGAATTTTTTTGGGTGAGATGACCGGGCAGACCCTGTTGAAAAGCGGGCGCTTCCAGGGCATTGATTATATCGTGCCCATGCCCCTTTACCCGGATAAGGAATTTAAGAGGGGCTTTAACCAGGCCGCCGTTCTGGGCGAAGGCATCAGCAAAGCCATGCAAGTGCCGCAACTGATTGGCGAGGTTGTTCGGCAAAGGGCGACCGAAACACAAACCAAAAAACACAGAACGGAACGCTGGGAAAATGTACGCGACGGATTTAAGGTGCTGCACCCGGAAAAACTGCAGGGCAAACATATATTGTTGGTCGACGATGTGATCACCACCGGTGCCAGCATGGAAGCCTGCGGCGCCATCATCCTCGAATGCCCGGGCGCCAGCCTGAGCGTTGCCAGCCTGGCACATGCCGATAAATGATCTCCGCGAAAAACAAAGTACATTTGAAGCATGAGATGGATGTTATTGTTATTGGTTTGCTTCGTGGTTGTATCGGGGTCTCTGCATTCCTGCCGGAAAGACCAGCTCAACCTCTCGCCCAACGCCGGTCTGCGTACCAGTACCGACAGCCTGAAGTTCGATACCATTTTCAGCAGTACGGGTTCCGTCACACAATCATTCAAAATTTTCAATCCAAACGAACAACGGATACGCATATCGGATGTTGCACTAATGGGCGGGCAGTCATCATCTTTCCGCATCAATGTGAACGGTCTCGGAGGGCCTTCCGTTTCTGATATTGAACTGGCAGCCAATGACAGCATTTATGTATTTGTATCGGTATTCATCAACCCCAACAGCAGCAACCTGCCTTTTGTGGTGAGCGACAGCATCCGGATTAGACTGAACGGCAACGACCGGTATGTACAACTCGAAGCATATGGGCGCAACGCCATTTTCCTTCGAAACCAAACCATCACGGGTGTGGAAACCTGGAGCAATACCCTGCCTTATGTTATCCTTGATGGCCTGCGTGTTGATACCGGCGCCACACTGCGCATACCCGCCGGATGCCAGGTATATATGCATGCAAACGCGCCATTACTAATAGATGGTACTTTATTGGTGGAAGGAGAGAAAGATCATGAAGTTGTATTCAGGGGCGACAGGCTCGATCCATATTACCGCGACCTGCCCGGAAGCTGGCCTGGCATTTATTTCAGGGGAAGCAGCCAGGACAATGTATTGCGCTATGCGATCGTGAAAAACGCTTACCAGGCAATAGCAGCCATCGACCCGTCAAATAACAGCAACCCTAAACTTATATTGAAACAATGCATCATTGACCAGGCGGCGAACGTGGGGCTGATCGGCTACCGGAGCAGCATAGACGCAGAAAATTGCCTGATCAGCAATTGCGGAAAAAATATCGTCATACAATATGGCGGCGATTATCATTTCACCCACTGCACCGCCGCAGCGTATTCAACCAACCTGCTCGCACACGCTGAACCCGTGCTGACCGTGCTGGACTTTACGACAACTAACGGCAGCGTACAAACGAATCCGCTCAATGCCGTTTTCAGGAACTGCATTTTCTGGGGGAGCCCCGGGCTAGTGAATAATGAAGTAATATCTGCCAGGGAAGGGACCGGCCCCTTCAACTTCACACTCGAAAACTGTCTCTACAGGGCCGATACAGATCCAGCTTTCAGCAACCTGCAATCCGTGATACGGAACCTCGACCCGCTGTTCGACAGCATCGATCCTTTCAACAGGTATTTTGATTTTCACCAGCGCCTGCAACTTTTGGCGCCGGGCATCGACCAGGGAACGGCAACAGGAGCCAGCAGCGACCTCGACAACCTGCCCCGACCCGTCGGCATCCCGGATATCGGCTGTTATGAAAGGCAGTAATGAACCGAACCATTCTTTATCATCATTGTTATCTAAAAAAATATTTTATGTTGAAATGTATACCGATCGTATTGTTAACCCTTTCCTGCACGGCGGGCAACAATAATGCCGATCAGCAAAACAAAAACACACCCATGATCAGCACCAGCGCCGAAATCACAGACAGTACCAAAAATATTTACCAGTTTAAAGTGGCTGCATTGGACGGTGGCACCATCGACTTCGCGTCTTTCAAAGGAAAAAAAATCCTGGTGGTCAACACAGCATCCGAATGCGGATATACGCCCCAATATAAAGACCTCGAAGCCTTATACCAACGCTATAAAGAAAAGTTGGTGATCGTAGGGTTCCCGGCAAATAATTTTGGCGGTCAAGAACCAGGCAGTAACGAGGAAATCAAATCATTCTGCCAGAAAAACTACGGTGTCAGCTTCCCAATGGCTGCAAAAGTTTCTGTGAAAGGCGATGATATGTCGCCGATCTACCAATGGCTGACCAACAAAAACCAAAACCATGTGATGGACGCGGAAGTGAAATGGAACTTCAATAAATTTTTGATTGATGAACAAGGCCGCTTGTTGACCAAATTCGATAGCCGGGTGACACCCCTGAGCGATGAAATCACCAGTATGCTATAATGCATGACCATTTCCTTGACAGAGGCCGCCTGCACATGCGGCCTTTTTTTATGTACTTTGCAGTATGCAGTTCAGGGATATCATTGGACAAAAAGACCTCAAGCATCAACTCGTTCAGCTATACAACCAAAACAGGTTAGGCCATGCCCTCCTGTTCCTGGGTAAGGAAGGCAATGGCGCACTGGCATTGGCCATCGCATTCGCGCAATACCTGGTTTGTGAAAAAGTGCAGGGTATATCCTCCATACCTCCCGCCGCATTATTATTTGATGCCCCCGAACCGGTTACCGCTGACGTGGAACCCATGTTTGATAGTTGCGGGGAATGCCCCGCTTGTCAGAAAGCTGCCAAATGGATACATCCCGATATCCATTTTACCTATCCCACCATTACAAAAAAACCTAATGAAAAGCCCATCGCCGCAGATTATGCTACCGAGTGGCGGAATTTTCTGAAAACGGATATATACGGTAATAGTTTCGACTGGCTCCAAACCATTGGCGCTGAGAACCAGCAAGGCAATATCACCAGCCGCGAATGCCATGAAATCATCCGGAAGATGAGCCTCAAAAGTTTTGAAGCACCCTTCAAAATCCTCATCATGTGGATGCCCGAATACCTGGACAGAGAAGGGAATATTCTCCTGAAATTAATAGAGGAACCGCCGGCAAACTCACTGTTCATCTTGGTGAGTGAACAGGAAAGCAAACTGCTGCCCACCATTTTATCAAGGCTCCAATTGATCAAAGTCCCAAGGCTAAAACCAATTGACATTGAAGCTTCCCTGGAACTAAAGGAAGGCTGTCCACCCACGGAAGCAGCATCCATTGCCGCTATAGCTGATGGCAATTACCGGGAAGCCTTACACATGCTGAAACATGCGGATGACGATTGGGAACCCTGGATCAAATCATGGTTGAATGACATATTCCGCAATACCCGTGAAGCACAGATGAAATGGGTGGACGAAGTGCAAAAACTGGGAAGGGAGCGTCAAAAACTCCTGTTAAAGCAGTTTTTACAGCTTATTGAGATGGCCATCCGCGTTAAGATTTCCGGAACTGCTGGTCCTGCCAATACTGAAAATGAGCTGAAAGTGGAATTGGCCGGTAAACTGGAAAAAAAGTTTGACGCCGGCCAGTTGGAAGCCATCGCCAGGGAACTCAGCGATGCCTCTTATTATATTGAACGCAATGCCAACGCCAAAATGCTCTTCACGGCGCTTACCATCAAGTTATATTACATAATTACCAACAAATCAGTAATTTTGGCTAACTGAGGTAAAGGATTTGACGGCGGATTTTGCTATTGTCTGATTGACCTGTACTGGTTACTGCATA
This sequence comes from Chitinophagaceae bacterium UBA2375, assembly GCA_002343985.1. Lineage (GTDB taxonomy): Bacteria > Bacteroidota > Bacteroidia > Chitinophagales > Chitinophagaceae > Ferruginibacter. The sequence goes on along the minus strand of DDTB01000007.1, from coordinate 39,141 downwards.
CATCATCATACAAAACGGACTGCATTACAGGCCGTATGCCAATCTGCGCCTTGGGCGTTTTCTGCCCAAACACCTGCACCTCTGAATTTTTCAATACAAACGTACAAACCTGATATATGGGATGTGGAACTTGCGGCACCGGAACGAGCGGTGCGCCGGGTGGATGCCAAAGCCATGGCCACTGTGCCAGCGGAGGATGCAACCGGCTGAATGTGTACGACTGGCTATCAAACCTGCCTTATAGCGAACCGCATAACGGTTGCAAAATCATTGAAATTAGTTTCAATAAAGGAAGCCGGAAAGATTATTACCGAAACACCACTGTGCATTACTTTGAAAAAGGTGACCTGGTGACAGTGGAGGGTACAAGTGGTTTTGATGTGGGGATGGTTAGCCTGACCGGCGAACTGGTGAGGCTGCAGTTGAAGAAAAATAAACTCGACGAGAAGAACGGTGAATTCAAAAAAATCATGCGCCGTGCTTCTGAAACAGACCTCGAAAAGCTCAAGGAAAACAAAGCCCGTGAAGCTTCCATGCTCATCCGCAGCAGGGCCATTGCCAGGCAACTGAAACTCGAATTAAAAATGGCGGAAGTGGAAATCCAGGCGGATGGCCGGAAAGCCACCTTCTTTTATATCGCCGATGACAGGGTCGACTTCCGTGAGTTGATTAAGATTTACGCTTCAGAATTCAAGGTGAAAGTGGAAATGCGCCAAATCGGGGCAAGGCAGGAAGCAGGAAAGGTTGGCGGCATCGGAAGCTGTGGCCGCGAACTCTGTTGCAGCACCTGGCTCAGCGATTTCAAAAGCGTGAACACCAACGCAGCCCGCTATCAGAACCTCAGCATCAACCAAACCAAACTCAGCGGCCAGTGCGGCAGGCTGAAATGCTGCCTGAATTATGAGCTCGACACCTACCTCGACGCGCTCCAGTTTTTCCCCTCAGATGCCGATTACCTGGAAGTAGCCAAAGGAAGGGCCATCCTTGTAAAGAAGGATATTTTCAAAAACCTGATGTGGTATATATTACCCGACAGCAACAAGCAATACCCGCTGAGTATTGACACGGTTAAAAAAATTAAATCACAGAACAGGCAGGGCATCAGGCCCGAAGAGCTGGAAACAGCGGAAGTGAATACGGGAAAACCTAAAGAAGTAGAGCCTGAATACGCCGACCTGGTGGGACAAATCAGCCTGAAAAGCCTTGAACGGACCACGCGCAAGCGCCGCGACAAGGAAAAAAGGCAACAGCAAGGCCCTCCTCCGCAACAAGGCCAGCAAAGGCCGCCAAGGCAGGGGCCACAGGGCGCTTCAGGCAACAATAACCGGAACAGGCCACCCGCGAACAGGCCGCCAAGGGGACCGCATCAGCAACAGCAGCAGCGTCAGCCCCAGAGGGGACAAAGGCCCCCCGGCAACCAACCGAAAAAAGATAATAATGGCTGATGACAGCCGGCAATAAAGCGTATGTCCATTACCGTTAGTAACCTGGTTAAGAACTACGGAGAACAAAGGGCCGTAAATCATATTTCCTTTTCGGTGAAACCCGGAGAGGTGGCCGGATTCCTGGGCCCAAACGGAGCCGGGAAATCCACCACCATGAAAATGATCACGGGATACCTCGACGCCGACGATGGCGAGATAGAGGTTTGTGGCATACCGGTCCGCAGCGGGCAAATTCAAACCCGGAAAAAAATCGGGTACCTGCCGGAGGCAAACCCTTTGTATCCCGACATGTACGTGCGCGAGTACCTGCGCTTCATCGCTTCTGTACACCAGGTACGCAAACCAACCGACGCCATCAACAGGGTTATCAAAACCGTTGGGCTCACACCGGAAGCGCATAAAAAAATCGGGCAGCTCAGTAAAGGCTACAAACAACGTGTAGGATTGGCCGCCGCGCTGATCCATGACCCCGAAGTGCTGATCCTCGATGAACCCACATCCGGCCTCGACCCCAACCAGATCATGGATATCAGGGATGTGATCAGGCAACTCTCCGAGCATAAAACCATCATCTTCTCATCCCATATCATGCAGGAAGTGGAAGCCCTTTGCTCCCGCGTGATCATCATAAACCGAGGCAACCTGGTGGCGGATGAATCGCTTGCCGACCTGCAAAAAATGGCCACCACCGAAAGCGCGCTATTGGTGGTATTCAGCGCGCCGGTACAGATGAACCTGCTGGAAGCCATTCCGGGTGTGGATAAAGTGAACAAAGTCAGGGATACCGCGTACCATATTTATTGCCAGCAGCAGGAATCCGTGAAAAAAGAAATATTAAAAATCAGCATCGCGCAAAACCTCGACATCATTTCCCTGCAACAACAGGCCAACAGCCTCGAGAATATTTTCAAATCGCTCACCAGTTGATGGCAGGCAGCTATAAACGCATTATTTTTGCCGCGCCATCCAGGCAAAATATATTTCACCAAAAAATTGCAATTCATCATGAGTTACATCGCTTCCATTCATGCCCGGCAAATACTCGACAGCCGCGGAAACCCAACCATCGAAGTTGATATCTTAACGGAAAATGAAAGAATGGGCCGTGCCGCCGTGCCAAGCGGCGCTAGTACAGGCATTCATGAAGCGGTGGAACTGCGCGACAACAATAAGAAACTCTATGGCGGTAAAAGCGTACTCAAAGCCGTGAAAAACGTCAACAGCATCCTCGCCGAAAACCTCCTGGGTTGGGATGTTGCCGATCAAACAGGCATCGATGCCATGATGATCCAACTCGATGGAACGGAGAACAAATCAAAACTCGGCGCTAATGCCATGCTGGCCGTGAGTTTAGCTGTAGCCAAGGCCGCGGCGCTTGAAGCGAACCTCCCGCTGTATCGTTACATTGGTGGCACCAATGCCCGCATCCTGCCTATACCTATGATGAATATCCTGAATGGTGGCGCGCATGCCGATAATAAAATTGACTTCCAGGAATTCATGGTCATGCCCGTTGGCGCAACCAGCTTCAGCCAGGGACTGCAATGGGGAGTGGAAATTTTCCATGCACTGAAAACGGTGCTGAAAAAGAAAGGGTATAGCACGAATGTGGGCGACGAAGGTGGATTCGCACCAAATATCCAGAGCAATGAAGAAGCGATTGAAACCGTTCTGACAGCTATTCAATCCGCCGGCTACAAAACCGGCTCCCAGGTTGTGATTGCCATGGATGCTGCCAATAGCGAACTCTGGAACGCGAAAGAAAAAAAATACATCTTCCATAAAAGCGATGGCAAAAAACTCAGCAGCGAACAACTGGTGAAATATTGGGAAAACTGGGTGAAACAATACCCAATTGTTTCCATCGAAGATGGTATGGCTGAAGACGATTGGAAAGGTTGGAAAATGCTGACCGAAGCCATCGGGCAAAAATGCCAGTTGGTGGGCGATGATCTCTTTGTGACCAATGTAAAACGCCTCGAAAAAGGCATCAATGAAAATATCGCCAACGGCCTGCTTGTAAAAGTGAACCAAATTGGCACACTCACCGAAACCATCAACGCGGTCAGCATGGCGCAACAAAATGGCTTTAACACCATCATGAGCCACCGCAGCGGCGAAACGGAAGACAGCACCATCGCTGACCTGGCCGTGGCCCTGAATTGCGGCCAGATCAAAACAGGTTCCGCATCGAGGAGCGACCGCATGGCCAAATACAACCAATTGATCCGGATTGAGGAAATGCTGGGCGATAGCGGCATCTACCCGAACGGACAGATAAAGTTTGGCAAGAAATAAACGCCTGTGGACATCTATGCGGCGCGGTTTTTGCATATATCATCGTAACTTGTAGCATATTCGACTTTTATGAAGCTGTCGGCCCGACTGTTGAACATCCTGAAAAACAAATACGTGCTCTCTTTATTGGTATTTGTGGTATGGATGTGGTTTTTTGACCCGAAAGACTGGAGGCTGATCGCGGCAAGGAAAGAAAAACTCAGGGAATTGCAGGAAAGCGAGGAAATGCTCAATAAGCAGATCAAAGAAACGCAGACAGAACTTAACCTGTTGAAAACCAACGCACAAACAATAGAAAAGTACGCAAGGGAAAAATATTACATGAAAAAGGACAATGAAGACCTGTTTGTAGTGCCTGAGCAGCCATAATTTTTCCAAATACCCTGTGAATCATACAATAATCTGTACCTGCTGCCGTTTAATAAGCGGATAATGATATTTATTTAATTGTAAACAGCCCGCAAGCAGTCATGTCATTTTTTTCTACAGAAGAACTCCTGCAATATTTGTACGGAGAAACAACGCCCGCGCAATCAGCCGCCATCGAATCAGCCATGCAGCAACAATGGTCGCTGCGCGAAAAATTCGAAACGCTGAAAGCCACCCGCCAGCAACTCGATGAAGTGAAACATAGCCCGAGAAGGCAAACCATCGACTTTATCAAGCAATATGCCGCCGCCAAGGTGGAAGCTGAGCTTACGCCGCAGGCCTGAGCCAATCTTGAACTTTTTTACTGATTTCCCGTTTTCCTGCCGGAAACGGGCTTTTTTATGACAAAAAAAGAGAGATACCAGTTTGTAATTGACTATTTCAGCAAACACAGTCCTGAAGCAGAAACGGAATTGTTGTACGACAACCCTTTTCAGCTCCTGGTGGCCGTCATCTTATCGGCCCAATGCACCGATAAAAGGGTGAATCAAACCACTCCCGCCCTATTTGAACATTACCCCGACCCCGAATCCCTGAGTAAAGCCAGCCCGGAAGAACTGTTTCCCTTAATAAGGAGCATTTCTTACCCAAACAATAAGGCCAAACACCTGGTGGGTATGGCAAATAAATTGATGAATGAGTTTGGTGGACAGGTTCCCATGACCGTGGATGAACTGGTGACATTGCCCGGCGTAGGCCGGAAAACTGCCAATGTGATCACTTCCGTGATCGATCAGCAGCCAAATATGGCCGTGGATACCCATGTTTTCAGGGTAAGCGCCAGGTTGGGGCTCACCACAGCGGCAAAAACGCCCCTGGCAGCCGAAAAACAGCTGATCAGGCATATCCCGAAGGAATTGGTGCATAAAGCCCATCACTGGCTAATCCTGCATGGCAGGTACACCTGCACGGCGCGATCCCCGAAATGCGGGGAATGTGGCTTAACTACCGCTTGTAAATTTTATAATAATAAGCACAAGCAATAAATAAAATTGGATAAAATTCGTTTAATTTGTAACCTTAAAGGCTTATTAGTCCAGTGTCTTTACCATTTTAAACCGGTTTTTTGTACATGAAAAAATTACTGACAGTACTTGGATTGACGATGATGTTCATGGGTTTGAACAAGGAACTGCACGCTCAATACTATTTTTACGATGACCGCTATTACGATAACCCAATCCTTTTTGAAGTTGGCGGTTCCATTGGCGCCATGAACTGCTTTACCGATATCGGTGGGAAAAAAGGTATTGGAAAAAAGTTTGTGAAAGACCTCAACTTTGGTAAAACACAGATGGCCGGCGGTGTGTACTTCTCTGCCATGTATAAATATGCCATTGGCCTCCGCCTCGAAGGTACCTTCGGCAAAGTGTTGGCTTACGACAGCATCCTGGCTAATGTGCCAACAGATGATATCGCCCGTGCGCGTTACAACCGCAACCTCCATTTCCGCAGCAATATCACAGAATTTTCATTGATGACGGAGATCCACCCGCTCTTCATTTTTATTGATTGGAGCTGGAGGGAACAGGAACCACCACGCTACTCCCCTTACCTGTTAGCCGGTGTGGGATATTTCTCATTCAACCCGCAAGCGCAATTAGGCAAACGCTGGGTTGACTTGCAACCGCTGAGTACGGAAGGACAAGGTTTCCCTGAATACCCTGACCGCCCGGTGTACAAACTCAAGCAGGTTAATTTCCCGGTAGGTATTGGCTTGAAATATGAATTATCATCATTACTGAATATCCGCGGTGAACTGGTATACCGCATCCTGAATACCGACTACCTGGATGATGTGAGCACCACTTACATTGACCCGCAGGCATTCCTGAATAACCTGCCTTCCAATGTGGCATCAAATGCCATCGCATTGAGCGATCGCCAGCGTAACAAAATCACAGGCCCTGGTGGTAAAAGGGGAAGCCCGGCAGAGAAAGACGCTTACTTCTCTTTCAACCTGAAATTAGGCCTCAATATCGGCCGCGAAAGGATCAGGTAAACTAAGGAGCTTTTTAAGCTGTTGCTTCATAAGTAAATTGCATTCAAGGTTTCCCATTCATATTCAATACTTATAAAAAAAATTGCTGCAGTTTTAAATCTCATTCAAACAAAAGCATTTTAAAAATCAAATAATAAAAGCCGCAAGATTCACTTGCGGCTTTTTCTTTTCCAAATGTTTAACTGACAATTAAATTCTTTTCAGGTAGTAACTTATTTAATAGTTTTTCAAATGCAGGTATCGTCCACACAAAAATTAATACACCTAAAATATTAAACAACATATGGCCATTTGCTACAATCCTTTCAATTGGCGCATCCTGGCTGATTTTAATTACAAAGTCAACAAAAGGAGTAAATAATAATAAACCAAGTATGATAGACATCAGGTTAAATACCAGATGGAAGACACCGGTTTTCAAAGCGGCCCTGCTACCTTTAATTGTTGCAATTAAAGTATCACTGCAAGTGCCCAACTCTGCACCAATCATGATGGCTAACCCTCCCGATACAGTTAATAAGCCTTTCTTTGCCATGATGATAGCCATTCCAACTGTTGCTGAAGAAGACTGAATAATCAATGTAACAAATGCCCCTACAAAAGAACCAAAAAAAGGCTCGTCTGTTTTTTTAATCCAATCATAAAAAGTTGGATTGTTTTTCAACGGTTCAACTGCATTTTCCATTGTAAATAATCCAAAAAACAAAACACCGAAGTATAGAATAACTTTTCCTGTATTGCTAACCTTGTCTGACTTTGAGATAAACAACAATACAAAACCGATAAGCAATAATACTGGCGAATATTTTCCAACATCCATTGCAATAACCTGGCTGCTGATTGTGGTGCCAATATTTGCGCCCAACACTATTCCCATCGCATTTCTAAATGAAATTATTTGAGCATTTACCAATACAATCGTAATAATAATAACTGCAGATGAAGAATCGAGAATAGCGGTTACAATCGTACCAACTAAAACACTTTTAAAACTATTATCCGTAAAGCGCAATAATAACTGATTCGCTTTATCACCTACAACCACCTTAATAATCCCTGATAAACTACTTACCGCATATAAAAACAGTACCAACCCTGCTATGATGGATAATATGATTTCTGACATGAAGATGTGCTTTTCACAAAAGAAACACATCAATAACAACCACTATGCAACTACTGAATTAATTAATTATTAAATGGGAGTAATAAATCTTCAGGATATCCAATTACGCTCAATGAAGTTTATTGCTATTCTATTCAAACTTGTTAATGGCTCCTGACCTTTTATTTTCCCAACACTTCCGCCAGCTTCAAATGCAGGTATTCGCCCCTGAGTTCGGTAGCGATGATTTTCCCGTTCGGGTCAAGCAATACATTGTACGGGATACCATCGAATCCATATAAGGAAACAGCCGCGCAACCCCATCCCTTTAAATCACTGATTTGTTTCCAGTCGAGCTTGTCTTTTTCAATCGCCTTCACCCATCCGGCCTTGTCTTCATCGAGCGAAACGCCCAACACGGTGAAATTTTTGTCTTTAAACTTTTGATAAGCCGCCACAACATTGGGGTTCTCGCCCCTGCACGGACCACACCAACTGGCCCAGAAATCTACCAACACATATTGCCCCTTCAATTGGCTGAGCGAAAAGGGTTTTCCCTGAGGATCATTCATGCTGAAATCCGGGGCCATATCGCCGACACCTGGTCGTTTGGTTTGCTGTGCCGCTTTCTCCTGCTGCGCTTTCATCTGCGACATATACTGGTTGTACTGCGTCATTACGGAAGCCACACCCTGGTGATTGGGGAACCTGCTGCCCAGCTTGGTAATTGATTGTCCTAATAAACCCTGGTCAACCTGCTGTGTGTAGCCCAATGCAAAAATGGCAACCACGGGGTCAGATACCGTGTCGATGAATTTCAGGATATAGTTTTGATAGTTTACGCTGAGTACCTGCAAGGATTGGTCGGCTGCTTTAGCCAGGCTGTCGTTGCCGCTATTCACCTGTTGCGATGCCTGTTGCATTTGTTCACTTCGTGTATTCAGCTCCGTGATAAACTGTTTCAGGATGCCATTGGCCTTACTGTGGAACACCGGGCCGGATAATGAAGGGTCTTTCAGGTCAGCTTCAAATTGAAGAGACTGTACATCATTGATGAAAATAAAACCACTGGGTTCTTTTTCCAACCTGATCCTGAACATGCCTTCTTCTTTTGCACGGCCCTTTAATGCAAAACGGCCATCGCGTATTTCAGCAGTGTCAACAACCTCAGGTGCCTGGTTGCTGAAAAACAATTGCTCCAGGTACACCTGCTGGTTCGCGGCATTCTTCAATTGCCCGTTCACCGTAAAACTCCCTTTATCTACTTTCTGGTTGCAGGAAGCCAGCATAGCAATAGAAAATGCCAGCGTCAATAATTTTTTCATGCTTGTGATATTAATTGATCAGGATGATAATTTATCTGTAATAATTTTTTGTACCATTTGCATATCGGCTTTTCCTTTGCTGCGTTTTTTCACTTCGCCTGCAAACAAACCGATCAAACCCTTTTTACCGCTTTTGTATTCCCTGACCTTATCGGGCATGGCTGCCAGCACTTCATCCACCCAGGTAAACAAAGCCCCTTCGTCTCTTTCCTGCAAAAGATTGAGCGCTTTTGCCAATTCGATGGCGTTTGTTCCGGGTTCATCTATGCATGCTTTGAGCAAACGGGTAGACGCGTTGGAAAAACTGACTTGACCGGATTCCGTTAACTCAATCAAATCGGCGATCTGTGCAGGCTTCCAGGGCAGGGCGTCAAAACCCAGTTGCTGTTCGTTGCTGTATTGCTTCAAAGGGCCAGTTACCCAATTGGCAACGGCCTTGGCTTTTGTGGTATGGGCCAGTACCGCCATAAAATAGTCCGCCGTTTCTTTTTCCGCGCTGATCACCGAAGCGTCATATTCCGATAGCTCATAAACTTCCTGCCATTGCCGGCAGAGCGCCTCAGGCATAACGGGCATGCTTACCCGAATTTTTTCAAGTTGGTCTTCTGATATCATAAATGGCGGCAGATCGGGATCCGGGAAATACCGGTAGTCTTCCGCTTCTTCTTTGCTGCGCAGGGCGATGGTATCACCGCGCATCGCATCAAAATGACGGGTTTCCTGCCGGATGGTTTGCCCGGATTCCAATAATCCAATCAGCCTTTGCGCTTCCACTTCAATGGCGCGGCGCACATTGCGGATGCTGTTCAGGTTCTTCACCTCTACCCTGGTGCCAAGCTTTTCCTGTCCAAGCGGCCTTACCGAAATATTGGCGTCACACCGCATACTGCCTTCTTCCATATTGCCATCGCAAACGCCCGTCCAGCGAAGCCTTTGCCGCAATTTTGTCAAAAATAAAAATGCGTCTTCGGCGCTGTGGATGCAGGGCTCCGTAACAATTTCGAGCAATGGCACCCCGGCCCTGTTGAGGTCTATGCAGCTATAATCGGGCAATATGTCGTGCAAACTTTTACCCGCGTCTTCTTCCAAATGAATATGGTGCAGTTGCACCCATTTCTCTCCTTCCTGGCTCCGGATATGCAAACCGCCGCCGCCGCAAATGGGGTCCTGCAACTGGCTGACCTGGTAACCCTTGGGTAAATCCGGATAGAAATAATGCTTGCGCGCGAAATAGTTTTTACGCTGGATGCTACAACCCATCGACAACCCAAACCGAACCGCCATGTCAATAACCGAACGGTTCAAACGGGGAAGGGTTCCCGGATGTGCCAGGGATACCGGGCTGACCTGTGTGTTGGGATTCGCGCCAAATGCGGTTGGATCGGCACAAAACAATTTGGTTGCAGACTGGAGTTGCGCATGCACTTCCAAGCCAACCACCAGTTCGTAAGCCTTTGTACCCATGCCGCAAAAATACAGAATTTACAGGGCCTGCATGAAAAAAGGCCGGTGCTTGCCGGCCTCGAAAAGAATTGAATATATATGATGAAAGATTCGTGAACCCTTATAAGTTAGCGGTCTTAAGCTTCTTAGGTATCTTAATGGGAAAACTCATTTCTGTACCGCCACGCAACGCTTTAATTGTATAGCTGCTCTTCTCACTGTTTTCACGCAACTGCTCACGCGCCTCATCGGTATTCGTTACTTTCACTCCGGCTATTTCCGTGATCACATCGTCTGCCTTGATACCGGCAGTGGCTGCAGGCGATTCCGCTTCCACATCCAGCACCTTCACACCCTTTGATTCTTCTGTATCCTGTATGCGCAAGCCTAACCTGGGTTTACGCGGTGAACCAATGGTAACCAGTTCACGGTCTAAGCGATCCAAACTCTCTCCCAACCTGCCAAATTCCTGGTCGGGGAACCTTTCCATCCAACGTCCATTACCCGGCGTTCCCGGAACAGAAGGAATGGTAAATGTTTTCATGGAACCATCGGGGCCGCTGAATGAAAAACTTCTTGCCATGGAACGGACCTCGCGCTCACCTAAACTGAGCTTTTCCGATTTATTTTTTCCGTTGCGCTTGAAATGAACCTTAATGGCATCACCGGGCTTTTTCGCGGAAACAATATTTGCCAGTTGGTCAGGACCGTCAACCGATTGCCCATCAATTTTTGTAATGATATCCCCCTCCGATAACCCGGCTTTTTCAGCAGCCGAACCTTTGGTTACAGAAAGGATTTTCGCACCGGCATCCACTTTTTCAGTGGTCACACCTAAAAACGCTTTCTTCTCCGCTTTGGGCGCATTCCAGTTAAACCCATCCATATCAAATTTCCCGTCAATCTCAATCTTTCCCGGAAAATCATCCAACATAAACCGGCTCCTGCCATCGAGGTCGCGGATGATGACTTTGCGCTTATTCACCGTGATATTGTCATCCTTAAATTCAACTAAGGGCTTTCCATTAATCAATACCTGGTCGCCCGATATAAACAGCCTGATTTCCGCATCCTTGTCCCCCTTCTTCCGGATGATAATTTCTTCGGATTCATGTTTCTTTGGCTTTGGCGCCTGCTCATCCTGCGCCATCGCTTTATATCCCATCAAAGGAAAAAGCCAGGGCAAAATCGCTAATGATATCTGCTTCATACGTTCGGTTTTTTAATGTACTAAATGTTTCGTAGATCAAAAATAGGAAACCGGACTGAAATACGAAATCTTTCGCAAATCATTTTTTGCCTTTAACAAAAATTTACCTTTTGAGAATCCTTCCGGCAGTCTAATCGGGATAGGACCGACTATGCTTTCGAAATACGCTCCCTGACCTGCCGGATGACTTCATCCAGCTGGCCCACTTCCTGTCCGCCGGCAGTGGCCAGGTTCTTTTGTCCACCCCCGCCACCTTTGATCAGCGGGCTTACCAGTTCTTTCACTAATGCCGAAGCATCGAGCTGACGGGCAGCCACCACGGTATCGCTGATGCCAATGGCCACGTGGGCCCGGCCACCGATATTGGCACAAAGCACGAGTAGGTGGTCATGTACATGGTTCTTCATATCGAAGCACAATTTTTTTAATGCTTCGGGATGTGGCACTTCCACGATATCAGCTATGAAGCTGATATTATCAATGATTTCATCTTTCTTCAATAGTTCGTTGCGGATAGCCACCAGTTGCCTGGCTTCAAGCGATTCAATGCGCTTCGATAACTGGCTGTTTTCTGAAAGCAACCCTTCAAATGACTTCAAGAGGTCTTTGGGGTTTTTCAGTGTTTCGCGCACCTGGCGCAATTCTTCCAGTTGTTCCTGGATATATGCTTCGGCTGCTGCACCGCAAACAGCTTCCAGCCTGCGCACGCCGGCGGCTACCGCCGATTCGTGCCTGATCTTAAACAAACCCAGTTCACCGGTATGCCCAACATGTGTGCCGCCACAGAGTTCAATGGAATAGTTTGGATCCATGACCACCACCCTTACGGTGTCGCCATACTTCTCACCAAACAAAGCCATGGCGCCCATCTCAATGGCTTTTTCCTTTTCCATGGTTTGGATGACCACCGGAATATTCTGCCTGATTTTTTCATTTACCATCTTCTCCACGGCAAGCATTTCTTCATGGCTCAGCTTGGCGAAGTGCGAGAAATCGAAACGGAGGTATTCCTCATTCACCAAGCTTCCCTTTTGTGCAACGTGCGTTCCCAATACCTGGCGCAATGCCGCGTGCATCAGGTGCGTAACACTGTGGTGTATGGTGATATGCCTGCGCCTTTCGGTATCCACTTTCGAATGCCATTCACCTTCCAATCCTGCTGGTAATGACTCCGTGATATGGATAATCAGGTCATTTTCCTTTTTTGTATCAAGGATGATGATGGGGTCAGACCCTTCGCGGGTCAGATAGCCGGTATCGCCCACCTGTCCGCCGCTTTCCGCGTAAAACGGGGTTTGATCGAGTACAAGCTGGTAGAGTTTTTTCCCTTTGGCCTGCACTTCGCGGTAGCGCAGTATGCGTGATTTTGTTTCGAGTGAATCGTATCCGATAAACTTAGTGCCGGGTTCATCTGTCAGCACCTGCCAGTCGTGCATTTCCAATGCCGTTGCTGCGCGGCTGCGTTCCTTTTGCTTATTCAATTCCGCATCGAACCCTGCTTCATCAACCAATAATTTATTTTCAGTCGCGATGAGTTTGGTGAGGTCGATGGGGAAGCCGAATGTATCATACAGCTCAAAAGCCTCTGCACCATTGATTACACCTGTGGCGGAGGATTGCGCGATGATCTCATCCATTTTTTTCAGGCCTTTGTCGAGTGTGCGCAGGAATGCTTCTTCCTCTTCGCGGATCACTCGGGCAACAAAAGCTTCCTGTTGTTTGAGTTCAGGGAATACCTGCTCAAACTGCGTGGCCAGCACCGGCACCAATTGATCCAGCAAAGGTTGTTTGTAATCGAGATATGAATAATAATACCTCACAGCCCTGCGGAGGATCCTCCTGATCACATAACCTGCGCCTGTATTGGATGGCAACTGCCCATCAGCGATCGTGAAGGAAATCGCGCGGATATGATCGGCCAATACGCGGAACGCGACGCTTTGCTTATCATCTCCGCCCGTATATTTTTTACCGCTGATCTCCGCCACTTTTTGGATGGTGCCGCTGAATAAATCCGTATCGTAATTGCTTGCCTTGTTTTGCAGCACGCGCACCAGCCTCTCCAATCCCATACCGGTATCAACATGCGTGGCCGACAATGGCTCAAGCGTCCCGTCTTTTTTCCTGTTGTATTGAATAAATACGTTATTCCAGATTTCAATCACCTGGGGGTTGTCTTTATTCACCAAATCCCTGCCGGGTACTTTTGCCCTTTCCTCATCGGGCCTGCAGTCAACATGAATTTCGCTGCAGGGCCCGCAAGGACCTGTATCGCCCATTTCCCAGAAATTATCTTTCTTGTTTCCGAACACAATTTTGTCTTCATCCACCAACTTTCTCCATTCAGCCAGGGCAATGCTTGACGCGGGTAAATTCTCTTTGGGGTCACCTTCAAATACAGTGACATATAAACGGTCTTTCGGTATTTTGTACACTTCCGTCAGCAGTTCCCAACTCCAGGCAATAGCTTCGGCTTTAAAATAATCGCCAAAGCTCCAGTTGCCCAACATTTCAAACATGGTATGGTGATAGGTATCCACGCCTACTTCTTCCAGGTCGTTATGCTTTCCACTCACACGAAGGCATTTCTGGGTATCGGCAATGCGCTTTGACGGCGGCACTTTGTTCCCCAGGAAAAAATCCTTGAATTGGTTCATCCCGGCATTGGTAAATAAAAGTGTAGGGTCGTTCTTCACCACGATGGGCGCAGAAGGGACTATCAAATGTTGCTTGGATTTAAAAAAGTCGAGAAAAGCCTGCCTGATTGCTGCGCTTTGCATCATATTGCGGAAAGTTTTGATTGGTTTTTATCAGTTTGAACGCTCTATCTTTGTAAGGATGGCGCCAATTGCGGCAAAGGTAATAAATAGACCTCGCCTTTTATGCATATGCCCATCGATTTGATATCTGTAAAACCAGGATTTTAGCTGGTTTGGTTCGACTAACCGGCGTTCCCAGGCATGAAAAAAATAAAGTACTACTATAATACGCATACCCTCCGGTACGAAAAGCTGGAGACCCCGCTCCGGGTCAGGCTTTTGCGGATATTAGGTTTTCTGTCGGCCCTGATTGTGAGTTCTGCCATCGTCATCTACCTCTATAACCGGTTCTTCCCCCAGCCCCGTGAGCTTGAAGCCAATAAAAGGCTGGAGCTGATGAAGGAAAACTATGGTACCCTGAGTAAAAAGGTAAAGGAACTGGAAGAACAGATGGCGGCGCTCGAAAAAAGGGACAATGAAGTGTACAGGTCTATTTTTGAGGCCAACCCTGTGCCCGACAGCGCCCGGATCAAACTGATTGAGCAAAAAAGGGAGATTGACAAGTTAAAAGGGATGGATGATTATGTGCTGGAAAAGGAGATCGCGCAACAATTGAACAATATCAGTTCAAGGATCGCTTACCAGTTCAGCAGTTACGATGCCATATCTAAACTGATCAAAAACCAGGATGAAAAACTGGCTAGTATCCCGGCAATCCAACCGGTGAGCAATAAACAACTTAACCGGATTGCCAGCGGATTCGGCATGCGGATCGACCCTGTGTATGGTACGCCTAAAATGCACAACGGGCTTGATTTCACAGCGCCCCAGGGCACGCCTATTTATGCCACCGGCAACGGCGTGGTGAAAACAGCCGGCTTTTCCGATGGCGGCTATGGCAACCATGTGGTGATCAATCACGGTTACGGGTACCAGACATTATATGGCCATATGGTAAAGATCAAAGCGAGGCAGGGCCAGAAAGTGAAAAGGGGCGAAGTGATTGGCTGGGTGGGCAGCACCGGCAAAAGTACCGGGCCGCATTGCCATTACGAAGTGATCATCAACGGAAACGAAGTGAACCCTGTGTACTTTTTTTATAACGACCTGAATGCCGAGCAGTACGACATCCTGTTGAAACTGGCGGCGACGGGAAGTGCCAAAAGTTTTGATTAACTTTAGCCTATGCCACTCAAACAAGCTTCATTTAATTTCGATTTCGAACCGGAAGAAAAGCCAGCCGAATCCGAAAAGCCTTCGGTGCTGGCAGAGCCCCAACCAGTTTTGGAAGCTGTGCAAGCCGGCGAACCCATCGACGTGGAGTTCCGGCAGGCCCAAGAGGGTTCTGAACGAAAATCAACCCGCGGCCGCATCCGGATCAGCGATATGAATGCAGCTGCTGTGCTTTCAGAAATCCCCGATGATGAAACCATCGCACAAAAAATGTATTACAGCATAGGTGAAGTATCCACCATGTTTAAAGTGAATGCTTCCCTGCTCAGGTTTTGGGAATCAGAGTTCAGTATACTCAAACCCAAAAAGAATGGTAAAGGCGACCGGTTTTTCAGGCCGGAAGATATCCGTAACCTCAAACTCATTTACCACCTGCTCCGCGAGCGCAAATACACTATAGAAGGCGCCCGCGATTTCATGAAGAACAGCCGCAACGCCGAGCGCAAATTTGAACTGATTGACTCATTGAAATCTTTACGCGGCTTCCTGTTAGAATTAAAAGCCAACGCATAATCCGAAAGATGAAAAAAATAATTCCGGCCTTCAGCCTGGCCCTTGCTTTATCTATGCCTGCCTTCGCGCAATTACCTTACGTGTGCACCCCCGACCCCAACCACCCTGAGCAAAACATGCTCACGGGCATTATCACAAAGTACAGCCTGCAAAACCTTCCGGGGTATAGCTGGTTTGAATCAAACAAAAAAGGGTACAATCCCGACCCATCAATAGTGCAGGCCATGGAAAGCGCGAAAGACAAGATCAGTTTCATTGTTTTTGGCGGAACCTGGTGCGACGATACAAGGTTCATCCTCCCTAAATTCTTTCACCTGCAGGAAATCAGCGGCTTTCCGGATAACCGCATCAGTTTCTTCGGCGTAAACCGGGTTAAAGAAGCGCCCGGAAATATTACCCGTGCTTTAGGCATCACGAACGTACCCACCATCATTGTGATGAAAGATGGCAAAGAATTAGGCCGTGTGGTGGAATATGGAAAAACAGGCAAGTGGGACAAGGAACTCGCTGAAATCATCCAGTCTGCCCATTAATTCATGACTTTGACTGTAATTGTTCGCTGATCCTGATATTCATTTCATGCATAAGTTTCACCAGGAAGAAGTTTATCTCTTCTTTCATGGCATTGAACTCACTCAGCGGTATGCTCTCCGTCATGAATTCAATAAACAACTGGTAACCATTCTGACTGATTTCAGAAAAAATTGCCTGTTGTGATGTAAACCGGAATTCTTCAGACGACAATTTTTCGCGTACACGTTCCAGTAAGTCCTGCAATTGTTGAATGGATGTATCTGCGGCAAGCTGCAGTTTTATTTCTGCCCTGCGATGTGTGCGCATGCTCCAGTTATCAACCACACTGTCCACCATCTGCTTGTTGGGAACCGTTATCAATGTTTTATCTGCCGTGCGGATCCTGGTGCTGCGCAAACCGATATTCTCCACTGTGCCCATCACCTGGTTGACCTTCAGCAAATCGCCCGTGAAAAAAGGTTTATTGAAAAAGATGATGAATGAAGCGATCAGGTTTTCCAGGCTTTCCTTAGCGGCCAAGGCCAGTGCCGCGCCCACAATGCTTAAGCCGGTTAAAACAGTTCCGATATCCTGGTTGAAGCCCGCTTTCAGCGTCATAAGGATACCGCCGATGATGATGATCACTTTCAGGAAATCCCGGATAAATGAAACCAGTTGTTCATCGCTTTTCTCGGCAGTCTGCAAAGCTTTCCGTTCGAGGATAAATGCAAGGAAATTAACAAGCCCGATGATCAGCCAGGTAAACGCGAATATCAGGAGGCATACTCCGGATTTACTGATGATGAGGTCGAGCGGACGGCCAAAAATCTTTATATCCCATGCCGAGGGAAATGTGAGTTTATCGAGGGCCACTACTGCTACAGAAAAACTGATGAACCAACCCAGCGGACGAATGATGAGGTTGATGAATTCTTCGCGGGGCAGGTTTTTCCAGTAACGCCGCATGATAAAATGGATCAGGCCGGCTGCATGCCTCGACAAAAGCCTCCGCAGGGCAAACACAACCAGGATCGTGCCGAGCACAATCAAATAAGACCTGACATCATTATCTAAGTAAACACGGTCGAGAAAATCCATACGCAAAAATACATCAATTGATTTTACCGGATTTCATAGACCTGAACGGCATCTTCTGTCAACAAGTACAAAAAGCCATTGATGGCACGTATCGCGCGGTAACCCTTTATTGAATCGGGTAAGGGATATTCCTGTAATTGCAGGGAAGATATTTCATAGCTGAACAATTTATTGTCGCGGAAACCGTAAATCTTTTTGCCTGACACAGCCACGTCGGTCCAGCCGGTAAAAGGCAACCTGTTCTTCCATCCGCCATAATAATCAAAAATGTAAAAACCCCTGGAAGGGTCATAAACATATACCAGGTTATCGCTGTCCATGATCATAACCGGCGAAGGCACGGTGTCGAGCACCTGGCGCAGGTCGGCGCTTTCCTGCAAAAGGCGGCCGTCGTCACTGATTTTCTTCAGCTTGAATTCCTGCTCATCAAAAACCCATAACTGGTTATCATACGAATTGGCCACGGCCTGTACGCGGAATATCTGGTTTTTGCGCAGGTCGAGTGTGCTGCGCAGGCTGAGAAAACGGTCGAGTATCAGGATGCTGGAAAAACGCTGATAAAAAACGATCGGCTTCAGCGGGTTGCTGACATCAATATACGTGGGGTTACCATATTTCCTGACTTCATTGAATACCGCCGCGGAATCACCATTTGGGTACCGTTTCATGAGGCGGTTACCGGTATTGATCAGGTACAAATTGCCCAATGCGTCTACATTCATGGAGAGGTACTGGCCGGGTATGCTGTGTACAAAACGGAAACCTTTCAGAGAATCCGGATCCTGTGCAGCGGCAAAAGCCGGCAACATAACGGAGATGAGTATACGAAGTATGAGCCGCATCAGGATTGGCTTTTTTGATGGTACTTAAGTTGGAGACCGCCGGAATCAAATACCGCGTAACTGTCGTACCTGATCCAGTCACCCAAATTCACATACCTGCTTTCCGGTGAAAGCCTGAAATCAATAGGCAGGTGCCTGTGCCCGAAAATGAAATAATCGAAATGTTCTTTTTGCAAAACTTCCTTACAATACTGTATCAGCCATTCCTTGTCTTCACCAAGGAATACTTCATCCGAAGCGCCCGTTTGCACCCTGCTTTTCCTGCTGAAATAATTTGCCATTCCAATGCCAACAAACGGCGGTAATACGCCAAACAGCCATTGGCAGGTTTTATTGCGGAAAACTTTTTTGATAAACTTATACCCGTGGTCTCCGGGCCCAAGCCCATCTCCATGACCGATCAGGAACCGCTTACCGCCACGTTCGAAAACTGTTGGTTCAAAATAAACGGGGATATTCAGCTCGGTGCGGAAATAATCTGTCATCCACATATCGTGGTTACCCACAAAAAAATGAACGGGGATGCCTGCATCGGTTATTTCAGCGAGCTTGCCCAATATCCTGACATATCCTTTGGGTACCACTTTCCTGTATTCGTACCAGAAATCAAATAAGTCGCCCAGAATAAAAATTTCCGTCGCGTCTTTCCTGATGTCATCCAGGAAGCGCACAATTTTTTTTTCGCGTACCAGGCTGCTGGCATGGTCTGGCGCGCCCAGGTGAAAATCGGAAAGGAAATATATTTTCGGCGTATCGGCCATGTAGGTGCGTCAGGGTTTATACTTCATTTGCAGGTAAGCCAGTACATCGCCAACAGGGATTTCGGGAAGCCCTTCGGTGGAGCGGTTGTACCAATATATCCATGCGTTCGACGGTTTTCCATCGCGGTACACCGAAACCAGGTCGCGGCGGTACCAGGGCGTTTCCCCTTCTTCGGTGTTGAGCCCTTCATAATCATCCAACTGCCCGAACACCCAACCAAATTCATCCGGGTTCTTCAATTCATACAACTCGCCGTAAATAAAATTTTCTTCACTAACGGGAACGGCTACCGGATATTCGCCCTTATCAAAAAACTTTCCCTTTACGACAGCTTCTCCAATCAGCCTGAAATGCTGTGTCAGGTAATGGTACGCCGGGTTCCTGAAGCCGCTGCGCAGCGAACCGTATACAAATAATTGTTGTTGAGGGTTGCTCATATCATTTCCATTTACATGGTTATGCTTCCACCAGGAAGCAATACACTTCACCGGGACCGTGTACGCCCGTGACCAGGGTTTTTTCTATATCGGCGGTTCGGCTCGGGCCGGTGGCCAAGGTGATCAATGATGGCATTTGCTGCCCATATTTCTCGCGGATTGATTGTAAACCATCACGGATATCCGGTACAATCTGATGGCTGTACGCGATGCAGATATGCACCGGTGCATACACGCTGCTCGTCCTTCCGCTGAATTGGCCGGCACTCATGAGTATGCTTCCCGTTCGGGCCACGAGGCATTCGCAATCAGTGATCGACACATCGCAGGATGCCAGGTCGGCGTAAGGCTCAATTCCCGGAAACATGGCCGCCAGCTCCGCATCGCGGATGTACACTTTTTGCCAGGCCTGTTGTTGCAATAAGGCCATCACCTGGGCCGACATATCCCTTTGATCCGTGCAATACGCGAAGCGTCCCTGCAATGCGGAAAATTCCCTCGCGAAAACCAGGGCGGGGTCATCCTGCTCAGTGCGAAACACGGGTTGGTTCCCCTCGCTCTGCGGAAAAGGGATAGGCACCGGGGTTGCCAGTGCCTGCCTGATGCGTTTCAAAATATTTTCTTTTGCCGGACTTGTTCCCATAATTTCCGGTGCTTAGATCGATGGCGGATGCTTTAATTCCTGTGGAAGGCTGCTCTCCGGCTCTTTGGCAACCGAATCTTCCGGTTCTACATCCAATAGCTTCTTCTCCTCAAATGGCCTTTTTCCTATCAGGGCTTCCACATCGCTCTTAAACAATACTTCCCTGACCAGTAATTCCTTCGCGAGTTTTTCAACCTGCTCCCTTTTCTCGGTCAGTAATTGTTTCGTTTTAGTATATGCGTCATCAATCAGTTTACGTACTTCATGGTCAATCATTTTACCCGTTTCCTCGCTGTAGGGTTTGGTGAAATAATTTTCCTGCGCAGGGTCGTAATAACTGATATTTCCCACTTTGTCATTCATGCCATAGACAGTCACCATGCTGTACGCGATCTTGGTGATTTGCTGCAAGTCGTTGCTGGCGCCGGTGCTGATCTTGCCAAAGAAAATCTCTTCACTGGCCCTTCCTCCCAATGTCATGCATATCTGGTCAATCAACTGGTCGGTATTGTACAGGTATTGTTCTTTAGGTGTGTATTGCGCGTAGCCCAGGGCCGCGGTGCCACGTGGCACAATGGTTACTTTTAATAACGGGTACGCGTGTTCGAGGTACCAACCGCAAATCGCGTGGCCTGCTTCGTGGTATGCGATGATTTCCTTTTCTTCAGGCGATATGATTTTATTCTTCTTCTCCAACCCTCCGATCACCCGGTCAATCGCGTCCTGGAAATCGCTCATATCTACCGCTTCCTTGTTTTTGCGCGCGGCAATCAGGGCCGCTTCATTACACACGTTGGCAATATCTGCCCCGGCAAAACCCGGAGTTTGCTCCGCGAGTTTATGGATATCCAGTTTCTGGGACACTTTAATAGGCGCGAGGTGCACTTTAAAAATCGCTTCCCTTCCCTGGAGGTCAGGGCGGTCGATGCTGATCTGACGGTCGAAACGGCCCGGGCGGAGCAAGGCGCTGTCCAATACATCAGGCCTGTTGGTAGCGGCGAGGATGATGATGCCAAGGTCGGTACCAAAGCCGTCCATTTCAACCAGCAACTGGTTCAGGGTGTTCTCCCTTTCGTCGTTGCTCATCATCACGTTCTTTCCCCGTGCCCTGCCAATCGCGTCAATCTCATCTATGAATATAATGCAGGGCGCTTTTTCTCGGGCCTGTTTAAACAAATCCCGCACACGGCTCGCGCCCACACCCACAAACATCTCCACAAAATCACTGCCGCTCAGGCTGAAAAATGGCACTTGCGCTTCTCCGGCCACGGCTTTTGCCAATAAGGTTTTACCGGTACCGGGAGGGCCCACCAGCAATGCGCCCTTAGGTATCTTGCCGCCCAGTGATGTATATTTCTTGGGGTTCTTTAAGAAGTCAACAATTTCCATCACTTCCACCTTGGCTTCATCAAGCCCGGCCACATCCGCGAACGTGATGTTGACACGCGTACCTTTCTCAAACAAAGTGGCTTTTGATTTACCTATGTTGAAGATACCGCCGGGTCCGCCGCCGCCGCCGGGGCCACCCACTTTGCGCATCATTAAAATAAACAGGAAACCAATGAGCAGGATCGGCAATAACGTGCTGATGATTTGCCCGAACAATTCTCCTTCATCATCTGGCGAATCTGGCACTTGCCTTACCATTGGGTTGCGCGCATAAAATTCGCCCATCTCCTTGGCAAAGGTTTCATCTTTGATAATGCTGAAATACAATTGGGGCTGATTAATTTTCAGCACCATATCGTATTTTTTTTCATCCGATTTGTCGTTCAGCATTTGCTTGTACAAGCCGGCTTTTGCCACCACACTGTCGCGGTTCAGGAAAACGCGCACAATTTTTTTGTTTCGGATGGTCTTGATCTTTTCCACATCGCCCTGGCTAACCATCTGATAAAACTTCTGCTGATCCGTTTCCACACCCGCACTGCTCGCTCCTGTCATCATGTGATAGGCGATGATGGACACAAAAAGCACGGCATAAATCCAGTATATATTGAATTTACTTTTCTTCTTTTGAGGGTCCTCACCCATTGGCGGCATGTTGTCCGGGTTCATGTTCCTTTTATTGTTGTTCTGACTCATAATCTTAGCGGGCATTTAGCCCATATCGTTAACAGGGTTAGGTATTGAAATGTTGAGTGTAAGTTTACAAGTCGTGCCCAATGGATGGCGCATCGCTCCACAATTCTTCGATGCGGTAAAACTTCCTTGGTTCAGGCATCATTACATGCACCACTACGTTAATATAATCAATCAGAATCCACTGTTGCCCCTGGTGGCCTTCGTGGCGAAAAGGCAGCTCACCACATTTCTTTTTAACTTCTTCTTCCACAAAATCGGCAATCGCCCTTAACTGTGTGCTATTGGTTGCCTGGCAAATGACGAAAAAATCAGCCACCGCTTCAGGGATCTTCCTCAGATCAAGACTTATGACCTGCTCCCCTTTTTTCTCCTGTATGGCGTGGATGATGGTTTTGAAAATCTTGCTGTTCCTGTTTAGCCTTGTGAGGCTTTTAGGGCGGTTTTGTAAAACGTTCAAATTGTTCAAATCGATGTATTTAATTAAAATTTGGCCATGATAACAGCCATGGCTGGCCGGGAAACCAATTGGCTTTGCCGGATATCCAAAAGTAGCATTTCTTTGCCATTGTCATGGAAATGGACCCAGCCAAATTATTCCAGGTTTTAGATACGATCGATAGTACCAACAACTATGCCATGGGGCAGATTCATGCGGGTTTGGCTCATCACGGCTCGGCCTGGATGGCCAGGGAGCAGTTTTCCGGAAAGGGCCAAAGGGGTAAAACCTGGGAATCGGAACCTGGCCGGAACATCGCGCTCAGCATCTGCCTCAATCCCGGTGCGGCTTACCACCCGAATCCATTCCTGTTCAGCGCCAGGCTGGCGATTATTTGCCGCGATTTTGTGCAAACCCTCGTGCCGGATAAGGTCAAAATCAAATGGCCAAATGACATTTATATTGGTGACAGAAAGGCAGGCGGCTTATTGGTTGAAAACATTTACCAGGGCCAATCCTGGAAATGGTCAGTGGCCGGCATCGGACTCAATATCAACCAGAGCGACTTTGGCGAACTCAGTCAAAAAGCCGTATCCATATATCAAATAACAAAACTGGAGCATGACCCCGTCGCTCTGGCCCAAAACCTGCATGCTAGACTCATCGAGGGGTTCGACCCTGCTGAACCGGTTGATCCAGTCCAGATCATCCAGGTGTACAATCATCAGCTTTTTCGAAGGTCTGAAACGATCCGGCTAAAAGTCAATGAACAGCTAATTGAGGGAAAATTGACCGGCGTAAACTTATCCGGCGAATTAATGATAAATGATGGCACCGAAAAATATTTTCGCTTTGGTGAACCGGAATGGTTGATTTAAACTTCCCCTGTTTCCGCTTTTCTTGCTTCCACTTCAAACCTGTTTTGCCAGTACCCATTTCGGAGGCTTTCCCAAAGATAGCGGACGATGAAAGGGACCAACCCGTTCGCTTCGTATTGTTTCACATGGCATAGTTCATGCCTGAACCAGGCTTTGTTTTGCAAAAAATCGTCGCTGCTGATACCAGATAAGTGAATGGTATGGCCAATGACAATGGCCACGCGTTCAGTGCCGAGTTTGGCCGCTGCCATGCGTGCCAGCCAGGAATGCTCGCGAATGCCGATGGGTTTTCGCGGCTTTAAAAAACCGGGGATATCATCAGGAATGTTTACTTGCACGTTTGCCGGGTTTAGCCGGAACATCCAGTGATTTCCAGGCTTTGATGATTTCTTCGGCATGTTGTGCCGACTTAGGTTTCAGGAATATCTTACGGATCACCCCCTTCTCATCGATCAGGAAAGTGGTACGGTGCAAACCCATATATTTCCTGCCGTACAATTGCTTTTCGCCCCAAACACCATAAGCATCAATAACCTTATGTTTGGGATCGGCAATCAGTTCGAAAGGCAGGTCGTATTTGGTTTCAAATTTCTTGTGCTTCTCTATGTCGTCGGGACTAACGCCGATTACTTCAAATCCCTCGTTCTTCAATAAACCAAAATTATCGCGCAGGTTACAAGCTTGTACGGTGCAAGTAGGCGTTCCGTCTTCAGGATAAAAATACAATACCAGTTTTTTCCCTTTGTAAGATGAGAGTGAAACAGGTTTTCCGTCCTGTGATTTACCTGTAAATGCTGGCGCTTTCATGCCTTCTGTCAGATGTGTCATTGGTTTTGCTTTTCGAGGTTAACATCAAACCCTGATCAATGGTTGACTCATCGTGTAAAACGATAAGTTTTCTCGGTCCGGTTCCCCACCTGGTCTTCTACAATTATCCTGAGTTCGTGCGGCCCTTCAATGCAGTATTCATCAAATGTATATACAAATCGTTTGCCTTTGTCGTTGCTAAACCTTAACCAACGCCCATCCAGCAATGCCCTGAATACCGCGATCTCTTCGCTGTTATCCGCTACACCAAACACAATCCGCTTCAACCCGGCCGCGTTCATGCCATCCCTGAAACCGATAGGCGTAACCACCGGGGGCTCTTTGTCAAGCATTAATTCGAAGCGGCCAAACTCCCTGAAAGATGCGCCATACCAGCCATTATTAAATGTTGCTTTCCTGAAATCCTCGGAACTGCCATATGACCTCTTCATGACTACTTTTCCCGTATCAGTTAAAGGGAAATCAGCCTTGATGCGTATGGGGAAATACCCATGCACCGGAACTTCAGGGTTATGCAATTGATGAACAGGTTGCCCGTTGGGGCCTAACGTTTTAGCATACACGAAACGGAAGGAATCGTACACATGCTGTTCGGGCAAATAAAAACTGATATCGTCGCGGTCAAACACATTCGCCACGCCCGGACGAAATAAAACACCTGTTTTTTCAGGAACAGCAGATGTTTTACCGGTAAACAGCAATTCAGATTCTATCGTGGATGCATTACCGTTAGCATCGTATACTTTCACAACAATTTTTCTCGGCTGATTGGGTTCAAGCGTGATGATGCCGTCCGGCCGGTCGCCCAATACATAAATCCCTTTCGCGCTGCCGGGCAGCAACGACAAATGCTCCAGGTAGGCGCCGCCCTTTTTGCGGAATGCATGGTCAATATGCGCGTTTAAGTAACGGGTTTCATCATAGCCGATGCTATCCATGATAAATCCGCTCATCAAACGCCCATCTACCCATAACTCCGCTGCGAAAATGCCATTCTGATTGGTTGACCCGCTATACCTGTCGTACGCCGTGAATGCCAGGCTGACCCTATCGCTGTTCACAACCATTTTACCTGCGGCCGGATAGTAAACACCCGCCTTCTTTGATAAAGCAATGATGCGGGGCGATTGTTCGTATGTGCTCAGCCTGCGGTCGTACAGTGCCAGCCTCAGTATATCCGGTGGCACACGGTCTTCAACCGGGAACCCAAATAAAAGCGGGTTCAGCACTTTCTCCGCTTTGGTATCCCGGATTTCAAAATGCAGGTGGGGGCCCTGTGAACCACCGGTGTTCCCGCTGTATGCGATGAAATCGCCCTGCTTCACCGGGAAAAGCCCGGCAGGGATATCCAATGAAACAGCCCAGGATTGCAATCGGTACTGTTGCTCTGTGACGTACTTCTCCAATTCCGGATAGAAATCATTGAGGTGGGCATACACGGTGGTGAGCCCGTTCGGGTGGTCTATATAAATAGCCCTTCCAAACCCGAATTTCTCAATCTTCACCCTCGATACATGCCCGGCCGCCGATGCCAGGATGGGCAGATTTTCCCTCCGCTCCGTTTTGCAGTCTAAACCCATATGGTAATGGTTCGACCTGAGTTCCCCGAAATTTGCAGCCAGGGCACGGGTGGCCCGAACCGGCCAGACAAAATAATTTTTAGGATAAGCAGGCCAGGAAAACGATTGCGCGATTGCGTACTCCTTGCAGCAAAAACACAGAAGGCATATATATAAAAGCTTTTTTTTCAGCATCATATAAGTCATCAGGGGGCTTGGGATTTAACTCTTGGCGCCAAAGGTACAGACCCCAACCTGATTAGACTAAAAGCGCCGCCATGAAATCGTTAACAGATGTGTAAAACCCGGTTTGATTTCTTTCCGCTAAAATTTGCCCCCCATAGCATTAACAATTACTTTTGCACGCCATCTCATTCGGCACATTCCTTATGCCAAAAAATCCTTCCATCCAATCTGTTTTAATCATCGGTTCAGGTCCTATTGTGATCGGACAGGCCTGTGAATTCGACTATAGCGGCACACAGGCGGCCCGCAGCCTCCGTGAAGAAGGCATCCGCGTGATCCTCATCAACAGCAACCCGGCAACCATCATGACAGACCCCATGATGGCCGACAGGGTCTACCTGCTGCCCCTGACCGTAGAAAGCATTGAACAAATTTTAGAAGAAAACGATATCGACGCAGTATTGCCAACCATGGGCGGACAAACCGCATTGAATCTCTGTAAAGAAGTGGATGAACTGGGGATTTGGGAGAAGTTTAATGTGAAATTGATTGGTGTCGACATCAAAGCCATCGACAAAGCGGAAGACCGCGAAAAATTTCGCCGGTGGATGATTGAGATGAATATACCCGTGGCGCCTGCTAAAATCGCCAACTCATATTTAGAAGGAAAAGAGTTTGCACAGGAAATCGGGTTCCCTTTGGTCATTCGCCCATCGTTTACCCTTGGCGGCAGCGGAGGTGGCATCGTCTTTAAAAAGGAAGACCTTGATGAAGCCCTGAATAACGGTTTAAAAGCCTCCCCGATACATGAAGTGCTGGTGGAGAAAGCGGTTTTGGGATGGAAAGAATTTGAATTGGAATTGCTACGCGATGACCACGATAACGTAGCCATCATTTGTACCGTAGAGAATTTTGACCCGATGGGTGTACACACCGGCGACAGCATCACGGTTGCGCCGGCCATGACATTGAGCGATACGGCTTTTCAACTCATGCGCAACACCGCCATCCGCATGATGCGCGACCTGGGTAATTTCGCCGGGGGATGTAATGTGCAGTTTGCACTGAACCCGCAAACGGAAGAAATCATTGTAGTGGAGATCAACCCGCGTGTGAGCCGCTCATCCGCACTGGCCAGCAAAGCCACGGGATACCCGATCGCGAAAATCGCCAGCAAACTGGCCATCGGATACACACTTGATGAACTTAAAAATCAGATCACCCAATCAACCTCCGCATATTTTGAACCGGCCCTGGATTATGTTATTGTAAAAATCCCCCGCTGGAACTTTGATAAATTCAAAGGCGCCAACGATACGCTTGGCTTCCAGATGAAAAGCGTTGGCGAAGTAATGGGCATCGGCCGAAGCTTTGCGGAAGCCGTGCAGAAAGCCTGCCAGAGCCTGGAGAATGAAGCGGTTGGATTGGGTTATTACGGGAAAAGCCTGATGCATGCGGATGAATTGCTCGAATACATCAAAACCCCGAAATGGGACCGCATATTCCGCATCAAAGACGCCCTGATGGCGGGCGCCAGTATCCGCAGGATTTGCGAGAATACTCAAATTGACCGTTGGTTTATATACCAGATCCAGCAAATCTGTGAATGCGAAAAAGAAATCGCGCAATATACCAGCGATAGCCTGCCTGGCAGTTTACTGGAGAAAGCCAAACTCCTTGGATTCAGTGATGAACAGATTGTACGCATCATGCGTGAATCAAACAGCGAAAAAATTTATGAACGCCGCAAAGCCATGGGCCTGACAAGGGTATTCAAAATGGTGGATACCTGCAGCGCCGAATTCATGGCGAGCACTCCTTATTTCTATTCCACATTTGAAAAACAAGCCGAAGGCATAAACGGTGACCCCGGCTTGATGCAAAACGAATCTGTCAGGAGCGATAAAAAGAAAATCATTGTGTTGGGCAGCGGCCCCAACCGCATCGGGCAAGGGATTGAATTCGATTATTGCTGTGTACACGGACTGCTCGCGATAAAGGAATGCGGATACGAAGCCATTATGGTGAATTGTAACCCTGAAACCGTATCGACTGATTTTGACATTGCAGACAAATTATATTTTGAACCTGTTTTCTGGGAACATCTTTGGGAAATCGTAGAACATGAAAAACCCGATGGTGTGATTGTGCAATTGGGCGGACAAACAGCGCTGAAACTGGCGAAAAGACTGAACGAAAAAGGCATACCCATCATTGGCACCTCCTTCGATAACATGGACATTGCCGAAGACCGCGGCCGTTTCAGCGATATGCTGAAAGATCTCGGCATCCCCTATCCAAAATACGGAACAGCCTTTACCACCGACGAAGCCATTGAAGTAGCCAGGGAAGTGGGATATCCCGTGCTGGTGAGGCCAAGTTATGTATTGGGCGGACAACGCATGCGGATTGTATTGAATGACGAAGAACTCGAACGCGGCGTACTCAGTTTATTGAAACATTTACCCGGCAATAAAATTTTAATTGACCACTTCCTCGATCGTTGTCAGGAAGCAGAGATAGACGCCATTTTCGACGGTGACCAATTTCACGTGATGGGCGTTATGGAACATATTGAACCGGCAGGTATCCACAGCGGCGACAGCAATGCCGTGCTGCCACAATTCAACCTAAGTCCATTGATTGTTCAAACCATGGAAGAATACGCGGAAAAAATCGCGAGGGCGCTGCATATCAAAGGGCTCATCAATATCCAGTTCGCGATTAAAGACGGAACCGTGTATGTGATTGAAGCCAACCCGCGCGCATCAAGGACCACGCCGTTCATCGCGAAAGCATACCAGATCCCTTACCTGAATATTGCCACCAAAGTAATGCTGGGAGAAGCCAAACTGAAGGACTTCAGGTTTGAGAAAAAACTCACTGGCTTTGCCATCAAGGAACCTGTTTTCTCATTCAATAAATTCCCTGGTGTGAACAAGGAGTTAGGGCCGGAAATGAAGAGCACGGGAGAAGCCATCCGTTTCATCAAAGACCTGCGCGACCCATATTTCAGGCAATTGTACAAGGAAAGGAGCATGCACCTGAGTAAATAAAATTCAGTTGCTCATATTCCATGCGCCCCTTAGCTTGGGCGCATGCAGCATCCATCCATACCGATCTGGAAAAAAGCCCCCTTTGCCAGGATATTGATTCCCCTGGTATCGGGCATACTCATTCAATATCAGTTACAGGTTTCCGTTAGTTTCACTGCAATAGCCTGGGTTAGCACCATCCTGACATGGATATTGTTCAGGCAGCTTCCTTTGCCCATCAGGTTCAGGTACCAAAAATGGCAGGGCTTCTCCATACTCTATTACATCTGCCTGTCTGGCATGCTCCTTACCTGGGCGGCAGACATCAGGCACCGTACAGATTGGTTTGGGCATAGCGTCGACTCATTTGATATGCTCGACTTGCAGGTGGCTGAGGCCCCCTCGCCAACAGCAAAGTCATTTCGCACAGAAACTATTGTACAGGGTATTATAAACAATAACAAAAGATATACGGCAAGCGGGAAGCTGATATTGTATACGGAAAAAAAGAACGGGATTTCGCCATTTCAGATTGGTGATAACATATACATACGCAAGAAGCCTCAGCCATTAACCGGCAATAACAACCCTGGAGCGTTTAACTATGCCCGTTATGCCGCATTTAAACAAGTCTACCATTCCGTTTACCTGAAACATGGGGAGTACCACGTTGAAAAGAAAACACAAAGTAAAGGCATTGTATACCTCATAAATGCCATGAGGGAATCGATCATTGGTATATTAAAAAAACATTTTTCGAATGACAGCAAAGTGTTAGGCGTTGCGGAAGCGCTGTTGCTGGGTTATAAACAAGACCTGGATAAGGATTTACTCCAGGATTACAGCCGGGCGGGCGTTGTACACATCATTGCCATTTCAGGCCTTCACCTTGGGATATTATATATTATTGCAGGATGGATCCTGGCAAGATTACCTTTCATAAAACGAAAGCCTTTGCTGCAGGCAATCCTGTGCGCGGCCTTTCTATGGACCTTCACCCTGCTAACCGGCGCCGGGGCATCCGTATTGCGCAGTGCCGTTATGTTTTCAACCATCCTGCTTGGCAAAACATTGACTCGTAAGAGTGGCATAGAACAGTCATTGATTGCTTCGGCATGTATCCTGCTTTCCTGTAATCCTTTTCTTTTGTGGGATGCAGGTTTTCAATTAAGTTACCTGGCTGTAGCGGGGATTGTATGGCTGCAAAAGCCCATTGAACGCTGCTGGTATATTCCCTATAAATGGCTAAGTAAAATATGGGAACTCTCATCCGTTACGCTTGCCGCGACCATTGGTACATTGCCCGCATGCCTGTACCTGTTTCACCAGTTCCCCAATTACTTTTTTATCGCAAACCTGCTTGCGGTTCCATTGAGTACCATCATCCTGGTAATGGAAATTATGTTATTGCCTTTATCTGAAATACCAATGATAAGTAATGCCATTGCCTGGGCAATCCATCAACTTATTTACGGGATGAACCTGTTCATTGAATGGCTCAATGGGTGGCCTTATGCGGTTTGGGAGCAAATTTATGCCGACATACCCACGAGCCTCTCACTCCTGATGGCCATTGGTTTTGCAACTATCCTGGTACATGAACGCAGAAAGAAATATTTGTATGGATGCCTGGTCTCATCTCTCTTTTTTGTTAGTTTTCACAGCATCGCCGATTTCAGGCACCAGGATCAGAAATTAATCATCCTCTATCATGCAAAAAAGCAAGTGGCTGCGGATATTATTGATGGTTACAGTTTCTATCCGATCAGGTATCATACCGGAGATTTTGAGGCGGGAAACGACGCATACAAGTCAACCAGGACAGCCATGCAGGCCCGGCAACCAATAAGTAAACATCCACAAGTAAGGCATTACGGAAATGCATGGAAAATTGGCGACCGGTCAATGCTCATCCTCGACGCATCACAGGCCGATAGCAGCCGGATACCCATACTAACCAGTCCGATCGTTGTCCTGCACGGAAATCCAACAGTCGATATGAAAAAAATAAAAACTATCTTTCAACCTTCCATCATCATATTCGACCCCTCAAACAGCTTGTGGAAAATTGCGCAGTGGAAAGAATCCTGCAAGGGTTTACCTTTGCCCTGCTTTTCCATCCCGGACCAGGGTGCATTCATTTCTCAATGGAACCATCGCCCCGGCCCGTTCAAATAGGGTAAAACCCATTCCAATCATGAAAAAAATCAAATCAGCATTGATCTCCGTCTTTTACAAAGATGGATTAGACTCACTTGTACATACATTACATACACAAAATGTGCGCATCTACAGTACGGGCGGCACTCAGCAATACATTGAGAAACTAGGAATACCCTGTGTTCCGGTTGAATCCATAACATCATACCCATCCATATTGGGAGGTCGCGTAAAAACCCTGCACCCACTGATTTTCGGGGGCATCCTTGGCCGACGCGAATGGGAACAGGACAGGATAGATATGCAGCAATATCAAATCCCGGAGATTGACCTGGTGATCGTTGACCTCTATCCTTTCGAGGAAACGGTGGCTGCCATGACTGGCGCAGACCTGGCAGAAGACGAGAAAGAAAAAAAGATTATTGAAAAAATAGATATAGGCGGGCCGAGCATGATCAGGGCTGCCGCTAAAAACCACGCGGATGTGCTGGTGCTGGCTTCAAAAAATGATTATGCAGGTCTTGAAGCAATCATCAAAGAACAAAACGGGCAAACCACGCTTGAACAAAGGCGGACATTTGCCATCAAGGCATTTGACATTTGTTCGGCATATGACCATGCCATCTCAAATTATTTTCACCAAACCGCTTATCCACCTGTATTCGGACAAACAGAACGGAGTTTGCGTTACGGCGAAAACCCACACCAGCCGGCAAGCTTTATTGGCAACCTGGATCAATCGTTTACACAATTGCATGGGAAAGAAATCTCATACAATAACCTCGTTGATATAGACGCGGCCATCCAGCTCATTCATGAATTTCAAATGGATGAAACTGTTTTCGCCATCATCAAACATACAAATGTATGCGGCATCGCTTCCCGCGCAACTGCGAAAGAAGCATGGGATGCGGCGTTGGCAGGCGATCCGGAAAGCGCTTTCGGCGGTATATTGGTCTGCAATAAACCTATTGACCTGCTTACTGCGGAAGCCATCAGCAGTATTTTCTTTGAAGTGCTGATTGCACCCGGCTTTCATGAGGAAGCGCTACCCGTCTTGCAATCAAAAAAGAACAGGATACTGCTTCAGTTAAAAAATATGCCATCGCCAAGCGTTCAATTCAGGTCAATGCTGCATGGCGTACTGGTTCAGCAAACAGATGAGGGTAATGTACGCGACTGGAATGAAACAGGTGCCCGCCCATGTACAGAACGCGAAAAATCAGATTTATTATTCGCCAATATCATCTGCAAACATTTAAAGAGCAATGCCATTGCGATTGTAAAAGACAAACAACTCATTGGCAAAGGTTGCGGACAAACGAGCCGTGTAGACGCGCTCAGGCAGGCCATCGAAAAAGCCCGCCAGTTTGGGTTTAACCTTGACAACGCGGTGTTGGCCAGCGATGCCTTCTTCCCGTTTGATGATTGTGTGATGATCGCGCACAGCGCGGGTATCAGCGCTTTTGTGCAACCGGGCGGCTCCGTGAGAGACAACGACTCCATTGAATATTGCAGGCAACATGGGCTCGCCATGGCAATGACAGGTATGCGGCATTTCAGGCATTAAAAAGCAACAAACAGATCGCTTCAATTCGTGCAACTTGGAACTTAAATCAAAAGGATACCTGGCATTGGCAACCACAAGTATTGTGTGGGGAACAACCTGGGTAGCCAGCAAACTTGGGGTGAATGACATGCCGGCATTGCAGATGGCTTATATCAGGCAATTCCTGGCAGGCTTATGCTTTGTGTTGTTTTTCATGATCCGATATCGGTCTCCTCTCCCTACCGCCAGGCAATTTCGATGGATGACCATCATGGCCATCCTTATGTTTGTTTTTGCCAACGGACTAAGCACCTGGAGCCTGAAATATATACCTACGGGCTTAAGCGCGCTGATTGGCGCTTTATACCCTTTAAGCGTGGTTATCATAGAAAGGCTTTTCTTTCATAGCAAACGTATGACCGCATTAACATTCCTGGGCTTATTCCTGGGCATCAGCGGTGTGGGTATTGTTTTTTATGAAAACATCTATGGCTCACATGGTATTGAGTTTTATATCGGCCTGGCCCTTGCCATGGTCGCAATGCTCTCCTGGAGCCTGGGTACAGTTTTCATCAGCAGGAACAAAGCGAATATCAATCCATATTACGGTACCGGGTGGCAAATGCTGATCAGTGCATTGATCCTGTTTATCTGGGCGGAAGGGAGCCAACAAAGCATTCCCTTTTCAGCCATCAGCACGCGGGCCTGGTTGATGATTGCTTACCTGGTTGTTTTTGGGTCAATCATCAGCTTTGTAGCTTTCATCTATTCCATGAAAAGGCTTCCCGCCGCTATCGCATCATTGTATGCATACATCAACCCGCTGATCGCCATGCTCATGGCATCCGTCTTATTAAATGAAAAACTGACCATTCATATTTTATGGGGAGCAATCGTTACGCTCATTGGAGTATTCCTGGTTAATTATAGCTTGAAAAAGAATACAGATCGTCAGCGTTGAGTTTCCGTAAGAAAGCGTGCATACATATCGCGCCATCCCTTAAACATGGGGGCGGTTCCCAGGAACTGGTTGTGAAAAATGCTGATCATGGTTCCTTTCACCGATCGGCACTGATCGTAGTAATACATTAACTCTTCAAAACTGGTGTCCGCATCCTGCTTCTGTTCAAAGAAACTGTTCGCGTCCATAAAACAAAAAGGATGTACCCTCAACTGCGTAATCTCTTCCCTTTCCAGGTCATACCAAAGAAATGAAGACGCGATGGAAGCACGGAACCCATTGATGCTCCCGTAGCCCATACTATAATCATCAGTGATGCCCGCCAGCGATAAAGCCCGGTATGTACCGGGTAATTGAAAGCGTATATAATGCTGCCGCGATTTTTTGACTGGCTTCCCGGATAATTTTTGAAGGGCGCCCAGCTCTTCATGCAATGCTTCCGAACGGACATGCGTCTCCCATGATGGGTGAAGCCCCGTGTCGTACCGTTGCGCATGGGCTTTAATCAATTCCCTGAATGCGGGGTTTTGGGTAGAGATATTTTTGTCATACCGGTTACGGTTAAACGAAAATAAAAAGAAATATATCGGCGACAATTGATGCCTGTCATGAAGGGCATCCATCAAAGCATAGCTATTGTATGGATCAGGCTTTAACCCGGCGAGCACCTGCAAACGCTCAATACCGGGCTTCCGGATAAATCCGCCAAGGTTTCGCCAAAATCCCTTGTGCTGATACGACCAGGCAATATCAATATCATATGTTGGTTTAAAGTGAAACCTTGCTTCCCGTATGATTAATTCCGGGAAACGCTTTTGCAATGATACTGCCAGATCTTGCACCCAAATATTCACCAACGGAAGGTGCAGGAACCGTTCGCGGAATGCGATGGATTCTTCATGCGGGAACCGTTCGTATTGATCGGGCTTATAAGGCAGGTACTCTTCATACCGGCTCAGCAGGTAAAAAACAGCGGAAAAAATATCGAATGGGTGATCCCCGGTTTCCTTCCTGAATAATACAGGGAACATGGGCAAGTGCACGACGGCCGGGCGTTCATGCCTTAACCCTTTTTCCGATAACAGTCCGGAAGACGATACATGATATGAGTCCTTCTTCAATTTCTCCGGGGCATATACAACCGCAGGCCCCTGGTATTTCATGAATTCATCCTGACGATCAGTGAGTGAAAAAGGCAATCCCAGTAATTCCCCAAATATTAAATTGAGTGTGTACTCCAGCCGCCTGTTGTTGATATGGGAATAGATCAGCAGCATAAAGAGTATCCTGGAATCTGCAAATCACGGAACTTACTTTTTGTACCGTTCCTTCCAGAGTTGATTAAATGTTTTCTGACTGAATTGGAGGTCACCATGAACTTCCGTCCATGACGTAAATAATTTATTGACGAATGAATTCTTGAGTTTTCCGCCGCCCATGTTCATCAAGCCCCTTCGCATACTCGCCAGTTTCCACATCTTCCATGCCATTTTTTCTGAAAGTGCATGTGTGCCTTCCTGCACGGATTCATGCCTGTTTTCCAACAGCAACTCATGAAGGTTAATCTTCACCGCGCAAACCTCCGTGCAATTACCACAAAGCGAAGAAGCGTAACTAAGGTGCTTAAAGTCATCCATACCCTTCAGGTGCGGGGTAATCACGCTGCCAATTGGGCCGCTGTAGGTAACGCCATAACTATGGCCGCCGATATTCTTGTACACCGGGCAGGCATTCAAACAAGCGCCGCAGCGAATACAATATAAACTTTCCCTTTGCCTGGGGTTCTTCAGGATTTCCGTCCTGCCATTATCCAGCAATATCACATACATCTCATCCGGGCCATCAGTTTCAAACTGCTGCCGGGGCCCGGTGATGATGGTGTTGTACACCGTCACCTTTTGCCCGGTACCAAATGTGCTGAGTAAAGGCCAGAACAAGGATAAATCCTGTACAGAAGGGATCACTTTCTCAATTCCCACCACAACAATATGCGTTCTGGGAAACGCGCAAGACAACCTCGCGTTCCCCTCATTTTCAGTTACCGCTACCGCGCCGATATCACTGATGATAAAATTCGCGCCTGTAATCCCAACTTCCGCTTCCACATATTTTTTCCGCAGAATATTCCTGGCTACCTGCGTTAGTTGTTCAGGATTAAGATTGGCCGGAGTTCCCAGTTTTTCCTGGAAGAGTTTTGCAACATCCTCCTTGCTCTTATGCATAGCAGGAGTAACAATATGGTAAGGGGGTTCTTCGTCAAGTTGCTGGATGTATTCGCCCAAATCAGTCTCCACGCTTTCAATGCCATTTTTCTGCAATGCATCGTTCAGGTGAATCTCCTCGGTAACCATGCTCTTGCTTTTCACCAGGGTCTTACAACCCTTTTGCCGGCAAATAGTTAAAATTTCGGAAATAGCCTGGTCGGCGGTCTCGGCCCAAATAACCTTTCCGCTACGCTTGCTGAATTCCAGTTCAAAAGTTTCCAATTGCTGATCGAGTTGCTCAATGGCCTTCCACTTGGCATTTTTGGCCTTCTCCCTCGCCAACTCAAGCTGATCAAATTGTTGCTTGCCTTTTGGCACTGCGGCATTGTACCGTCCTATATTAAAGTTGATGGTGCGGCGATGACTCAGGTCAGTCGCTTTCTGGCGGCTCTTCTCTAAAAATTCGGCGGAAGCTTGCATCATAATGGTTGAACCGGCTAAGTGCAGGAATCACCGGGCGATGGCGACGCTCCGTTCAAGTCCCGAACTATGCTCAGCATATCAGCGAAGATAAATATTCCTAATGTTTTGAAGAAGAATTGTTGAAGGCACGACAGCCTGAATGATACAGTTAAAATAATGATGACTTTATCCTGATCGGTTAAAGGCCAGGCTTCAGTTTCCCCAAACGGGTTGTTACACTGGGGTTCTGCAAACTCGAAATCACTTTCGCGAAATCTTCCTGGCTATCCACCAGGACCATTAATACATCATTGGGTAAAATCTCTGTGGATCCTCCCGGCCTGATATATTTATCATCTCTTTTTATCATAATAATAAAAGTGGATTTAGGAAAATGAAGGTCCACAATCCGCTTATTTACTGCATAATATTCCGGCAAAACCAGGATTTCCTGCAATGAGTTTTTGGGAAGGTCAAGGATAAGCTTCTCAACTTCTGATTTGGGCTTCACGTTTTCAGGCAAAGCTACATGCAACCACCTGGCAACTATTGACAATGTGGTACCCTGAAAAAGTACGGATGTAACCGATATAAAGAATACGATATTGAAAATCATATTAGCTTTTTCGATACCCGCCAGTAAAGGATATGTGGCAAATACTATTGGTACGGCTCCGCGCAAACCAACCCAGGAAATATAAAAACGCCTCCTTAGCTTCATCCTGAAAAAAACAAGGCTGAGAAAAACACTAACAGGCCTCGCAACGAAAATCAGAAACAGCGAAATAAGCAATCCAATGCCGGTATAAGGTATGATTTGAGATGGAAATACAAGTAGGCCAAGGGTAAGAAAGAGCACAATTTGCATCAACCACGCCAAACCATCAAAGAACTTATAAATGGTCTTCTTGTGAATGAAATCCTGGTTGCCAAGGTAAACGGCGCATATATAGATTGCTAGGAATCCATTCCCGCCAACAAAATCAGTTGCGGAAAAAGTTACAAACATGAGGGCTGTAACTAAAACCGGGTATAATGCTTCGAAATCCAGATTAATATTGTTGATGATATACTTGCTCAGTTTACCAAAAGTGAAACCGGCAATCGTGCCTATTATCATTTGTTGCAAAAACAATGGCACAACCGAACCAAGGCCCTGATCAGGATTGACAACAAGGCTTAAAAACGCAACCGTTAAAACATAAGCCATAGGATCATTACTGCCACTTTCCAGTTCCAATGTTGGGCGCAGGTTTGACTTTAATGCAAGGCTCTTAGACCTTAAAATTGAAAATACGGCCGCTGCATCCGTTGATGATACAATTGACCCCAACAACAAACTTTCATAAATGGTGAAGTCGGTAATATACCAAACAAACAATCCCAGCGTAATGGCTGTCAGCAATACACCAAGTGTTGATAATACCAAGCCCTGCTTCAGGATGGGTTTAACGGAAGACCAGTTTGTATCCAAACCGCCTGAAAACAATATAAAATTGAGCGAAACAATGCCTATAAACTGCGCCAATGAAGGATTATCGAAATGAATGCCGCCAATGCCATCAGACCCTGCAAGCATTCCAATCCCAAGGAAGAGCAATAAGGTTGGCACCCCAAATTTGTAGGAAGTTTTACCAACTATGATACTAATAAAAAGCAACAGTGAACCAACAAAAAGGATATTTTCTATGGTCAGGTTCATTCAGATAATTTACTTATCAATGTCATCAAATCTACAATTAAAATATTTTTTTTAAGCATTGGAATCGCGCAATTACCTGTGTTAACTGAAATCAAGCCGCATGGCACTTAACAGCAACAAAAAAACAACACGCAAAATTTTACGCTATATCAACTACACAAAAGTCCTGAAGAAATAAAAGGATTAATACATGCTGACGAGATTCTGGAAATAAACTTACAAGAATAAAGTTTTTATTTTTGCTCAAACAGGTTGATGGTATAATCAAGTAAGTCTTTTCCTCCAAAATCGCCATGCCCTGGAACAACGAATTGAACATCCGGGTAAAAACCCCTGATTTTCCTAACAGTTGCAGACCAATCCAACACATTTGCATCTCCCAAATAACCTTTATTTGCATTGAGTTCCTTGATCAGGCAACCACCGAACATAATTCTGTCTGAGGGAAAATACCCTACTACATTATCCTTTGTATGTCCTTCTCCAAAAAACCTCACTTCTACCAATTCATTGCCCATACTAAGTTTCAACGAATCTTTAAAAGCATTTTGAGGGGCTTCGAATTTATTCAAAACGGCAAGATTGATGGTTTCTTGATTTGCGAAAGATGGGACAAGTGCCTTTTTAAACTCTTTTAACCCACCCAAACAATCATTATGGAAATGTGTCGGTATAATAGCCTTTACTTTGCAATGAATGGATTCACTGATCCACTTAATCAATTCAATTGAACCTGAATCATTGGTTGGCGTATCAAAGACAATAGCTTCATTGCCACTTTTTACAACAAGGCCATTGCAAGGGACATTCCCAAAATCATTGGTTTGTAAAAAGGAAATATGCTGAAACGAATTCCGGGCTATCTGTATAATAATTAAATGTTTTGATCGGTAAACCTCCTGTGGCTTAAATACATCTGCATCCTGGGCAAGGCAACTGGATTGAAAGAGAAAAACGAAAAACAATGAAAATGTTGAAATACTGTATTTCATGAAAGTTTAAGATAAATGTTTAATAAAAAATGCAGCCAGATTAATCC
>DDTB01000019.1 GCA_002343985.1 Chitinophagaceae bacterium UBA2375 | reverse complement strand
TCGTCTGCATTCGATTCCTGGCGAAGCCACTAGTTCTCATCAACATCTTTGGTAAAGGGACCTTGCGCAATCCTTCTTTCCCTCATCTACCCAATTCCTCCGAAAGTCGCCCTTGGCGCTCCTAACTTGATTGCAGCAGGATATTCGAATAACAGCTTTTATACATGCCGCTCCCGGGATCGGCAATTATTATTGACAAATCTCATTTCCGCAGATGACGGGAAATAGGTTTTAATGCATTATGATGGGTGTACATTTATTGGCTTTGCCAAAATATAATAATCCATGGCATTGGAAAAAATAGAAATTGACATTCCAATAAAAGCTGGGCTGCATCTGCCGGCTATCCTCTGTGTGCCTCCCGGGGCGGATGCCATGGTGATCTTCTCTCATGGCAGTGGGAGCAGCAGGTACAGCGTAAGGAATAATGTCGTGGCCGGTATGCTGAATAAGGAACGGATCGCTACCCTGCTGACCGATCTGCTGACGGAGGACGAGGATACCATTTATGAAAACAGGTTCGATATTGACCTCCTCAGCAACCGTCTCGCGGAGGTTACCGAGTATATTCATCAGTCAACAGAATTCAGCAAATTCAGATTAGGGTATTTTGGCGCCAGTACAGGTTCGGCTTCCGCACTGCAGGCTGCGGCAAGATTGCATCCTTTGATTAGAGCAATTGTTTCAAGGGGTGGCCGTCCCGATCTGGCATGGGATGCATTGCCATCAGTACAGGCGCCCACATTGCTGATTGTGGGAACCCTCGATGAAGACGTGCTGGCACTAAACGAGCAGGCCTTCGCGCTCCTTGAGTGCCACAAAAAACTGGAACTGGTTGCAGGCGCCTCACACTTGTTTGAAGAACCCGGCAAATTGGAACTGGTGTCCGAGCTGGCAAAAAACTGGTTTACAGAATTCCTGCGCCTTCCATCAGCAAGCAAGATCAACGCATAAAATTCATTTCTATGATCTATAAAGTCAGGGAGGATGCGGCATTTGCATTGATACCAAAACTTGAAGAATATCGCAATAAGGATTGTGTTGTGATGGCTATTCCCCGGGGTGGTGTTCCGCTTGGCTATGTGGTTGCCAGGCACTTTGGCTTCCCGATGGAACTGTTGCTGACAAAAAAAATCGGGCATCCGAACAACAGGGAGTATGCCATCGGCGCCGTGAGCCTGGAAACGGAACTGATCGATGAAAACAGCGGTGTTCCGGATGCATATTTGCAGGAGGAAATAAGCAGGATCAGGCAGTCATTAAGGGAAAGAAGGGATAAGTTTATGGGCAACAGGTTGCCTGTTGATATTAAGGATAAGATAGTCATCATCATAGATGACGGCATCGCTACCGGCCATACCATGCTCGCTTCTATTGCATTACTCCGGTCAAAACAGCCTAAAAAAATTGTGGTAGCCGTTCCGGTTGCAGCACAGGAAACAGCCGGAAAAATTAAAAAGCTGGCCGATGAATTTATTTGTCCTTATTACCCGGAGGAATTCTATGGAGTAGGCGCATGTTATGAAGATTTTTCAGAAGTTACGGATGATGATGTGATGAAACTCCTTGAACAATCACAACAAAACCATTCCTCGTAAAACGCTCAACGTCTTAACAGCACCCCTGAAAGGGGAATTGGTGTTGTTTAACTTCTTAACTTCTTAGCAACGTCTCCTGTCAAGGGACGTTGCGTAATATTGAGCATTGTTCAGAATTTTATCCTGACAATGTTTGTGACAAAGAAATATCCTCCATCTCCAAAATACTGGTAACTTGACAAATCCCCTGTTTTACTTCTTAGCAACGTCTCCTGTCAAGGGACGTTGCGTAATATTAAGCATTGTTCACAATTTTATCCTGACAATGTTTGTGCCAAAGAAATATCCTCCATCTCCAAAATATTGGTAACTTGATAGATCCCCTGTTTTACTTCTTAGCAACGTCTCCTGTCAAGGGACGTTGTGTGATATTGAGCATTTTTTACAATTTTATCCTGACAATGTTTGTGACAAAGAAATATCCTCCATCTCCAAAATATTGGTTAGTTGACAGATCCCCTGTTTCCCGGTTTTATAATAACATGCACTGCTATGCATATAATCATCGGGATGATTGCATAACTCCCAACGCTTTGAGCAAGGATTTTTATGGATATAGTCAAGTTTTTGTATGGCAAAATCAATGCTTCTGCATTCTTTCCAGTCAAATGAATTTTCCCAGACTACATGCAGTTTTTTATTGAGTCGACTTTTTGTTTTGACTTTACTGGCTAATTCATTTAACAAATTAAATTCCCTTGCCAATAGCAATCGCTTTATCAATTCATAAGCCATAAACCTTTTGCCATTACCTATGATTGTATTTATTGATTGATTTGTTTCCGTAAAGCTGACAAGAAGATGAATGTGATTAGGCATGATAACATAACCATTGATATAATGGCCCCTGCTTTTTAGGTAATCAAACCACTTGTATACAGTATCATATGCTTTTGCTTTCTCTATCAGGCATAGCCACTTGTAACATGTAAATGTGATGAAGTACACGCCACTTTTATGGGGTATTGTTTTTCTGGTTGGCATAATCATGTATTACTATATAATGCATATTATGAAACAAATAAATATCCAAAGGGATTTTGAATAATCTTCAGAGGTTCTGAATTTAATTTGTGTACGCAACGTCCATTTCATGAGACGTTGCTGAGAAATCGGGAATAAAACGCAACGTCCCTTTGGGAGACGTTGCTAAGAATGATAATCTTCAGAGGTTCTGAATTTAATTTGTGTACGCAACGTCCATTTCATGAGACGTTGCTGAGAAATCGGGAATAAAACGCAACGTCCCCTTTGGGAGACGTTGCTAAGAATGAAAAGGGGAAGTGGATACGTTGATGAGCATTCGGGAATGACACGCAACGTCCCGTTGACATTCCTGAGAAAGCCTATCCCCCCTGGTCCAGCGGTTCCTGGAGCAGGAGCGCGGCAGATGCATTGGCCAGCAAAAACTTTTCCGTTTCATCAGTGGTTCCAAAGTATACTTTCCCTTTATCTATCAACGAAACCGCCGCAACGGTTTTCCCATCCTGGTTGACGAATGAGTATCCAACCGATCCGCCAAAAGGCAAAGGCACAGATTTGCCCGATTTATTTTTTAAAGTATAAATGGGTTTGATCACATAATACTCATTCCTGCTTTTTGCCAGCACCCCTTTATATGTCTTCGCTTTTTGTTGTGCAGCCAGGTTGTCGATCAGCATTTCCCATGCCGCCCCTTCCTGCGACAGCATGATCCGAACCGCGTACGTGTGCATCGATTCATCGCCAATATTCAGGATATCTCCAATAATATTGATCAGGCTGTTTGGATTCCTTCCCAATTGCAAATCGCGCCAGCGCGCCTTTGTAAAAGCCGTCACTTCCGACTCCATGCCTTTTCCGTTTGATAATTGAAAACGAATGCTTTGCCTCCGTTTGATGTAATCCAAACTGATTTCTTCCATCCAGTCAACGCCGGTATAAAAAGAGGATTTCCATCCACTGCCTTTTGTCCATGATCTTTTGACAACCGTTGTTTGGTATGCCCCAAAAGATAATTTCTGCTTGATCAAAAAGCCCTGCCGGCCTTTCACATCCATCTCTTCCTGCTGTTCCCATTGCGGGTCATCAATCGAAATCTTAACGGGCGAACATGATGCGAATGCTATTGCTGAAGCAATAAAAAAATATATAACCTTCATAAAGCGGGTACAATTTACTTGTACAAAGGTTTTCTTTTTTTAAGCGCTGTACAATCACATAAAGATGTGAACCCCCTAAAATCAACAAATTTTATTTTCTCTTTAACAGATTAATGGCCGCCTGCAATGTTTCGTCTATGCCTTCCTGTAAGCCTGCCAGCGTTGGTTTTACAAAGACATCAGGATGAATTCCTGTGCCGACAAACTCGGTACCATCCGCCATATAATCCCTTTTTGTACAAATGAAACCTATTCCGCCTCCGGGAAGGTCGTAGCCAAGGGGCTGCCCCGTGCTGCCTCCTGTGGTTTCCCCCAATATCATTCCAAATTTGTTTGCCTTAAAAGCCCCGGTAAAATCTTCAGCGGCCGAGTACGTCGCCGGCCCTATGAGCAGCACCACAGGTTTCCCATAATATTTTCCCCGGTATGGCTTCCAATTATCTTTTTGAATGTCAATCTTCACAGGATCGCCGCCCCAGGCCCGCTGGCTTGGGTGGTAACTCCTCATCACGCTGACATTTGTCAGAAATGGCTCACGCGTCAGGTACCCAAGGATCTCATGTCCGTAATTACTGTTACCGCCTCCATTGTACCGCACATCAATAATCAATGCAGATGTTTTTTGAATCCTTGCAAACAAGCTGTCAAATTGCTGCACAATTTCAGCGCTGCCAAAATTGTGTAGTGTCAGGTGGCCGATATTTCCGGGTAATTCGTCGAAATCAAGCAGTCGCTTTGAAAAATCTATCCGGGTGCGCACACCGTACACAATTTTCTGATTATTATTCTTGTCGGTAAATGCAAGCTTAATACTTGAACCAGGCTTTCCACTCAGCAACTGGTACGTATATATCCTCGACATGCTGTCTTGAGGAGTGGAGAAATGCAGGTAAGGACTGATGCTTCGCTTGATATATTCCTGAACGGGTATATCATCAATTTTTTCCAGCACAAGGCCCGGGGTGATTGTTTTCAAGGAATTATGATCCGATAAATTTTCATAAACAACCACTTTG
This sequence comes from Chitinophagaceae bacterium UBA2375, assembly GCA_002343985.1. Lineage (GTDB taxonomy): Bacteria > Bacteroidota > Bacteroidia > Chitinophagales > Chitinophagaceae > Ferruginibacter. The sequence continues at coordinate 42,857 of DDTB01000019.1, read as the reverse complement.
TTGCTCAGGTACCTGAACCGGATGGGCAGTCCGCCAAAACGATCGAAAAAATAGGCCGGTGGCTCCATGACACGGCTGTGCCCGTCTCTCAGGTGTTGGTTGAATTGTTTCAGGACATTGTAGTATTCATGAATATCTTTTGATGCGATCACGGGATTGACGTAAGCCCTGTACAGGCTATCCCATTGTACATTGGGTACCAAATCAAAGTTGGCAAAATTAAACCGGGCCTCCTGCCAAACCCTGCTGAGCCCTTCCAGTTTTTCTTCCGTACTGAGATTTTCCCGCCTGATGGTACTATCGAAGCGAAAACCGGGATACAGTTTTTTGTACGCGGTCATGTACGATGCGGAATCGAAGGCCTGCTGTGCTTTTGTAACCTGGCCAACCAATATAATAACGATAAGGAATAGACGATGTATCATGGCAGTTAGTTTTTTAATTGTTGTACAAATGATATAATTTTTTCGGCATACCATTGCGGTTCTTCCTGGAAAGGGGCGTGCCCGCCAATGTACCTAACTATTTTTTGATCAGGAAACTGAAACTGTTTGTAGTGTTCGGGGCCTATGGCGTAATCCTTAATGCCCGTCATCACCAGCACGGGGGCCTTAATTAATTTTGATGCCGCTGTAAAATCAGCCCAGTAATCCCGGATATTCCAAACCGTATTCGCGAAATCGCGGTTGTTGGGTTTTATGGGATTGTCGATGGTATCATTATATGTTTTTTCCCATGGGTTCCTGTACATGAGTTTATACCAAATGCCTTTTTCTGTCAGTTGTTGGTGAATGGCGCTTAATCTTTCCCCAACCGGTTTGCTGCTGTCGGTATAAGGTTTGGGATCGCTTATACCTAATGCCTGGATGCCGAAATCAATATGGCTTTGCAGTGAATAATTCATGTTCAGGGTGCAGTGAATATACAACAGGCTCATCACCTGTTCAGGGTAATCGCTTGCATAAGCCGTTTGGATCACACCCCCGAAAGAATGCGCCATCAGCATCCATTTTTTATATCCTAAAAATATCCTGATTTCCTCCAGGTCTTTTTCCATCCTTTTTAAAGAGTAGTCGCCGTTTGCAGGTGAAGACGACCTGCCGCAGCCCCTTTGATCATAATAAATCATCTCCACTTCCTTTTCTATTAAAGCAGAGGATGCCATCGCTTCATAATAATAACTGTTCGACCCCGGGCCGCCATGAATAAACACACAGGGCTTGCCATGTCCCGACACTTTCACATATAATGTCACATTATCTGATGTGGTCATATATAATTCCCGGCTCTTGGCCAGGCCGTTTAAGGCCAACAAGACGATTATACTGATGAATAAGATTTGTTTCATTTTCTTTTTTCAACAAAATGACAGCATTTGTCGCGCGACTGAAAACAAAAAACGACCTGTGCCATAATTCTTCTGATGAATGCCGGTTTTTCCCGACGAATGCCCGGGCCAATACATAACACCTGCGCAAGCACAAAAACACTGGAATTCACGCAAAAACACGGCATTAAAAATCATCTTTCCATAATAGCCATTGGTCGCCTTCCTTTCGTCATTGATCCAATAATTTTTTAAAAGGCTTGCCGGATGTTGTCTTTTTGATCCATTAACACACAATAAAACTTTGCTGTATGAAAAAGTTATTCTTATTCCCGCTCATCCTGCTGCTACTGTCCGGGATCACGGAAACTGCCATCGCACAAAACAGAAACCATCTGATAGTACAACTGATGGATGAATGGAAGAAACCGGTACCATACGCCACGCTTCACCTGGTTCGCAGCACCGACTCCGCCAGCATGGGTATTTCCATGAGCAATGAGCAGGGGATCTGTACATTTCAGATAAGTATGCTCAAGGACGTACATCTCGAAATCAGTTCTGCCGGTTATGCCAAACAGGTATTGAATTTAAGCTATGAACACGGAAGCCGGCAGCGCGATACCATCACTATAGTACTAAAAAAGCAGGTAGCCAGTTTGTCTGGGGTAACAGTACTGGCAAAAAAGCCATTTATTGAATATAAAACAGACAGGATCACGATGAACGTGCAACAAAATCTTACAACTGCCGGCTTAACGGTATTGGAGCTCCTCGAAAGGGTCCCGGGTTTGTCTGTCGACAAAGACGGTAACATCATCATGCAGGGGAAAACCGGTGTACAGGTAATCATTGACGGTCGCGCCACATTAATGAATACAGCCGACCTGGTTAAATTGCTGCGCAGCATGCCGGCCGACCAGGTGGCCAGCATCGAAAGTCTGCATGCGCCCTCAGCTAAATACGACGCCACCGGCAATGCCGGTATCATCCTCATCAAAACAAAAAAGCGAAATGCAACAGGCATGTATGGTTCACTGAACATCGGTGCGGGTTATGGCAATTTCGCGAAAGCCAATGTGGATGCAAGCCTGCAATACCGCAAAGGCAAATGGGGATTGATTGGACAGTACGGTTATATGTACAATAAAAAGTCGAAGGAACTGGGTATTGACCGTACCGATAGAAACAGCGTGGTGCCTGTATATTTCAACCAGAACAGCCTGGGCCATGAAGAAGCATCTAATCACAACATGCGTGTAGGAATTGATTACCAGGCATCAAAACGGTCATCTTTTTATGTGAACCTGTCATCCGCGCATCAGTCATTGGATCAATTCACCAGTGCCAATACCGGGATAGGCAGGCCATTGCCCGACTCCTCGCTGGGTTCAGTGTCTTGCGGCGATCAGGGCATTCGGCACTACAGCTCCGGGCTGAGTTACAAGTACGCAATTCCGGAAAAGGGCAGGGAGTTCACTGTTGACGCCGATTATATGCACTACCGTTCCGATGAAAACATGTATTACGATAACCGCTTCTTTGATGCAAACGGTGCATCGTATAAACCAGACAGGAACTTTCGCAGCTTTGCGCCATCCGCCATTGATATCTACTCGCTGAAAGCCGATTATTCCATGACCTTCCTGAAAAATATACAACTGGAAACAGGCCTGAAAATGACATCTGTGGGGTCAGGGAATCAAATAAATTTCGAAGAAAAGAAATCCTCGAATTGGGAAAGCGATTTGCTGAGGAGCAACTCGTTTACATACGATGAAGATGTGTTTGCCGGCTACCTGAACCTCTCTGCCAAAACCGGTAAATGGGGTTACCAGGGTGGTTTCAGGATTGAGCATACTAAATCGTCGGGCTTTTCACCCACATTGAACAGGGAAGTGAACAGAAACTACACCGATATATTTCCAAACCTGCACATCAGTTACAGGATCAACAGCATGCATAATATCAGCTTCTCGTACAACCGGAGGATCCAAAGGCCAAACTATCAGAACCTGAACCCCTTTGTGTACTTCATTGATCAATATGCATACAGTGCCGGAAACGCCTATTTGAATCCGCAGTATGCCAATAACCTAAGCCTCACATACCTTTTGAAAAACAAGTACATGATCCAGGCAGCCATGATATATACAAGCGATATTATGGCGCAGGTGCTGTTGCCCGACAGCGCGAACCGGGCTTTATTTGAAACACATGAAAACCTTGAATCAGAAAAAATTTACCGGCTGACCATTCACGCGCCTTTAGCGATAAAAAAATGGTGGAACGCCAGCATCTCCGCTTCCGGCATGTATATGGGCTACGAGGCCGGCGACTTAAAGGGCAAGGCCCTGAGCACGGGACAGAAATTTGTGATGGTACAGAGTACGCATCAATTCAACCTTGGCAAGGGGTATAACCTTGAGATCACCGGGAAGTATACATCCCCGCTTACATACGCCACGATGAGGGTGCGCCCGGAGAATTTTGTAGATATGGGTTTGAGTAAAAAGCTGATGTCTGGTAAAGGAAACCTGAAAATACAGGTGAATGATATCTTCAATATCCGGAAGCAGCATTTGAATAGTTTGTATCCCGGGTTTGAATATAAGCTGACGCAAAAACTGGAATCCCGGATTGCCAGGCTGTCATTTTCATATGCATTCGGAAATAACGGCGGCAAAACCCAGTCAAACCGCGAAAGTGGCGCCAGGCCTGAGATGGAACGCCTGAAATTATAACACAACGGGTCAATCCTATGAACCAGGGAGTCTCCGGCATGGAGACTCTTTTCATTTTGTACAACACGGTACAGCTCATTCATACCCATCAGGGCGTGCCCCTTCGGGTCGGGCTATCCGCTGCAAGTCCTCATGCCGCTGCGTGCCACGCCGCGCCATTCCGGGCTTTTCGCTGCTATCCCTCACGCGCGCTCCGCAACAATCCTGCCTCCGACTCATCATGCAATTACCTTCCTGCTGAAGTATGTTAAGTATATTGATCAGTAATGTATGAAGGTATCGCAGTACAACAAAATCAGGATGTCATCACATCAAATGCTTATGTCAATTCAATGAGATGCATATAAGGTTTCAGATTATCCGGAAACCGTTGTGCAAAAAAATACACAACCAGTTGTTGATTGTGCATATTAGCGTTGACAGTCAAATAATAATTTATACAGCGGTTTTTTTTCAGCAATTATTGGATGCTGACAATTTTCCATGGCAAGTCAGTTTATACTTTGACTGTAGAGGCGAATTGCTTTTCTATAGAGCTTTTTTTTGAAACGATGTACGTAACGGGAATGAGTAATAGCAGAAACGCGATATATAGAACCATCCCTTCATGTCCTTTTGAAAGGGATGTTGTTTCCATAACATGATGCGTTGCCTGGTACAGCAGGTTTCCAGACCAGTGCAAACCCAGTGTAAGCCATATATTTCCGGTGCGTACCATGGCCAGCATCAGGAAAAAGCCAATAATCAATAAGTAAGTCCAAACCCAGGGGCCGTCTCCTAAACGGTAAATATGGTTGAAGAGATACACAATCGATGAAAATGCGATTAATAAAGCAGGGTTCATACGATTGTTGACATGGCGATAGATATATCCCCTCGTGAGCACATCTTCGGAAAGGGAAGACAAAAAACTGCCCAAACCAAATAAAAAAAATAATTCCAAACCCTTCCGCCATCCGGGAAAATGAACAATCGCCTCCATCTGGAACAGCAGGCTGCTCATAAACCATAGCGTATATATAAATCCACCGGAAATCAAACCGATCCAAACATACCTCAGCTCTTTTCTCCGAAACAGCATCCCCCAGGCAGAAAGTCCTCCATAACCCTGCCATCGGGCAATCAGCCAGGCAGAGACAAAGAACAGCAATTGACATGATATAAAAACAATGGGCTGATAATCGAATATCACGAAATATTCAGCGGCATGGTAACAGCCGAACAACCACAGGAAGCCAATTCCCTTCTGCCAGTATTTTTTTGTGTTCATTTGATGATGATTTAACATCAAATTGAATACAAATACTGGGAGTCCTCAATTTTAAGTCGCTGAATGACCAAGATTGGCGAATGAACGCCGAAATTAAACGGTACGCGCTTTCCTGTTTGCATCCGCTTTGTAAGCCCAGAAAACCAACAGCCACTGAGAGAGGCCAACCCAGGCAATGGGCTTTGTATCGGCAGGCGGGGGGCCAAAAACATTCATGCAATGAATCAGTAACAGGAAAAATGCCAGTGAATATAATATCCAGTTCCCTTTTTGATTGATGGCCTTCGTGGCTTCCAGGTATATCATAAAACCCGCCGCAAATAAAAGCATTTCAATTCCAAACGAAACCCATTTGTAATTCCATAAGCCCATCCCTGTCTTCATTTCCGAAAAGGGCGCCAATGGCAGATCAGGGATGTGTACAATAAAATCAAGCAGCCAATGGCTGAGTACCAGCATGCCAACCAGGATTGCACCTCTTTTATTTCTTTTCAGGAAATAATACAATAATCCAATCAACAGGGCCCAGCCTGCCACAACCAACAGGCTGTGTGAAATGGGATAATGTGTAAACGATAAAGGCACCGGCGCATCTTTGCCGGCAGCAAGCTCCACATGTTCGGTACCGGTTAACAAAAGCACGGGCCATAACAGGTCAAGCCATTGTGCGGCAAAGAAGGTCCAGCCAAGGGATACGCTGCTGTCTGCTTTTTTAGCGGCAAAGCCTGCTGCAAAATGTCCGATAAACATGGTTTACATTTTTAACATGAATAATTGTGTAATATCAACCATCACATTTTATTTGCCCAGCCACTCTTTAAAAGCAGTGACCTTGTCCAGGCTCACCAGCACTTCATCTTTCATCACAGGCTGAAGGTCCAGCTTAAGCCGGCCTTTCGGGAATACATGAATATGTTCTATGGCAGACAGCCTGACCATCATCTGGCGGTTGATCCGGAAAAAATCCTTTGGGTCCAGCAATACATTCAGCTTGTCGAGGCTGTAATCAACCGGGAATCGCTGGTTGTCTTTGGTAACCAGGAAACTGAGCTTTTCCGCACTGTAGAAATACTGGATATCATCTGTTTCAATGGCTTTCAGTTTCGACCCGATCGATATCAGGAACCTCGATTTATATTCCTGTTCTTTGGGTTGTATGGATTGCATCAAAGCGTCCATCTGACTGCCGGGCGCATCCTGCTTCCGCAATCTTTTGAATTTATCAATGGCGGCCACCAGTTCTTCATAGTTCACGGGCTTCATTAAATAATCAACGCTGTTTACTTTAAACGCCTTGATCATGTATTCATCATAAGCCGTGGTAAATATCACCGGCACATCAAGATTGATTTTTTCAAAAATGGCAAAGCTTTGCCCGTCTTCGAGGTGAATATCCATGAACACCAGGTCAGGGTCAGGATTGGATGTAAACCACTGTATCGATGCTGAAACCGATGGAAGCACCGCCAATACTTCCATACCCGGTTCATACTTTTTCAGCATGGCTTCCAGCCGCTGTGCCGTAAGCATTTCGTCTTCTATGATTAAAGCTTTCATGATATGTGTTCAGTTATTTTCCTGGTTAATGGTATGCTCACTTCAAAATAATGTTCGTCGGCTTTAACGATCATTGGCTTATCCGTTACAAAGGATAGCCTTTTTTGGATATTGTCTAATCCAATACCTGTTGACGCAACCGATTCATCCCTTTTGTTCAGGTTGTTCCTGACAGTCATTCGGTCGCCCTGGTATTGAATGGATATCCACAATGGCTCCGCGCTCGACATACGGTTGTGCTTTAAGGCGTTTTCCACAAGCAGTTGCAAGGTCAGCGGCGGCAGCATCCATTCTTCGGAATCCGGTTTTTCCTGTTTTTCCAGGACAATTTTATTGTCAAACCGTATTTCCATCAGGAAAAAATAGGCATCCAAAAACTCAAGTTCCGATTTCAGGCTCACCAGTCCCGAGTCTTTTTGTTCCAGGATATACCGGTACGCTTTTGACAGCTGCACTATGAATTTTTCAGATAAATCAGGGCTTACATGCACCAGCGAACTAAGCACACTCAGGCTGTTAAATAAAAAATGTGGGTTCACCTGGCTCTTCAATGCCTGCAAGCGAACATGCGCATACTCCTTTTGTAATTTTTCGGCTTGCGCGGTTTTTTCAATCATCAGTTGATACAGGTTAAAAGAAGTAACCAGCATGTAAATAAATCCAGACCCAACGAGGTTGATGCTGATGTATAACCTGTAGTCAATGGATTCATTTTCCGGCGACATCTGATATTGTTCGTCCCGGATAGCCACATGTAAATAATGTAAAAACAGGTAACTGATGAATAAGATGACGAGCAATTCCGGGAAATACCGCCACCAACGATTGATTTCGGGAAATAACATGGCATTGAAAACCTTTACCACCGAATATATCAGGAAAGCCAGTATTGCCTGAACCATAAAGGTGATCAGGATATCGGCCGACAATGATAGTATGCCCTGTTTCCCTGAAATAAGCGCGTAAATTGACGGGAACATGATGCTGGAAATCGCAATCAGCACAAAGGTCAGCTTTACAACAGGCAATTTTTGTTGATATGTGAAACCTTGTTTAATCATGTGTTGATACTAAGGGTATCCGTATGATATTGAGTTCGTTGATTTCATCTGTTTGTTGAACTATTGTCAATCCCAGGTCAGTATATCGCTGTACCAGGTTATTGAATTGCTCTTCAAGGTGCCGGGCCGACAATGGCTTTTGCTGCAGGCTATAGCGCACCAGCATAAACCTGCCGTTCAATTCAATGTTGATGCGAAGTGGTTTCTGAGCCGACATGCTGCAAGTGCCAAGGATGTATTCCAAAACAATCAATAAACTGTGCGGAATGATATACAGTACATCCGCAGATTGTTTAATATGGATTTGCCATTCAACTTTTGATCCATATCGTTGCTGAATAAGGTATTTGACATGCTCCAGGAATTGCAGCTCCTCCTCCAGCCTGACGGCGTCTTTCTCGCGCTGGTCGAGCAGGTAGCGGTATGTTTTTGACAACTTCTCAATAAATGTTTCCGCCTTATCGGCGTCTGCATACACTAATGAACCAAGCGTGCTCAGGCTATTGAACAGAAAATGTGGGTTTAACTGGTTTTTCAATGTATCAAACTGCGATTGCGCGAGTTCGCGTTGCATTTTGAGAACCTCCACCTGCTTTTGTTGCAGGTTCTTATAAATCCTGTATGAAGTCATCATGCCATAAACAACAACCACGATGGTTTGCGAAAGGATCAGGAGGTTCCGTAATTTTTGACGAAGTAATTCCATATCATCTTCGGGCACTACGATCCATTGTATGAACAGGAAATGAAATACCCGGTTGATGATGAATCCACCTGCAATGACCCAGGCCAGCTCAAATACATACCGGGAAACCGAGAAACCTTTGTCGGAGTATTTCCGGTCAAACCATTTAACAGAATAATACACAAAATAAATCACAGACGTCATCTGGATGGTGGGTAACCATCCTTCGCGCAGCAACTCATTCCAGTGGATGATACTTGACAAGTATAAGCCACCGGTATTCACAAAAAAAATCAGGTTTAACAATAAAAGAAAACTGATAAACCCGCTCAGCGGTATCCACACATGTTTATTCCTGCTTATTTTTTCCAGATATGTGTTTGCCGTTGCCATATTATGAAATCACAACCTAAGGTCTTTTGGTTTCCATCAATAAGCTGCAATATCCGTTTTTCAACAAGTTAGCAGAAAATTATCAGGCCTGCCGTTCATTATTTCCGGATGAATGACGGATATCGGGCGATGGATCAGGATGGCATTCAATTTCTTCAACCTTATGCATCATGCAAAAAAAAATCCCCGCCGAAACCGGCAGGGATTTATCATTAATACTAACAAAGCCTATGTTTACAAACGGATCAACTTTTGAACCTGGCGTTGGTTGCCCTGCAACACTTCAATCATATATGTGCCGGGTTTCAGGTTATCGCCAAAGCTGATCAGTTGCTGTGGCATCAATACCATCCTCTTCAATTCCCTTCCCTGCAAATCCAATATCCTTGCCGTTACCTGCATGTTCATCTGCTGCGATGTCACCATCATATTTACCCTGCTATGGCTTGGGTTAGGATATAATTGCACGGAAAGGTTTTCGGATGCTGTTTGATTTCCTTTGGCGCCCGTGCCGCTGAATCCCGGGGGGCATGCCGGAAGTTTCACTTCCACGGTACGTGTGCTTCCGTTTCCGCAATTGTTTTGAGGAGTCGCGGTAACCTGTCCTGCAATCGCGTCAATGCTGTATGATACAGTGATACTGGTGCTGCCTTGGCCTGACAGGATGCTGCCACCAACAGGCACCGTCCAGTTAATCGAACTTGCATTGCTGGGCATGGATGCCACTGTGTATGTGAATGTACGGTTCGGGCATAAGCCAGTTTGTATCACATCAATGGGGCCGGCACTTCCCGGGTTCAACCTGGTAACCTGTAATGTCCGCGGAAGGCTGCTGCCGCAACCGTTTGAGGCAATCACACTCACTGAGCCGGATGTGAACCCAGCGGGATACGTGAAGAGGATATTGTTGCTGCCTTGTCCGGTTAAACCGGTTGAGCCGGCGGGAACCGTCCAGGTATACGTGCTGACGGCGCTATGCTGTGGCACTGTATAATTGGCTGCCGTACCACCGGGGTTGATGTGCGCGCACACATTGGTGGGCCCGCTGATCAGGCTTGGTGTGCCAGGGTTTGTGCGGGTTACCGTCAGGCTGCGGATACCACTTACGCCGCAATCGTTCACCGCCTGCACCGTGATCGCGCTTGTGCTGAATCCTGCTAAGAATACAACAGAAATTGTTGTATCATTCGGGCCGCTGCCATTAGGATGCGAGACGATGGTGGTCCCGTTTTGCGCGGTCCAGATATATGATTGCGCGGCGGCTACTTTTGGAATGGTATATGTAATGGGCACGCCGGATCCGATGCTCGGGCAAACATTGGTACTGGAAGCCTGGATGGCTGCAGGTGTGGTGGGCAATTGCGCTAAGAGCCAGTGTAAACGTTCTGCGCTTGTGCCGCAGGCGGATGTGGCCGTAACCCTGAACATACGGTTGGCGCTCGAGAGGAAATTGCTGTTAACCGTTACCGTTATGCTGTTCGTGCCTTGACCGCTCACCAATGTTACAGTCGGTGGAACAATCCAGTTATAGCTTGTTGCTTCCGGATCTTGTGGTACACTATACGTGAGTTGAGTGGATGTGCCGATATACGCACAAACATTGTCTTCGCCAACCACCGGTCCAGGTATTTGCGGTGTGGTGGGTTGAGGGTTTACCACAACGGTGGCCGGAGGGGAATCCTGGTTGGATGCATTCCGCACAATCAACTGGTATGTGCCGGGTGCTACATTGTTGAATACGGGGTCATTCTGGAAGCCCGAACCAATGCTGTATGTATAACCGGGTTGTACCGGGGCCGTCACCGTGATGATGCCGGTTGGGATAGCACAGGTAGGTTGGTTAACAGTATATGTAGGCTCAGATAAACCTTCGCATAAGTTGCTGAATGTGCTGATTTCGAGGCTCCATCCTGCACCAAATGAACCTACATCACCACTCGCGTCGTCCACAACATACAGGTTCCAAGTACCGTTTGGATCTGTTCCTCCAAATACTGAAGTAAATGTGGCTGTTCCAACAGGACCGGCTATGTTATGCGGTCCAGCGGGTGCAGGGCTTGGGTATGGGTCGGCACCCGCGCCATGGCTTGAAGGCTTATAGGTACCGGAAACCACAGAACCGCTTCCAGCGATATGGTCTGCCGCCGCATCATCCAATACCAGGTTTACATTGAAGGCGTCGTTACCGCTACCAATATCTGAGAGGATCTGCATTTTTTGTCCGCCCGGGCCCACCAGCAATACATCCACATCCTGTGGCCAGGTATGACTGAATTGGTTTAAACGAACCACCAGTTTACCAATAGTTCCCGTTAAACCGGAAACTGAAATACCGGAGGGATATGGGTTGGCCGGTGCGCCTGTAGTAGCTCCGTTTCCGGTACCTGGTACAGTTATGGCACCCGCATTGGAAAACAATACAGGCGTACTCAGCGGGCCTGCAATGAAATCAATTAAGCCATCGCAATTTTCATCAATACTGTTTCCGCAAATTTCTGTTTCTCCCGGGTTGATATTGGCGTTGCCATCATCGCAGTCCCCACCTACTGCCGCGTAATTTGCCGGTAGTGAGCAGTTGGGAATAAATGTTGGTGCACCTGTACCATAGCCATCTCCGTCGGCATCAACATAAGCCTGTGTACCTATTGCGAAGTTGCGAACAAAAGCGTCGCCGCCGGTTCCATTGCCATCGCCGTCAAGCCCGGTATTAAACGGATTTTTCAATCCTCCGGAGCTCATAGTAAAACGATATGAACCGCAACTCAGCGCGCTGCCAAAACTAAATGCCATGGAGTTTGTTCCAACACGATATGTTTGTGTTGTGCTGATGGGGATGAGGATGTCATCGCCATCGCCAAAACTATTATTGGGCCCGGCGTTGCGCAGTTCATAATTTGATAAGTTGTTGACACTGACCGGGTCCATCACCTGGTTAAAGGAAACGGTAAAACCCGTTAAGCCCACGCCATCGGTGATGCTGCTTTCAGCAGGCAATCCTGTAATGGATTTTATTTTAGGCGCGGCAAGGGTTGTGGTCAGCGCCGCATAGGAGTTTACACGGCCTGATCCAAGCAAACCAATGAATGTTGGGTTCGCCGCATCAATATTATCGGCTGTAGCCAGCAATTGTGCGGCTACCTGGTAGTTGGTCCATCCAGGGTTGGCTGCCCAGATCAATGCTGCAACCGCGGCTGCATTGGGTGTTGCCATACTCGTTCCCGAATAATTTTCATAGGCATTACCTACAACGGTAGATAAAATGCTTGAACCAGGCGCAGATACATCGATACCCGTTCCATAATTGCTGAAACTGCTTTTAGCGTCGGTGTTGGTGGTGCTGGCCACAAATAAACTCTGTGTAACTACCTGCCTGGGCGGATTTAATTGATTGTTATTTCCCGCCGAATTAAAGTGCAGGCGGTTATTATCAATCACATATTGCATCCCTGCAATGACCACGGGGTCGTTGGCAAATCCATCAATATTATAACTGGTGCTCACAATTTTAGCGCCATTATTTACCGCGTACACATACGATGCATTGATGATGGCGGCCGTCCAGCTTCCTGCAGTGGTTCCATAAAACTGCAAAGGCATAATGGTACTCAGGCCTGCCGTACCGGCAACACCAATATTATTTCCTGTGCGCGCCCCGATGATACCGCCCACATGCGTGCCATGTGAGTCTCCGGTAGTATTCGGGTTAGGGTTATTGTTGTTGTTATAAAAATCCCATCCGTTGACATCGTCAACATAACCATTCCCGTCATTATCAATATTATCTCCCGGGATTTCTCCACCATTCACCCAGATATTAGCAGACAGATCACTGTGCGTGAGCTCCACACCATCATCGGTCACTGCCACAATTACACCCTCGCCCTGCGTGATATCCCAGGCCAGGTTGTTTTTCATCAGGGGGTGGTGGTATTGACTACCATATTGCGGATCGTTTGGCGTTAAATCACGCGGATCACCTTCATATAAAAAGTTTGGTGAACTCCAAAGTACACCAGCCTTGCCGGCTAATTTTTTCATGGCATCAAACACGTCCATGCCATCGGGCAGTTGAAAATGCACCAGGCTTACACTGCCGGCACCTTTATCAACCGACAACAGATGCGCGATCGGTAACGCGGATCGTCCGCCAAAATAGGGTGACCAATCCATCCCCAGTAAAGTTTTTCTTGCCAAACTTTTTGGGGTATTGAGTTGAATGGCCATCACCAGTTGGCCGGGCATATATTTTACATATTTAGCCCTCTCCTCCATGTCCTGGATACTAACCGCGTTAGCGGCGAATACGTCCCTGATTTCAGCCACGGGCATATCCGATAAATTTTTATCAGGCCCGCTTCCCCAACTGGCTTGTCCGTTGAGTTTGGAAGATGGTGTCTGGCCTTGTACCTGCATCACTGAGCATAATATACCCAGCAAGGCAAACAGCAAAACCTGAACAAATTGGAAAGGGATAAGCCGGCGCAGCAATGGCCGGATGCCATGTGTTGTCATGTTCATAAACAGTTTTTGTTTAAAAAAATTGAGGGGACTGGATCCTGGTCGAGGTTGGAGAGGTGGGAAGCCATAACCGGGTGGATCATGTTTCCTCAAACAAGATAATGATTTTTTTGATATAGCATTTCATATCACATCATTATGGTATGGTGAAATATTTGGGGATGGGAAGCCCCCGGGATACATATCAAAATGCTAACTATAAGATTAACAATATCTTAAAAGGGTTCGGATTAGTTCAAACTACCTTTGCAGCATCATCCGTCCTATTTGAAAAGCCGCATTGTTCAACGCAAAAACTAATATGTATGATTCGATTGACCCTAATGTCGGCAATGTCCATTTTCCTGCTCTCCTCCTGCGTGAGCAGCAAAAAATTCAAGAAATCACAGGAAGATTACCAGGGCCTGCAGGTTCGTTACCAAACGCTGGAGTCCAATCTGAATGATTGCAACAGCCAGTCCGCTGCTTTGCGAAAAGATAAGGAAGACCTGGAGGCTAAAGTCCGCAACCTGAACAAGGAAATGGAATTCGTGAAGCAGAATTACACGCAGGCACTAAGCCAGTTGGAAAACCTGTCAGTGTTATCCAAGCAACAAGCGGAAAGTATCAGGCAATCCCTGCAAAATATCGGAGCTAAGGACGCGTATATCCAAACCCTGCAACAACAGATGGCCTATAAGGATTCACTCAATATGGCATTGGTGATGAACCTAAAAGGCGCCATCGGCAATATGGATGATGAGGATATTAATATTAAGGTAGATAAGGGTGTTGTTTATATAGATATATCTGATAAACTCCTCTTCAGCAGCGGGCGTTATGAAGTTACATCCAAAGCCAAGGAAGTGCTGGGCAAAGTGGCCAAAGTACTGAAGAACCAGCCGGATATCGAATTCATGGTGGAAGGCCATACCGATAATGTGCAGTACAAAGGCAATGCCGTATTGCTCGACAACTGGGACCTCAGCGTGAAGCGCGCGACTTCTGTGGTACGTTTATTGCAGAAGGATTATGGTTTAGACCCCATGAAGATGTCTGCCGCCGGCCGTGGCGAATATCATCCGGTAGCCGACAATGCTACCGCGGAAGGCAAGGCACAAAACCGCCGTACGCGCATTGTAATCCTCCCCAAACTCGACCAGTTCTTCCAGTTGCTGGAACCCAAAAAGCAGGGATAAACATACTTACCTATGAAAATGTAATGAGGGCTGCCCGGAAGGGTGGCCCTATTTTTTTACAAGTTTCAGCAGAATGCATACCTTACTGCTCCAAAACGAACCTGCGGTTTATGAAAACACTCCTGCTCTCAGTATGCGTATGCCTGCTGCAAATAGCCGGCGCGCAACCAATCAAAAAATATCCCATAGCACAAACCGGATGCTCAGCCTATTTCTATTGCGATCCCGGGCAGTTTCAGATTAGTTACAGCCCCGACTCCTCTGCCATTTACCAGTCGGAATGTATTGTGGGCGACAGCATTGCGTACGGATTGTTATGTGTGAAACTCTCTGGCCCGGTGAGTGATCTGGCCGTGGCGGAAAATGTATTGGTACAGTATATGGATTACCTGAAAACGGCTTACCAAATCAAGTCTTCCGTTGGATATGGGAAGGGCCATCGCCTGCAACAAAATGAACAAACACGCGGGGTGCTGGATTATTGGGAAGATGATAAAAGAAATAATTGGAAGGTTAAGGGTTGGACAAACGGCAGGATTATTGCCGTGTTACACGCGTTCAGCCCGCGGGCGCTGCCGGAAACAAAAGTCAACCTGTTTTTGGATGGCTTCCGGTTTGAATGATGAAGTTTTTTATGTTTCACAAAAGAATCATATCAATATAATTTTACCTAACTTGTTAGCGGCTTCAAGGCCATTTTATTGCCATTAAACCATGCTCAGCTCCGGAGAATTCCAGGAATTACGCGACCGCATCGCTGCACAAAGCGATCAAAAGGCTTTTGCCCGCCTCTACATGGGTATTCAGCCTTATCTCCGGCAGTTTGCCCTGGCCATCATCCGCAACCAGGAACTCGCCGAAGAAATTGTATCGGATGTATTCATCCGCATCTGGCAAAACCGGCAAAAGCTTTCCGCTGTCGATAACCTCAAGCTTTATTTATATGTCAGCACCCGCAATACGGCGCTGAACTACGCATCCAGGCACTTGCGTAAAGACACCATTTCGCTGGATGAGATGCAGGTAACACTCAATGCCACGCCGGCAACGCCCGAACAATTGCTCATTACATCAGAGGCCTTGCGGAAAGTGGAAGCCGAAATACAAAAACTCCCGGCCCGCTGCCGCCTGATTTTTAAACTGGTCCGGGAAGACGGCCTGAAGTATAAAGATATTGCCAGCCTGCTCGACATCTCCGTCAAAACCATCGACAACCAGATGGCCATCGCCCTGAAAAAAATCCGGATGGCCCTGCAATGCAACCTCGAGAAAAAAAATTCCTGATATTTTTTAATTGGCTTTAGTAGATTCATCCAAAAAGGGTGTCTGTATAGGTTTGTACATGGAACAACCCCACGACCATACGGATAGGCTTTGGGTACTCGTAGCCCGCAAACTGGCCGGTGAAGCCGGCCCGGAAGACCTGGCCGAACTCGAGGACCTGCTCAACAAGCACCCGGATGAATCTTTTGCCATAGACAGCCTGCATCAGCTCTGGCCGGTACAGCCCACACAGGATCCGGTGACGGCAGAAGAAAGTTATCGCCAATTACTGAGGCGTATGCAACAGTCGGGCATAGACGAAAATGTCTTTGCAGACGAAACGGCTCCCGTAATACAACAGGAAACGCGCCGCTCGGGCAAACGAACCTTCGTTTGGGTTTTTTCCCTTGCCCTCTTGCTCATCGGGGCAGGCTTCCTCTTTACCAGGTACAGCAGTACAGCCGGCGCTTCAGCCCAGGCACAGGCTCAAACCGGCGCCATCCGCGAAGTGAGCACCCGGTATGGTTCGCGCTCAAATCTTGTATTGCCCGATGGCAGCAAGGTCTTCCTCAACGCGGGCAGCAAACTCACCTACGATAAATCGTTCGACAGCCAGGAAAGGATTGTGACCCTGAGCGGCGAAGCATATTTTGATATCGTCAAAAACCCATCACGGCCATTTATCATTCAAACGGCGAGTATGAACATCCGCGTCATCGGTACCGCTTTTAATGTAAAATGTTATCCTGATGAAGATTTGGCCGAAGCCAGCCTGGTGCGCGGCAGTATTGAAGTCTTGCTTCACGACCGTTCCGATAAAATCATCCTCAAACCCAATGAAAAACTAACCCTGCATGCCAACAGGGCGGAAGTGAGCGGAAAAGCGGCAAAACCAGTTTCCCATACGGAAGCGCCTCCCGTACTCAGCATTGGGCGCATGACACAGATGCCGTCAGACAGCAGCATTGTGGAAACCTCATGGATTGATAATAAACTGGTGTTCCGCAGCGACCGCTTTGATGACCTGGCCGTGAAGATGGAACGCTGGTACGGCGTACATATCCGGTTTGCCGATGAATCGCTTCGCGAGATACGGTTCACGGGTATTTTCGAAAAAGAAAATATCAGCCAGGCGCTGGACGCGCTGAAACTGACAGCAAATTTTTCATATAGCCTGGATAAAGACCAGGTTGTTATTCAAAAATAATTGATGCCAGCACTTACCAATATACACTGTATGAAAAAGATCATTCACCAGACGGCTTTTCCCAAATCGAAGGGCCTAAAAGCGATCATGCTTATGAAACTCACACTTGCCTTCATGCTCATTTCCACCTTGCAGTTATCCGCCAACGTGTATTCACAGGAAACGGTAACACTCAAGCTCCAGTCGGTGGAATTGAAAAAAGCGCTTGTGCTGATAGAGAAACAAACCAGTTACAGGTTTTTGTATAAAGACGATATGATTGCCGATTCGCGCAAGGTGGATGTGGATGCCGAGAATGAACCGGTGATACAGGTATTGGATGATATGTTGAAAGGCAGCGGTCTATTATACCGTGTGCTCAACAATAACCTGGTGGTGATCACACGGGCCGACCAGTTGCAGAAAGACATTACGGTTACGGGCCGCATCAGTAACCAGGCAGGCGAACCCGTGCCATCGGTAACGGTAAAGGTTAAAGGCAGTTCGGCGGGTGTATCCGCGAACGCGAACGGGGAATATAGCATCAATGTTCCTGAAGACGCGGTGCTCGTATTTTCATCCATTGGGTACGAAACACAGGAAGTGGCCGTTGGCGGGCGTTCGGTGATTAATGTAGTGTTGCAACCATCTACAAAAGCGCTCGACCAGGTAGTGGTTGTCGGTTTTGGTACGCAACGCAAAATTGATGTAACCGGTTCGATCAGCTCCGTTAAGGGCGCGGAAATCGCGAAGCAATCTTCTCAAAATGCCATCAGCTCCCTGCAGGGTAAAGTGGCGGGCGTGCAAATCACCAACAGCGGTTCGCCCGGATCTTCGCCCAGCGTGCGCATCCGCGGTGTGGGCTCCATCTTCAACCCCAATCCTATGTATATCGTAGATGGTACTATTGTAAACGATATCAGCTTCCTCAACCCCAACGATATTGAATCAATTGATGTGTTGAAAGACGCATCAAGCCTTTCTATTTATGGTGTGCGTGCGGGCAACGGCGTCATCCTCGTGACTACTAAAAAAGGCCGCAAGGGCAAACCTGTTTTTTCATTGAACAGTTTCACCGGTGCACAAATCATCACCAATCCCGTGCAAATGGCCACCGCCAAAAAATACGCCTTCATGATCAATGAGAAACTGGGAACGCCAACCGTAGGCGAATACCCTACAACTGATTGGTACGATGAAATCCTGCGCGGACTGGCGTTGACGCATAACCACCAGTTGAGCGTGTCGGGCGGAACAAAAAAAGTTAATTACAACAGCAGCATTGGTTATTACAACCAGCAGGGATTGGTTGAGAACAACGTGTACAATAAAATCACCGGAAGGTTGCAGGCCGATTACCGGGCAACAAAAGATTTGAAGTTCGGCGCATCGGCATTGTTCTATCATTATAATTCAACAGATATCCCCGGCGATATTTTTTACCAGGCTTATGTGGCGCCGCCCATCATGGCTGTGCGCAAACCCAATGGTTTTTATGGCGACCCGGCCGATTACAACGTAGGAAATTTCGCGAACCCGCGCGCTTCGCTTGACTGGTTTAACCGCAAATCAAAAGGCAACAGCATCACGGCTTCCGTGTATGGGGAATATAAATTCCTGAAGCATTTCAGTTTCAGGTCCAGCTTTGGTATTACCAGGGGCCAGTACCTTTCCCGTCGCTATGTGAGGAAGGATTCACTCACCACCGTACAGTTTTCCAACATCAGCAGCCTGAACCGAGATACCAGCAACGAAACAAAATGGATATGGGATAATACCCTTACTTATGAACGCGTGATGGGCAAGCACCGTGTGAAAGCGCTGGCAGGTTATTCATCATCAAAAGACAAATTCATCAACGATGCCTGGTTTGCCAACGATGTACCTTTCAATGGCGAAGGTTCCCTGGAGATCGCAAACGGCGACCCCGCCAGCGTACGCTACACGCTCAGTGGCAGCGAAGCCACATTTGTTTCCTATTTCGCGAGGTTCAATTACGCGTATGATGATAAATATTTATTTACGGCTACGCTTCGCCGTGATGGTTCTTCCAAATTCCCTTCAGACAACCGTTTCGACAACTTCCCATCATTTGGCGTTGGCTGGATTGTTACCAAGGAGAAGTTCATGGAGAACCAGGAAATTTTTGACATGCTGAAGCTCAAAGCCAGTTGGGGCCGGCTCGGCAACGCGAATATCCCCGCGAATATCTTCGTAGCGCGTGTGGATTCGGGCGGTATCTATAATTATGTATTCAGTGGCACGGGTGGACAGGTTTCGAGCGGAGCCAACAACACCGTTTTCCCCCCAAAGAATTTCTTCTGGGAAAAGATGGAAGAAACAGATATCGGTATTGAGATGTCGCTCCTCAAAAGCAGGCTCTTCCTCGAAGTGGATTATTATGACCGCACCACCAGGGATGGCATCTTCTCGCTCCCCATCCTCGGCACCACCGGCGCAAGCAACAATTCCGTTGCAGGAAATTTTGCAACGTATAATAATAAAGGTTTTGACATCAACGCAACATGGAATGCCAGTACGCGCAAATTCAAATACAATATCGGCGCTAACTTATCAATCAACACCAACAGGGTAATCAGCATTGAAGGGGGTAACGTAGACCTCTACGGCGGCGGATTGCCGGTGGCCGGTTACCTGACTACCGTTGCCAGGGTTGGCCAGCCGATTGGTTCATTCTATGGATTTGAAGTGGAAGGGATTTTCCAGACAGCGCAGGAAGTAAGTGCATCCGCGCAGCCATTCGCCAAGCCCGGTTATTTCAAATACAAGGATCAAAATGGCGATAAACTGATTGACGCGCGCGATAAAGTGATCCTTGGAAACCCCAATCCAAAATATACTTACGGCATCAACATGGGCATGGAATACCGCAATTGGGATTTCCAGCTCGACATACAGGGTGTGGCCGGTGTTGACCTGTATAACGCTACCAAGGGTGTGCGTTATGGAAATGAAAATTATACAGAAGATTTTTATCAAAACCGCTGGTTTGGCCCGGGTACATCAAACACATATCCATCAGCGGCTTTGGAAGGCCCGAACCTCGACCCGAACAGTTGGTTTGTGGAGAAAGGAGATTATATCCGCATCCGCAACGTACAAATCGGCTACACACTTAAAGAGTCTGTGCTGAAGCGCTGGAAGCTGCAGAAATTGCGCTTCTTCGCCAACGCGCAGAACCCATTCACATATTTCAAGTATAAAGGGTTTACACCAGAGATCGGCGGCGCGCCGATGAGCACGGGTATTGACCTCAATGTGTATCCATTATCGGCCACATATAATGTTGGCTTTAATATCAATTTTTAAGATCCATTAAAATGAAAAATATGAAAACAATGAAATGGATAAGAAAAGCAGGGCTGGGTATTGCAGTTGCTGCTGCTGTTTTTGGCTTGCCGGGATGTAAGAAAACTTTCCTGGATGTGGAACCGATTGGGCAGCAACAAAGTGCCGACTTTTTTGCGAATGCCGCTGACGCGGATAAAGCCATCACATCCTGTTATGGACACCTCAACCAGTGGTTTGTAGCGGGTTTCGCGCACCTCGCCATCACGAGCATATCATCGGATGACGCGGAAAGGGGCAGTGTGCCCGGCGACGCGAGCTTCCTGGATGAGTTCGACAATTTCACGTTCTCGCCCACGCAGTTCATCATCAATGATTACTGGAGGGGGCAATACAATGGCATCAACCTCTGCAACCAGTCGATCGACAATATCCCCGGCATCGACATGGATCCTGTAGTGAAAGCGCGTTACATCGCGGAAGCAAAGTTCATCCGGGCATACCATTATTTCAATTTGGTGCGCGCTTTTGGCGATGTGCCATTGTTGAAGCGTGTACCTGTAACGCCTGAGGAAATCAACCCGGTACGTGCGCCAAAAATGGAAGTCTATGATTTTATTGAATCAGACCTCACGGATGCTGCAGGCGTTTTACCGGAGTCGTATCCCGCATCCGACAGGGGCCGTGTTACGCGCGGAGCGGCTTTGGCGATGCTGGCTAAAGTAAAAATGTACAGGGAAGACTGGCCGGCTGTATTAACGCTCACAAGCCAGGTGATTGCCATGCCATACCAGCTTGCTACGGATTTTAACGGCATGTTCCGCGTTGCGGGAGAGAACAATGAAGAATCAATATTTGAAGTGCAGGCAAATACATTCTCCAGCGATTGCGGCACCTATTCACAGTACTCAGAAGTGCAGGCGGTACGCAACCAGTTTGGCTGGGGTTTTAATATTCCTACCAGCAGCCTGGAGAGCGCGTTCGAACCCGGTGATCAGCGCAAAGCCGCGACCATCCTGTATCGCGGGCAGACAACACCTGAGGGCGACTTCATCACCAACATCGCGCCCAACCCCATGTACAATAAAAAAGTGTACGTGCCATCGAGTGTACCAAATGCATGCGGATGGGGATATGGCCGGGAACAAAATCGCCGAATCCTGCGCCTGGCCGATATCTATTTAATCAGGGCGGAAGCGGCAAATGAACAGAATGATACTACAGAAGCGAAAATTTATTTGAACCTCGTCAGGAACCGTGCGGGCCTACCATCTATAGACGCCATCAGCAAGGAAAACCTGAGAAACAAAATCTGGCATGAACGCCATGTGGAACTGGCCATGGAAGATGACCGCTTCTTCGACCTGGTACGCCAGGGAAATGCCGGCACGGTACTGCGCGCGCTTGGCAAGCAGTTTGTTGACGGCAAAAATGAAGTTTTTCCGATCCCGGATAACCAGATTACGTTAAGCGGTGGGAAACTGACACAGAATCCCGGGTATTAATCATATATACCGGTAACGGGTAAACGAAAATGAATACATGCGTGGTTTGATCGTACATATGGCTATTTGCGGCGCCCTGTTGATGACAGGCGGTGCAAACCTGCACGCTCAAACTAAAGCGGACATCATTCCCAACCTCAGCGATAACCAGTTGCTTGATCTCGTGCAAAAGCAGACATTCCACTACTTCTGGGATTTCGCGCATCCCGTGAGCGGTTTATCGAGGGAAAGGAGCAATGTAACACATTACGGTCCTGAAGTAGTGACCATAGGAGGTACAGGTTTTGGCGTGATGGCGATGGTTGTAGCAGCGGAGAGGGGTTTCGCGGGAAGGGATACGGTTGTGGGAAGGCTGCACCGCATGCTTGATTTCCTGGAAAAGGCAGACCGCTATCATGGCATATTCCCGCATTGGCTTGACGGCGCTACAGGTAAAACGATACCATTCAGTAAGAAGGATGATGGCGCCGACCTGGTGGAAACATCTTTCCTGTTCCAGGGCCTGCTCACGGCAAGGCAATATTTTGACGCGCCTGCCGATGCGGAAAAATCATTGCGGGATAAAATTAACAAACTATGGCGCGAAGCCGATTGGCAATGGTTTACAAGGGGAAAAGATGTTTTGTACTGGCATTGGAGCCCTGTGCACGAATGGGCCATGAACCATGAAATCAGGGGATGGAATGAATGCCTGATCACTTATGTGTTAGCTGCATCATCGCCCACAAAACCAATCAGCAGGCCTGTGTACGAAAAGGGTTGGAAGCAAAGCAAGCACTACCAAAACGGGAAAACATTTTATGATATCAGGCTTCCTTTGGGATTCGATTATGGCGGGCCGTTATTTTTCGCGCATTATTCTTTTCTCGGCCTTGATCCCAGGGGATTAAACGATGGAGTGGTGGATTATTGGGAACTAAACAGGAGCCATGCCCTGATTAATTATCAGCATTGTGTGCGCAACCCAAAATCGTTTGCAGGGTATGGCGCGGATTGCTGGGGCATTACGGCCAGCGATAGCCCGGGCGGATACGACGCGCATTCGCCCACCAACGACCTGGGTGTGATTTCACCAACGGCGGCCCTGTCTTCATTTCCATACACACCGCAGGAAAGTATGCGGGCATTAAGGCATTTTTATGAAAAACTTGGGCATAAAATTTGGAGTGAATATGGTTTTATTGACGCGTTCAGCGAACAACAAAACTGGTATGCGGGCAGCCACCTGGCGATCGACCAGGGGCCGATCATCGTGATGATTGAAAATCACCGCAGCGGCTTATTGTGGCGCATGTTTATGGGTTGCCCCGAATTGAAAAAGGGGCTGGGAGAACTTGGGTTCAGGTCAACACATATCAAATCGTAAATCAACATCTATGTATAGAATCAATCAACATCCGTGGCTTACGGGAATCAGGGGTTCGCCTCCCTAATCAACACGCAACATGATTATCAACACATATGTAAACCAAAAAAAACAAATCAAACAGTATGAAAAAGACAACGAAGTTATTTTTTGCCGGAGCTATGGCTTTATCGGCTCTGACTTTGGGATCCTGCAGTAAGGATTCAGATGATCCCACCCTTCCACCAATTGGTGGCTACAACAACTCCGATGAAGTGGGCGCCGCAAACCTGGTAGCCAAGTGGAGTTTCGAAAACAACTTTACCGAACTGAAGCAGAATATCGCTGGTACAGGTACAAACGTGGCATTTGCCGCGGGCGCGAAAGGCCAATGCTGGGAAGGTTCGTCTACGCAAGCCCGTTATGCAGTGTACAGCGCGGGAAGCGACGTTACAGGCATGAACAGCTATACCCTTTCTTTCTGGATGAATTCGGATTCCATGAAATTCCCTCTGGCCGACCCGACACAGGGACATGGCGCACAGGGTATATTCGCCATTGTGGATCCTAACGGATTCTGGGGCGGTATGAACCTGTTCATCGAGAACAGGAGCCCGGCAGACAATGACACCCTGCGTGTTAAACTGCTGGTGGAGAATAAGCGTGCCGGCGTTATCTGGGCCGGACAAGGTCCTATCCTGCGCATCCCGAATGCCCGCAATACATGGACGCACGTAGTACTTACTTATGATGCCGCTACCAGCCGCTTCTCAGGTTATGTGAATGGCGTATTGGGTGGCAAAATGGAAGTGCCTTACGGTCCTGCATTGGGTGGTACGTATATTCAGTATGCCAACGACCCGGGCGGCCTCGACAACCCGAACGGCGCTCCGCTCTTTGGTGCACTGCAAATGGCTCCATCTACACAAATGGTGATCGGTTCGCATCAGTTCACTACAACTCCTGCATTAAATACCGGTGGAACACAACAGCCATGGGCTACAACATTTGCCGGAAAGCTCGACGAATTCAGGATCTTCAAGGCAGCCCTGTCTTCATCTGATGTAAGCGCTTTACATCAGTTGGAAGCTGCCGGAAGGTAAAAATCGTGTTGATTCTTTAATGTTGATTGAAAGAGGGCAGCCGGCAGTTGTCTGTGCTGCCCTTCTTTTTTAAATGTATACCCATGTTGATACGATCCCTGCTTGCTTTAATGATTGTTAGTGTAAGCTGGTCTTGCAGTAAAAACGACCAGCCTGCCCCAAACCCCGGGCTTTTCGGATACGTGGAAACACGCATTGGCAATACCACTGCCAGCACCAACCTGGTGAACATACCGGTAAACCCGGTCATCAAAGTAAAATTGTCGGCGCCGGTCAACCGCGCTACAGCCGCCGGATTTGTTGAACTCAAAGAATATGGGTTTGGCCCGTCAAATGCGCAAATCAGTTTTGAAAACAACGACAGCACCCTGGTTATTCAACCGGCAGCAAACCTCAAACACATTACCAGGTACATTGTGTACCTCTCGCCTGAATTAAGCTCTGTTGCAAATGTAAAGCTGGGCAACCCCATCAATATCCTCTTCATGACGGCTATTGATTCAACAGATAAATTTCCGCAAATACCAGACGATCAGTTATTAAACCTGGTACAGCGTCAAACATTTACATATTTCTGGGAATTTGGACACCCCGTTTCCGGTATGGCCCGCGAACGCAATACCAGCGGCGACCTGGTGACCACCGGCGGTACAGGCTTCGGTATTATGGGCATACCGGTGGCGGTTACACGAAATTTCATTACCCGCGCAGAAGGACTGGAGCGGGTGAACAAGATCGTTGATTTCCTCTCCAACTCATGCACCAGGTACCATGGCGCTTTCGCGCATTGGTTAAATGGCGCCACAGGAAGCACCATTCCCTTTAGTCCGAACGATAATGGCGGCGACCTCGTGGAGACATCTTTTCTCATGGCCGGTTTGCTCACGGCACGCCAGTTTTTCGACGGCGCTGATGCAGCGGAAACAAGCCTGCGCAATAAAATCAACCTCCTCTACGACGCAGTGGAATGGAACTGGTACAGGAAGAATAATGAAGATGTGCTCTATTGGCACTGGAGCCCAACGGTAGGCTGGGCCATGAATATGCAGGTGAAAGGCTGGAATGAAGCCCTGATCGTATATATCCTCGCAGCGTCTTCCCGCACACATCCCATACCCGCATCCGTTTACCACAACGGCTGGGCTTCGAACGGCGGCATGCAGAATAACAATTCATATTACGGATACACGTTGCCGTTAGGGCCATCAAGGGGAGGGCCGCTTTTCTTCGCCCATTATTCTTTCCTGGGTATCAACCCCAACGGCTTAAGCGATCAATATGCAAACTACAGCCAGCAATTGCGCAACCATAGCCTGATCAATCACGAGTATTGCAAAGCCAATCCAAGGAATTATTTTGGCTATAGCGAAAAATGCTGGGGCTTAACAGCCAGTGATATCCCCAATAACGGGTATACCGCCAGCGAACCCAATAACGATGTGGGCGTCATCGCGCCAACAGCCGCCATTTCCTCCATGCCGTACACACCGGCGGAATCAATGGCCGCGCTCAAATTCTTTTATTATACATTAGGTGATAAGCTGTGGGGGCCCCATGGTTTTTACGACGCTTTCAGCCTGAAAGATGCCTGGTTCGCAAGTTCAACACTTGCCATCGACCAGGGCCCGATTGTCGTGATGATTGAAAACTACCGTAGTGGCCTGGTTTGGAACCTGCTGACCAGTAGCCCCGACATTAAAGATGGCATGCGGCTCCTGGGATTTTCGGCGCCCTACCTGTAAGCATCACGATATTTTGCATTAACTTATCGCCGTCAAAAAGTATAAACGATTATGCAAAAAACCTTATCCCTTTTTTCTTTCCTGTTTGCTGCATGCTGCACTGTTCAATTGTATGCAGGTACCCCGGTTCAGATTTCATCCCCGGGTGCGCAAACCCGACTGTCTGTTGACCAAAGCCCTTCCGGTACAATCAGTTACCAGGTATCGTTTAAGAACCGGCCGGCGGTGCTGCCATCCACGCTTGGGTTGCAATTGAAAGAACCGGCAGTAAGCCTCAATAGTTTTGATATCATAAAGATTGATTCGGGTTTGGTGGATGAAAACTGGAAACCTGTCTGGGGAGAAT
The DNA here is from genome assembly GCA_002343985.1 of Chitinophagaceae bacterium UBA2375. Classification (GTDB taxonomy): domain Bacteria; phylum Bacteroidota; class Bacteroidia; order Chitinophagales; family Chitinophagaceae; genus Ferruginibacter. The sequence continues at coordinate 16,325 of DDTB01000019.1, read as the reverse complement.
ATGGGCAGATCCGCAACCATGCCAAAACACTGAGCCTGCAGCTCGTGTCCCGCAACGAACAAAAAATCAGGATCAACTTACTGTTTCGCATATACGAAGAAGGCATCGCTTTTCGCTACCAATTCCCGGAGCAGCCGGGTTTGCAACATTTTATCCTTGGAGATGAATTGAGCACTTTCGGCATGAGCGGCGATCATAAAGCATTTTGGATCCCAGGTGATTACGATACCAATGAATATCCATATAATGAATCAAAACTATCCGCTATAGATGCTACGGTCGGACAGCGTTCCACTGAAATCGCCGTGCGTTCCATCATTGCCCCTAATGCCGTGCAAACGCCATTGATGATGAAATCTTCGGATGGTTTATACATTAATATCCACGAAGCATCTTTACGGAATTATCCGGCCATGAACCTCATGCTGGATAAAAAAAGTATGCAATTCAAATCGGTTCTGGTTCCGGATGCGGTTGGCAACAAGGCCTACCTGCAGGCTCCGGCACAAAGCCCATGGCGCAGCATCATCATTGCGGATAATGGTGCAGACATCCTTCGGTCTTCCATGATCCTGAACCTGAATGACGCGCCGGCGGCAGGGCTCGATTTTTCGTTTGTAAAACCGCAAAAAATGGTAGGCGTTTGGTGGGAAATGCATGTGGGCAAAGCGAGTTGGGATTACAGCGGCGGACAAGTAGGCTCTCAGCAACAGTCCCGCGTACCGCATGGCGCCAACAACCAGAATGTGCGCCGGTACATCGACTTCGCATCGAAATATGGGTTTGACGGTGTGCTGGTGGAAGGATGGAATACAGGTTGGGAAGACTGGTTTGGAAAATGGAAGGAAGATGTTTTCGATTTCCTGACCCCATATCCCGATTATGACCTGAACGCGTTATCGGCTTATGCCCGTCAAAAAAATGTGCGCCTGATTATGCACCACGAAACATCAGGTTCTGTCACAAATTATGAACGTTATATGGACCGCGCCTACGACCTGATGAACCGCCACCAGATGAATACTGTGAAAACGGGATATGTCGGACGCATCATTCCACGCGGGGAACACCATGATGGGCAATGGATGGTCCGCCATTACGAAAGGGTAGCGGAAGCGACAGCTAAAAAGGGCATCATGATTGATGTGCATGAACCTGTGCGGCCCACCGGTTTGCACCGCAGCTTTCCCAACTGGCTGGCCAGCGAAGCCGCGAGGGGCAATGAATTCAACGCCTGGAGCGTAGGCAACGCGCCCGATCATGAAACCATTCTTCCATTCACACGGCTGATGGGCGGGCCAATGGATTATACGCCCGGCATCTTCAAAATTAAAATGAGCCATTATAATCCCGCTAAAACGGAACAGGTTCACACTACATTATGCAAACAACTCGCGCTGTATATCACCATGTACAGTCCGCTCCAGATGGCAGCCGACCTGCCCGAGAATTATGAAGCCAGGCCCGATGCTTTCCAGTTCATTAGGGATGTAGCCGTAGACTGGGATGACACAAAAATACTTGACGCCGAACCCGGTGACTATGTGTATATCGCGCGCAGGGAAAAGGGCGGCAGGCGCTGGTTTGCAGGAGGCATCACTGATGAACAGGCCAGGAACTTTATCCTGAATACCCGGTTCCTTGAGCCAGGGCAGCAATACCTTGCGACCATTTACAGGGATGCGCCCGGGGCGCACTGGAAAGACAATCCGGAGGCTTATGTCATCGAAAAGTTCATCGTTAACAACCGCAGCGCCCTCAACCTGAAACTTGCGGCGGGCGGGGGTTTCGCGATCAGTATGGTTCCGGCCACCGGTGATGATCTGAAACAATACAAAGCGTATAAACAAAAATAATCTGCTGAATGCCAGTTCATCATATACTATCAATAACGCATATACGAAAATTGTTTATCCTGTGTATGCTGATCTTCGGTATGGCTGATGTGGGCAACCTCTTCGCGCAGCAAAAAACCTTTTGCAACCCGGTGAATATCGATTACGGGTACACACCGATCCCGAATTTCGCGCAATGGGGCAGGCACCGCACCACAGCCGATCCCGTTATTGTTCAGTATAAAAATGACTTTTACCTTTTTTCAACCAATCAATGGGGATATTGGTGGAGCCCTGATATGCTGCATTGGAATTTTGTGTCGCGGAAATTCCTCCGCCCCTGGAACCAGGGATACGATGAACTTTGCGCGCCGGCTGTGGGCGTGATAGGCGATACCATGATTGTATTCGGGTCAACCTATACCCGCCAGTTCAGCATCTGGATGAGCACAAACCCCAAAGCGAATGAATGGAAACCATTGGTTGATTCATTTGATATTGGCGGATGGGATCCCGCGTTTTTTACGGATGATGATGGCCGACTGTACATGTACAATGGCAGCAGCAACCGCTATCCCTTATATGGCATTGAGCTCAACAGGAAAACTTTTCAGCCAATCGGCACCCGGAAGGAAATGTACCTGCTGGAGCCCGACCGTTATGGATGGCAGCGTTTCGGAGAGCACTCTGACAACACATTTCTTGATCCGTTTATTGAAGGCGCCTGGATGTCGAAGCATAACGGTAAGTACTACCTGCAGTTTGGCGCGCCCGGTACCGAGTTTAGCGGCTATGCCGACGGGGTGCTGGTGGGAGAAGGCCCGCTTGGCCCATTCAGGCCACAGTCTGATCCGCTGAGCCTCAAGCCCGGCGGGTTCTCACGTGGGGCAGGCCATGGCGCAAGCTTCCAGGATGTATACAAAAACTGGTGGCATGTTTCAACCAGCATCATTTGCGTGAAGAACACTTTTGAACGCCGCATCGGTATCTGGCCAGCGGGTTTTGATAAAGATGATATGATGTATTGCCAGACAGAATGGGGTGACTACCCGCAATACCTCCCGGAAGCCCGACGGCAGACCGGTAAAATTAGTCCGGGTTGGATGTTGCTGAATTACAAAAAACCCGTGCAGGTTTCATCCGTGCATGCAGGCTACCAGGCAAACCATGCCGTGGATGAAAGCATTAAAACCTGGTGGAGCGCGAAGACAGCCAATAAAGGCGAGTGGATCCGATCCGACCTGGGTGAGGTAAGCACCGTGCACGCCGTTCAGATCAATTATGCCGACCAGGATGTGGGTGAAGAGTTCCTGGGTAAATCAATGGGTAAATACCATCAGTATATCCTGTATCATTCAGTAGATGGGAAAAGCTGGAAGATACTGGCAGATAAATCAGCCAATAAAACGGATGTTCCCCACGATTATATTGAACTGGAGAAGCCGGTACAGGCCAGGTACATCAAGATGGTCAACCTGCACATGCCCACCGGAAAATTCGCCCTGAGTGGATTGCGGGTGTTTGGTTTTGGTAAGGGGGAGAAACCATCACCGGTGGAAGGGTTTATTGTGTTACGAACGGAGAAGGATAAACGAAGCGCGTTCATTAAATGGAAATCCTCCGACAACGCGTACGCGTATAAAATTTCATACGGCATCGCCCCGGATAAATTATACAATTCCATTTTGGTGCACGATCAAAATGAATATTGGATGAAATACATGGATCGTACACAATCATATTATTACAGCATTCAGGCCTTAAATGAAAATGGACTATCGGATCCGGGCCCATTGATTAAAGCAGAATAAACAAAGAGTCATGATTAAAAAATCTGTCAAATTACTGGCCCTTGCCTGCAGCGCAACGGCATTTTTGCAACCGGCCATCGCTCAAACCAAAAAAGATCCGGCCATGGATGCGTATATAAATGCATTGATGGCGAAGATGACCATTGATGAAAAAATCGGCCAGCTTAACCTGCCCGGTGCCGGTGATATTGTGACCGGCCAGGCATCCAACTCTGATATCGCGAAAAAAATCAGGGAGGGAAAAGTGGGTGGTTTGTTCAATATCAAATCGCTGGCGAAGATCCGTGATGTGCAACGCGTAGCCGTGGAGGAAACACGCCTGAAGATCCCTTTGCTGTTTGGTATGGATGTGATACACGGGTATCAAACCACATTCCCCATCCCGCTGGCTTTGTCATGCACATGGGACATGTCGCTGATCGAGCAATCGGCAAGGATCGCCGCCATTGAAGCATCCGCGGATGGTATTAACTGGACCTTCTCGCCCATGGTTGACCTCGCCCGCGACCCGCGCTGGGGCCGTGTGGCGGAAGGCAGCGGTGAAGACCCTTACCTGGGATCACAAATCGCGAAAGCGATGGTGAAAGGATACCAGGGCGATGACCTGGCAAAAGACAATACCATTTTATCCTGCGTCAAGCATTTTGCATTGTATGGCGCCGCCGAAGCGGGCCGTGATTACCATACCACCGACATGAGCCGCGTACGCATGTACAATGAATACTTTCCGCCATATAAAGCCGCCGTTGATGCGGGAGTGGGTTCCGTAATGGCTTCATTTAATGAAGTGGACGGCATACCGGCAACGGGTAACCGATTTTTAATGACCGATGTATTGCGCAAGCAGTGGGGTTTCAAAGGCTTTACAGTTACCGATTACACAGGCATTAATGAAATGATTGACCATGGTATGGGCGACCTGCAGCAGGTATCCGCCATGGCGCTCCGCGCGGGTATCCATATGGATATGGTGGGCGAAGGGTTCCTCATTACATTGAAGAAATCATTACAAGAAGGCAAGGTTACGGAAAAGCAAATCAACGATGCCTGCAGGCTCATCCTCGAAGCAAAATATAAACTGGGATTATTTACCGACCCTTACCGGTATTGCAAAGAAGAACGCGTGAAACGGGATGTCTTCACCGAAGCACATCGCCGCAAGGCAAGGGAAATTGCCACTGAGAGTTTTGTACTGTTGAAAAATGAAGGAAAACTGCTCCCATTAAAAAAATCCGGAACCATCGCGCTCATTGGCCCATTGGGCGACAGCCGTGAAAACATGCCGGGCACCTGGAGTGTGGCCACCGATTTATCCAAAGCCATTTCCATTCGCGAAGGATTGACCAAAGCGCTTGGTGGAAAAGGGAACTTGCTCTATGCCAAAGGGTCAAACCTGGTATCTGATAGTTTGTACGAACAACGCGCGACCATGTTTGGGCGTTCCCTGAACCGCGACGGGCGCAGCGATGAACAGTTATTGCAGGAAGCATTGCAGGTAGCGGCACAATCGGATGTCATTGTTGCCGCGCTCGGAGAATCCTCTGAAATGAGCGGGGAATCATCGAGCCGCACCAACCTGGATATACCGGACGTACAGAAGAACCTGTTAAGGAATTTATTAAAGACCGGCAAGCCCGTGGTATTGCTGTTGCTTGCTGGAAGGCCTATGACATTAACCGAGGAACATCAAACCGTACCCGCAATACTGAATGCCTGGTTTGGCGGGTCAGAGGCCGGTGATGCCATAGCGGATGTGTTGTTTGGCGATGTGAACCCTTCCGGTAAACTCAGCATGACATTCCCGCAGAATGTAGGCCAAATACCCATTTACTATGCGCATAAAAATACCGGAAGGCCATTAGGTGCCGGTAAATGGTTTGAAAAATTCAAATCAAATTACCTGGATGTAACCAACGAACCTTTGTATCCTTTCGGGTATGGCCTCAGCTATACGGGTTTTGAATATGGTAACCCCGTATTGAGCAGTACAAAACTTTCCGGGAATCAAAAATTGCGTATATCGGTAACCGTTACCAATAAGGGCGACCGGGACGGAAAGGAAACCGTGCAGTTGTATGTCCGCGACCTCGTGGGTAGCATCACGCGCCCGGTAAAGGAACTGAAAGGGTTTCAAAAAATTTTCCTGAAAGCCGGGGAGTCGCGTACCGTTGAGTTCGTAATTGGCACCAATGATTTGTCTTTTTACAATGCCAACCTGGAGTACAACTGGGAGCCGGGTGAATTTGATATCATGGTGGGCCCGAACGCAAGGGATACAAAATCGGTACGCATCAGTTGGTCTAAATAATTTCCGGCTCATGCAAAACAGTGCGCAGATTGTTAAGCGAGTGTCCATGTACTTGGCGGCAATGCTTTCATTATGCCTGCATGTACAGTCACAAGACCTGTCTGTTTACCGGAAATTTGTATTTCGATCCGGTGCAGACAGCATGCCCTACCGGTTATGCCTACCCGAAAACTATGACCCATCGAAACATTACCCCGTATTATTTTTCCTGCATGGCAGTGGTGAACGTGGCAGCGACAATGAAGCGCAGTTGGTACATGGCGCCCGTTGGCTGATCAGCGAAGAAAACCGGCGCCACTATCCTATGATCCTTGTGTTTCCGCAATGTTCGGCGATGGGTTATTGGGCAAACACTGACCGAAGGAAAGACAGTCTCGGGAAACTTTCTTTTACATTTTTCAAAGGAGGGAAGCCTACCAGGGATATGGCATTATTGCAGCAATTGGTGCGGCATATCATGCGCACATATCCTGTAAAAATGGATGCGATATATGCAGGAGGATTATCCATGGGAGGAATGGGTACTTATGAACTCGTGCGCAGGATGCCGCGGACCTTCCGTGCTGCATTCGCGATATGTGGTGGCGCGGACCCGGCCACGGCCCGAAAGCTGAAACACACGCGCTGGTGGATATTTCATGGGGAAAAGGATGATGTGGTAGATCCGGCATTCAGCAAAAAGATGGCGGAGGCCCTGCGGCGCCAGGGCGCGGAGCTGCGCGTTAGTTGGTATCCCGGGGCCAATCACAATAGCTGGGATTCCGCATTCGCGGAAAACGAATTACTGCCCTGGTTGGTATCTGGCGTTAGGTAAAATTTCATGATGTGAGCAGAAGGTTTTTGATATATGTGCTGGAATGTTGCACACATTGTTTCTTATTCGACCCCATTGGGGTCGTGTCAAAACCGCGCAGCGGTTTCTATAGGTATTTGACCCCTTCGGGGTTGTGCATAGAATGAAGACGGTTTTCAATAGCTCTTTAACCCCGAAGGGGTTATATATTTATAGCAACAATGCCAACTTTGGAACCACCGACCCCGAAGGGGTCGTACAAACATTGAACCATTTGATTCGTTTTTTCCGCAATCATCAATAAAACTACCATCACCCCAAACCCACCCCCTTGGCCACTTTACGAAATATCCTCTTCGATCTTGGCGGCGTGCTGATCGACATCGATTATCAACGCCCGGTCATCGAATTTGCAAAAATCGGTTTTGCTGATTTTGACACCCATTATTCCCAACATAACGCGGATGAACTATTTATCCGACTCGAAAAAGGGGAAATCAGCCCGGAACAGTTTTATCAAACTTTACAATCATCCGCGTCATCCCCTGTCAGTTTTATTCAACTTGAACAGGCCTGGAACAGTATTTTACTCGATTTCAGGCCCGACAGTATCAGCATGCTCCAAAAACTACGCCCCAAATACAAAACCTACCTCCTCAGCAATACCAATGCCATCCACCACCGGGCATTTTCCGACATGTTTGAGAACATGGTAGCTGAGTTGGCATTAGACGATTTTTTCGATAAATCCTATTATTCCCACCTGATCGGCAAACGAAAACCCGACGCGGAAGCCTACCAATTTGTACTTGATGACGCGGGGATCCGTGCGGAGGAGACTTTATTTATTGACGATACCCGGATGAATATCGAAGCGGCTGCAGCGCTGGGCTTCCGGGTACACGAACTAAAAAAAGGGGAAAAAATTGAAAAGCTGGTCAAAGACATGAACCTTATTTGACCTCTTCGTAGTCAATATAATCACCGGCTTCCACCTTTTCGGTGCGCGGCGCGGTTTTTTGCTGCGCAGTGAAAGCTTCCTGGCGGCGGGCTTCTTCCTGCATCTTCGCCTGCATATCCGCCATTTTATGTTTCATCTGCTTTGTAGTGCGGTACACCGGTATGATGAAATCAAAAATGAACTTGTACAACAGGTAAAAAAGGAAAACCTGGAACAATACCTTAAAGATATTCATACCACAAAGGTACAAGCCCGGCCCGTTCAAAACTGTTAATTTTTACAGATGAATTCAGGCACGGATTTGGCAGTTTTGCCCAACTTGCTTAGATTTGCACCGGAATAAAGAATCAAACAGAAGGGAACCGGGGTGTTCCCTTCTTCTTTTATCAGCACCATGATGAACGCAACAGAACCGGTAGAACAAATCAGGCAATGGCTAGAACCCCTGCTGACAGGCGATATCTTTTTGGTAAGCATCAAAATCAAGCCTACCAATAACATAAAGGTTTACCTCGATGCGGATAGTGGCCTGGCCATCGACCAGTGTTCCCGTATCAACCGGGCATTATATAAAATCCTGGAAGAAGAAGGGCTTTATCCCGATGGCAATTTCAGCCTCGAAGTATCGAGCCCCGGTGTGGATGAACCTTTAAAAATGTTGCGGCAGTATAAAAAAAATATTGGCCGCGAACTGATGGTGCAGATGTTGGATGACAGCCAACGCACGGGAAGGCTTATTGAAGTACTCGATGAGTCGGCTGTACTGGAGTTCACAGAAGGGAAAGGAAAAAAAGCGGAGCTGAAAAAAGAAGAAATCGCATTTACGCAAATCAAAAAAGCAATCGTTCAAATAAAATTTTAAATCACGCAAACCCCCTGCCGGCGGGGAACACCAGTGAGTCCGGAGCGGTATATGGCAAGTATTAACTTAATCGAATCATTCCAGGAGTTTAAAGAGGCGGAAAACATTGACCGCCCTACGCTAATGAAAGTGATGGAAGATGTTTTCAAGACACTGATCCGGAAAAAATACGGCAGCGACGAAAACTTTGACGTCATTGTGAATGACCAGAAGGGTGACCTGGAGATCTTCCGCAGGCGCACAATTGTGGAAGACGACGACCTGTACAATACCCTCACGGAAATTGAGTACAAAGACGCCATTAAAATTGAGCCCGACTACCAGGTGGGTGAAGAGTTGTATGAAGAAGTTGACATCCAGAAAGAGTTCGGACGCCGTGCCATCCTGGCCGGTAAGCAAACACTGGCTGCACGCATCAACGACCTGAAACGCAATATCCTCGTTAAAAAATATGAAGACCGCATCGGTGAAATCGTAACCGGTGAAGTGTACCAGGTTTGGAAAAAAGAAGTGCTGATCCTCGACGAGGATGGCAATGAAATGATCCTGCCTAAATCGGAACAAATCCCTACCGATTATTTCAAAAAGGGCGAAACCATCCGCGCGGTAGTGAAGAAAGTGGAACTGAAAAACAACCAGGCCGTTATCATCCTGTCACGCACCAGCCCTTCATTCCTCGAAAAACTCCTGGAAATTGAAGTGCCTGAAATCTTTGACGGGCTGATTGTGGTGAAGAAGATTGTACGTGATCCGGGAGAGCGCGCCAAAGTGGCCGTGGAAAGCTACGACGACCGCATCGATCCGGTGGGCGCCTGCGTAGGTATGAAAGGAAGCCGTATCCATGGCATCGTGCGGGAGCTGAAGAATGAGAATATAGATGTGATCAACTGGACAAACAATATCCAGTTGTTGATCCAGCGTTCGCTCACACCAGCCAAAATCACCAGCATCGAACTCGATACGGAAAAGAAACATGCGAATGTTTACCTTAAGCCCGACCAGGTGTCACTGGCTATCGGCCGCCGTGGGGTAAACATCAAACTTGCCTGTGAACTCACAGGATTTGAAATTGACGTCTTCCGCGATAACGAAGGGGAAGAAGAGGAATTTGATATCGACCTCGAAGAATTTACAGACGAGATCGAACCATGGATCATCGATGAACTCAAGCGAGTGGGTTGCGATACGGCCCGTTCCGTACTCGACCTGACCGCCGAGGAACTCGAGCGCCGCACCGACCTGGAAAAAGAAACCATCACGGAAGTGCGCCGTATCCTGAAAGAAGAATTTGAGCGGGATTGATGATAGGAATGACTGGCTGAAACGCGCGTGGAGACGAGAGCATATTGATTCATAATAAAACAGAAATCTGGATTTCGCCAAGGCGGAACCACAATACAACAGAATGTCAGAAGTAAACACACCCAGGTTGATGGCTGCGGCCAAGGAGTTTAACATCGGTACCAACACACTGATTGAATTCCTTGTGTCAAAGAATTTCAGCAGCGATGACCTTAAGCCGACCAGCCGGCTGACGGAACCCATGTACCGCGTATTGCAGGCCGAATTCCAGCAAGACAAGGTAGCCAGGCAAAAAGCGGAACAGATAGACCTTCCGAAAGGGGTTTCCGCGAGTGAGCAAAAAAAGAAGAAAGACGAAGAAGATTTGTCGATCCGCAAAAAGGAAAAAGAAAAAGAAGAAAAGGCCAAAGCTGAAGAGAAGAAGCCTGAACCTGTTGAGGAAGCGCCGGTAGCCGCGCCTGCTGCGGAGAAAGAAGAGCCCGTAGCTGAAACAGTTTCCGGTAATGAGGTTACAAAAATTGAAGCGCCTGAACTCGAAGGCCCGAAGATTGTCAAGAAGATTGACCTTGACGCCATTGATTCATCTACGAGGCCAAAGAAAACTACCAAAAAAGCGGCACCCGAAGAAGTGACACCTGCTCCTGTTGAGGAAACGCCTGCCGCGCCCGTTGTGGAAGCCCCGGTAACGCAAGAGGAAGCCCCGGTTGTACCTGAAGCGCCTGAGGCAACACCAGCGCTGCCGCCGTTGATTGAAAATATCCAGGCAGAAAAACTCACCGGCCCGAAGATCCTCGGTAAGATCACATTGCCGGTGGATAGCGATACCAGGCCGAAGAAAGAATCGCAAGACGAAAAACATAAGCGCAAGCGCATACCCCTGCAGAAAAAACCGGGAGCGCCACAACGCGGACCTGCCCAGTTCGACCCGATGGATCGGAGCAACAGGGGCGCCAACCGCCCGGGCAGCAGGCCAGGACAAGGACAGGGTGCGCCACGCAGGGAAGATAAGATTATCGACGAAAAAGAAATCCAGGAGAAGCTTAAACAAACCCAAGCCAAGCTCGCCGGTTCCGGTGGCAGGGGCAAGAGCCTGAAAGCCAAGTACCGCAAAGCAAAGCGCGAAGAGATGGCCGAGCAAATGGGGGCAGGTGCAGGCGAAAATAATAAGCTGCAGGTAACAGAATTCGTATCCGTATCCGAACTGGCCAGCCTTATGGATGTAAGCTTCGCCGATGTGATCAGCAAGTGTATGAGCCTCGGCATCATGGTGTCTATCAACCAGCGCCTTGAAGCCGACGTAATTGAATTGGTGGCAAGCGAATTTGGGTATGAAGTGGAATTCATTGGTGTGGATGACGCCGCAGAACTGGAAGAAGAACAGGAAGTGGATGACCCGGCAGACCTGAGCCCGCGCCCGCCGATCGTGACCATCATGGGCCACGTTGACCACGGTAAAACATCATTGCTCGACTATATCCGGAACACGAATGTGATTGCCGGTGAGGCCGGAGGTATCACACAACATATCGGCGCCTATGAAGTAACGTTGAAGGATGGGCGCATGATCACCTTCCTCGATACACCGGGCCACGAAGCATTTACGGCTATGCGTGCCCGTGGTGCCAAAGTAACCGATATTGCCGTGATTGTGGTGGCAGCCGACGACGCGGTGATGCCTCAAACAAAAGAAGCGATCTCGCATGCGCAGGCCGCAGGCGTACCTATGATCTTCGCGATCAACAAGGTGGATAAGGATGGCGCCAACCCGGAAAAAATTAAGGAACAACTCGCCGGCATGAATATCCTCGTGGAATCATGGGGCGGTAAATTCCAGAGCCAGGAAATCAGCGCCAAGAAAGGATTGAACATCGACTTGCTGCTCGAAAAAATCCTGCTCGAAACAGATATACTCGAATTAAAAGCCAACCCCAGCCGCCCTGGTACCGGAACGGTGATTGAAGCCTCACTGGATAAGGGCCGCGGATATGTGGCAACGGTCCTGGTACAAAACGGAACGCTGACACAGGGCGATATGATTGTATCCGGACAGTTCTTTGGAAAGGTGAAAGCCATGTACAACGAACGGAACCAGCGGGTGGAGACAGCGCCGCCGTCAACACCGGTGCTTATACTCGGACTCAACGGCGCGCCGCAGGCCGGTGAAACATTTAAAGTGTTTGCCGATGAAGCGGAAGCCCGCGAAACAGCGTACAAGCGCGGACAAATCCTCCGTGAGCAGGGAATGCGCGCGAAAAAACATATCACCCTGGATGAAATCGGGCGACGCCTCGCACTGGGTAATTTCAAGGAACTCAATGTGATCATCAAAGGTGACGTGGACGGTTCTGTGGAAGCCCTGAGCGACTCATTGCAAAAACTGAGTACGGAAGAGATTGTGGTGAAAGTGATCCATAAAGCGGTGGGTGCCATCACGGAAAGTGATGTGACACTGGCCAACGCTTCCGACGCCATCATCATCGGCTTTAACGTGCGGCCTTCGATGCAGGCAGCGCGCATGGCCGAACAGGAATCGATCCAGATCAAACTGTACTCCATCATCTATAATGCCATCGAAGAGATCCGCAGCGCGATGGAAGGTATGCTTGAACCTACGGTGGAAGAGAAAATCCTCGCCAACGTGGAAATCAGGCAAACATACAAATTCGACAAAGCAACGGTGGCCGGTTGCCAGGTGCTCGACGGAAAAATCGCGCGCAACAACCGCATCAGGCTGGTACGCGATGGCATCGTGATCTTCACCGGCGAACTGGGAAGCCTCAAGCGCTTCAAAGACGATGCGAAGGAAGTGACCTCCGGTATGGAGTGCGGCCTGACCATACGCAACTACAACGATATCAAAGTAGGCGATATCGTGGAAGCATTCGAAGAAGTGGAAGTGAAGCGTACTTTATAATGCGCTCATCAACATACGAAAAGCTGTCGCCCCGCGCGACAGCTTTTTACAAACCAGGCGAGCCGACGGAAAATGTTTTGTTAAAGAACACAATCCTGGCTTGGCAAGCCGCACATACACTTAATTTTGGCCATCCAGGCCCAAACCTGTTCTGTGATTACATGAAGAAATCTTTCTTATTCCTGTTCCTGCTTGGTACCTGCCTTTCGTACACAGCTTTTGCCCAACCGCAAAAAGTGATGGCCGATAAAATCATAGCCATCGTAGGTGATAAAGCCATCCTCCGCAGCGATATTGAAAACAGCATACTCGATATGCAGCGCCAGGGCATGGAACTCCCGCCCAACGCCCGTTGCATGACATTGGAACAGGCCCTGGGCATTAAAGCGCTGGTATTGCAGGCCGAAAAAGATTCGATCATTGTAACCGATGAAGAAGTGGAGACGGACATTGATAACCAAATCCGTTTTTTCATCAGTCAGTATGGTTCAAAAGATGAGCTCGAACGTGTAGCCGGTAAATCGGTGTACCAGTTGAAAGAAGATTTCAAGGAAGGGTTCCGTGACCGGAAACTCGCCACTTCCATGAGGAATAAAATTGTGGATGTGGTGAAAATCACGCCATATGAAGTGAGGGCATACTTCGAAAAAATACCAGTTGACAGTTTACCGCTCTATGAATCTGAAGTGGAGATCGGGCAGATTGTTACATACCCTAAAGCCAGCAGGGACGCGGAAGAATATTGCATAGAGCAATTGAATGATTACAAGAAGCAAATAGAAACCGGCAAAAAGGATTTCGCTTCACTCGCAGCATTATATACCGAAGACCCCGGAAGTAAAGAGAGGGGCGGCATGTATGAAATCAACCGAAACCAGAAAGACCTTGATCCCACCTGGCTGGCAAAAGCATTCAGCCTGAAGGAAGGGCAGGTATCAAATCCATTTAAATCCCGTTTCGGCTATCATATCATTCAGTTGGTGAGCCGTGCGGGCGATGATGCCGTGGTTCGCCACATACTGAAAATACCGCAGGTAACCCAGGTGGAGATGAAAACGGGTTTTCAAAAACTCGACAGTGTCAGGGCCAAGCTGATAGCCGGTACCATGGATTTTGGCACGGCGGTATCAAAATACAGCGACGATGAAGCCAGCAAATTTACCGGCGGCATGTTGCAGGGAAGGGAAGGCAGCTTCCTTACCATCGACCAGTTGGATAAAGACATGGTGGCCATGATGCGCGACCTCGAACCCGGGCAATACTCCCAACCCGTTGAGTTCAGCGATGAAAGGGGAAAGAAGAGCGTAAGGGTTGTTTACCTGAAAACACGCACGGCGCCGCACCGCGAAAATCTGAAAGACGATTACAATAAAGTAGCGCAGCGGGCACTGGAACAGAAGAAAGACGCCGCTTTGGAGCAATGGTTCGATAATAAGATCAAGGATTATTTCATTCGTATCGATGATGAATTCAAGGGATGCGATGAGTTAAAGAAATGGGTCCTGGTATCTGAGGCGAACAAAAAGAATTAATCTTCCCTTTGCGAAGGCAGCAGGTAAATCGCTGCTATTTGCCGGCTTAATCAGTTAACTATATATTTTTGTTGAGAAATCAACCGGCGCGGCACGTCGGTATAAACCATTTTTACATTGATTGAAAAGAAACAGGCATTAGCGGGAGATGAGCGGGCAGTGCTGGTAGGCCTGGTGCAAAAAGAGCAGACCGAGCAGCAGGTGAACGAGTACCTCGATGAATTGTCGTTCCTGGCGGAAACGGCTGGCGCCACCGCGGTTAAGCGGTTCACGCAAAAACTGCAGCACCCCGATTCGAGGACATTTGTAGGAAAGGGCAAGCTTGAAGAAATCAGGCAATACATTCAGCGCAGGGGCGATATCGGCATTGTGGTATTTGACGATGAACTCACGGGTTCACAGATCATCAATATTGAAAAGGAATTGGGCGTGAAAACCATTGACCGCAGTGACCTCATCCTCGACATATTTGCCCGCAGGGCCAAAACGGCGCAGGCCAAAACGCAGGTGGAGCTGGCGCAATACCAGTATCTGCTGCCCAGGTTGAAAGGGATGTGGAAGCACCTGGAGCGGCAGGGTGGCGGTATAGGCACGCGTGGCCCGGGTGAAACGGAGATTGAAACCGACCGGAGGATAGTAAAAGATAAGATAACGCTCTTACGGAAACGCCTATCCGAAATCGACAAGCAGTCGTTTACTCAGCGCAAGGAGCGCGGAGAATTCATTCGCGTGGCACTGGTGGGATATACCAATGTCGGTAAATCGACATTGATGAATGTATTGAGTAAGAGTGAGGTATTTGCCGAAAATAAATTATTCGCCACCCTGGATACCACCACCCGCAAAGTGGTGTTTGAGCAGACGCCTTTTTTGCTTAGCGATACGGTTGGATTTATCCGTAAGTTGCCGCACCATTTGGTGGAGAGTTTCAAGAGCACACTGGATGAAGTACGCGAAGCGGATATCCTGTTGCATGTGGTAGACATCTCGCACAGCCATTACGAAGACCAATGGAATGTAGTGAATAAAACACTGGCTGAATTGGGTTGTGCCGAGAAGCCGACGATTACCATATTCAATAAGCTTGACAAGTATGAGCAGGAAGCATTTGATGAGTGGCTTGAGCCTGAAGTGAAAGCGGATATTCTGCGGGAGTTGAAGGAGCGCTGGCAGAATGAAACCAAGGGCAATTGTGTGTTTGTGTCGGCCATTGAGCGGACAAATATTGATGGCTTGCGCCAGACTATTTTAAATAAGGTGAGGGATATGTACCGGATCCGCTATCCATACAAAGCGGAATATTTTTATTAAAAGATCGAACAGTATTTTCTCTGCAATGCCAGATCTGGCGCAAATCATCCGGAGGGAGAATTGATGCCTCAAAGATTCATTTTCTCAGCAACGTCTCCCGGAAGGGACGTTGCGTATTGCTCCATTCCCGCATGCTCAACAACGCTCTTTTTCTTAGCAACGTCTCCCGCAGGGGACGTTGCGTAAAACAAGTTTGCCAAATGAATGAATAAAGAACCTAACTTTCACGCGTTAAACAACCAAATTCAACCTATGCCTGTCACCTGGCACAAAATAGCATCGGAAATAACGGAAATACCCTTTGGCCCAACGGGCCTGGTAGAGATGGAAGTAGGAGGAAAGAAGGTTTGTTTGGCCAGGCATGAGCAGCGGGTATATGCCTGCGCGGTGAAATGTCCGCATGCCGGGGGGCGGATGTCGGCCGGATTTATAGATCCTTTGGGGAACATTGTATGCCCTTTGCACCGGTATAAATTCAGTTTATCGAGGGGTTATAATGTGTCTGGGGAAGGCTTTTATTTGAAAACCTACCCGGTGGAACATCGGCCGGAGGGGATATTTATGGGTTTGGAGCGCGGCGGATTGTTTTCGCTGTGAAATAGTTGCGATAATTTTTCCGATAAAATTGAAAATCCCTTATTTTTGCCTCCCCAAACCGGAAACGGCTGGCTGTATTCCTCCTTAGTCGTAGTTTTT
>DDTB01000033.1 GCA_002343985.1 Chitinophagaceae bacterium UBA2375 | reverse complement strand
ATCATCCATTCCTTTCTACTTTCATTATCATTAGAAATAATAGCATGAAGTATTTTTTTGCTGGTAAACTTTTTTAAATCCCTGACAATGTCTTCAATTTTATTGCTTTCACTACTAATGATCAAATGAACATGATTGGTCATGATAACCCATGCATGCAATATCAATCCTTTATTTTCCTGACAAAACTTTAAACTTTCCACAACAATCTCTTTGTAATAATCCCGGGTGAAAACATCGATCCAACCAACAACGGAGAAACTGATAAAATGAGGTATGGCATGATCGCCAATTTTATACTTATTAGACATCAGGGTACGATTTATCTTATCTAAATATATGATTTACCACTCATAAAAATCCCCTGATGCAATCAGGGCAGATTTCATCGGCATCAAGTCTCACTTCGTAAGACTTGCGCCAGTTAAAGGCCGCTTGTGCGTAACAAATCCGCCCGGTTCACAACTGAATGAATTACCCGGATGCCCACTAACTTATCTATCTTTGCGGCACAAAATGAAATCAATGGAGAAAAAAGCAAACGACTCGATGGTTGTGATGACGGAACTCGTGCTGCCCAACGATACCAATACATTTGGAAACCTCATGGGCGGCAGGCTTATGTACTGGATGGATATCGCAGCAGCGCTGGCAGCCATGAAGCATTGCGCAGCGCCGGTTGTAACCGCTTCGGTAGATAATATATCATTTGAAACTCCGATCAAACTCGGCAATGTTGTGCATATTGAAGCCAAAGTAACGCGCGCATTCAACAGCAGCATGGAAGTGCATATGAAAGTGTGGGGCGAAGATGTGATCCAGCAATACAAATACAAAAGCAATGAAGCTTATTACACCTTCGTTGCCCTTGACCCAAATGGAAAACCCCGTCCGGTGAGCAGGGTTATTCCTGAAACCGAAGAAGAAAAAAAATTATTCGACGGTGCCCTTCGCCGCAGGCAACTAAGACTGATCCTGGGAGGAAAAATGAAACCCGATGAAGCCACGGAACTGAAAGCGCTTTTTACAGATAAGTAATAATAAATGGCTGTCATTATGTATTAGCCAAAACATGATGACGGCCCTTCATCATGTGTGAACGGCTCTGCTCAATGGCATCCATTACCTGGTCGAGGATTTCTTCCACGCTGGCTGTTTCACTGATCTGTAACGGCTCTTTAAACGTAACAGTCAGTTTGATACCCCGCTTCTTAAATATCAATCCTTTTTTATTAAAGGCCCGCCAAAAACCTGAAATTACTACCGGCACAACAATGGGCCTCGTTTGCTGAATAATAAAGGCCGTTCCTTTCCTGCCGGGCGCGAAAGGCTTGGTGGTACCCTGCGGGAAAGTGATCACCCAGTTTTTCTCCAAAGCACGGGTAATCTTCCGGGTATCGCCCGGGTCAAGCCCCCTCCTTGTTTCCTGTCCGTTTGATTTCCAGGTACGTTTTACGGTAATGGCCCCGGCAAGGCAAAAAAAACGGGTCAGCCAGTTCGACTTCATGGTTTCCTCCGCTGCCACAAACCGTACCCGGGTAAATGGCCATAACAGGTAATACGGCAAGCCGATCCCCGACTTCTTCCTCCATTTCACCGCGCAAAAAATATGGATAAATGTGATGACGTCTGCAAAATAAGTTTGGTGATTGCTGACAAAAAGCACATTCCGCTTAGGCAGCGCATGCAATCGCTCCATACCCCTGACTTCCAGCTTGTTAAGTATAGCGATTCCCGGGTATGTAACTATCCCGACCAGGGCATATACCAGCCCCCGCAAAAAATCGGATTCTGAAACCTTATCCCATTTTCCCATGCCGGCCTGTTTGGTTTACCGGGCAATTTAGGAAAATATACAGTAAAAGATAGCTTACAAAAAAGCTCTTTTGGGAAGATCAAATCAAGTTATTGACAAACTGCGGAATCATGTGAAAAATAATTTCGGCCAAGGCATCAACAAAAGTTTGTTAAAAGATTGATAATAACTTAATTTACATTTGTTTTGGATACATCATATCTGATAAGTCCACTTACACATTTTTTCACCTTAAATCTTTATTATGCAATCCAACACTACACTTAAAAGGGTTGGCCGGTTCTTGCGCAAAGGCCTGCTGACGCTCGGGGCGTATTGCCTGTTTAGTGGTAGTCTGAGTGCTCAGCAGTACATCAACGGAAACCTGAGTACTGGAGCTAACTCCAGCAATGGACAGGCCGCACCGGCCGGTTTCACATGGAGTGAAGTTCAGTTAGGTAATGTGAACGCAGGATTTGGCGCCAGTGTGGCCGCCAACCTCACCCTTGCCGACGACTTTACCGTAACCGGAAGCCCCTGGACCCTCAGCAAAATCACTTTCTTCGCATACTCAACCGGGTATGTAGGTTCCACATCGCCCTTTGATGTGGTTAGGGTTCAAATCTTCAATACTGACCCTTCCGTTGGTACCCCTACACCCATTTTCGGTGACCTGACGACCAACCGCTTCCTGAGTTCTTCCACTGCCAACATGTACCGCATTTTCAATGCAGCTCCGGGTACTACCAGGCAGATCTGGAAAATTGAAGCTGCCGTTAATACTGTTCTCGCTCCAGGCACTTACTGGATCGAATTCCAGGTAGGTACTTCACAGCCGAGCAATTTCGTGCCACCAAGCACGGTTACAGGTACTGTAACCCAACCTGGCGCCAACTCCAAGCAGCACGACCTGACCGGTGGTACCTGGGCTAACGTATTAGACGGTACCAATCCCCAGGACCAGCATTTCATCATCGACTACGCCACATCCGCTTGTACCGGTACACCTGACCCGGGCAACACCCTGTCTACCCTGGCTACCGTTTGCCCCGGTGTTCCTTTCACCGTGTCTTTCAGCAATACAATTAGCGGTACTGGCATCACATACCAGTGGCAGTCATCACCTGATAACGTAACCTGGACAGACATAACCGGAGCTACCAATACCAGCTACACCGGCAACCAAACTGCGGCTACCTATTACCGTTGTGCCGTTACCTGCTCCGGCGGTGGTACAGGCTTCTCTACGCCACTGCAAGTTCTGGCTACTCCTCCATCAGGCTGCTATTGCTCTTCCGGAGCTACCAGCACAGCCGATGAAGATATCTTCAACGTAACCGTAGGTACCTTGAATAATTCATCTACCTGCGCTACCACAGCACCAGGCTTTGGTTCTATCCAAAACCGTTATTCAAACTATACGTCAGGCACAGGCGCACCAGCCCCAGGCCGCATCGTTTCTGGTGGTAATAACCCATTCTCTGTAACCATCGGTACATGCGGTGGTAACTGGACAAACAGTTTTGCCATCTTCGTAGATTACAACAGCAACGGACAATTCGAAGCTGCAGAAAAAGTATATTCTTCTCCAAGCGCCGTTGGCCCGCACACACGTACCGGCGAATTCTTCATCCCGGCTACCGCTACTCAGGGCACAACCCTGATGAGGGTGGTAAGCGTGGAAACAGGAAACTCTGCCAACATCACTGCCTGCGGTACATATACTTGGGGCGAAACAGAAGACTACCTGGTTAACATCGTTCCTTGTACACCGGTTACCATTGGTACCCAACCAACCAGCCAAACAACTACCTGCGGTGGTTCGGCTACTTTCACCACTTCATTGAATGGCGACAGCCCTTCATACCAGTGGCAGCAAAGGGCTGTTGGACAAAACTTCTGGACTGACCTTGTGAACAACAGCCAGTTCAGCGGTGTAACCACAAACACCCTGACCATCACAGGCGCAACAACAAACCTGAATGGTTATCAGTATCGCGTTAACTTCAGGGGCGCATGCTCTGCAAGTGATTTCACCAACGCTGGTACCCTGACTGTTAGCCCGCTGCAGGCACAGGTTACTCCAACCTCTGCAACAATCTGTAACGGTACATCACAGCAACTGACCATCAACAACTCAGCATCTGCATCAACAACCCTGAACTTCACTTCAGGTAACCTGGGTGTTATTGTTCCGGATGATGATGAATTCGGTATCACACGCACCATCGCTGTATCCGGTATCCCTGCCAATGCGGTGATCACTAACGTTGACATCCGTTTCAATATCAACCACACATGGGTTGGTGACCTCGACATCAACGTGATCGCGCCAAACAACGTGAACATGAACCTTGTAGGTGCATTGAACGGCGGTACAGGCGGTAACGGAACCGATAACTTCACAAACACCGTCATCAGTTCAACTGGTGTTGACCTGATCAGTGGTGCAGCCGCTCCTCGCACTGGCACTTATGCCGCTGAACGCAGGAACGGTTATGGCCCTACCAACAATACACAAACCAGCGCCACTACCAACTGGTCTGACCTGTTCACAACCATGAACGGCGACTGGAAAATTGCCATTGCCGACTTCGCTGCCGGCGATGAAGGTACCCTGGTGAACTGGGATATCAGCATCACATACACTTCACCTACACTGGCTACAGGTATCTGGTCACCAACAACAGGTCTCTTTGAAGACGCTGCCCTGACCATTCCTTACACCGGTAACGCGCTGAACACTGTATATGCTGCTCCAACTACCAGCACCACATACAATGTGATTGTATCAACACAAATTTGTACAACACCTCCGTTCGCTATCCCTGTAACTGTTGCCAATGCCATTGCTAACGTAACAGATCCTCAGAATGCCAGCACTTGCGCCAACGGTAACGTTTCATTCAGCGTTTCAGCCGATGGTAACCCAATTGAATACCAGTGGCAGGTTAGCACCGATGGTGTGAACTTTGTTGACGTGGTTGACGACAACGTGTACAGCGGTTCCAACAGCAACACGCTGAGCCTGACCAATGTACCGGCTTCGTTTAATGGTTACCGTTATCGTTGCATCCTTTCTGTAGCGGCTTGCAACAGCGTAGCCAATACCGGAAATGCAACTCTGACAGTAAACCCGAACCCAACCATCGCCCTGACTGCCGCTCCGCACACCAGCCTCTTCCCGGGACTGCGCACGGTGCTGACCGCTTCAGTTAGCCCCAACGCCGGCGCAGGCTACGTTTGGGCATTGAATGGTTCTGTACTGCAAGGCGTGAACGGTGGAACTTACGAAGTAAACATCGATGGCCTCGGTGATTACCAGGTAGGAGTCGTTGACATAAATGGTTGCATCGGCGTATCAAACGTCCTGACCATCCGCGACTCACTCAACACCAGCCTGTTCATCTACCCGAACCCGAACAGCGGTCTGTTCCAGGTTCGTTACCACGACAGGAGCAAAGGTGTTGCCAGCCCACGCTTCATGAACATCTACGACAGCAAAGGTGCCCGCGTATACAGCAGGCAGTTCGCTGTGAACAATCCATTCGGAAGGATGGACGTGGATCTGCGTAACATGCCTAAAGGCGTATACGTGATCGACCTCGTGGATGCAGGAGGTGTAAGGATGGAAACCGGTAAGGTGATCATCTTCTAAACCAAGCTCATCTTCATAAAAAACCGCTCCTTCGGGGGCGGTTTTTTTTTGCCAATAGCGATGTATTCCATCGGATACCCCAATGCTCCTCATGCAATCGGCTGACATACAATAATATACAGCTGATTCCCCAAAACTGCCGGAAACGACCGGAATACCCCTGAAAAAGCCTGTAAAATCAGGTTATTCCTGGTTTTTTGCGTACCTTTGCCAGCCCGTTAAAAAACCGGGTACATTTTATGTCATTCATTATTCACAAACACTTAAACGCAGACGAACAGGAAGCCACAGGCGGACAAGCCGCTGAGGAAGCCACTGCGACAACAAACGCTCCTGTTGCACAAGCTGCTGCTCCCAGCCAGCCTGTGGAAACCGCTCATGACGACTTCGACTGGAGTCGCGACAAACGCAACGTAGCCGCCTACTCAAAAGACGAAAGGCTGAAATACGATGCAGTGTATGAAAACACATTCAGGCAAATCAACGATGGCGAAATGATTATGGCTACCGTTGAGTCATTGACCAAAACCGACGCGGTGGTCAACATTGGCTTTAAAAGCGATGGCCTGATTTCCCTCAACGAATTCAGGGATATCCCCGGAGGCGTAAAAGTAGGCGACCTGATTGAAGTGATGGTAGTGGAGAAGGAAGACCGCGAAGGCAACCTGAACCTCAGCCGCAAATCAGCCCGCATCGCCCGCGCTTGGGAAAAAATTGTGGAAGTTAATAAAACAGGTGAAATCGTTACCGGCCTGGTTACCAGCAAAACCAAAGGCGGCCTGATCGTTGACGTATTTGGCATGGAAACCTTCCTGCCAGGTTCTCAGATCGACGTGAAACCCGTAACCGATTACGATCAGTTTGTAGGCAAAACCATGGAGTTCAAAGTGGTGAAGATCAACGAAGCCATTAAGAATGCCGTAGTTTCGCACAAAGCCCTGATCGAAAGCGATATCGAAGCCCAAAGGGCGGAAATCATGGGTAAACTGGAGAAAGGCCAGGTACTCGAAGGCACCATCAAGAACATCACCGACTTCGGCGCATTCCTCGACCTGGGTGGCCTCGACGGTCTGCTCTATATCACCGATATTTCATGGGGACGCATCAACCATCCTTCAGAAGTGCTGAAACTCGATCAGAAACTGAATGTGGTTGTACTGGATTTCGATGATGACAAAAAACGCATCAGCCTGGGCCTGAAACAACTGACCCCTCACCCATGGGATACCCTGGGCGAAAACCTGAAAGAAGGTGAAATCGTGAAAGGTAAAGTAGTGAACATTGAAGACTACGGCGCTTTCCTCGAAATCATGCCTGGCGTAGAAGGCCTGGTTCACGTGAGCGAAATCTCATGGGCCAATACCCCCATCAACGCCAAAGAATTCTTCAAACTGGGTGATGAATACGAAGCTAAAGTGGTAACCCTCGATAAGGACAACCGCAAGATGAGCCTCTCCATCAAACAAATGTCTGAAGATCCCTGGAGCACCATCGAAACCAAATTCCCTGAAGGAAGCCGCCATAAAGGTGTGGTGAAAAATATCACCCCTTACGGTGTATTCGTGGAACTGTCTGCCGGTATCGGTGGCATGATCCATATCAGCGACCTGAGCTGGCTGAAGCGCTTCAATAACCCCAACGAGTACACGAAAGTTGGTAACGAGATTGAAGTGATCATCCTCCATATCGATAAAGACAGCCGCAAACTCCAACTCGGACATAAACAAATTGAAGAAGATCCCTGGAACTCACTGGAAACAGTATTTACGGAAGGATCCATTCATGAAGGTACCGTTGTGAAGAAAGACGATAAGGGAGCTGTTGTTCAGTTGCCTTACGGACTGGAAGGTTTCGCACCGGCTCGCCACCTGCAGAAGGAAGATGGCAAAACCATCAGCGCTGATGAAGTAGCTCCCTTTATGGTGATCGAATTCGACCGCAACGATAAACGCATCGTGCTCAGCCATACACGCCTCTGGGAACAGGAAAAAGAAGAAGAGAAACAGGCTGTTATGAAAGAGAAGAAAGCGGAAGCCGAGCAAACCAAAAAAGCTGTGAAGAACATTCAGAGCAAAGTGGAAAAAGCCACCCTGGGCGACCTGGGCGTGCTGGCCGGACTGAAAGCCAAACTGGATAGCGACGCGGAAGCCAACAAAGCTGCCGAATCAAAATCAGATAACGCTGAAGAAAAAACAGACGCTTAATACATCTGTTCAACAATAAAAATCCCCCGGCTTTTGCAGGGGGATTTTTTTATGCCTTAATCAAAAGATTCATCATTCAGATGAACCTTTGTCATGGAATAAAAATGGTTTTGCAATACATGCAATGGGATCCTTTGTGTAATATGCCTGGTTTCATCCCGGTACCAGATCTCCATCCGGCTGAAATCATTTTCTTTTGGCACCAGCATCCTGAACGCCCCCTTCTTGTACTTTATCGTACCATCTTCCAGCACTTCCTTGTGGAATTTTAATTTTTGCATGACATCGTCATTGATTTCAATGGGTGACAACTGCTCCACTTCATACCAAAACTCCTGCACACCATTATCGATGCAAACCTGAGAAGTGCCCGGGTTTAAATTGGTGACTTCACCTTCCCGCTTATCGCCTTCATAATCGGCCATCAGGTAATCGCCTACTTTGATTTCTGAAATTTTAATCATGGCAATTGGTTTTAGTTTCTTAAATATAAGATTTTCTTCACACAAAAATGCCGGCCCTGGGCAGACCGGCATGCAGAAATATGGATAATGAGGTTGTTTATTCGGCCCAACTCATCACATAGCCCTTATTTTCAATCTCCAGGGCTTCTACGGTGAGTTGCAGGGGGCGGAAGGTATCCACCATCACGGCCAGTTCCTTTGTTTCGATTTTACCAATGCTCTTCTCAACGGCTCCGGGGTGCGGTCCATGCGGGATGCCCGCCGGGTGCAGGGTGATCATACCCCTTGTTACATGTTTGCGGCTCATGAAATCGCCATCCACATAATATAATACTTCATCGCTGTCAATATTGCTGTGGTTATATGGGGCCGGAATGGCCAGCGGGTGATAATCATACAAACGGGGCACAAAGGAACAAACCACGTACGCGTCTGTTTCAAAGGTCTGGTGCACCGGCGGTGGCTGGTGTACCCTGCCCGTAATCGGTTCAAAATTGTGGATGCTGAAAATATACGGATAACAGCAACCATCCCAACCTACCACATCAAACGGGTGGGTTTCATAATGAATGCCGTATAACAATCCCTTCTTCCTCGTTTTAATCAGGAAATCACCCTTTTCATCATGCGCTTTCAAATTTTGAGGCACACGGATATCGCGTTCGCAGAAGGGCGCATGTTCCATCAACTGGCCCCACTTGCTCATATATCGTTTTGGGTAGCGGATGGGATGAAAGGACTCCACAATAAAGAGCCGGTTATTTTCATCATGAAAAGAAATTTGGTATGTAGTGCCGCGTGGGATCACAATATAATCGCCATAGCCAAAAGCCAGTTCTCCGTAACAGGTGGTCAGCACACCGCTTCCCTCATGCACAAATATCATTTCATCGGCATCGGCATTCTTGAAATAATAATCTGTCATGCCCTTCTTTGGCGAGGCAAGCACAATATGGCAATCGCTATTCACCAATACCGCCTTACGGCTTTTTAAAAAATCATCTTCCGGCTTGATGTGAAAGCCCTCAAAGCTGCGGTGTTTCAGCATCCGCTCTTCGGCAACCTTTGGCATGTCATCCACAGGCTCTTCGCAACGGATGATCCTCGTGGGTTCGTAAATATGATAAAGCAATGAGTAATCATTGGAAAATCCTTCAGTAGAAAATAATTCCTCCGCGTACAACCCACCATCGGGCTTACGGAATTGAATATGGCGTTTGTCGGGCACCTGACCTGCCCTGTGGTAATGTGGCATAAATAAATTTTAATTAGTGAGGATTAATGTGCTATGAAAATGGGTAATGGATCAGGCGTAACCCTTGCACAATGCCAGCATCAGGAAATAATATTTCCAGCCACGCTTGTCGATCTGGTAGGTGAAGTTTCTGAAAAATGGCATCCTTCGAAGCTTGCTTTATCTTTACCAAATATACAAATTAGAAATGAATCCATGACCCGGATCGGACTGCTGTCAGACACACATAACTATATGGATGACAACATCATCGCTTACCTGAAAGAATGTTCGGAAATCTGGCATGCGGGCGATTTTGGCACTTTATCCATAGCCAGGAAATTGGAAGACGCGACAGGCCTGCCACTCAGGGGCGTCTATGGAAATATTGATGGAAAAGACCTGCGGGAAATCTACCCTGAAAAATTATTTTTTACCTGCGAAGACGTTCCGGTATTTATGCAACATATCGGTGGTTATCCGGGAAGGTACGCGCCAGGCGTGAAGCAGGAGATCATGCGCCATCAAGCGAAAATTTTCATCAGCGGCCATTCCCATATCCTGAAAATCATGTACGACCCCGCCCTGGATTGCCTGCATATGAACCCTGGCGCCGCCGGAAAACAGGGCTGGCATAAAACCCGGACCCTGATCCGATTTAATATCCATTCTTCGGATATCCGTGACTGTGAGGTGATTGAACTGGTTCCGTAATGGGCATCACTCCCCCACCCAATCCGCGATGAAAATATTGGTGTCCCTTGTACCGCCATTGTTCCTGTTGCTGCAGAAAACAATTTTCTTGCCATCAGGACTGAACATCGGGAAGGCATCAAAACCCTTATCCCTGGAAATTTTTTTGATATTGCTGCCATCCATATCGGCTATGTACATATTGAAAGGAAAGCCGCGCTTGTATTCGTGGTTGCTGCAAAACAAAAACTGTTTACCATCCGGCGTGAAGTTCGGCGCCCAGTTGGCCTGCTTCAGGTCAGTGACCTGGCGTGGGTTTGAACCATCCACATTCGCGATCCATACTTCCATATTGTTCGGCGCCACCAGGTTCTCGGCCAACAATGATTTGTATTCGGCTATCTCCGCTTCCGTTTTCGGGCGTGATGCACGCCAGATAATTTGTTTGCCATCGGGGCTGAACCAGGCGCCACCATCATACCCAAGATCAAACGTGATGCGTTTGATGTTTTTCCCGTTGATGTCCATGGTGTACAACTCAAGGTCACCGTCACGCATAGACGTAAACACGATCTTATCCCCTGTTGGCGAAATCGTTGCTTCGGCATCATAGCCCTTGGTCTTGGTCAGGCGCTTCACAATACGGCCATTGGTGTCGGCCTTAAATAAATCAAAACTTTCATACAAAGGCCAGATATACCTGTTGCCGTATTTCTTACGGTCTGGTACGGGTGGGCATTCCTGTCCGCCCAAATGGGTACTCGCATAAATGATATGCTTATTGTCAGGATAGAAAAATGCGCAGGTCGTCCTTCCTGTTCCTGTGCTCACCAATTTAGGTACAAATGGCTCATCGGCACGCTTCGGGATGCGGCCCATCCAGATCTGGTCGCAGGGTATGCCGGCTTTAACATCGGTGCGCTGGTAAATCAGGTACTGCCCATCATAGCTGAAATAAGCCTCGGCATTATCCCCTCCAAATGTCAGTTGGCGGATATTGGCAAAATGCGTTTCCCCTGGGAAATGAATCGTGTCTGAAACAGCGGCTGTTGCCGGTCCCTGCCGAACGCCATCATGGCGTACCAGGGAAGTCAACAAAACTGCGGGGAAGATAAAACTTACTATATACTTCAGCATGCCATTTGATTTTGCCGCAAAGGTACAAGGCTTTTCCCCGGATTATTGTCAAAATTTTGTCAGTATCAACGGTTTACCAGCCTATTTTTGTGCCATGCGTTTTCAATTAATAGGATTTCTGCTGATCCTGGCCCTGTATGCCTGCAATGGAGGAGATAAAACAAACCAGGATGCCGGCAATAATTCCCGGGAATCTAGCCTGAGGGCCGCTATGCATGCTTTTCCGGACTCCCTGCTGATGGCAGAAAACCTGATCCAATATTACCGCGATAACGGCGATCAATCCGCCGCTATCCACCTGGCCGACAGCCTGGCCAATGGCCGTTTCCAAAAAAACGCGCGCATCTGGCATATCAAAGCCATCCTACATTTTGAAAATGAAGACACCGTGCAAGCCCTCAAAGCCCTGGAACAAACCGTGGCCCGCGAACCATCCCCGGATTATATGACCGAACTTGGCATACTTTATGCCCATACCGGCAACCCCGGCGCTCAGGCCATCGCCGATTCACTTATGGCTACTGATGCCGACAGATTGGGACACCAGTCATGGTATATCAGGGGGCTCTACCACGCCGCAATAGGAGAAAAAAAATTGGCCATCAATTGCTTCGACCAATCCATCGCCCAAAGCCTCACATTTACCGAACCTTACCGCGAAAAGGCCCTGGTGCTTTACGATATGGGGCTTTATGAAGATGCGCTCGGCGTACTCGACAAATGCG
Source organism: Chitinophagaceae bacterium UBA2375 (assembly GCA_002343985.1). Lineage (GTDB taxonomy): Bacteria > Bacteroidota > Bacteroidia > Chitinophagales > Chitinophagaceae > Ferruginibacter. The sequence goes on along the minus strand of DDTB01000033.1, from coordinate 57,094 downwards.
TGGCCCTGAATAATAGTTTCGACGAAGGCCATTATTACCGTGGCCGCTGCCTCGAAAAACTGAAACGCTACGATGAAGCTAAAGAAGCCTATGAAACCGCCCTCCTGTACGATCCGGGCTATCATGAAGCCATCCTCGCGCTCGACAGGCTGGAAGCCACACAGGGCCAAAGTAACCCATAAGTGCCGCGAAATGATCTACCTTTACGGCAAACATCAATACCAGGAATCATGCCCATCATTGCGCCTTCCCTGCTCTCCGCTAATTTTCTGAACCTACAGGCTGATTGCGATATGCTGAACCAAAGCCAGGCCGACTGGTACCACCTCGATGTCATGGATGGCCGCTTTGTTCCCAATATCAGCTTTGGGCCCATGCTGGTGGAGTTTTTCCGAAAAGCGACCAATAAAGTTTGCGATGTTCACCTGATGATTGAAGAGCCCGAAAAATATGCGGAAGCATTTCAAAAAGCGGGGGCCGACAATCTCACCGTGCACATCGAAGCCTGCAGGCATTTGCACAGAAACATACAACAAATCAAATCCCTGGGCATGAAAGCCGGTGTGGCCATCAATCCGCACACATCCGTGGAAAGCCTCGCGGATATCATTTCCGATATTGACCTGGTATGTGTAATGAGTGTGAACCCGGGTTTTGGCGGACAATCATTCATCCCGAATACCTTGCAGAAAGTAGCGCAACTCCGCCGCATGATTGACGAAAAAGGTTTGCAGGTGTTGATTGAAATTGATGGGGGCGTAACGCTCGGCAACGCGCCCGATCTGATACAAGCCGGAGCAGATGTTTTGGTGGCGGGCAATACCGTGTTTCGCGCTTCCGACCCCATGGCCACCATCGCCGCATTGAAAGCCATTGGATGAGGGCTCGCACCGTTATGAAAAATGTTATCTTCATTTCATGAGAAAGCTCCTGCTTGTCTGTATTGCCTGCTTACTCAGCTTTGTACTGTTTGCACAAACAAACACGTCGTGGGTAAAAGGGTTGGTGCTTGATGAGAACGACCGCCCATTGACAAAAGTATCAGTTCTCATTCTTGGTAAGCGCGATGGTGTGTCAACAAACGACAGCGGCCGTTTTCAAATCCGTGTGCCTGCCGGACAATCTTTCGCACTTACGTTTACGCATACCGGTTATACCGGCAAACAAAAAAATTTCTACCTGAACCCCGGTGAAACCGAACAGGTAGTGGTCAGGTTGAGCCCGGCCGGCAAAACCCTTGAATCAGTGTTGGTCAGTGATGAACGTGACAGGCGCGAAAACAGCCTGCTGCGCATAGACCCCAAAACGGCCCTTACCCTGCCCAGCACAACCGGCGGCGTTGAAGCCCTGCTCAAAACATTTGTGGGCAGCAATAACGAACTCACTTCGCAATACAATGTGCGCGGCGGAAATTACGACGAGAACCTGATTTACATCAACGACTTTGAAGTATTCAGGCCCTACCTCGTGAGTTCCGGCCAACAGGAAGGCCTGAGCATGATTAACCCCGCCATGGTAAAGAATGTAAGCTTTTATACAGGCGGCTTCCAGGCCAGGTATGGCGATAAAATGAGTTCCGTACTTGATATCCAGTACCGCAAACCGACAACATTCGGCGGCAGCGCATATGCGAGCCTGTTAGAACAGGGCCTACACCTGGAAGGCGCGGCGAAAAATGGAAAAATCAGCTACCTCACCGGGTTGAGGAACCGCAACAACCGCAACCTGCTGAGCAGCCAGCCAACCCTGGGTTCATACATCCCATCATCCTCCGACATGCAACTGGCACTGGGCTATCAGGCCTCCTCAACATGGAGCTTCGATTTCCTGGGTATCCGCTCTGTCTCCAGGTTTAGCTACCAACCCGAATCGGTGCAAAAAACGGCTTCCGTGTTCTCCCCTTTGTATAGCGCCAATATCGGCATCGACATATTTTTTGAAGGGCAGGAAAAAGATAAATACAGCAGCACATTATTGGGGTTATCGGCAACGCACCAACCCAACAGGAAACTGAAATTAAAATGGATGATGAGTTGGCTGGGGAATAAGGAAGAAGAAAATTTCGATATTGCCGGCGCCTACTTGTTCGGTAACAGGGACCTTGATAACAACAGCGGCACATTTGGCCAGATTGTGAATCCGCTGGGCGCTGGATATTACCAGCAATATGCCCGGAATGCCCTCGATATCCAAATATGGAATGCTTCGCATAAAGGAAGCTATGAATCGGGAAAGCATTTTTTTCAATGGGGTAACGGTATCGAGTATGCGCAGATTGATGACCGGCTCAGGCAATTCGAATACCAGGACTCCGCAGGCTATTCCCTGCCCTACAGCCCGGGCAGCATGACCTTATTTCAATCTATAAACGGCAAAGCGAATCTCGACATCCTTAGGTTCAGCGGGTATGTACAGAACAACATACGATTCTTCAATAAAAAAACTGATATCACCCTGCAGGCCGGCATCAGGTACCAGTATAATAACCTGAATAAGGAATGGCTCATCAGTCCGCGCATACAGGCCAGTTGGAACCCACGCTGGAAACAGGATATCATTTTCCGGTTGGCTGCAGGCGTTTACAACCAACCGCCATTCTACCGCGAACTCCGCAGGCCCGACGGTTCCCTGAACGAACAAATCCTCGCGCAAAAAAGCAAGCAACTGGTGCTGGGTATGGATTATCGTTTCATCGGGCCGGAACGCAGGCCATTCAGGTTATCGGCCGAAGCATACTACAAGCACATGACCGATGTGGTGCCTTATGATATTGACAATGTGAAGATCAGGTACCTGGGCGACAATAACGCCAAAGCATACACGACGGGACTTGAATTCAGGCTCTTCGGCGAACTGGTGGAAGGCGCGGAAAGCTGGCTGAGCCTGGGTTTCATGCAATCGAAAGAAAACCTGCTAAATGATTTTTATTATGAATACAGGAATGCTTCAGGCGAAATCATCGGGCCGGGCAGTTCAGACCAGGTAGCTGTCGACAGCAGCCGGATGGATGTGGGGTTTGTGCGTAGGCCAACCGACAGGCGCATTACCGCAGGACTTTACCTCGAAGACTATCTGCCCACAAACAAAAACTTCAAAGTTCACCTGAATATGCTGTATGGAAGCAATATGCCCTATAATATCCCCAACAGCAGCCGCTACCGGAACGGCCTCATCATCGAACCCTATCTCCGCGTAGACATTGGCTTCAGCGCGCTCCTGCTTGGAGAAGCCTCCGTACGCCGCAGCCATAGCCCATTCCGCACATTCAAAAGCATCTGGGCCAGCCTCGAAGTATTCAACCTGATCAACCGACAAAACACGATTTCCTATCAACTTGTAAAAGACTTCTCCAACAGCACATACGCCATTCCCAACAGGCTCACACCCCGTCTGCTCAACTTCAAAATCGTAACGAGGTTTTAAGATTTAAATGCATGCCGCTTAATACCTGCATTGGCACACAATATCACGATCAATCACCGTTCCTCAGATTCATCATTCATAATTCAAATATTTTATAACCTCTCTCCAGATGCCAACTGCCTGCACAGGTCATACTGGCATTTCCTGCAATCTGAATAATATCAAATTGTTAAGCAGGTCAGCCTGCCATAGCGGCGTAACCATAATATTAACAAGCATTTTTAATGCCCGGGAATGATTATTGATAGAGGATGGGGTTGGATGAACAAACTTTTCCACCGTGCAAAAAACCATGTGCATAAATTCTTGTGGTATGTATGGATATGGATTTGTTAAATTTGGATGGGATGGAAAACACCAATCATAATCCTATTCTTTGACCAAACAATCGCAGGATCCACCTGTTGTTGTATAAAACGTACACCCATTGACAGAAACCATCATCAACCTTGAAACCGTTAACCCTATAGAATTTTTCGGAGTCAATAACGGTAAACTGGACATCCTCAAAAAGAAATTCCCCCTCCTGAAAATCCTGAGCCGCGGAACACAAATCAAACTCAGCGGTGCACCGGAACAAATCGAAGAAGCCAGGGACAAGATTGAACTACTGGTACAATACCTGGAACGAAACGGGCACATGAGCGAGAATTACCTCGAGCAGATCCTGGGCGGGGACGACGAAAAAACGGTCGATAATTTTATGGACCGCAACCCCAACGATGTCCTGGTTTTTGGCCCTAACGGCAAAACAGTGAGGGCACGCACCGCCAATCAGAAAATGATGGTGAATGCCTGCGATAAAAATGATATCGTGTTTGCCATCGGGCCCGCAGGTACCGGTAAAACCTATACAGCCGTCGCGCTGGCCGTTCGCGCCTTGAAAAATAAAGTGGTCAAAAAAATCATCCTCACCCGTCCGGCTGTGGAAGCAGGTGAAAGCCTGGGGTTCCTGCCGGGTGACCTGAAGGAAAAAATTGATCCCTACCTGCGCCCTTTATACGACGCGCTCGACGATATGATTCCGGCCGATAAGCTTGGCTATTATATGAGCACCCGCACCATCGAAATCGCGCCCCTGGCGTATATGCGTGGCCGTACCCTCGATAATGCCTTTATCATCCTGGATGAGGCCCAGAACACAAACGACCTGCAAATCAAAATGTTCCTGACCCGCATCGGGCCCAACGCGAAAGCCATCATTACCGGCGACCCCTCGCAAATCGATCTTCCCAAAAACCAGCAAAGCGGCTTGTTTAAAGCCACCAGGATTTTGAGGAATATTGATGGTATCGCGCACATCGAACTGGATGAGGAAGATGTGGTCAGGCACAGGCTGGTAAAGTCCATCATCAAAGCGTACAACCGCCACGATGAAGCGCAGGCACAGGAAAAAGCGCCCGGACAGGCCGACGCGCCGAAGAAATAAGCGGATAACCATGTACGCACATATTGCTGAACATATCATAAGGTGGCTCCCCGGCTGCCTTATTTTTTTACTGAGCGCTTGCAGCCAAAGCGCAGGGCACAACCCTGCAAATACAGCTGCTCGATCAGACAGCCTGCTGGAACAGGAAAGAATTGAAAGGTCATGGGATTCGTTGCGTTCACTTGCCCGGCAAGTTAAAGATGGAGATATCGTCTGCAGGACAGGGAACGATTTCACCAGCGAAACTTTTCGGAAAATGGCCAGGCGCGACCAAACCTATTCGCACCTTGGTATCGCGATGCGGGAAAACGACAGCATCTTTATCTACCACGCCCTGGGTGGTGAATGGAACCCCGATCAACTCATCAGGCGCGACCCTTTATCCGTTTTCGCGGAACCGTACAATAACAATGGGGCCGGGCTTTTCAGGTTTGCGAACGCGGATTCCTTTATCGGCAACCTGAAAGCGCAAATCGAAAAAGCCAGGAAAGACAGTGTCCGCTTCGATATGTCGTTCAGCCTCAGCAGCAACGACCGTATGTATTGCGCAGAATTCGTACTAAAATGCATACAATGGGGTTCATTGGAACAAATCCGCTTTCAACCCTCACGCATGGGCAGTATCGATTATGTAGCGGTTGACGACATTATCCTCCACCCCGCATGCAGGCCCATCACCAGGGTCGTGTATAAATAAATCTTAGCATTTATATTTTTTTCCATTTATTTTGTCATTCAAACCAAAACGAATTTTATGAAAAAAATGCTCCTGGCCGTAGCGCTCATCTCATCAACCTTTTTGTTTAGCTGCAAATCAGGTGGTGGTGACCCGAAAGCCGTTTTATCCAGCTTTTTTGATGCATTATCTAAAAAAGATATCGAAGCTGCCCGCAAATTGGCAACAGACGACAGCAAGCAGATGCTCGACATGATCCAAATGGGCATGAACATGAGCAAAGACAGCAAAGACAACAAGGAAACCGAAAAGTACGACAAAGCCAATATGGAATTCGGCGAACCTAAGATCGAAGGCGACAAAGCAACCATCGCTGTTAAAGAGAAAAAGAGCGGTGAATCGCTCAATTACACCTTGAAAAAAGTGAATGGTGAATGGAAAGTGGCTTTCGATAAATCATCCGTTATGAGCATGGGCATGGATAAACTGAACGAAAAAGGCGTTGATGCGGGCGAAGCGGTGGACAAAGCCATGGAAGAACTCAAAAATGTAGACATGGACTCATTAAAGATGGGCATGGAAGAAGGCATGAAAGTGCTGGACTCTGTGAATAAAGCCAACAAATAATTGAATCTTGACCTTTCATAAAAAAGTGCCCCAACCGGGCACTTTTTTTATGCAGCTTGTTTACCTTTAATAAAATAAAAGTACCTATGATCGCACGCAGCTTCAAATTCCTGGCAAGCGCACTGGTTGTGATGATATACTCTTGCACCGGTTCCACTGATAAACGCCCCGAAACAGCCATGGATACCGGCCGCGAATTCATCAGGGCAAGCCTGAACGGCGATTTCAAAAAGGCAGAGGAACTCATCCTGAAAGACAGTCAGAATGTACAGTTGTTCGACATGTATAAATCTTTTTACCAACGCCTTCCGGAAGATAAGAAAAAACATTACCGTGATGCATCTTACGAAATCAACAAATACCTCGATGTAGATGATTCCACCACGATCATCAATTACTCGAATGATTATATGAACAAACCGATGGATATTAAAATCATTCGGCACAATAACCTTTGGCAGGTTGATTTTAAATATGCTTATTCGGGCAACCTACCCATCGACTAAATACTTCATTCCTAAACCTTCTACCCTTGCATACCTTACACCCCTGGCACGGCGCTTCTTATGGTAAACAAGCACCTGCTGTAGTCAATGCCCTGATTGAAATACCTCAGGGAAGCCGTTGCAAATATGAAATAGATAAAGCAACCGGGCTTCTCAAATTAGACCGAGTGATTTACTCATCATTTCATTACCCGGTAAACTATGGCTTTATTCCGCAAACACTTGGCGAAGACAATGACCCGTTGGATATCCTGGTAATTTGCAGCGAGAGCATTCAGCCGCTTTGCCTGGTGGAAGCCACGGTGATCGGCAATATGCAGATGATTGATTCTGGAGAAAAAGACGACAAAATCATCGCGGTGGCGGCCAAAGACCCATCCGTCAACCATATCCGTCAAATCAATGAATTGCCCACTCACTTTTTTGCCGTGCTGAAAAATTATTTTGAGCAGTATAAAGTGCTGGAAAATAAAAAAGTGCTGATCGATGAATTTCAATCCAGGGAAACCGCTTACGAAATCATTGGCAGCGCCATCGAACGGTACCATCAGAAGTTCCAGGCAAACCCATGAACATCTTAAAGCATAAAAAGATGGACGTTAATACACTGATCATCATCCTTCTTGTTGGACTGGCCGCCGGTATACTGGGAGGCATGGTGGGCATCGGCGGTGGTATTATCATCGTTCCCGCGCTGGTATATTTCCTGGGATTTTCTCAATTCAAGGCACAGGGCACTTCACTGGCCATGCTGATGTTTCCCGTTGGGATCCTTGGCGTAATCCAGTATTATAAACAAGGTTATGTGGATTTCAGGATTGTGATTGTACTGGCATTGGGTTTTGTATTGGGCAGCCTCCTGGGCAGCAGGCTAAGCCTCAGCCTGCCACAGGACCTGGTGAAGAAATTATTTGCCATACTGATGTTATTGCTTGGGGTGAAAATGCTATTCTTTGATAAAAGCCCGGCAAAAGAAGCGGCGGATCATACAGAATCCATCCATGCTAACCCTTAGCAAAACCATTTATGGAAATCCGCGCATGGCGCATCATAGATATAAGCCTTTAGCCAGTTTATTTTGAGCACCCAGTCGAATCAACATATCGATGACCAGGAACTGATTGTACGTTTCCGAAAAGACGGCAACAACGAATGGCTGGGCATACTCCTCCAACGCTACACGCTCCTCCTGTATGGCGTTTGCCTGAAATACCTGAAGCATGAAGAAGAAGCGAAAGATGCCGTGCAACAGGTTTTCATCAAAGCGCTTGATGAACTGCAAAAATACCCGGTTAGTTATGTGAAGAGCTGGTTGTATATGATTGCCAAAAACCATTGCCTGATGAAACTCAGGAATAAAAACGGTAAAACAACGGATTGGGACGACCGTTACCTGGCCGAGCCAGACGAAATTGCTGACCGGGACGAGATGATGCGGAAAGAACGCGATGTGGAACTGCTCTCAAAAGCCATGCAGGAATTGAATGATGATCAAAGGCTTTGCATAACTTTATTCTACCTCGAAAAAAAATCATACCAGGATATTGTTGAAATCAGTGGCTTCAGCCTGATGCAGGTGAAGAGCCATATTCAAAACGGAAAAAGGAACCTGAAAATTCATTTGGAAAGAATGCAAAACAATGAACGATGAATTAACGAACATACCGTCCAACCAAGCTCCCGGAAACAACCAGGAGAAGCTCCTGCAATACCTCGATAAAAGCCTTTCAGATGCGGAAAGGGCAGCGCTTGAGCAGGAAATAAAGGATGATCCATTCCTGCAGGACGCGCTGGAAGGACTTGCACAGGCAGGCAGCAGCACCTCCTTGCATCAAACGGTGCAGGACCTGAACCAATCGCTGCGGAAACAACTGCAGCAGCAAAAAAACAAACGCAAAAAAAAGCGGCCCGCCAACATGTCGCTGCTTTATATGAGCATTGCACTAATCCTCTTTCTTGCCGTTATCAGTTACCTGGTGATCAAAAAAATGCAGTAAAATTTATCTGATAAAACAAAAAAGCCACTGTTTTCACAGTGGCTTTCGTATTTCAGTTGATTGATTATTGTTTGATGAAGATGACGGTTTCGCGTCTACCCGTTTCCGTGATACCGGTAACCTGGTATGAGCCGGGCGCCAGTTTATCAACCGGAAGGTTCACCGGGTTATAGCCCGGTATCAATTGTACGGTTCTGCGGCTCATCACCCTTCCCAATTTATCTGTAATCAAAATCTGCATATTACCAGCTTCAGATGCAGCCACCTGCAGAATGGCATTGGCTGGTGCGGGGTTGGGTTGCACGCCGGTGATCATGAAACCGTTCTTAGATCCTGTTAATGCAACAATGGAACTGAACAAAACTTTTCCATCCGCATCTTCCGTACGCACCCTGTAATAATTCAATCCCGGTGCGGTGCTGCGGTTGATGGTTTCAAAAGGCTGGTTACACTCGGCGGCTGTTGCGTAAATATCATATATATTTTTGAATGTGCGCGCGTCGGTACTGTGTTGCAGGGCCATGCGCACACCAGGGGTTTGTGTGCAACTTACTTTCCATTGCAACCAATGCGCATCGCCCTGGTTCTTACCCCGCAGGTATTCGATGGTTACGGGAAGCGCGATCAGGTCGCCACCCGGTGCAAAGTCTGCCGAAAGTCCCGTCATGCCCGTGCGCGATAAAACAGCCAACGCGTTTGAACCCGTAGTGGCTACCGGCGTTCCGTTTAACACCCAGGGTGATGATTCATCATCCCGCTTCACCAAAACCAGCCTGCTGAAATCGGTGATTGTACTGAAACCATTGGCTTCAAATGTTCCGGTGTATGATCCGCCTGTCAAACCATCTCCTGCAATCATCCTCCAGAAACCATCCGATGATGTATTTAAAATGGTATTCAAACCTTCTGTTAATGGCAAACCATTAAAACCACCCGGCTGCGAAATGAAGCTGGCCGTGATGCTGCCACCGGAAGGCGCGGCTGTGAAATCAATAGTGGCCAAACGGGTAAGTCCGGCCACACCAATGGGGAAATTCCAGGAAGCGGCGCTGTTGCTGACCCAGCGACGGAAAGCCCCTGTGATGCGGCCACTGGTATAATTGAGGGTTCCGGTAGATGATGCCGAACTGCCTAATACGAGCACATTGCTTCCGTTATTAACATCGCCGGCAGTCATGCTTAACGACGATACTACGATGTCCTGGGCAACACTGTTGTTAAAGCTAACAGGAAGCAAATTGTTAAACTGAAGGGAGCTCAGGGGATTCATAATCATACCTGTTCCGGCATATTCCTGTGACAGCGATAATTCACCGGAGAATACAACAGATGATCCGGCAAAGCTGCCGTCAATGGTTCCGTCGTTTTGCAGCAAAGCGCCTTTTTGCGTATATGCGTAACCGGTAGCATCATTATCGTTCAGGTGCAATACCGAACCGGTACCGATCCTCGTATCCAAAACCGTTGTGTTATTCAATAAATATATATTCACCGGGCCGCCTTCAGTGCCCATTTCAATATTCGGCGCGAAGCCCTGGATGAAATAAGTACGGCTTCCTGTGGTGGCTGCATTTCCAATTTGCAGGGTACCGCCGGTGATATTCATATTCTGCGCGACTACATTATAGTCACGGGGGCCTTGTCCGCTGATATTGGCATTCTGCAATACAATTTTACCCCCGCTCATGGTAAAGCTGGAGTTATCAATCGGCCTGATATCAAAACTCGCGAACAACTCACGTGGGTTTTCTACGGTGTTCAGCGTGATGGTCCCGCCTGTTTGCGTGTAGGTAAGTCCAAACGTTGTGGTGGCCGTAAACCGGCTCGCCACATTGATCTCGCCCCCGTTGATGGTTACCACGGAACCGGCGATATAGCCCAGCCTGTTGCCGGTGCTGTTACCAACATTCAGCACGCCGGCATCCATGATCAGGGTGCCTTCGTTATAAGCGGTGCCGTTTCGTCCTAATACGGTGTAATTGGGGTTAGCAAGCCATAAACCGCCTGTAGGCGGAATGGTATAGTTGGTAGTGCCGGTGAATAAACCGTTGCTCATGGTGAATGTCCCGGCAATTTTTATCATGCCATTGATGATGCTCAGGTAACCGGGGGTAGTTGCCGGCGTATTGATCGAACCCCCGAAACTGAATGCGGCAGGGTTTACTTCGAGGATGGATGAAGCGCTGTTTCCCTTATCAATCGTCAGCAAAGCAATATCCGTAACAGGGCCATTTCCTGTAAACTGAGCGTTTGCTGAACCGGTAAACAATAGTAATGCTGATGCGAGGTTGTTATTGGTGCTCAGGTCAAGTGTCCCTTCATTAACCAGGTTACCGCCAATGCTGACAATATGCCCGGTTTCGTTGCCGCTTGAAGCCGTTGCCATGACGGATCCGGGCTGAATAGAGAGGTTTGTATTAACCGTGAGGGTCACAGCGCCTGCGGGCTGAAACAGCAGGCTGGCACCGGTAGCCTGTCCAACTGTAAGACTAAGCGCCTCTGCATTCACATCAATCGTAACCGTAGCGCCATCAACAATGGTTACCGGGTCAGTCAGGCCCGGTACAATAGCGCCTACCCATGTCGCGGGGTCGCTCCAGTTGCCACCGGAAGCGGTGGAACTGATTTGGGAATAGCCTGTAACAGTAGATAAGCAAATAAAAAATACCAGGAGTAAACGGTTTATCATGAGGTGAAAATTTAGTAAGTGAAGACTGCAAAAATACAATACAATTTAAGCAATCAATCTGTTTGATCCAATATGATGTAAAATAAAAAAGCCTCCCATTGGGAAGCTTTCTTATTCAAAATATTGAAGATATTAGTGTGCTACTTTTTCAGCGGCTTTCTCTACTTTTTCAGCAGCTTTTTCTACTTTCTCAGCAGCTTTACCAGCGGCATCAGCAGCGTTGTTCAGCATTTTGTTAGCTGTGTCAGCAGCATTGCCCATCATTTTGCTGGCGCTGTCAGCCATGTTGCTCATGGTGTTGGCATCAGCAGCAGGAGTTTCTGTTGCAGGAGTTTCAGCAGCAGGAGTTTCAGTTGTTTCTTCTTTTTTGGCGTCGCCGCATGAAGCCATGAAACCAGCCAGGGCGATGATTGCGAAGATTTTTTTCATTGTTTATTTTTTTAATGGTTTTTTAATCCGGCGCAAAGCTATATTCTTTTTTTCTTTTATACAAGTTTTTTAAGAAAAAAAGGTATAAACCCATTTGGTTATTTTTTCCTGAAGAACAATCGTACCGGCACACCTTTGAAATTGAATTGCTCCCTGAGCTTATTTTCCAGGTAATTACGATAAGGCGTTTTAATATCATCCGGGTAATTGGCAAAAAAAGCAAAACTGGGTACTGCGGTGGGCAATTGTGTTACATACTTGATTTTCACTGCATTACCCCTTACTACCGGGGGGTGAAATGCTTCCACTGCCTTCAGCATCACATCATTCAATTTTGAAGTCGCGATTTTTCGGCTCCTGTTTTCATATACCTCAAGGGCCACTTCAATACATTTAAATATGCGTTGCTTTTCCAAAACGGAAATAAAGACGACGGGTACATCATTGAATGGCGCCAGCCTTTTCTTCAATTCATTCTCATAATCACGGGCGCTGTTCGTCTTCTTATCTTCCACCAGGTCCCACTTATTCACCAGCAACACAATGCCTTTGCCCTTCTTTTCAGCCAATGAATAAATAGCCAGATCCTGGGCAGTGAGGCCTTTTGCGGCATCTATCAACAATAAACATACGTCTGCTTCATCCATAGCCTTGATGGCACGGATCACGGAATAAAATTCCAGGTCTTCGTGTACTTTGGCTTTCCGCCTGATACCGGCGGTATCGATGAGGATGAATTCTTTATTGAAAAGGTTGTAATGGGTATGAATGGTATCCCGGGTGGTACCGGCGATATCGCTCACAATGGTGCGCTCCTGCCCGATCAGCGCGTTCAGCAAAGATGATTTACCCACGTTGGGTTGACCAATGATGGCAAATTTTGGCAATTGGTTTTCTCCTGCTTCCTGCTCCGGTTGGTCCGGGATTTGCTCAGCGATGGCATCGAGCAGTTCACCGGTGCCGCTCCCGCTGATGGATGATAAAAAGAAAATATGCTCAAAACCGAGGCTGTAAAATTCACTGGCTTCCATCAAACGGCTATGATTGTCTACTTTATTCACCACGAGGTACACCGGCTTGGCGCTGCGCCTTAACACATCGGCCATGGCTTCGTCGAGGTTGGTGATGCCCGTACTGGCATCCACCATGAACAACACGATATTGGCTTCATCCAGCGCTAATAGTACCTGCTTGCGGATTTCCCTTTCAAAAATATCTTCACTGCCGGCAACGAAACCGCCGGTATCAATGACATTAAATTTCTTTCCAATCCATTCTGCTTCGCCATATTGCCTGTCGCGCGTGACGCCGCTTTGGTCATCCACAATGGCTTTGCGCTGTTCGAGCAAGCGATTGAAAAAAGTGCTTTTACCCACATTGGGCCTGCCAGTAATGGCTACCGTAAAACTCATAACTAAAAATTAATCACCGGGTGGTTAAACTACCGGTCATGCATAAACGAATTCGTCAGTACCCGTATTCCCTTAAATACAGGTCATTATCGCGCCATTTGGGCCTGACTTTTACAAATAATTCCAAAAATACTTTTTGTCCGATGAAAGCCTCAATGTCCTGCCTGGCCAGCGTCCCCAACTGCCGGATCATTTTTCCGCCTTCACCGAGGATGATCCCTTTTTGTGTTTCACGCTGTACAATAATATCCGCGGATATTTTGACGAGTGTCGATTTTTCCTTGAACGCCTGCACCAGCACCGTGGTATGGTAGGGCAATTCTTCCTGGAACAACTGAAATATTTTTTCGCGGATGATCTCACCCACAAAAAATTTCATCGGCAGGTCGCTCAGGTCATCGCCCTGGTAAAAAGGTTCCCCCTCGGGTAAATACGTGAGTATTTTCTCCAGGAGCGTTTCCAGACCTTTTTTCTCGAGGGCTGAAATGCCAATGACATCTTTTACATATGGCTGGGACTTGTAAAAGGCGATCAGCGCATCGAGTTCCGCCGGTTTTTTCAGGAGATCGGTTTTATTCAGCACCAAAATCGCCGGCGCTTTCAGTCGGAGGGATTGAAATATCTCATGGCTTTCACCTACCGGTTCTCGGGCATCCACCAGCAATAAGGCGAGGTCCGCGTCTTCGAGGCTGCTCCTCACCGCCTGCATCATCTTTTCGTGCAACTTATATTTGGGCTCGATGATGCCCGGGGTGTCGGAAAAGATGATCTGGTATCCGGGTTCGTTCAGGATGGCTTTAATGCGGTGCCTGGTGGTTTGTACTTTGGGAGACACAATGGCCATTTTTTCGCCTATCAGGGCGTTCAGCAAAGTGCTTTTTCCCGCGTTGGGCTTGCCAAATATGTTCACGAATCCTGCTTTCATGCTGAATGACCGTCCCTAAAAAGCCGGGTTCGGGCTGCAAAGGTACCCCATTTCACCGATAAACCCTTTCCAAACCTATAATACCATTGATAACGAGCGATTTATATACATAAAAAAAGGCCGGAACAAAGCCCGGCCCAAATTTTTGAGAAAAAACAGCTTACTGACGGGTAAAGACAAAAGAGATTTGGTCTCCGGTCACGTCAAAATCAGACGCTGTCGCCGTCATGCTGCCACATGCAAACGAAGACACATTCAGGGTGAATGTATCAAAGCCATCGTTAATGGTCAGTGAACTGCCGGTTAAACCCCAGGTTCCGGAATAAGAACCACTGGGTGTGCAACTGGTACCTGCGTCATTGTACGAAAACACGTTTCCGCTGCCGAGGGTGTAAGTGTCATCACGCTCGCAGGGTTCAAAAAACAAATCATTGGTCAAAACTTCAATTTCAGGAACGCTGGCACTGGCCTTGTATTTCACGGAACTGAGTTTGAAAGTACCCTGGATGCTGGCTGCACTCAGCGTACATTCTTCGTCTTTGTCTTTTTTGCAACTGGTTGCGGCAATGACCAACACCAGCGCTGAGAAAATGATCTTTTTCATGTTGATTGATTTATGCTGCAATGTTACACAATGTTAAACATTGGAAACAAGACATTCATCATGTTTTATTGCCGTGCAAAAGAAAAACGGATGCTGCTGCCGGGGGTTGACACGATATCAACCGACATACCGGAGCAGTTGAAATCAACCACAGTGGCGTTTACCAGTTCAAAACCGCCTCCGGTTTGGATGACACTAAGTTTTCCGTCTGTCAGGTTCCAGGTACCTGTGCCGTTTCCGCTGCAACTGGGCAACTCGGTGTACTGAAGCGTGTTGTCGCTATTGAGTTTATACAAACCACTGGCTGTGCAGTTATCCAGGAAAGACGCGGTAACGTCAATGGTTGTTCCACCGGCAATGGTTTCCACTTTTGAAATTTTATATGTGCCCACGATATTGGTTGCATTGAGCGCGCATGTGGGTGCGTCGTCGTCCTTTTTACAGGCGCTGAATACAATGGATAATGCAAAAACTGCTGTCAATAATTTTTTAGTTGCCATAAGTAGGTTTATTGCTGTTCAAGATTGGCGGAAAGTTACGGTCTTATCGGTATAATGTTCAATTAGAATGTTAAATAATTCGGCAAGAAGTACTAACATCACCGGGCTAAATACGTGGAGGACCCAATCGAATTGCGCGCCTTGTCACTTAACCCGATACAAAAAAAACCGGAAAAATTCCGGGCTTTCAATCTCTGTTGCGAAGAGAAGGATCGAACTTCTGACCTTCGGGTTATGAGCCCGACACAAAAAAACCGGAAAAATTCCGGGCTTTCAATGTCTGTTGCGAAGAGAAGGACTTGTCCGCCGGGGTGGATCGAACTTCTGTCCGCTGCATAGGACTTGACCGCCGTGGCGGTTATGAGCCCGACACAAAAAACCCGGAAAAATTCCGGGCTTTCAATATCTGTTGCGAAGAGAAGGACTTGTCCGCCGGGGTGGATCGAACTTCTGTCCGCCGCATAGGACTTGACCGCCGTGGCGGTAATGAGCCCGACACAAAAAAACCCGGAAAAATTCCGGGCTTTCAATGTCTGTGACGAAGAGAAGGACTTGTCCGCCGGNNGGTTATGAGCCCGACGAGCTACCGCTGCTCTACTTCGCGATGCAAAGATAAGCAGTTTTCCCATTCGACCCAATATTAATCCCTTTTTTTGATGGAACTGGCCCCGCTGTTCTGAATATCGCTGATCCTCGCCCCACCCTTGTATTTAATGCTGCTCGCTCCGCTCGCACGGGCTTTCAGCTCCTGCGAAACAAAAATCTGCGAATCAGAAGCACCGGATACATCCACAGAGGCAAAGGCAGCTTCCAGTTCATATGCTTTCAGGTCGCTGGCGCCACTGCTGTGTAAAAACAGGCTGTCGGCCCTGCCCCTTATCTTAATATCGGAAGCCCCACTCAAATCTATACTCAATTTACCGGCCTGAACCGATCCAGAAAAATCTGATGCGCCAGACAGGTCGATCACCAGGCTCTCTGCCCGTATATCGCCTTCACAAATAATTTGTGTGGCACCTGAACCGGTAATTTTCTTCAAATGCCTGAACGATAAATAAGCTGTCGGCTTTTTTGACCGGCCATACCATTTTTGTTGCCCATCTATACCAATATACAATATCCCATTTTTCACTTCCGTCTTTATACGGTTCATCGCATCGGCATCCTCAGCGCTCACGGCAAGGGCTGTTTCGTCTGATTGGCTGAGGTACAACCGGAACGCACTGGAAATATGCACTTCATGAAAATCTCCGCTCAGTGGCCGCATGGTTACATTTGGATCTTCTACCCATTTCCTTTGCGCTTCTGTCACTGAAAAACCTGTGCACGCTAGCAGGATGATCAATAATTTTTTCATACGGTCAAACTATTTCTTTTATTAAATCCTTTTTACAATCCCGCCTGAATTCACTTTGATATCTTTTATGCTGCCGTTGCCTTTGTAATGAATGCTGCCACCGCTGTTGGCATGGGCCGACAAATCGTTATTCACTGTTACCCTGATGGTTGCACCACTGGAAGCTTTGGCGTTGCATTGGTCGGTTACCAGGTCGATTCCCTTAAACATGGCGCCAGAACTCAGGTCGAGGCTCAGCGAAGCTGCTTTGCCATTTAACTCCACAATGGCACCGCTGCTCTGGTCTACATCCAGCGCTGTTGCCTGTATGGAGCCATGAATCATGGCACCGCTGTTTATGGCAACAGCTAAATTTCCAACGATCAGCGTTTCGGGCATGTGTACGTGGGCACCTGATGTAGCTTTTAGCCGCTCGATCCGGGTGCAACTGACATACACTTTCAAAGTGACCTTGTTTTTCTTGCCCAGGTTTTTAAAAATTTTCTCCTTGTTCCGGAAATAAACCTTCAGTTCACCGTTTTCCACTTCGGTGATCAGGTTTTCTTCAATCGTAGGGTCTGAAACGCTGACGGCTACCTGTTCGGTGCTGCCTTTCACCAGGTAAAGACTGATTCCCTGGGAAACTGACACGGCATGAAATGGTCCACTGACCTTTCTTTCACGCACATTGGGGTCATTTAATACGAGGGCAGGCGTTTGTGAAAAACCCTGCAACAGGAGGAAGGAAAACAATACACTCATTAAAATTTTCATGGCTATACTTTTGGGTGTTACGACCAATGCTGACGGAATGTTACAGTTTTAATAAAAAAAAATTTAGGCCGGTTCAACTTTCCGGTAGTAGCTTTGTTGTAGCGTTCAATTATTCACCTACTGAATTCCGGGGTGCTTCCGTTACATGACGGAGGCTGAGATGATACCCGTAAAACCTGAACAGGATAATGCCTGCGAAGGGAGAATGAACTAAGCGCCCGCCCCGGACATTCAGCCATATTTTATTGTCATGCGTAACTTTTTCGCTTGTATGATGCTGTTCCTGCATGGGATAGCTGCCGCCCAAACAGGAAAATTGTCAGACACCACCCTGATGCAACCCGTGGAAGTCACGGCATTAAGGGCTTCCGACCAGGCGCCCATCGCAAAAACAAATATCAACCGCCAGGAGATCCGGAAAAATAATACCGGCGCCGATATCCCCTTCCTGCTGAATCAAACCGTTTCCGTACAAGTGAATTCCGACGCGGGAAACGGCATTGGCTACACCGGCATCCGCATCCGGGGCTCCGATGCCAGCCGCATCAATGTTACCATCAACGGCATCCCTTACAACGACGCGGAAAGCCAGGGGACATTCTTTGTAAATATCCCGGATATCCTCGCTTCTGCAGGCAGTATCCAGGTGCAAAGGGGCGTGGGTACATCTACCAATGGCGCGGGGTCTTTTGGCGGCACCATCAATATCAGCACCAATGAAACCGACCTGCAACGCGCACTCTCCATACAAAATTATGCGGGCTCTTATGGTTCGCTCCGCAGCAGTTTGCAATACAACAGCGGACTGCTGAATAAAAAATTTTTGGTGAACCTGAGGGGAAGCCATATCCGCAGCGATGGTTATATTGATCGTGCTTCAAGCAGGCTGTTTTCTGTATACGGAAGCGCCGCCTGGATTGACAGCATGCAAAAATTGCAGTTGAATGTGTTCACCGGAAAGGAAAAAACCTACCAGGCCTGGTATGGAATAGATGAACAAACGCTGGCCGGTAACAGAACGTTCAACCCGGCAGGTACGGAAAAGCCCGGAGAGCCATACGACAATGAAACAGATAATTACCGTCAAACCCATTACCAGTTGTTTTACAACCGCAAGCTGCACCGGAACTGGAAAGCAAGCATAGCACTGTTTTATACCAGGGGCATGGGCTACTACGAACAATACAGGGCAGACGCGGCATTATCTGATTACGGGTTACCGGATTATATACAAGGAAATGATACCATCCGGTCCAGCGACCTCGTCAGGCAGTTATGGCTCGATAATCATTTCTATGGAAGCACTTATTCTGTGCAACACGAGCAAGGCAGGCGCCAGGTCATTATCGGCGGTGGGTGGTCGGGTTATGATGGCGATCATTATGGTAAGATTCCCCGCACCATAAAAGAAATCCCCCTGCCCTCATCTTACAAATGGTATGACAACGATGCGCGTAAAACAGACTTCAATCAATACGTTAAATGGACGGAAAAATTAGGGCTTGGTTTCAGTGCTTTTATTGACCTGCAATACAGGACGGTGCGCTATCGAATCAATGGGTTCAGGAATAACCCAGGGGTGCAAACCGATGAAACTTACCATTTCTTCAATCCGAAAGTTGGGCTTACTTACAGTAAGGGACAAACGAAGATTTATGCGTATTACGGACAGGCTGCAAAAGAGCCCAACCGCGATGATTTCGAAAGCGGAATCAATCAACAGCCAGCACATGAAACACTGCAGGATTGGGAAGCAGGCATAGAAAAAAACAAAGGTAAATTCCAATGGTCTGCCAATTTCTTTTACATGAAATACCGGAACCAATTGGTATTAACCGGGAAAATCAACGACGTGGGCGCTTACACCAGAACCAATATCCCCAACAGCTACCGGGCAGGACTGGAACTGAGCGCCTCATGGCGTGCCAGCGGTTGGCTGCAGGTGAGTGGCAATGTGGCTCTGAGTGAAAACAAAATCAGGAATTTCACTGAATACATTGACGATTATGACCAGGGTGGGCAGAAAACGAATTTTTATCAAAAGACGGATATTTCATTTTCTCCCCGTGTGGTTTCAGCGGCTACAGTAAGCATATTTCCATGGAAGCACACCGAAATCAGCCTGATGGGGAAATATGTGGGCAGGCAATACCTCGACAACACGTCCAATGCAGGCCGGCAGTTGAACGCTTATTATGTGCAGGACCTCCGGGTGCGTTATGAACCTGTAAAAGAAAAAGGCATTCGCTGGAATGCCTTTGTACAAATCAATAACCTGTTTTCTGAGAAATATGAAGCCAACGGGTATACGTTCAGCTATTTTTATGGAGGCGGCTTGAACACGGAAAATTATTATTTCCCAATGGCCCCGCTGAATGTAATGGCAGGCATTGGCATTAACCTGTAACGGTTTCCCGCCAGGCATTCATGCCACCCTGCAGATTCCCCACCCGGGAAAACCCAAGGGTTTCGAGCATCAACGAAGCCTGCATGCTGCGTTGGCCGCTCCGGCAATAACAAATCAATTCTTCATCCTTGCAATCTTCGATGTCCTCAATTTGCATCGACATGATTTTGCCTAAAGGGATAAGGGTGCCCCCGATATTAAATTCATTGTGTTCATCGGGTTCACGTACATCGATCAGCCTGATTTTTTCGCCGGCATCCAGGCGGGCCTTGAGTTCGTTGACGGTTAGCTGTTGCATTTGGTGTTTTTTATGGTTTATTATGGGATTGAATCAACGGGTAATTTCTGTTCCACGGAAATCCACAGGTCAATAATCTGACCGGGCTGCATAAATACAGGTTGCTTATTTTCATTGAGTTTTGGCGGAACCTGTTTATAAATAAACGCGTTGGCGGTATCTTTCACATCCGGGTCAACCACGAGGCTGATGCCCACACCGCTGGAATCGAGCAATACACGTGCATCGGCATAAGTTAATCCAACCAGGTCTGGTACCGGTATGAGTTCGCCATCCAACCCTTTTCCAACCACAAGATCGATGCGGCTGCCCCATGGGATTTTTGTACCCGGCCCGATGCGGTCGCCGCGGAAACGTTGTTCCAGTACTGAACCCTTCATGAAATCGGGTTTAAACAAAGTATCGCCCAGTGCCAGGTGGCTCCTCCCGAGGATGTAGAGCGCGAAGTTGAGTGTTTTACCTTCCAGTGCCGGCATATCCACCAGCGGAAGTGTTTTCCGGTTCACCGTAATGTAAATGGTCCGGTTAACCTTCACCGTACTATTGGGGTCGGGTGATTGTTTCAACACAATACCCATGCGAGCGGTATCGGTGTACACCGAATCCTGTATGGCTACATCAAATCCTTTGCTTTCGAGGAAACTGATCGCTTCCTCTGTATTCTTACCCAATACGGATGGTACACGCAGGTACTCACCGTGACGAGTAATCGCTCCCAGCAATTGCAGTAAGAGGAAGATCAGGAGCAGGCCCAGCAGGATGGCGGCCAGCAGGTTAATAAAAAAATTTCGCTTGGTCAGGAATTGAAACACAAATTTGGTTGTTGATTAAATGTACAGGTTTTCGTCAAAAATGATACCAGAATCATGAATGGCCTGCCAGCGCTTCATCCAGCAGGGCTGAATAAAACTCCCGGAGCGTCCATCCCATAGCGCGGACCTGCTGTGGTACTATGCTTGCTTCGCTTTGTCCGGGCACGGTATTAATCTCGAGCAAGAAAGGTTTTCCGGCCCGGGCTTCATAAATAAAATCCATCCGAACCACACCCCGGCAATTAAAAACTTCATACGCTTTCCTGGCCTCCGCCCTTACCTGTTCCGCTACCGGTTCATCCACCTGTGCGGGTGTGATCTCTTCGCTCGCGCCCTGGTATTTGGCTTCGTAATCAAAGAATTCGTTTTTGGATACGATTTCCGTAATCGGCAGGGTGATCAGTTTCCCGGCAGACCTGAAAACGCCAATGGTAAACTCGCGGCCGATGATGGCTTCCTCCACCAATACCTGGCTATCTACCTGGAAAGCCTTATCCAGTGCGGCCTGCATATCGGCAGGTTGGCTAACCTTGCTCATACCGAGGCTGCTGCCCCCGTTATTGGGCTTCACAAATACCGGCAGCTTGAGTTGAGCCAGCACCTCATCAGCATGTACAGGCGCATGCCTGAACAAATGCATTGAACGTGCCACCGGGATGCCCGCGAAAGCGGCCACGGCGACGGTATATCTTTTGTTGAATGTCAATGCCGAAGTGGCGGCATCACAGGATGTATAGGGGATATTGAGGCAGTCGAAATAGCCTTGCAGTTTTCCATCTTCGCCGGGACTTCCGTGCAGGCCTACCAATACCGCGTCGAAGTGAATGCGTTTATCCCTTACCGTTATAGAGAAGTCGTTTTTATCCACCGGGCTCCTTCCGCCGTTATCATCCACATAAAACCAACCATCCGGATGAATATCAATCAGGTAACAATTCCAGCGCCCGGGGTCGAGGTTATTCCTCATGGTTTCAGCGCTTTTATACGAAATCACCGACTCGCCGGAATATCCTCCGGTGACCAGGGCGATGTTTTTTTTCATAGTTTGGTATTCTGATGTTTATATGTACGCTTTCTGCGTATATTCATTGCCGTTATTCAATCTCTACCCCGTCATTCCCGGAATCAAGTACGTATTTCCATTTCCCGTCCGACTGTTTTTTCCAGATGCTGGTATAGGTTCCGTACGAAACAGAATCGATGCCATGCCATGTCATGGTATACATGCCATACGTATATCCCATGTCGCCTGAAGCGGATACATCGGCGAAACTGGGTTGCCAGGACAATGTGTACCCTGTATCACTTTGCTGAATGATGAAATCAATCGCTGCGGCCCCAACGATGGGCATATGCCCCGGGCGCAACAGCACGCCGTTGCTGTCGAGGTATTCAATGAAAGCGGACTTCATGCCTTCTTTTTCACAAAGGGTGGAAAAAGCTTTGTCTGCTTCCATTAATTGCTGTTTTGCCTCTCTTTTATCGATTGGCTTTTGATCCCGCAGGCTGCAGGAGAACAGGGATAAACACAGTGTAAAAAAAACGATACCGGTTTTCATATAGTTACAAAGCTACCGGTTGGTACCGGTTTATGGCAGGCAATATAGTAAAAATCAGCTAAGTGGCAGGTACATAAAAAAGGCGAAAGTATTTTTCTAATACCCTCGCCAGGAAAGCAGGAAATATCACCTGCTGTATGAAGCCTTACGGCCTTATAAAAAAGATCAGATATGCAGTTTCTCTTTTTTCGCCATTAGTTCATCCACCGTTTCGCGGTAGGCTTCGTCTGGAACGCAGCAATCAACCGGGCAAACGGCCGCGCACTGAGGCTCTTCGTGGAAGCCCTGGCATTCTGTGCACTTATTGGGGACGATGTAATAGGTGTCGGCACTGATTGGCGCATGACGCTGGTCCGAGTCCACTGAAGTCCCGTCCATCAATGTATAAGTCCCTTTAACGGTTGTGCCATCTGCAATGGCCCATTCCACGCCGCCTTCGTAAATGGCGTTGTTGGGGCACTCTGGTTCACAGGCGCCGCAGTTGATGCATTCATCGGTTATCTTAATAGCCATCTCTACTGTATTTTTGTTGCAATATAATTATTTGAACATGAATTTACAACAGCGGATTGAATTATTTACAGCCCTGGGCGCTTATCTGAAAAAAGAACCCGAATCCTGGCTTGAAGCAAAAGCAAGGGCCGCCGCTGCCAATTCATGGTTTACGCCCGGGTTCATTGATTTAGCGGTCAAAAACATCATCGAACAATACCTGCAGGAAGACAAGTTGAAGGCTTGGGCAGGGGCATATGAAACCATGGAGCCGGTGCAACCCAGACTGGTGGGTGTGGTGATGGCTGGAAACATTCCAATGGTAGGTTTTCACGATTTATTGTCCGTCATCATCAGCGGCCACCGGCTGATGATCAAGCCCTCGTCGCGCGACGAAATGCTGATGCGCTATATCGTTGAAACCCTGCATACCATGAGCCCCAGCCTGGAAAAGGATGTACAGGTATCCGATACATTAAAAGGTTGCGATGCGTACATAGCTACCGGAAGC
The DNA here is from genome assembly GCA_002343985.1 of Chitinophagaceae bacterium UBA2375. Classification (GTDB taxonomy): domain Bacteria; phylum Bacteroidota; class Bacteroidia; order Chitinophagales; family Chitinophagaceae; genus Ferruginibacter. The sequence goes on along the minus strand of DDTB01000033.1, from coordinate 33,688 downwards.
AACCAGTCGGCCCGGTATTTTGACTATTACTTCGCCCGCTTCCCGCATATCATCCGTTCCAATAAAACCTCGGTTGCCATCCTGACAGGCAATGAAACAGAACAGGAGTTGGATTTGCTGGCAAATGATGTGCATCTTTTTTTCGGGCTTGGTTGCAGGAATGTCACTAAAATTTATGTGCCGCCGGCCTACGATTTTATTCCCCTGCTGCGCGCATTCGATGCATACGCCGGTTTAAAAGACATGCACAAGTATGCGAATAATTACGATTACCAGCTTTCCCTGATCCTCCTGAATAAACAGGCTTACATGACCAATGGCACTACCCTGCTGATTGAACACCCAGCGCTATTCTCTGCCATTGGCGTCCTGCATTACGAGTACTACACAAACCGGCCGGAATTGCTGCAGGGATTGCAACAAAACGAATCGGTGCAGTGTATTGTTGGTGAGGGCCATATCCCATTCGGAGAAGCACAGAAACCCGGCTTGTCCAACTATGCCGATGGGGTGGATACCATGCGATTCCTGGCAGGGCTTTCCTGATCTACGAAACCCTTCCTAATTAAATGTTAAACCTGTCAGTTCAGACTGTCCATTCTGTCAGGCCCTATGTAAATTGCAGGGTACAGGCACAGGATTTGTGCCGGGTAAGACCGAATACTTAGTTGAAAATAAAACAAAGGACCATGAAACTGAAGCAAATTTTAGCCACTGTATTCATCAGCGCGTTAACCACCACCGCCATCATTTGGGGTTATGGTCGTTGGGTAAAAAATGAACATGTGTATGCGGGGCAACAACCCGGTGTACTTCCTTCGAACTACCGGTTAGCCGCAAACGAAGATGGCGCGCCCAACAACCCGGGCTCAGTTGATTTTACCGCTTCATCACAGGCAGCCATACCCGCTGTTGTGCATATCAAAACAAAAACCAACGCCAAGCAGGTAACCAATAACCTGCCAAGCCCGCGTAATAACCCTTTCAGCGACTTCTTTGATGATGATTTATTTGAACAATTTTTTGGCGGGCGCCGCATGAACATCATCCCTGAACAAAGGGCTTCCGGTTCCGGTGTGATCATCAGTGCCGATGGATATATCGTTACCAATAACCACGTGATTCAAAAAGCGGATGAGATCACCGTTACATTAAGTAATAAGAAAACTTTTAAGGCCACCGTGGTGGGCGCGGATCCCGCGTACGACCTGGCCGTGATTAAGGTTGAAGCTTCCGGGCTCCCATACCTGTTGTATGGCAATTCGGATGATGTAAAAATCGGCCAGTGGGTGTTGGCCATCGGTTACCCCCTGAACCTTGAAACCACCGTAACCGCAGGCATTGTCAGCGCCAAGGCGCGCAGCATCGGACTGAACCGCGACCGCAGCGGCAATACGGTGAACGCTGTGGAATCATTTATCCAGACAGACGCGGCGGTGAACATGGGTAATAGCGGCGGCGCCCTGATCAATACTGACGGTAAACTGATCGGCATCAATTCTGCCATCGCTTCTCCAACAGGTTATTACTCCGGGTATTCTTATGCGATACCTGTCAACATCGCGAAAAAAGTGGTAGACGACCTGATTAAATTTGGTACGGTACAGCGTGGATATATGGGCATCCAGTTTGCCAACGCGGCCGACCTTACGGAAGAACGTAAGAAAACGGAAGGTATCCCCAGCAGCGCTTACGATGGCATCTACGCGGTGGAAGTTCCGAAAGATGGCGGCGCCTATGCAGCCGGTATCCGCAGGGGCGACCGAATCCAAAAAATCAACGGTGTGAATGTTAACTCAGGTGGCGAACTGCAGGACCAGATCAGCAGGTACAAACCCGGCGATAAGGTATCCGTTACCGTTGTACGCAACGACAAGCCATTCACATACACCGTTATGCTGAAAAATAAAGCCGGTACATACGACCTGGTGAAAACGGAATCGCAGGCGGAAATGCTTGGCGCCGAGTTAACAGAACTTGACCGCAACAAAGCGGCGGATTACGGTGTGAAAGGCGGTGTAGTAGTTAAGAAAATCAATGAAGGTGTATTGAACGACCAAACCAGGATGAAAGACGGTTTCATCATCCTGCGCATCAACAACCAGGAAGTGAAAAACGTGGCAGAACTTAATAAAGCCCTGGCAGATCAAAAAACTGTAAACATCACCGGTTTCTACCCCGGATACGATGGATTATATGAATACATGATCAACCTCGGCGACTAAGATTTGATGAAGTAAAACCCAGAGGAAAATTATCAATGCCCTGTCAGATGCGGGGCATTTTTTTTATTATTACCTGTACAATAAAATATAACCGCCAGGTGGAAGCTCAATATCCTTTTTCTCTTTTAGATCCACATGATTATTGGCAAACAAATCCCGATATTGTCCTGAGCTTCCGGGTACACTAATAGCAGTGGAGATGGTTGACCTGCCAAAGTTGGCAGCGAAAATTTCTTCTTTTGTGTGATGCCTGCGGCAAAACACCAACAGGCCATCCGGCGCTTCCGGGAAGCTGATCTCACCGCCGGCAAAACTTTGTTTCCGGAATCTGATCAAAGCTTTGTAAAAACCAGTGAGTGCGGGCCTTTCAGGCCATTCCATGAAATCCTTGTCAAAAAATGGGAGCCGTTTATGGTTCGGGATTTCCTGTCCACCGTAAATCAACGGTATGGATAACGGCAACGCGTACATGCAAACAGCCAATGCCTGCGCATAAATGCCATAGCGCTCATACTCCGTGCCCTTGTTGCTGTTTTCATCGTGCGTACAGGTAAATAAAAGCTGGTAACGCAGGGGGCCGGCTTCGGCGAATTCACTCCGGATAAAATCCCTGAACGCGGCCACTGGCAATGCTTCTTTGATAAAGCGTTCCGTAAAATGCATCCATGCCCACCCATAATTGATATCGAAAGTTTGATAAATGTCGTCACCCTCAGCTTCCGCCAGCCAGATCAGTTCCGGCTTGATTTCTTCCAGTTTTTTCCTGGCCCCGGCCCAGAATTCATTTGGAACGAGGTGCGCGAAATCGGCCCTGAACCCGTCAATATCCATTTCACGCACCCAGAATACCATTGCCTGCAGCATGGCTTCCTGTTGCCCTTTGTTCCTGTGGTTGAACTGAATGACATCATCCCAGTCGTACGGAGATAAAAATCGTCCACCCGTTCCCGTTAGGAAATACTCCGGGTGCTGATCAACCCAAACATTGTCCCAGGCCGCGTGGTTACCCACCCAATCAATAACCAGTTTCATGCCCCGGGCATGCATATCCTCCACCATCTCTTTAAAATCAGACAATGTCCCGAACTCCGGGTTCACATCCCTGTAATCCCTCACGCAATAATAGCTGCCGAGGCTACCCTTCCGGTTTTTGATCCCGATGGGGTGCACGGGCATGAACCAACAGGTATCGACACCCAATTCCTGCAGGCGCGGCAAATGCTTGCGGAATGCCTGTATGCTGCCTTCGGGCGTGTACTGGCGCAAATTCACCTCGTACACCTGGCTAAGTGGTAAAAAGGATGGTATGGTAAATGGCTTTTGCAAATCAGTTAAAGCAACTAATATACGACAAATCAACTGCCGGTTTGTTTAGACCGCAACATTGTACCTTTGCATTTGTTATAAAAGATCATGAAGAAGTTTTCCATTCCCTTTACCTATCGCAGCGCCCTGATCAGTTCCATCAAAGAGCAAAGGAAACAGGCCGACAAAATGAAAAAAGATTTCAGGCCTACCCTGCTTGATTTTGGCCCATTGCAAGTGTACCTGGCCAGGCACTTTGGTTTCTGTTACGGTGTGGAAAATGCTATTGAAATCGCGTTCCGCACGGTGGATGAAAATCCCGGCAAAAGGATATACCTGCTGAGCGAAATGATCCACAACCCCAAAGTGAATGATGACCTTAGGGAGCGCGGTGTGGTTTTCCTGCAGGATACCTATGGCCGGCAACTGATCCCCTTTGATACATTGACGGCAGACGATATTGTGATCATTCCCGCATTCGGCACAACACTCGATATCGAAAAAAAATTGCGGGAGATCGGCATCCGCATCGAAGCATACAATACCACTTGTCCATTTGTGGAGAAGGTATGGAACCGCAGCGAGCAGATAGCTAAACTTGATTACACGGTGATAGTGCATGGTAAACCTTCGCATGAAGAAACCAGGGCCACTTTTTCGCATGCCGCCAGCCATACGCCTACAGTGATTGTAAATGACATGGAAGAAGCAAGGCTGCTGGCAGAATATATCAAGAATGATGAAAACCATGAAAGCTTTTATGAAAAATTTGCCGGCAGGTTTTCAGATGGATTTGATGTACGCAAACACCTGCAGAGGATTGGTGTGGTGAACCAAACTACCATGTTGGCCAGCGATACACAAGCCATTTCCGATTTCCTGAAACAGGTGATGACAGAAAAATATCAATTGACGGGAGAGCAGGTATCAGAAAGATTTGCAGACACCAGGGACACACTTTGTTATGCCACCAACGACAATCAATCGGCCGTGTATGGCTTGTTGGAACAGGAAGCGGACCTGGCCATTGTTGTGGGCGGATATAAAAGCAGCAATACATCGCACCTCGTGGAGCTCTGTGAAGTCAAACTTCCCACTTATTATATCGACAGTGCCGCGCGCATTTTATCGGCAAACGACATCCATCATTTTGACTTTCATCATCAGCAGGAAAAAATAACACATCAGTACCTGCCTGCGCACAGGCCTGTGCGGATACTCATGACAAGCGGTGCCAGTTGCCCCGACGCGATGGTGGATGAAGTGATACAAAAACTTGTTTCTGTAATTGGCATCGAAGCGGAAGCAGAAGCAGAGGTTAGCTTTCCTGCCTAACTGCTGTTTGCCCGATGATCTGTCGCACGAGGATTAATGCGAACGCGAGCTGCTCATCCATTGTCAGGTTTGTATTATCGAGCAAGACGGCGTCATCCGCTTTGCGCAAAGGGCTTACTTCCCTGTTGGAATCAATATAGTCGCGCATTTCGAGGTTGTTCTTTACCTCCTCAATGGTTACATTCGGGTTCTTCAGGTACATTTCACGGAACCGCCTGTCTACCCTCACCGCGATATCAGCCGTCATAAATATTTTCAATTCGGCCTGCGGGAAAACGGTGGTACCAATATCACGGCCATCCATCACGATGCCTTTATGGCGGCCCAGGCTTTGCTGTTGTTTTACCGCGAAGGTCCGAACGGCGGGGATCGCTGCCACATCGCTCACCTTCTCTGCCACTACCAGGTCGCGGATTACGTACTCAACATTTTCATCATTCAGGTAAATTTCCGATTGCTGCAATTTATCGTTATATGAAAAACTCAGGTGAATGTTTTTTAATGCATCCCTCACCTTGATATCATCCGTCCAGTCGATATGGTTCCGTAAAAAAAACAAGGTAATCGCCCTGTACATCGCGCCGCTATCGATGTAAACATAACCCAGTTCCCTGGCGAGTTGCTTGGCCAGGGTGCTTTTTCCGCAGGAAGACCAGCCATCAATGGTTATGATGATCTTTTTCATGAATGCATGCTGAATTTTATATCTGTGATTTGCATAGGATGGAATGCAATTCGAGATTGTAAAAGTCATACATTTTTATTTATTGAAAAAAATAATGGCAAAAAAAGAGCCGCATTTGCGACTCTTAAATATTTAATCAATGATTGTTAGTATCAGGCTTCCGATTTCTTTTCCCGCTTTTTGGGTTCTTCTTTCAACCTGAACAGGATTTTGGCATTCTCCTTATCCAGTTCCGCGATCAATACATCGCCGGGCTTGATGTGCATATTGAGTATCTCTTCCGCCAATGGGTCTTCCAGGTATTTCTGAATGGCCCGGTGCAGAGGCCTCGCGCCGAAGGCGCTATCGTATCCCTTGTCAGACAAAAACTCTTTGGCCTCCGTACTCAGCTCCAGGCTGAAGCCCAGGTTGCTCAGGCGGTTCATCACGCCCTTCATCAGGATATCGATGATTTCAAAGATGTTTTCTTTGCTCAGGGAGTTAAACACAATCACATCATCAATACGGTTCAGGAATTCGGGGCTGAAAGTACGTTTGAGCGCCTTTTCGATTACGGCCCTATTATTTTCATCCATGCTTTCCTGCCTTGCCTTGGTGGCAAAACCCACGCCATCGCCAAAATCTTTCAACTGGCGCGCGCCGATGTTCGATGTCATGATGATGAGCGTATTCTTGAAGTCAACCTTACGGCCAAGGCCATCGGTTAACTGTCCGTCATCCAACACCTGCAGGAGGATGTTGAAAATATCAGGGTGCGCCTTTTCGATCTCATCGAGCAGGATAACGCTGTACGGTTTGCGTCTAACCCTTTCCGTTAGCTGTCCGCCCTCTTCATAACCCACATACCCGGGAGGGGCGCCAATAAGGCGGCTAACGGTGAATTTTTCCATGTATTCGCTCATGTCGATCCGGATCAACGCGTCTTCGCTGTCGAACATATGCTTGGCGAGCGAACGGGCCAGTTCTGTTTTTCCTACACCTGTAGGACCCAGGAAGATAAATGTACCGATGGGTTTCTTGGGATCCTTCAAACCCACACGGTTACGCTGGATGGCTTTCACCACTTTGTTGATGGCATCCTGCTGGCCAACTACAGCGCCCCGCAGGTCTTCGCCCATGCGGCGCAGTTTTTCTGTTTCAGCCTGTACCATGCGCTTCACCGGGATGCCTGTCATCATGCACACCACTTCCGCGATATCCTCTTCTTCTATCGGGTAGCGTTTGTTTTTGCTCTCTTCTTCCCATTCGGCCTTGGCCTTCTCCAATTCTTCCTGTAATTTCTTTTCTGTATCGCGGAGCGAAGCTGCTTCCTCAAACTTCTGGCTTTTCACCACTTTGTTCTTCTCAAGTTTGATGTCTTCGATCTTTTGCTCAAGGTCGAGGATGGTTTGCGGGACATTGATATTTTTAATATGCTTACGCGCGCCCACTTCATCCAGCACATCGATGGCTTTATCGGGGAGCAGACGATCTGTCATGTACCTGTCGCTCAGTTTCACGCATGCTTCGATGGCTTCCTGGCTATAGGTTACATTATGGTAGTCTTCGTATTTCGATTTGATATTATTGAGGATTTCTATGGCTTCATCCACCGAAGGCTGGTCCACAATCACTTTCTGGAACCTGCGGTCGAGCGCCCCGTCTTTTTCAATATGCATGCGGTACTCATCCAATGTAGATGCGCCAATGCATTGCAGTTCGCCGCGGGCAAGCGCGGGTTTGAAAATATTGGATGCATCGAGTGAGCCGCTGGCGCCACCCGCACCTACGATGGTGTGGATCTCATCAATAAATAAAATCACATCGCGGTTTTTTTCCAGTTCGTTCATAATCGCTTTCATGCGCTCCTCGAACTGTCCGCGATACTTCGTGCCAGCTACCAGGGCCGCCAAATCAAGGCTGACCACGCGTTTATCAAACAAAACCCTTGATACCTTGCGTTGCACAATGCGGAGTGCCAAACCCTCTACAATCGCGGTTTTACCCACACCAGGTTCACCGATCAAGATCGGGTTGTTCTTTTTACGGCGGGATAGTATTTGTGATACGCGTTCAATTTCATTTTCCCTTCCTACAATCGGATCCAGCGAACCAGACTCTGCCAACCTGGTGATGTCGCGTCCGAAATTATCCAGTACAGGTGTCTTTGATTTTGCCTGACCGGCAGCACCGGGCTTTTGAGATTTTGGTTGCTGTCCATATTGCTTCCGCTCGTCATCAAAATCATCATCTTCATTAAATTCGGCTTGCGGAGGGTTGCTGGTGACAAAACCCAGTTCATTGCGGAAAATATCATAGTCCACATCAAACTGGTTCAGTATCTGGGTCGCGATGTTTTCCTTATTCTTCAGGATGGATAGCATGAGGTGTTCCGTTTCCACCTGGGCGCTTTTCAACGACTTCGCTTCCAGCACGGTAATGCGTATCACTTTCTCCGCCTGCTTGGTGAGCGGCAGTGAATTCATATTGGCGATGCTTTTACTGGCTTTATCTTTTACGGCGCTTTCGATTTCTTTGCGCAACTCAAATAAATCAATATTGAGTGATTTGAGGATGCGGATCGCGGTATTCTCCCCGTCACGGATCAGGCCCAGCAACAGGTGTTCCGTGCTGATGAAATCATTGCCCAAACGCAATGCTTCCTCCCGGCTGTAAGAGATGATGTCCCGCACTTTGGCTGAAAAATTATTGTCCATTACGACAGATTTAATTGTTACAATAATAACGATAAAACAGAACCCTTTGTTTCATGCCCATTGCAAATGTTGATATGTTGAAAAGTTAACATTTTATTTTGAGTATCAGTCATTTCGTTGAGCTTTTGGATAAGTTTCGGGCAGGCGCAAAAATGATGGAACATCCTTGGGACAGACCGGAAAATTTGCCTTATTTTAGGGTGCCGCAATTCCGTTATATGATACATGTCAAAACCGATACCAAAGAGAAATTTACCGTTATTTGTCTGACCGAACCAAGGATTCCTGTTAATATGGCAGAAGAATGGGATAATTTGCTGCTGCCATATCTCGATAAACCCGTTCCGCACATTGTGCTGAACCTGTCGGAACTGGAAGAAATGGCCCCTGATAGCGGTGAGAGGCTCGCGGGCATTCAACAACAGTTTTATGAAAGAAACTGTTCGATGGTTATTTGCTGCCTGAAACCCGGGGTGGAAAAAATGCTCGACGAACAGGGTTTGTTGGAACAAATGAATGTAACACCCACTGAATCGGAAGCCTGGGATATTGTGCAAATGGAAGAGATTGAGCGGGAACTGATGGAAGGCTTTGACCAATAACGATATATGATGCAGCAATTTATCACATACAAAAGTCTGACTGCTATACATTAAACTTAAACCCCCATTCCCTTGCTGGTACTGACCATTCTCGGTAATAACTCCGCCATACCCGCGTTTGGGCGGAACCCCACTTCACAGGTATTACAAAACCAGGAAGAGGCCTTCCTGATTGATTGTGGCGAAGGTACACAATGGCAACTGGCCCGGTACAAAATCAAGAGAAGCAAAATCTCGCATATTTTTATTTCGCACCTGCACGGTGACCACTATTTTGGTTTGATCGGTTTGATTACAAGCATGAGCATGCTGAACCGCATACAAGACCTGCACCTGTATGGCCCTCCGGAACTGGAACCCATTATCCGCATGCAACTGGAAGTATCAGCCACCACCCTCTGCTACCCTTTTCATTTTCATCCGCTGACAAAAGATGGATTGATCGCGGACACCAAAAGGATGGAAGTCAGTTGCTTCAAGGTGAAACACAGGATTGACTGCTGGGGATTCCTGTTCAAAGAAAAAAAGAAACCCCGGAGCATTGACCCGGAAAGGGCTAAAGCCTACGAGATCCCCGCGTCATTTTATGAACAATTGCAAAACGGACAGGATTACATTAATAAAAAAGGGACCATCATCCCCAACGATGAAGTAACGATAGCCAATGCCCCGCCGCTGAGTTACGCGTATTGTGCGGATACGATTTATGACCCATCCCTCGCGGAAATTGTGCGTGGCGTTGACCTTTTATATCATGAAACCACTTACCTGAAAGACCTTGAACAAAGGGCGGCTGACCGGTACCATTGTACCACCCTGCAGGCTGGTGACATTGCCCTGAAAGCAGGCGTGCGCAAACTGATCATCGGGCATTTCTCTTCCAAGTATGAACAACTTGACCCATTCCTGGAAGAAACCCGCTCGGTTTTCCCCCACACGGAACTCGCCCAGGAAGGCGTATGTTTTGTGATAGGCTGAAGTTAACGGGTGCGCAATTGCCGGTTGAAACCATTGCCCATGATCCACAGGTAAAATTCTGCGAACCATTTCCGCCAACTGGCTTCCTTGTGTTCCCCAATGGGATCCACCACCGAATACATGATCGCGCGCGTCCTGGCGCCCAGGCGGTCGGCCACTTCCTGCATATCTTTCACATACCGGTCGCCTTCCTGTTCACCGATATAAAAAAAGCACTTACCCGTTACCGTTGCAGCAAGGCTGTCGGTCAACGGCAGGATGCGGGGGGCGATCCAAAAAGAGGGGGAAAAAACACCGGCGTTCCCAAAAACATTTGGTTTTGAAAGCCATGCATAGTATGAAATGAGTCCACCCAGGGAACTACCCGCTATAGCCGTATGTTCAGGTGCCCTGAGGGTGCGGTACTTCTTATCAATAAAGGGTTTCAGCCTGTTCGCGATGAATGCAACATACGCATCACCCTGTCCTGCACCGAATTTTTCCGTATCAAAAGGCGTGTATTCATTCACCCGGCGCGGGCCATTATCAATACCCACGATGATGGCTTCGGGATGACCGGCACGCACCAGGGAATCGAGTGTTTCATCGATCCCCCATTCGCCAAACGGCGCGCGGAGCTCATCAAAGAGGTTCTGCCCGTCGTGCATGTAAATCACAGGGTATTGCTTACGGGAATGCTTATACGAAGCAGGAAGGTAGACATGTATTTTCGCGAAGCGGCCAAGCCCGGGCATGTCAAAGCTGTCGGGTAAGGCAAACACCTGCTTCCCTGCCGTCGACATTTTACGCCTGACACTGAATGCAGACTTCCAGGCTTCCACACGGAGGCGGATGATGGTGTCTGAACGCAGTTCCAAAACACGGTTATTTCTATCGCTGCCGTCAGGCATCACTTCAACATCCTCCCAGCTTCCCCGGGTGAACTTATATTGAAACGGGCCGGGTTTGAGGCTGTCTAAAATGATCGTGTAATCTTTACCGTTATACTGAAGCAATTCCCCGGGCGATCCTGGGTCCCATCCGTTGAAATCACCGGCCACGAAAACTGAACCCGGGTATGTACCCTCCGGCGTTTCCAAAAAAACCTGGAGCCTTACCTGGCTTATGGATACATGAGAAAGTAACAGTAACGCCAATGCGTGTACGCTATTCCTTATGGCTATGCGTATTGTCATGTGTCAGGGTTTGCGCGATGCCATCCACTCTTTCACCTGCCTGTGGAAAGGAGCGCTTAACGGTACCACTGGAAGCCTGCTGAATGTTTGAATCAAGCCGGCTTCAGACAGGAATGCCTTGATGCCCGCAGGATTGTTTTCCGCGAACATGAGGTCGTATGCGCTGATCAGTTCATCATTGATTGATTTAGCCGCCTGCATGTCGAACCGGAGCGCATGGCGCACCATATCGGAGAATGCCCTTGGAAAGGCGTTGGCTGCCACGCTGATAACGCCATCCATACCCGCGGCTATCTGTGGCATGGCCAGGTTATCGTCCCCGCTGACCACCAGGAATGATTCAGGGCGGTCGCGCAGGATTTCCATGCACTGCTGCATATCGCCACTGGCTTCTTTGATACCGGCGATATTGGGCACTTCACGGGCCAGTCGCAATGTGGTTGCGGCAGTCATATTCCTGCCGGTGCGGCCCGGTACATTGTATAAAATAACAGGCTTGGGCGAGGCCTCCGCCAACACTTTATAATGCTCAAACAACCCTTCCTGGGAAGGTTTATTGTAATATGGGCTTGCACTTAAAACAGCAACGGCCTGGTCGAGCGGAAATTCAGATAATTCTTTGGCAACTGCCGCTGTATAGTTGCCGCCGATCCCCACCACCACGGGTACACGCTGATTGACTTTCTCATAAGTAAACAAAGCTATATCGCGTTTCTCTTCTTTGCTTAATACCGGCGTTTCACCGGTGGTGCCGAGCGAAACAATGTATTCAATGCCACCATGGACCAGGTGATCGATCAATTTACCCAATGCGTCAAAGTCAACAGCCTCATTGGATGTAAATGGGGTAACAATGGCTACACCTGTACCTTTCAGGGTTTTCACTAATGACATGCAGACATAATTTTTGTGAAGGTAACAATCATTCGGATGAATCGCCAGCAGGCGCATCCAAAAAAAAATCCCCCGTTGTGCAGGGGGATGTATGACTACTTAAGGGAGCTTTATACTTTTCCGTTCAGCACGGTCGATTTCCTGGCGTAATCCCGGTTTCCCGGATAAATGAACAGTACGGAGCCGTTCTTAATGGTTTCGATGATGGGTTTGTTTAGTTTTTCCGATACCGCCGGGCAACCGTGGCTGCGGCCAATATAACCCTGGCTTTTCACCAAACCCTCATGAACATACGGCGCCCCATGCATGACAATCGCGCGTTGAAATGCCTTATCGTTTATGCCTTTGTCCAATCCAACCAGTTGCATCGAATACCCGTTTCCACCATTGTAAGTCCCCGCGGTGAGGTAGAATCCCGGGCTGCTTTGATGGCTCTCGGGCTTGTTGGAGAACATTTTCGCGTACACCGTGCCGGAACGCTGTCCGTGTGCTACATAAGTCCTGAACAGGATGCGTTGTGCTTCCAGGTCGATGATGAAAAGCCTTTTTTGTGATGAAGGCAAACTGAAATCCACAATGCTGATGATGCGGTCGTTGGCAATGCGGCCGGCTTGTTGCAAGCGTTCCATACCTTCGATGGCCAGGTTGAATGCTTCATGAGACAAACCCAGTTGACCGAGGTTCAATCTTTCATATGAAGCAGCAGCCATCAGGTACCAGGTACCATGTGCTGACACCGGGTTTTCACTCGCTGCAGCAACCGGCTTCACAGGTGATTTCTTCGCTGTACTGATATCAGGTATGAACAGGTTTAGGCAGACCAATGCGAGCGTCAGGAGGCTCCACTTCCTAACAGGACGAGTTGATTGTTTCATGCTTGAACGATGGTTGGGTTAATAAGTGTAGTGTTGGGGAGATAGGCTTGAACAGGTGTTTTAGGTTTAGTTGATTATGCTTTACTCTCTCATACAAAGATACAACCGTGCATAGCGGAACGGTGTGAAAAACTGTTAAGATTTCAATCAGTTGAACGCTGAAAAGCCCGGATTATTGTGCCTTTTACAGTCAGTTATACATGCAAACACACTGATATGAATAAGCGGTTGTTTGATGTGGTTTTACAGATGATTAAACTGTATTATGCAATGCGGCTGACCAGGAAATTCTTCAGTGCTTCTACAGTTGGTTGCATATCGATGGCATGCACCGGGCTGTTACGCAAAGCGCCAATAGAACCTGGTTCCGGTACGGGCTGGCCGGTTATCTCTTTCACAAGGCTTGCGAATTTTACCGGGTGGGCCGTCTCGAAAAAAACGCCATTTACTGACGGGTGTGCCCGGAGATAAGCTTCAAGCGCCAACCATCCTACGGCCCCGTGCGGGTCGGCCTGGTAGCCGGTTGTTTGTTGGATTTGTTTCATGGCATCCGCCGTTTCCTGATCAGAAAATGAATACGCTTGCAAGCGTGACTTTACTTGTTCGATGCCATGGTCAAACATATCCATGATACGCGCCAGGTTACTCGGCAGGGAAACATCCATCGCGTTTGATATGGTTGGTACGGTTGGCCTTGCTTCAAACTGACCTGTTTGCAGGTAACGGGGAACCGTATCGTTTTGATTGCAGGCCGCTATCAATGCGCCGATGGGCAATCCGGATTTCTGTGCCCATAAGCCTGCGGCGATATTTCCAAAATTCCCGCTTGGTATAGATATAACGGGTAAATTCCCCCGCTCCGGCCAGTCGCGGTAAGTGAAAAAATAAAACAACTGTTGGGGCAACCAGCGTGCGACATTGATGGAATTGGCTGATGTCAGGAACAACTGTTTCTGCAAATCCGGATCCGCAAATGCTTCCTTTACCATGCGCTGGCAATCGTCGAAACTGCCATGTACCGCAATGCTGTGTATGTTTCGCCGGTGCGTCGTTAACTGGAGTTCCTGTATCTCGCTCACTTTTCCTTTGGGAAACAATATCACTACTTCCACCCCATCCACACCTGCAAAACCATCCGCCACGGCGCCGCCCGTATCGCCTGATGTAGCCACCAGCACAGTGACAGGCCGGTTCATATTGCGCACGAAATAACCCAGGCAGCGGCTCATGAAACGGGCGCCTGTATCTTTAAAAGCCATCGTCGGGCCATGAAATAACTCTAAGGCATAGACGCTTTTTTTCAGTTCCACCAATGGCATGGGAAAATCAACGGCAGCCGCACAGATATCCGCCAAAACCGGAACCGGTAAATCCGCTTTGGCATAAGGCTTCATGACTTCAACCGCGATTTCCTCCCGGCTGAGGCGCGGTACGGCTTCCATAAACCCCTTAGGATATACGGGCAGTTCGGATGGCATAAATAATCCCTTGTCGGGCGACTGCCCAAGGATCACCGCTTCACGGAAACTGACTGCCGGTGTTTGTTTATGTGTGCTGTAAAACTTCAACCTATTAAATTTTGTTGATGATGAAAATGCACCCTGTGAAAGATCCTGGCTAAACCTGTACGACGCCTTTACCAATAGTTGACACATAGGTGAGAAAAGGGATCCCCGTTCGTGCATATACCTGTTTCATCGCATCTTCCACTGCCGATGCCCGCTCACGCGTTTCGCTGAACATGAATACCGATGGGCCTGCACCGGAGATTCCGCCGCCCAGCGCACCTGCATCCAAACATACTTTTTTGAGCGGATAAAAGTTTGGTATCAGTTTGCTTCGCTGGGGCTCTACAATAAAGTCTTCCAGCGACCTGGCGATGAGTCCGTAGTCAGACTGATGCAAGCCTGTGACCAAGCCCGCGACATTCGCCCATTGTTTAACCGCGAGTTTCAGGCTTACTTCAGGCGACAATAAAGACCTTGCTTCTGAAGTTTTCACTTCGATGTGCGGGTGTATAACGGTAAGGTATAAAGGTGGAAATGGAATGGACAATACATCCAGTGGGTCAACCGTACGCACGAGGGTTATGCCACCCAAAATGCAGGGCGCAACATTATCCGCATGACGGGCACCCGACGCCAGGACTTCCCCATCCATCGCAAAAGAAATCAATTCTGATTGGGTAAACCTGTTCCCCAACAGGATATTCGCCGCTACAGCAGTAGCCGCCGCGCTTGCCGCGCTGGAACCTATACCGCTCCCGGGTTTGATGCGTTTATCCTGCACCAGGTCAAAACCAACATGAGAAGGTAATTGCCGGTTAATTGATGCCAGCACAGCCCCGCAGATATTTTTTTCCGGGTCTGCCGGCAAACCAAAATCATCCAGGTTGCGGATCCTGATCACAGGTTCATCCAGCAAGCTAAGGCTCAGGATATCGGCCGGGGATTCTAGGGCAAGGCCGAGGATATCAAAACCACACACCAGGTTGGCTACTGTAGCGGGAGCAGACACGGTGACGGTGGTTGATGTCATATGCGTGGGATGTCGTTCCATATTTTGCTGATTCATTGTTTATCGGATGGCCCTGATCATATCTGCAAACACACCACTGGCCGTAACTTCCGCGCCGGCGCCGGCGCCTTTCACCACTAAGGGTTGCTCGCGGTAGCGCCCAGTGTAAAATTGTATGATATTGTCTTTGCCGTACAAATGATAAAAATCGTGTCCCGGTGGGATATGCTCCAAGCCTACAGATGCTTTGCCGTTTGCGTAAGATGCCACGAATTTCAGTTTCGCGCCTGCCGCATTGGCTTTATCCAGCAATGACCTGAAATGCGGTTCATGGGCCAGCATGGATTCATAAAAATCCCCCACCGTACCTGTCATGCAAGCATCCGGCATGAAAGAGCGGTTATTGATATCATCCATATCCATCTCAACACCCGCTTCCCTCGCCAGGATCATGATTTTACGCATGACATCCTTGCCGCCAAGATCAAGCCTGGGATCGGGTTCCGTGTAACCTTCGTCCTGAGCCTGCCGCACCACCTCGGCAAAAGGGCGGCTGCCATCATACTGATTGAATACAAAATTAAGCGTACCGCTCAGCACGGCTTCCATGCGGTGAACCCTGTCGCCGCTCCGCAACAAATCGTTCAGGGTGCCGATCACCGGCAAACCGGCGCCCACATTGGTTTCAAAAAGATATGGCGTGTTGTACTCACGCGATAATTCTTTCAGCCTTTTATACCGTTGGTATCCCGATGACGCGGCTACTTTATTGCAGGCCACAATAGCCACATTTTTTTCCAGTAAAGTTTCATAACAATAAGTGATCTCATCGCTGGCCGTAATATCGATGAACACTGAATTTCGAAGGTTACGGTGAAGCATATCCGAAACAAATGCCTGCAGGTTAGAAGCCTGTCCCTGCTCAAGCCTTTCCGGCCAGGCATATAACGGAATCCCTTCTTCATACAACAGCATTTTCCGGGTATTGATGATACCGGCGAGGCGAACATTCAATTTGAGTTGACCTGCCAGATAGGCCTGCTGTTGCTGCAATTGCTCCAAAAATTTTTTGGATACATTTCCCGTACCGGCGAGGAAAATATTAACCTGTTTATCCGTTTCCTCAAAAAAAGATTCATGCAATACGTTGATTGCCTTTCGTACATCCCGGGTGGAAATCACCGCTGATATATTTTTTTCGGATGAGCCCTGCGCGATCGCGCGGATGTTGACACCATTACGGCCCATCGCGCTGAACATTTGTCCGCTGATGCCCGTATGGTTTTTCATATACTCCCCCACCAAAGCCACAATCGACAAGCCTGTTTCCACCTGCAAGGGGTTAACTTTCTGCAAAGCGATTTCATGCGCAAACTCCGCGTCTATAGAGGCCTTGGCGATATCGGAGGCCGACTCGTGTATGGCTACGCTAATGGAGTGTTCGGATGATGACTGTGTGATGAGGATCACATTGATGCGTTGCCGGCTGAGCGCATCAAACAAGCGGCGGGAGAAACCCGGTATACCTACCATGCCACTTCCTTCAAGGCTTACGAGGCATATCTGGCTGACGCTGCTGATGCCTGTAACGATGCTGTCGGATCCTTGCCGCTCCTTTTCCAGTGCACAGATCTCTGTACCATGGTCTTCTGGTGCGAAAGTATTTTTTATCCAGACAGGGATTTTTTTGTGCATCACCGGTTGAATCGTGGGCGGATAAATCACTTTGGCACCGAAATGAGAAAGTTCCATGGCTTCCTGGTAAGAGATGCGCGGGATCACCCGGGCATGATTGGCCAGCCGCGGATCGGCTGTCATCATCCCGCTCACATCCGTCCATATCTCGATCCTGCTGGCATCCAAAGCTGCGGCAACCAGGGCTGCGCTGTAATCGGATCCACCCCGGCCCAGCGTACTGGTGATGCCGTTGGCATCCGCGGCAATGAACCCGGGAATGATCCAGGTACCTGACGAATCATTTGTGATTCGCCGGCGGATGAGCGCATTGGTTTCTTCCACCTGCACGGCGGCCTGCGTGAATTGTGAATCGGTGCGGATGATTTCGCGTGCGTCAATCCATGTGCATTTGATACCGCGCTGTATTGTTGCGGCGGCGATGATTTGCGATGACAACCATTCGCCGTAATGGCTGATGCGGTCGCGCGAACGGGGCGTGAGCTCCGCCAGCAAGAAGAGGCTATGGCATAACTCATGCAGTTCCATGAAAGCCTTAGCCACGAGTTCCTGCAATGATTCCCTGGCATCAGGCGGAAGGAGATCATTGATGGCATCCTGGTGCCGCTGGTGCGCCAGGCTGAGTTTATCCCTGTAAGCGGATTGGCCGGAGGCCGCCATACTCCCGGCATCGAGCAATAAATCAGTGACGCCGCCCAATGCGGAAACAACCACAACCGTTGGACCTTTTTGCATGGCATCCTGCACAATTTGAATGACCCTTAATATGTTGGCAGCGTTGGCAACGGATGTACCGCCGAATTTTAGTACCTGCATGAATGCGAAAAAATTAAAATGAAAGAAACTGGTTCAGTGAGTCAGGCCGCAGCCCCTTGGTTAATATGATACTGTACAACCCGGGCGGGTTGTGGTGCGGGTTGTTGTAAACCCATTCAGATTGATATGAAATGCGACAATTTGCATTCAGATTCACTAAAATAAGAAACCAATCTGATAAAATCTGATAAAACCTTATAAAATCATGTAGAAAATTGCCAAAACCAAGAATTGTTGATGCACAATGCAGCGTCATGCAACTTTTGAGGAATTCCCTGATATATGGAATGATCACGTGCCCCTCCGTCATTGCCGGTACAATATCTTCAGCTTACGTAAAAATCATTCATGTGTATGCCAATTTTATTATAAGAAAAAAATGACCATATCTTAAATACAATAGGGACCCCTCATTAAGAAGGGCCCCTATTGTGTAGTTTTAAAGATCTATTACAGCTTGATCAACTTCTGCACTGTCCGTTTGTTTCCTTGCAACACTTCGATCATATAGGCACCTGCTTTCAGGTTACTGCCAAATGATTTCAATGCATCAGGCATGATGATCATACGATGCAGTTCCCTGCCCTGCAAATCGAGTACCCTTACGGTGATTTGTTCTTTCATGGTAGTTTTTACCATCAGTTTAACATCACTCACTGCTGGATTCGGGAAGACCTGGACCGATAAAGCGTCTACGGGTAATTGTGATGTTTGCACAGAACCCTTCGCAAACTCATCGATCGGGCATGCCGGCAGTTTTACATCCACAGAGCGGGTTACGCTGTTGCCACAATTACTCTGTGCCGTCGCCGTTACCGTTCCTGCTACCGCTGTGGAAGGATAGCTTACTGTGATGCTCGTGGTTCCTTGTCCGCTCAGGATGGTAGCACCCGCAGGCACTGTCCAGAGGACGGATGTAGCATTGGCAGGCATTGATGAAACCGTGTAGCTATATTCCCTGTTGGGGCATGAATTTGATTGGATTACATCAATGATTCCTGGTGTTGACGGGTTTAATTTACTGATAGCCAGTGTACGGATGCCGCTACTGCCACAACCATTATCCGCCACCACACTCACTGTTCCGCTGCTGAACCCGGCAGGGTATGTGAATGAAATGCTGTTGCTGCCCTGGCCGGTCAGTCCTATAGCACCTGCAGGAACCGACCATGTATATGATGTTACATTCGGAAGCATGGCCACCGTATATGTGGCTGCTGTTCCGCCCTGAGTGATATGTGCACAGGCATTCGTCGGTCCACTGACCAGGCCGGGTGTACTTGGGTTGCTCCTGGTGATCGTAAGGCTCCTTATCCCGCTAACACCGCAATCGTTCACAGCTTGTACCGTGATGGCACTGGTGCTGAAACTGCTGCTAAACGTAACCGTTACAGTAGTGTCGTTTTCGCCTGGTCCGTTCATACTGGTAATTGTTGTGTTTCCAGCTTGGGCAGACCATACATATGATGTAGCCCCAAGTACTTTAGGTATTGTATAAGTGATCGGCACAAGCGTTCCGAGGCTTGGGCAAACATTATTTGTTGACGCAACAATCGGTGCCGGTGTGCTTGGGAACTGAACCAACAGGTAGTATATGGTTTGTGCGGAAACGCCGCAAACTGAATTGGCACGTACACGCAGTTGTTTGTTGGCCTGTAAGGCAAATCCTGCATTGAATGTAACCGTGATGGTTGATGTACCGGCACCTGAGACCAGGTTCACATTCGGTGGTAACGTCCATGTATAGCTGCTGGCTCCCGGTGTGTTGGCTGTGTAGCTAACCTGTACATTGTTGCCCAGGTAAGGACAAACATTTGTCGGGCCGCTCACTGTTGGCGCTGCGCCGCTCACCACTGTCAGTGTTTTGAAAGATGCTGACGGGCCCGCAACGGTGTAAGTGATATCGGTTGTACCGGCAGACAATGCTGTTACAAAGCCGGTACCCGGATCTACAGAAGCCACCAGCGGATTGCTGCTGCTCCATGTACCGCCGGCATCGCCGTTCGATGTATACGTTGTTGTACCGCCGATACAAAGTGGCGATGTGCCTGAGATGGTTCCGGGGTTGGCTCCTCCTGATACATTCAACACCTGGAAGCTTGATGCAGGCGCCCCGCAACCACTGTTGATCGTATACGTGATATTGGTTGATCCGCCGCTAAGCGCCGTTACGAAACCTGTGCCCGGATCTACGGAAGCCACCAACTGATTGCTGCTGCTCCAAGTACCGCCGGCATCACCATTGGTTGTATATGTTGTTGTTTGAGATATAGATAATGGTGATGTGCCGCTAACCGTACCCGGATTAATATTCGGGTTAACTGTTACGCTTTGTGAAGCGCTGGCAGGGGAACCGCAACCACTGTTGATGGTATAATTGATATTGGTTGTTCCTGCACCAATGGCGGTTACAAATCCGGTGTTAGCATCAACTGTTGCAACAAGTGCATCATCGCTGCTCCATGTACCACCTGCATCGCCGTTCGATGTGTAAGTAGTGGTGGCACCTATGCATAACAGTGAGGTTCCGGTTACTGTTCCGGCATTAACGTTCGGATTTACGGTAATCGCTGCTGTTGAAACCCCTACACTGTTGCAACCTGTTACCGAATTCACCAATGTTGCCGTATATATATAGGTTCCTGCGGTATTTGGTGTGAAGCTGATATTATTGTTAGCAGCAGATGGAATAATGGCACCTGCAGTAATGCCTGCATCAAAATCTGTAGAAGGGAAAGCTGTCCACACGTACTGTGGTGCTATTGTTCCGTCGATCACAAAATCATCTACAGCCCAGTACCAGTCATTTCCACCGGCATCTGAATTGTACAGCAGTTTAACACGCATGTTGGCTGTAAGTGCAAGCCCAACAGGTATGCTGGCATTTACCGCGCCGGCAGAAGTGAAAGCTGTTCCCTGGTCTGCATCATATTGTTGTGCAAGTGTCCAGTTTGTTCCTCCATCATTACTTACAAAAACCCTGGCGCTATCCGTATTTGCACCAGATGTTAAGTCGTTATAATAATGTTTGAATTTAATACTAACCGTTGAATAATTCGTTGCGCTAAATACGGGAGTGATTACTTCAGCCCTGGTACGTTGTGTGGAGTAACCATCACTTTCGCAATACAGGAAATTTCCGCCGCCCAGGGTGCTGCCTGATTGTGCACTGGCAACCACGCCCCAGACCCTTACTCCTGCTGTTAATGAAGCGCCGCTCCATCCTGCCGGCAGGTTACCAGATGTTGTTGTTCCTGCTGCGGTACTGTTAAAGTTCTCGCTTAGGATTGTTTGTGTTCCGATACTGCCTGTGACAGTGAACGCCTGTGAAGCTCCAAGGCATATAGATGCCGGTGAAGAAGGTGTTACCGTTGGTGCAACAGGGTTGGCATTGATTACCACGATAGCACTGCCCTCAGGCCCCCAGCATCCCTCTGCTGATTGCGCCCTGAAATAATAAGTTCCGGAACTTGTGATCAACTGCGAAGCGGAAGGCGTGGCAGTTGATGTACCTCCGGATGTTGTTCCCTGGAAGTATATTATTCCATCGTTACCGTTAGTGGCATTTAATGTAGTGCTTCCGCAGTAAGTGCCAGGTGTGCTGACGGAAACCGCGGCCGGTAATGCATTAACCGTAACTGTTATTGAAGCCGTAGCCGTTTGACCGCAAGCATCCATAACAGTAAGATCATACACTGTTGTTCCCGCAGAAGCGGTAGATACAACCAAGTTATTTGAAGTACCAACTTCCGTTGTTCCAATTTTCCAGGAGAAATTTGCATAGGGCAACCCTCCACCTGACGGAGATGCAGTAATGGTTAAATCAGTTCCTGCACATACTGTAGAACCACCTGTAGATGAAATTATGGATGTAGTTAAACTTGTTCCGATACTGAATATTGCTGCCGATCGAACCGATGGGCAAGCTCCATTAGATACTTGTGCATAATATGTATGAATACCAGGGGTATTGGTATTGGGTACTGCAGGATCAATACCAACCGGATTGAACGGGCTGCCGGTTCCAATTAAATTTCCTCCTGTAAGAGCATCATACCAGGCAACACCAGCCGCACTGGGCGCAGTATAGTTTATTGTTAATGTTGCAACGGCTGTGCCAATTGGGAAGGACGCATCCGGGTCGACTTCTGTATCGTCAAATGATTCTCCATACAATAAACTAATGGTTCCGCCTGCCGGATTTATTACAAAGCCTGATGTTAGTGTTACAAGATAATTGAAAGTACCCGGTCCATTGGCAGCCCCCGGGCTACTAGATGCAAAGTTCCAATCTACAGCACCATCTAATTGAAGGAGCACTTCAGATTGATAAGATGGGTTCTGAGCGGTAATTCCTGGATAACTTAACACAACACTGGTTACTGACGCGTTTGCCGGTAGCGGTGGCATGGTGGCTGTAGCAATAATGTTGCCTAAACTATTTGGGGGCTGGGCAGTAACATTGAATTGAATAACCTGGCTTCCAGGGCTAGTTGTGCTGGAGCCTGCAAATGTACTGCTGATTCCTTCCCCTGGTGGAACCGGCGCCCCCAGGCACACAGAATAATTGGTAACCGTTGGTGTTGGCGGGGTGGCTGTAATGGCAACAGAAGTTGTAGCAGTGGAACTGTTGCAACCATCAAGTGAAGCTACAAATGAATAAGTACCTGCAGCTGAAACCTGTGCATTAGCAATAACAGGATTCTGATCAGTGCTGGCAAATCCATTCGGCCCGGTCCAGCTAAAAGTGGCTCCAATATTCGTTGTACCTGTTAAATTGAGTGAACTGTTTGAACAAAGCGGACCATTGTTGCTTGCACCGGCTGTTGGCACCGGCTTTATTGTCACTGTTATGGTATTAGAATATGCAATTGAAGTGCCCGATGTACAGGTGACTTTCAACCTGTAATATGTTGTGCTTGTAACCGTTCCTGTTGATAATGTGGCTGGGTTGGTTTGTCCACTTACATTCTGGATATTATTCACAAAGTTATCATTAGACGACTCCCATTGATAACCACTTCCGCTTCCGGTTGAATAACCTGTGGCAGTTATCGTTGGTATGCCCGAACCACAAAAGGATGTTGTTCCTGTCGCAGTTCCCCCCGAAGCGCCTGAACAACTTATCGGGGTGAACCTATACACAAGCCCCGAAGCAGGCTTAACAGTCGTATTAAGGGTACATCCGGCCGTATTCACAGCGCCCGCGGTTGTGGCTGACCAATTGGTTGTTGTAGTACGGATGTTATAATCGGCATTAGAGTTACCTCTCAGGCCAACTTTTACAAGCGCTGAACTTGTAAGAGATCCTGATTTTCCGTAAATGAATTCAATGACATTACTGGATTCATACAATTTTACCTGGAAATCCAATGTGTCATTTGTAGAATATCTTTTATAGTTCGTCCATTGCGCGGTAAAAACCCGGTTCGGACTTACACCCGACTCTTCAAAAACAAAACTTGATCCAACAGTGATGGTTCCTGTTCCTGCAAAATCACCTTGATTGCATGACATGGTAATGGTTCCTGCTCCAAAATTGACTGCCGTTATGATAGGAACACATACCCCTTGTGTAACTATATTGGATAGCCTCATACCTACCCTTATCCTTGAAGGGGTGAAATTTGCACCGGAACAATTTGTTATAACATTGCTGCCAGTAGTGGTTGTTCCTGTTATTGAATAGGAAAAAACATTCAGATCGGCATTTAATGGCGCAATGACATTATTAAGTGCCGTGGCTGACGAAATAACAAGGCCCGTATTATTAGAAGTAGATGTATAGGCGGTTCCTGAACCATTTTTACCCGTTAAGTCTACTGCACCCATTACAAGAAATCCATTACTGGATGCTGTAACAGCATTATAGTTTACGCCATTATAATTAAATGTAAACGGAATGGTTGCTGAATTAAACGCACCGGAATTGTCATCCGCTATTACATTTATATACGGAATTTGAGAAACCGGCGCATACGTTGTTGCATCCTGGGAAAACGTATATGCCGAAACTTGTGAAAAGCTTCTTACACTAAAAGTAAGAATGGAAACAAATATTAACGTGCATATAAAAAATAACCTGCCTAAACGCACATAAAATAAATTGTGTAATTCAACTTTCATAAACATTAATTTAAGGTGTGAATGTCTTGCAGGTGCTTTGAGGGAGGCGGTTAATTTTTCCAGGACTTAGATTAAAAACTCTTTCTGCGTGTTGTAAGTGCCAAATGTAGATGGTAAGCCAACGCACAACAATACCATATATTTGGTATTAGTGGCTAAATGACATATCCTATTTAAGGTATTATATATTACTCCCCATAAGGAAACCCCAAATTTTCCATTGTCAGAAATATTGAGATCTGGCTTCTGGTTACTCTTCAGGCGTTATCTACTGGGTTCATGAACCAAGATATCGTTCACACCCTCGGAAAGCCCGTCTTCAGGTGTCAGGTGGCTAAAATATAAATGGGAAGGCTGCGCTATGCTTCGACAAGCGAACAGCAGTGATAAAATATATACAACTATATGCAATATGCCCCGGTAAATAAAAGCAGGTGTTTTGATCTATGCTGAATTTACGAAATTTTTTATGTGTACAATAAAAATCCTAACGCCCTCCAGGTTGCATCACCCGGAAAACTTGATGTTGTAGTTCCCATTTGGGTTTGGATGTCCTTTTTGAGCATGTAAAAATTGATTAATGGAACATTTTCCAGATTTTTTTTCAAAAACAGGTTACATCATTCCTCTCGCGGCTACCAATATGTGTCAAACGAAATCAATTCCTAACAAAAAAACATCAAAAAATGAAAATGACATTTTTAAAATCCCTGGGCGGACTTGTTCTCGGGCTTACTGCATTGTTCAGCTTTAATTCCTGTGAAAAAACAAGCGCGCCGGCCGCTGAAATGGCCGACATCAAATCCACTGATGACAGTATGCCAAGCGATGACCGCAGCGGCGAATCGGTATTCCTGGTGATTGACGAAGAGAGCATCGACAACGGCAATCCACCCAATAATTTTTCCGCTACCGCGGTGAACGACCAGATTGCACGCGTTGGCCAGCGCCAGACACTGCGCTTCTTCCGGGAAAACATAGGCCGCACCATTGATCTGTACACCGGTGAAGTGGGCGACGAAGGATGGCATGCCTTAAAAACCATCCCCTCTTCCTGGAGGTCGGCCGGGCCTACCAGCAATGGTTCCCGTAATTTCCTGATGGCCGGACCAGGCCTTGGCGGTGGCAGCGATAACCAGGAAATCCTGCTCGACAAAATCCCGAATGTAACCCCATTAAGGGCAAGGGGCCTGAGCATGCTGACCGGCAAAACCGTGTTGGCGGTGGTATATGATGGCGATGTGAGCATCAACTATGGCCCATTGAATGGCAATTTACAAGGCGCCAACCTTGGTTTGGTAGCCCTGCAGGTAATCCAGGTTCGCAAGCGCACCGATGGGTCCAGCGGCTCTTTGCCAAGGGTAACCGTAAAAATCGTAGATGTGGAAGCCGCAAAAGCAGCTCCATTGAAATTGTTCAGCAACGCACCCGTACCCCGTTCTTCTTCCGAACCCTATGATATCAACCCTCCTGCCAGCATCCCGGCCATCAGGCTGATCGATGCCCCGTAAAATGGCAAACTGACTTGCACATCAGGGGGCTGCCATTACCGGTAGCCCCTTTTCAATAAAAAACATTTTTGGACAGGATGTGTTACATTTCATATTTAACGGCAACAAATGAATATGAGAGCGGATGTTCAGGACGATTTACTAAAAGCCTTACAGATGAGTGATATCAATAAACCTGTGAGGTATATATACGATCAATGGTTTAAAGAAATCAATGCGCTACTGATCATGAAAGGCGCCAGCCCCGACGACGCAGCGGATATTTTCCAGGAAGCGGTGATTGTATTGGTTGACAAAGTGAAATCCGGGGAATACCGCGGAGACAGCAGCCTCAAAACATTCCTGGCTGGCATCGCTAAAAACCTTTGGATGTTCGAATTGAGGACGAGGCAGCGAAGGGAAAAAAGGGAACAGGCTTACCAGTCAATGGAGGATGTACAAACAGAAACCAGGCATTTTGAAAAAGATACTTTCGGATTATTAAATGATATCATGTCGCAGATCGGTGAAACCTGCCAGAAAATATTAACCGGTTTTTATTATCAGAAAAAAAGCATGCGCGAATTGCTGCAAGAATTCGACTATGAAAACGAACAGGTCCTGAGAAACAAAAAAGCAAAATGCATGAAATCGCTCAGGGACCAGATTGAAAAAAATCCATCCGTATTGCATGAACTCAAACCCTTAACCATTTATGCACACTAATGACCATACCGAGCGGCTTTTAGATGACCTGATGAGGAATGACATCAGCCGGGAAGACGCCATAAAAAAATTATCGGAGGAAGGCATCGCGGATCCTGAGGCCCTGATCCTTTCGCATGAAACCGCCATTAAACTGATACAAAGGCGCCAGGTTGCCCGGCAGGTACAATCCGTACATCAATCATACCTGCAGGAAAACACGAAGCTATCCTCCGAACCTGTGCGGAAACCCGCGAAACTGGTCAGCATGAATCTCGTGCAACCATTCATCCGTGCAGCGGCTGTCCTGATCGTCATCGCGGCCAGTTGGCTCAGCTATGAATACATTAATACCAACAGGATGAACATGTATTCAGAATTATACCAACCGTACCATGTCAATACCGAACGCAGCGTTGCCGGCCCCATCGAACACCGTATGGTAGAGGATTTCAGGAACCAGCAATACCAGGCCGTTGCATCAACCTTTGAAAAATTAACCGAAACCAGCAACAGGGAAAAATTCCTCGCGGCTTACGCATACTTGAAATTGCAAAGGGATAAAGAAGCCCAACCTTTGTTCGAGGACATTCTATCCTTCAATGAAAAAACAGGATCAAAACTGTACCAGGATGAAGCGGAGTATTACCTGGCGCTGACCCTCCTGCATACCGGCCAGCATACAGCCGCTTTGCAAATGTTCAGGAAAATCAGGCAGCAACCAAGCCATACCTATCATGACCAGGTTGACCAATGGGTCATTACCCGCTTACAATGGATCAAAAAATAAAATCCTTCTTTAACATCCAATATCCATCAACTAAACAATCAGCCCCGTAATCATCGGGGCTTTTTCATGAAAAATAAAAAGCCCATGATCAATACAGCCGCAAGCCCGGTAATGATATAATGCCAATGGTTATTGCCTGGCCCTTTATGCAAATCCACATGGCCCGCGTACACAAAATTTGCCCAATAATTTGGTGAAAGGTACCTCGCGCCTATTTCGCCAGATGTCAGTAAACTGATTTTGGCTTTACGTAAAGCTTCTTCAGGCGGAAGGCCTGTTTGCATGTACACATACATTTTTTGCATCAGGTAATTACTTACCCTGTCTTCTGTTTTCCATAAGGTAGAGAGCACCGCGTCGGCACCTGCATACATGAACGCGCGGGAAAGGCTCATCAAGCCTTCCCCACTCTGAGCCTCGCCGCCAGCGGTTTCACATGCGCTCAAAACCAGCAGCGAAGTGCTGTCGAGGTTCATCGCGTAAATTTCATGCAGGAATAAACGGTCGCGCAGGATGGAATCAGCGGAAGGATAAAACTGAATCCAGTTCATGCTGCTGTCTTCACCGGTACTGGCATGTGTGGCCAGGTGAATGACAGATTGCCGGGGTGCCTGCGATAAGAATTTTTGTTTCGATGCCTGTTCGGCATCATACATCAACACATCATGGCCACTGAGTTCATTGGCCGAAAAAGGCAGTACCGACAAGCCGGTTTGTTTGACCATACTTGTATTCTCGCTGAAAGGCGACATCGACATCTTTGCCGACATCTTTCTCCCGGATGACGCGAGGTGCGCTTCTTCCAGCAACAATGAAATGGAATAATGATAACTGATTGTTTTAGACAATAAGAGGTACTCTTTTTTATCCTTATTGCTGACCATCGCATCAAAAGGAATCTGGTAGAGAAAATCATCGGGGATGATGACCCATTTCCGGTAGGCATTTACCGTGCTCCCAAACACGCGGACCAGTTGCTGATACAAGCCATACGCGGCATCCATCCCATTGTACCTCCTTCCCTCTTCCACCGTGTACAATTCGCGCAGAAATTCATCTGCCTGATTCCTGAACAACTGGTTATTTGGAATCAACTGTACAGTGAAATCATGTTTACCCAAAGCCATGCCATATATCAGGCTGTCGGTTACATAATAATCCAGCAACAATACATCCGGACCAATCAACTGCTGAATGTTTTCCAGCGTTTGCCCTTCGCCAGACTCCCACAAACCATACATCGACCGGTCATTCTTTGAACGGTATGTATGGTAAAGCCTTGATAAAGCCACCTGGTACGACAATAGCCTTTGCTGCAACATACCCGCGTCTTTCTCCACCGTGTTCTGGTTCAGGCGAGTGGTATAGATGCCAATCAACTGCCGCAAATCACGCTCTTTGCGGATGATGGAATCGGGTAAGCCGCTGGCAAATCGGCCGCGGTTCAACAGGAGGTTTTGGTACAGCACATTTCCTTTGTACTGTTCGAGCATAAAAATATAATCATCGGCATAACCGGCATCTGCCTGGTATGCAAGGTATGCCACATGTATGGCTTCATCATACATGGAGCGGTAACGCGTATTGAAAAACAAAGTGGCTTCATCATTATCGAAATTCATCTTAATGACATTTGCCGTCTCAATCGATTTGCGGAAGGCCCGCAGGGATTGCCTGATCCAGGTATTTTTCTTCGTGCGCTTATATTTATCATGATACAAAGCGGCCTTGGCCTGCAACACGGTGAACAATGTAATCGGTGATATGCTTTTAGACACATCCCCTGGCAGGTCATCGGCGCGTTCAGCTTTGAAATCCAGGTGCAATTCCTGTAAGGCTTCATTATACCAGGTGAGGGCCTCATCCTCCAGGCCCTGTACCAATGCCAGTTCGCCCCGGTAATAATATGCTAGAGCTTCCTCTTTATTTTTAATGACAGTGGAAATGGAACGGTTCAGCGCGATCGCGGAATCAAATATGGCTTCAGCTTTTTGCCACTGCCGTTTTTCCATGTAAATGCGGCCCATGTCTGTCAGGGCTACAACGGAAGAAAACCCTCCGGGTATCTGCAGGGATTGATACAAGTTCAATGCGGTGTCGTATTCACCCATTTCAAAAAGGCAATGTGCCGTATTCTGGCTGATCAGGTTTTTTTGCTGGGGCAACGGTGTTATCGAGCGCAGGATCTGCAATGCCGAATCGAACCTGTTTTGCTTCATCAGGCAGCTCGCGATATTGCTCATGATGCCTGTGTGAAATTCCTGGTAATCAGAAGCCATGGGATCGGCGTACTGCAATGCATTTTGAAAGTAATTTTTTGATTGCTGGTAATTCGCCGATTCATAATACAGAGCGCCCAGGGAATTATATAATCGGTCGAGCTCCGGCAATTTTTCCTTTCCGGATATACGCATGGCGATTTCAGATGCCGCTTCAAAATAGAACCTTGAACTATCCAGGATATTGCTGAAATAATGAGAGGAGCCAATGTAGAGAAAGGCTTCATACTGTAATTTTTCAGGCTTATCAATAAGCTTCGCCTGTTGCAGCGCCTGGTGGTAGAGGCGGTTGGCCTCATTAAAACGCTGGTAACCCTGGTGAATATTTCCGGCCCTGATGCAGGCATCCATTATTTTACCGGCATCACCGGGGCCGGCTTGCTGTATGAAACTGTGGAATAATGCCAGCGCAGTGGAATCCGTTTCCGCGGTAGGCTCTTCGAGCAGGTAGAGCCGAACGGCCTCCCGGTATGCCTGTTGCAGGCCTGTTGCATTATTTTGCTGCGCGAAGTTGATGCAGATGCACGCGACCGCGATACTAACGGAAACGATTAGACGATTCAATATTTTTTTCGACATGAAAAGGTGCATGGGCATGGGATGCACTGTAAAATAATAAAACCCGGGGTAACCGGGCTTATTGATAATATCTGTTACTGGCTGACGATGATGATGATCGGTGGGCGCTTTGGCCGGGATGCATATTCCAGCCTGCTAAAAATTGAACTGGACTGGTAACTGCCATCCGTATCTACCTGCGGGTGTTGCCCTGAAATGGGGTACACCCGACTGTTCACCGCTGCAGCTATATCGTTGCGCAGGTTCAGCGTATCAAACAAGGCTTGCGGGATGTCGGCACGGCGGCGGTAATGGTACACGCGCACCGAAATTTTATTCAGGGCCCTGTTGCTGGCATCATCTATGCGGTAGTAAAAAGTAAAATCGCGCATCAGGCCGTTGGCCGGGTTGCTGGAACCGAATATCCCTGCCTGGAAGGAAGCTTCCACATCAATAAAACCTTTTTTAATATCAACCAGTAATTTTTCCTGGTTTACGCCATCAATATCATCGTCGCCATCATTATCGAGGTCCGTTTCATCAAATACACATCGGTTATCGTCGTCATCAAGGTCGCCATCCCCATCTTCATCATCATCGCCGCAAGGCAGTATCAATCCGGGCCTCGCATTGTAAATGGGAAAAGAAGTGTCGTATGCGGAGGGTGTAGCTGCAAGCTGAACAATGGTATCACGGTAATCAATACCCGAAATCACAATTTTTACACTGTCTAATTTTTCGCCGGCCTGCGACACATAATAAATCTTATACCGGATGCCGGTTTCACTCTGCGCGATATTGATCCTGCCTGTAAGGGTATCTATGGAAAGACCGAACGGTATGGCTTTAAAATAACCACTGGGCGAAGGCTTCGACACCGGGAACCTGAACGCGTTGGTACCCAGGAAAAACAAAGTATCCCCATACGATAAACGGCCCACAGTAGGTGTTGGCGCCGGGGGATTATTGGGATCCTGGGGCGCGGGCCCGGGGCCGCTGGTACAGGAGGCCAGGAGAGAAATACTTAAAATTATGACAGCCAACAGGTTACGAAAACACATAGCAGATGCTTTTGCATTAGTTGCCGGCATACACAGGATGTAACCGGGAAAAGAAAAAAAATCCGGAACATATCCGGATACAGTCTGTAAGACAAAATTCAGGCCAGTTTGTTCAACATAACCAGGCAAAAAAACTCATACAAGCTTGCACAAAAGCATAGCCCTGAGACCCATGCTCATCATTTTTTCTTCGACATGCTTTTCGTTACTTTTTGTTGAAATGTTTCTGGCCACCAGGATTGAAAATCCATGTTCACGGGGATAACCTGGATGCGCACATGCGGGTTTGATTTTGCCAGGTCCATCCATTCGCGTACATGATCTTTGTTGAGTTTTCCAATCCACCTTACCCAGTAGATGAAGAGGTAGTAATCGGCTGAAGAGTCGGTGATATTATGGAGGGCTTCACCGTTGAGCCCGCGGATGCCTTCCAGGTGTTGCGTGAGGCTGTAAGCATCTTTTCGGTTATAGGCTGAATCCTTGCGCAGGTTGGGAATAAAGGAGAAAAGGCCCGCGTTACAATCCTGGTCTTGTTTTTTGTACGTGATATTGATGCCATCCCGGTTAAACAGTTCCGCTTCGGGCAAAGAGCTTTGGATCCGGATCAGGGTTTTGAGGTAAGTGGATGTGTCAACCGTGCAGATGTGGGTGGTATCCAGGTTGATGGACTGTGCATAACGGATGATGGACTCCCTGTTCTCAATGCCAGGGTCTTTGATGCCGTACATTTTTTTAGCTACGGAACTGCAACCGCAGCAAAGCAGGAGAATGAACAGGTATTTGTGCATGGGATAAAAGTAAGGGGAAAACAGAAAAGGGTTGGGGTTTGACGGATAAATGTAAAATAAAAAAAGCCCCAAATTTCTTTGGAGCTTTACGCGGACCGGACGGGTCTAATTTTCTTGTTTCCGTTTTCACCGTTATTCTCCAAAAAGCCCTACTATCAATCATTTCAGCGTATTCATTGTTTTTTCTAATGCAGAAAAAAGCAACGAAATGTGGATAATGTTTACCCCATTGTTTACCCCATTTTGCACTTATTTGCTTAAATTTGTGATGCAACAAAACCGAAGCAAATGGCAAGTGTATCAATAGTTTACCGCAAGGATAAGCTAAACAAAAAAGGCGAAGCCCCTATCCACTTCCGCATTATCAAAGATAGGAAAATTAGCTACATCGCATCCGGTATTTTAATACCCGAAGACCATTGGGATTCTGCCAAAAACAAGATAAAAGGCAAGCATACCAACAGTGCAAGGCTCAACTCCTTTTTAACCAACAAATTTGCGGAGCTTCAAGACCAAGTATTTGAACACGAAACCGTTTCCAAATCTTCCACCACCCGGCAGCTAAAGGAAAAAATCTATGGCAAGAAGCCAGAGGATTTTTTTGCCTTCGCTGATGAAGTTGTAAACAATTACAAGGATGATGGAAAAATAAGCACCCACATAACCCACAGTTCCACTATCAAAACTTTAAAGGATTATGTAAACGATGCTTCCATCATGTTCCAAGATATAACCCCCGAGTTTTTGGCAAAATATGAAAAGTTCCTGCAAACAAAGCAGAAGCTAAAAACCAATACAATCCACAAGCATCTAAAATTCCTGCGGAAACTTTTCAATGATGCTCTAAGGGCAGAAAAAATCGAATACCAGCACAACCCATTTACCAAGTACAAACTCAAACTGGAAAAAACAAGCCGTTCCTTTTTAAGCGATGAAGAACTAAAGGCAATAGAAGATGTGGCAACGGTTCCCGGCGAAAGAATGGATTTGCATAAACTCATGTTCATTTTTGCAGCATACACCGGAGGGCTTCGCATTTCTGATGTTCTAAAATTAAAGTGGCAAAATTTTGATGGTAAGCATATCCATATCGCCATCCATAAAACAAAAACACAGCTATCAATCAAGCTGCCTAATAAAGCCATTGAGATAATAAACAAGTACCACAGCAAAGCTACCAAGCAAACTGATTTTATTTTTCCAATGCTTCCAAATAGTATTGATTTGAATGACCCCCAAGTTTCATACAATCAAATTTCAAGTGCCACCGCTTACATAAATAAGAACCTCAAACTTTTGGCAACGAAGGCTGAAATTGAAAAGCCATTATCATTTCACATTAGCCGTCATACATGGGCTACCAGGGCTTTAAGGAAAGGCGTTAGCATAGATAAGGTTTCAAAGCTCATGGGTCATGCTCAATTAAGGGAAACACAGATTTATGCAAAGATTGTAAATGAGGAGTTAGATAAGGCAATGGATGTATTTAACGATTAACTTTAATATTTCAATGATAGTTAAACCAATCAATAGCTTAATAAAAAAGCAATTCAAAAGTTTATTCAATACGGCAAACGAACAGGCAAAAAAAGATTTCGTAACCAATATTGAAACCAAACTGCAAGGGCTTGACGATTTCAATCAATTAAAAATTTTGATTGAAGAATCGGACAAGCTAAAAGCCGTTATTGAAAAAAGCGAATACCCTTACTACATAAAAAATCATTCCTCAGAAGATTGGTTGCTTAATCAATTTGCAAGCAGAGCATTTCTATTAAATGTTGATGAATCAAAACAACTTTCCGAAGCGGTAAGACTTGGCAGCTATCAGCATTTATTTTTTGAAAGGAAATGGAAACTCAAAGACAGTATTCCTGAATACTCTTACAAAGATTTCCTTGCAGGAAAGATTGACCCATACTTTTCAAACTTTGAAAGTTACTACAACATTTTAGAGGGAGATTATTATAAAATAAGACAATGGCAAATAGATGCTTTAATAAAGGTTATTACTTATGAATCCCTGATGCTGATTAAAAAAATTCAGCAGCATTGCACAACCTTAAAAAATCCTTTAGAATTTATTGTTGCTG
>DDTB01000003.1 GCA_002343985.1 Chitinophagaceae bacterium UBA2375 | reverse complement strand
GGGTTATAACCCCGACAGGGTTAGTAAAATAAATTATTCCATCATAAACATTCTTCCACAAAAATCCCCCCCCTTCTTGCGCATTAATAGTAGCATTGTCAAATGAGGCAGCTCGAAGCAATAGAACCAGGGAATATCTACCACATTTATAATTGCGGTATCAATGGAGAACCCATTTTTAAAGAAAAAAGAAACTACTATTATTTCCTGATGAAATATCAGCAATATTGCTCGGATGTGTTAGAAACCTTTGCATATGCACTGCTGAACAACCACTTTCATTTTTTGGTAAAGGTTAAGGAGAAAAACCTGGATAAAATTTCAAGTGATCCTGCTGTTAAATCTTTAAACGCTTCCAGACAGTTATCTCACTTCTTCAACGCCTATGCTCAAGCTATTAACAAATCGTACCACAGGCATGGAAAACTTTTTGAATCCCCCTTTAAAAGAAAGCAAATAAAATACGACTCTTACTTTACACGAATAATCAGGTACATACATTTGAATCCGGAAAATCATGGATTCGTCAAGGATTTCAGAGAATGGGAATTCAGTTCCTGGCACGCTATCCTATCAACTCAAGATACATATTTATCCCGCCAACAAGTATTTGATTGGTTTGGATCAAGAGATCATCTTATTAATTACCACCTCGCCAGGGATAAAAAACCGGTAGAACATGCCCCACCAAGCTTCCAATCCTTGACTGGAAAACCCTAAACAACTATCTTTGCGCCCATGGCAAACGATACAAACCTGTTTCAAAACCTGATTTCCCATTGTAAGGAATACGGATATATTTTTCAGTCATCCGAATTATACGACGGTTTAAGCGCCGTGTATGATTATGGCCAAAACGGCGCGCAACTCAAAAAAAACCTGCGCGACGAATGGTGGAAAAGCATGACCCAAATGCATGAAAACATTGTGGGTATCGACGCCGCGATCTTTATGCACCCAACCGTGTGGAAAGCCAGCGGCCATGTCGATAATTTCAGCGATCCGATGATCGATAATAAAGACAGTAAGAAACGCTATCGAGTAGACCACCTGATCGAAGCCCACGCCGAAACACTGGCAGGCCCTGAAAAAGACGCACTTTTACAACAACTCGACCAGTTGCTGGCAAAAGACGATTATGCCGGACTGAAAAAACTGATCGAAGAACAACGCATCACCTGCACCGTAAGTAAAACCTGTAACTGGACTGATGTCAGGCAATTCAACCTGATGTTTAAAACCGAATTCGGGGCTGTTGCCAGCGAAAACCCCGAAGACAATATTGTATACCTGCGCCCGGAAACCGCGCAGGGCATTTTTGTGAATTTCCTGAACGTGCAAAAAACCGGACGGATGAAGATCCCGTTTGGTATCGCGCAAACAGGTAAGGCTTTCAGGAACGAGATTGTTGCACGCCAGTTTATTTTCAGGATGCGCGAGTTTGAACAAATGGAAATGCAATTCTTTGTACGCCCCGGCACGCAAATGGAATGGTACAACTATTGGAAAGAAACCAGGAAGAAATGGCATGAAAGCATTGGTATCCCCTCAGAGAAATTAAGGTACCACAACCACATCAAACTGGCGCACTACGCCGATGCGGCGCTGGATATTGAATTCGAATTCCCGTTTGGATGGAAGGAACTGGAAGGCATTCACAGCCGTACGGATTTCGACCTGTCGCAACATGCCAAATACAGCCGGAAAAAAATTCAATACTTCGACAACGACCTCGATGAACAAGGCAAACCTTATGGAAATTACACGCCGTTTGTGGTAGAGACTTCCGTAGGACTTGACCGATTATTCCTGACCATTTTGAGTTTGTCGTACGCGGAGGAAACATGGACAAAAGAAGATGGAACCGAAGACAGCCGTGTGGTATTGAAGATCCCGGCAAAACTGGCGCCGACAAAACTCGCCATTCTTCCATTGGTGAAGAAAGATGGCTTGCCTGAGATTGCACGCGCCTTAATGGATGATTGTAAAGGCAGTTTCATGTGTTTTTATGAAGAGAAAGATGCCATTGGTAAAAGGTACCGGAGGATGGATGCTGTTGGCACACCGTTTTGCGTCACCATCGATCATCAAACAAAAGAAGACAACGCCGTTACGATCCGCTATCGCGACAGCATGTTGCAGGAGCGTATACCCATCAGTGAGGTGAAAAAGAAAATACTGGAATTAATCAGCTAATTGCTTTACTCAAAATAGGGCTTATCATCCCTGCTAACCGAATCTTTTTGTTGCCAGTATGCAAGGGTAACCACATGCCCTTCCCTTGTGCGTAGCATCCTGCCAAATATGGCGTTGATGGGATTAAAGGTGTAATCCGTAACACCCAACGTGAATAAAGATGGCGCGGGCTCTTCCACAACAGGTTCCGCATCTGGTTGTTCAGCCGTATTTGCTGCAGCAGGCTTTGCCTTTGCCTGAACAGGAACAACCTTCACTTCATAATTATTAAAACTCAGAAGTGCAGACAGAAAATCTGCCCGCTCTTTACTGATATTGCGCTCAACAATCCCGCATTTCACCCCATCCAATTCCTCAAACTCATGATTTTTATTAATGGCCATAATACAGGGTTTCAATCATTCATAAATCAAACATTCAGGTAATCATACACCCAGCTTGTCAGTCCCAGGATCAGCATGGCAACAGCCATAATGATTAAACCCGCTTTGCCCATTGGGTCAATAAATACTTTTGACAATACCGGTTGTTCTTCTGTGGAAAATATCATCCTTGCCAGCCTCACATAATAATAGAGGGATACCACCATATTAATCGCGGCAAACACAACAAAAAAGTAATCCCCCCTGCCCGCACCCGCGCTTAACAGGAAAAATTTACCAAAAAACCCTGCTAACGGAGGAATGCCAGCGAGGGAGAATAATGCCAATAACATCACCCAGCTTAAAAAAGGGTTCTTCTTATAAAAGCCCTTGAAATCTGATATGCTTTCCTTACGGTGATGCACACACGCTAAACAAACCACAGAAAATGCCGCCAGGTTTGAGACAAGGTAGATCAACAGGAAAAAATGAACCGATGCTTTTGCTGAAGGCATATTCGCGGCTATGGCCAGTAGAATGAAACCAACCTGGGAGATGGATGAAAAAGCCAGGAAGCGCTTGATATTTTCCTGCCGGAGCGCGAACAGGTTACCGGTTAAAATAGTTAAGGCCGATAAGATCAAAAATACCTGGTGCCACCAGTCGAATAAATGTGGGAACACCAAAAAACAAATGTTCATCAATACAAAAGCCATGGCCGCTTTAGACATCACCGACAGAAATGCCGCTACCGGTACAGGAGCACCTTCATATACATCCGCAGTCCAAAAGTGAAACGGCACAACGGAAAGCTTAAAAGCGAATGCGGAAAAGAAAAGCATAAACGCGGCGATATCAAGTCCGGATTGTTTTCCGGATGCCGCGATATCATCAAATAACAAACTGCCCGTAGAACCATAAATAAATGAAATTCCCATCAGTAAAATTCCGGAAGAAAAAGCCGAAGTCAGGATCATTTTCATGGCGCCCTCAGAAGATTTACGCAAACGCAAATCAAAATTTACCAGTGCCGCCAGCGGGATGCTGGATAATTCTAGCGATAAATAAAACATCAGCATATGCGCGCTGGAGATCATCAGGAACATCCCAAGCGTGACACATGCCATTAACAGCAGGAATTCCAGCAAATGCTCGTGCTGCCGCATCCAGGATGCAAAGAGCATAGGCATCAGGTACAGGCCTAAAGACAAAATATTTTTCTGAACGATGCTGCTTGTTGTCTGACGGTACATGCCGCCAAATAATTCGCCGGTTTCATTGCCAATAAATCCAAGAATGAAAAAAAACAAGAATAAAAACTGCGTGAGTGTCAACACAGTCTCGTTCTTCATGTCCTTAACCAGCTTCAGGATGAGCAACAAAAAAATCAACAGGCAAAGCGCCAGTTCCTGTTTCATTAATATCAGCATGTTACTCATCATAAACAATTCACTTTACGTATCTCATGATCACTGTGCCTGGAACCTCAGTTGAATAAAGCTGACGGCAGGCTCAATAAGCTCTACCAGCCAACCCGGGAAAATCCCGATCAACAAGATCGCCAGCAGCAGCCAAACAGATACAAATTTTTCATACCCTGCAGCGTCGCTTGTCTGCGCGTAAGCATCAGGCAAAGGGCCCATCACCACTTTACCGACAGCCCTCAAAATATACACCGCGGTTACCACTATCGACATACAAGCCAACACGGTGGCCGTTCTATAAAACAACCCTGGTCGCTCCCAGGAACCCACAAATACCGACATCTCAGCCACAAACCCGCTCAATCCAGGCAAACCCAGGGAGCAAAAACCTACGATAAAGAGCATCGTGCTCACAAAAGGCATAGTCCGCATCAACCCTCCCATTTTGGCGATCTCACGGGTATGTGTACGCGCATATACCATGCCGATGATGGCGAAGAACAAAGCCGTCATCAATCCATGCGAAATCATTTGCAAAACAGCCCCGGATATGGCGCCATGCGTAATCATTCCAATGCCCAGCAATACAAATCCGCAATGGCTGATGGAAGAATATGCGTTTATATACTTCAGGTCTTTCTGCATTAATGTTACAAAAGCCCCGTAAATAATCGCGATAGCAGATAACCCTACAACCCAGGGTGCATATGTAACGGCAGCGTCCGGAAACAGGAAACTGGCTACTTTCAAACAGCCAAAACCACCCAGCTTCATCGAAATGCCGGCGAGAAACATAGAGCCCGCTGTTGGTGCAGACGAATGCCCATCGGGTACCCAGGTATGAAACGGGAAGATGGCGGAGAAAATGCCAAAACCAAGGAATAACAATGGGAAACAAACCATTTGCAATGAAATCGGTAATGAAATACCGGCTATCTCTTTCCAGTTAAATGTATGCGGCTCGATGCTGTAATACATCATCAATAACCCTACCAATATCAAGGCCGAACCACCCATCAACAATAAAGCGAGTTTATTGGCACTGTATGTTTTCTTCCCGCTACCCCAGATGGCAATCAACAGGTACTTTGGAATGACAGCCAGTTCCAGGAAAAAGAACTGGATCAATAAATCAACCGACATAAAGAAACCATACGCGCCCAGGCTGAGCAGGAGCAACATGACATGGTATTCCTTAACCCTGTCTGTAATGTTTCGCGAAATCAAAACGCCGGCCAGCACCACCCATGATGTCAACAGCATCATCGCGATGGAAATGCCATCAACCCCAATATGAAATGAAATATTCCAGGATGGATAGAATGGGAACGATTGTTCGAAATACAGCAATCCCGGCTCTTGGCCTTGCATGATATTCCTGTACGAAAAATACAGGATTACCGTGCACACGGCCTGTACCGCTGCCCCGGCAATTGCCAGCGCACGAACCTGCATCGCGTTGCGTGCCAACAACAGCAGCACAACGGTCATCAACGGTATGATCAAAAATATAACCAGGTTCATGTACTTATATTAAAATTGGTTGAACCATTTAGCGCATAACAATAATCCAAGTATGGCAATTAAAAAGTATAACGCGTAATCCTGCACCCTTCCTGATTGCACACGGCGGATTTTCTGTGCAATCCACTGGATAAGATCAGCGAGGCCGTTCATCAATCCGTCAACTATATGTTTATCTATCCATGCGGCCCATTTCCCTAAAATGCCGAAAATGATGTTTCGGGTGATAAACAGATAGAGTTCATCAATGAATAGTTTACTTTTCAATGAAGTATATAAAAATCCAAGGCTTTTTTGCATTTGTTCCGGTCTTGCAGACTGGCGCCCATATAAATAATACGCTGCCGCAATACCCAATAAAGCCAACCCCACCGGGGCAATGGAAAATTCAATATGCAATGAAGTATGGAATGGTTTTCCGGTAGCACTTACGAAACGGCTGAAAGGGATATACCCGGCAAACACCGTTCCCAGGGCCAGGATCAACAATGGCCATTTCATTGTCCATGTGCCTTCGCCGTGATGATCATCATGATGGGCGGCATGATAAGGCTTATGCCAGAATATCCGGAAGTATAAACGGAACATATAAAAAGCAGTCAGCGCTGAAGTGAATATCGCGATCCAGAAAATCGGCTTATAATTCGTATAAGCTGCAAGAAGGATCTCTTCCTTACTGAAAAATCCTGCCAAAAAAGGGAAGCCGGAAATGGCCAGGCATGCCAGAAGAAAACTGATATGCGTGATGGGCATTTGTTTGCGCAAACCGCCCATCTGATCCATCTCGTTGCTATGCACATAATGGATCACGGCGCCAGCACATAAGAACAACAGGGCCTTAAACACAGCATGTGTACTCAGGTGGAACATAGATGCCGTAAAACCCAGGTTGTTACCATCCGCATAACCAGACACACCAAGCGCAAGAACCATAAACCCGATCTGCGACATGGTGGAATAAGCCAATACCCTTTTGATATCCGTTTGCGTACATGCAATCAAGGCGGCAATAAGCGCGGATATGGCGCCTGTCCAGCCAATCATCTGTAATATATCAGGCGCTGATAAAGCGTAAACGGGAAACAACCTCGCAACAAGGTACACGCCGGCCACCACCATGGTTGCCGCATGGATCAATGCCGATACGGGCGTAGGGCCTTCCATGGCATCGGGCAACCAAATATGCAATGGGAATAATGCACTCTTACTGGCACCGCCAATGAAAACCAATGATAATCCCCAACTGAGGGCCGACAACCCCATAAAACTGTCCCGTTGCGCTTCCTGCAACTCATTTGATTCCGGACTGGTAAGGCTTTGGATCAACTGGTTGAAATCCATGCTGCCGCCGTAATACGACAATACAAGGATACCCAATAAAAAACCCAAATCCGCAAAACGGGTAACGATAAACGCTTTTTTGGCTGCAGCAACCGCTGCGGGTTTTTGATAATAGAAACCAATTAATAAAAAGGATGATACACCAACCAATTCCCAGAACATGTACATCTGGAAGATATTGGAAGAAAGCACCAATCCAAGCATGGAAAATGTAAACAACCCCAGGTAAGCATAATACATACCAAATCTCTGTTCCCCTTTCATGTATCCCAAACTGAAGAGGTGCACCATACATGAGATGGATGTAACCACGATCAGCATCATCACGGAAATCGGGTCGAGTAAAATACCGGTATGTATGGCAAGCCCTTCGGCGGTGGCTGTAAATGGAAGCCATTCAAGATCCCACACGAGCATAGGCCTGTAACTGTCACCGGCCATGCCCGCGCCGGAGAAATACGCGAATGCGGTTTGTATTGATAACAGGAGCGAGACCAACATGAACGCGGTGGCTAACCAACCTGCCATGGGATGGTTTTGCCTGCGGCCCGATAATCCCAGCCATACAAACGATAGCAGGGGCAGCAGGGGGATCAATATGATATTTAACAGCGATGGCATATGCGCTATTGTTTCAACAATTAGTATTTCAGGTTTCTCGCTTCTTCCACGTCCACAGATTTATGGCAACGGTACAGGTTGATGATGATCGCGATGGCAACGGCAGCTTCAGCGGCAGCGATCGCGATGATAAACAAGGTAAAAAACAACCCATCCAATTGACCGGGCCACAAGTATTTATTGAACGCTATAAAATTCAGGTTCACACTGTTCAGGATAAGTTCAATGCTCATGAGCATCGTCACAAGGTTTCGCCTGGTAAAAAAGCCATAGACGCCAATGAAAAATAAGGCGCTGCTCAAAAATAGCATATGATATAATCCGGGTGTCAGTTCCATGTGTTTCCGGATTCAATGGTTATAGTATCTGTTTCTTCTGCTGGTAAGGGGTCGGGCTTTTGCCTGATGGCGATGACAATGCAAGCCACCATCGCTGCCAATAGCAGTATGCTGATCACTTCAAATGCCAGGGCGTACCCGCCAACACCCAGCCCCATCATAGCCTGGCCAATCTCCATAACCGTTGGCCCTTCCGAACCCTGGCCTACCGGCACGAATGCATAATCGATCAGTTGCATGATGATCAGGATAAAAGCGATCACTGCGGCCAAAAAGGAAAACAATTTCCTTCGTGTATGCTGTACCGGTAGTAATTCGCCGGCCTGTTGGGTCAGGAAGATCGAAAAGATGATTAACACCGATATGCCGCCCGCATATACAATGATTTGTACCGCCGCGATAAAATCATAGGCCATCCAAAAATAAATACCCGCGATACCGATCAAGGTGAACAAGAGATAGATGGCTGCACGGAAAATATTCCTGGTGCTTACAGATAGTAATGCCGAGCCAAGCGTTATGGCGGCAAGCAAATAAAATATGATCGTGGATGCTCCCATTATTCAACGCCCTCCATGATTTTAGACCCGGGGTTATTTAAAATTTTTGTGAGCTGGTTCCTGTCAAAAACGCTGTGCTCAAATGTTTGGGCCATGACTATGGCATCCGAAGGACAAGCCACGACGCATAAATTACACATCGTACACAATTCCAGGTGGTAGACCAGTTTATCAATGGCTTTTTTCTTCTTTCCTTCTGGCGTAATATCAAATTTGGTGATCACTTTGATAGTGCCATTCGGACAAGCCAGTTCGCAAGCTGTGCATCCGGTGCACCTGTGTTCGTTTTGTTCATTATGCGGCATCACCACTTCACCCTTAAACCGCTCGGGCAACTGCAGGGTTTCCCGGTTATCGGGATATTGCTGCGTGATGATTTCCTTGTGGTGCGAAAAATAATATCCCGTGCGGCGCATACCAATCCATAGCGAACGCACCGCCTGGAAAATACTCTTGATATAACGCGCTAAGAACATAATCCGATTATCATTTAACAATTAAAAATGCCAGCCAAGTATGGCGATAGCGGCCACCAGGAGAATGTTTACCATACTTATCGGCAGCAGGTATTTCCATTCCAGGTTCAGCAACTGATCGATCCTTAACCTGGGAAAACTCCATCGGAACCACATGATCAGGAAAATCAGTAAAAAGGTTTTTCCCAAAAACCAGATACTCGATGGGATAAAATCCATCACCCGGTTGAAACCATCCCAGTTGCCAATATGGAAAGGCATCCAACCACCCAAAAACAATGTGGCGCCAATGGCACATACAATAAATACGTTCACATATTCCGCCAGGAAGAACAACGCGAATTTCATCCCGGAATACTCGGTATGGAAACCAGCCGTCAGTTCTGATTCCGCTTCCGCAAGGTCAAACGGGGCCCTGTTGGTTTCAGCAGTAACGGCAATAATAAAAATTACAAAAGCGATGATCACCGGGATATGCCCTTTAAAAATCCACCATCCATTTTCCTGTGCCATGACAATATCATTCATGTTCAGGCTGCCCGACAAAACCACAATGGTCAAAATCGCGAGCCCTGCCGATAATTCATAACTCACAATCTGTGCACCGCTGCGCATAGCACCCAATAATGAATACTTATTATTACTGGCCCATCCCGCCATCAAAATGCTGATAACGGAAAGCGATGAAACTGCCGAGATATAGAGTACACCGATATTTATATCCCAGAGCTGAAAATCCTTTGCAAAAGCGATCGGCGCCATGAGCAACATGGCAATGACCATGGCCATGACCGGCGCCATGTTAAACAGCAATTTGTCGGCTCCATTGGGTGTCATGCCCTCTTTCACCAAAAGCTTCAAAGTATCCGCGAATGATTGCAACATACCTTTCGGCCCAACCCGGTTAGGCCCAAGCCTGATCTGCATCCAGGCCGAAACCTTACGTTCCATCAATACCAGCACAAGTCCAAGTATGGCAAAAAAACTGATCACGGCAATGCCGGCCAACAGCATTTCAATCAGCATAACCCATGCTTCACTGAACCGGCCGCTAAGCCAGTCGTGCAACGCTGTGGTTATGCCTGATAAACTAAACATGCATTTGGTTATTTGATCTGTTCATTACCTGTCGATGTCCGGTATCACTAAGTCAAGCGTGCCCATCATCGCCACCAGGTCGCCAATTTTACTGCCCCTGGCCATATGGTCAAGCGCGGATAAATTGGAAAAACCCGGTGAGCGGAATTTTATCCGGTACGGTGTGGTGCCGCCTTCGCTGACAATATACACGCCCAGCTCCCCCCGCGCGGTTTCCACCCTTGTATAAAATTCCCCCTTGGGCAATTTCAAAACCGCCTTGGTTTTTGCCTGGTAATCGCCTTCTGGTATATTATCAATCACCTGCTCAATAATATTAATGGATTCATTCATCTCGCGCAAACGCACCATATACCTGGCAAAGGAATCGCCGCCGGTTTCCAATATCTCGTCAAACTGTACCTGGTTGTACAATTCATAAGGCATGATTTTTCGCACATCACAGGAAACGCCGCTACCCCTCGCGGTTGGGCCTGTACATCCATATGAAATGGCATCCTCCGCTGATAAATAACCAACACCCTTCATCCGGTTCTGAAAAATAATATTGCCGGTCACCATTTCGTTATACTCATCAAACTTAGACCTGAACAACTGAATAAAGGATTTCACCCTTTTCTGAAAATTGGGATGGATATCGGCCATCACGCCGCCCGGTACCATATAATTCATGGTGAGCCTGGCGCCGCAGGTTTCTTCCATGATATCATTGATGTTTTCCCTTTCCCTGAACGCGTGAAAAAACGGGGTGAAAGCCCCAAGGTCCATCGCCATCGCGCCCCACCATAATTCATGTGATGCAATGCGCGTGAGTTCATCCATGAGTACACGGATATATTGCGCACGGGCAGGCACTTCAACCTGCAAACCTTTTTCCACGCATAGCGCGCAGGCGTGGTTGTTGATATGGGCCGACAGGTAATCCATCCGGCTGGTGACGTAAATAAACTGCCGGTAAGTCAGGCTCTCGCACATTTTCTCAATTGACCGGTGGATATAACCCAGGTGGGGATCCACTTTCCGGATGGTCTCCCCATGCAAGGTGATCACCAGGTGCAATACACCATGCGTGGCCGGATGCTGCGGGCCCACATTGATGACCAAA
Organism: Chitinophagaceae bacterium UBA2375; assembly: GCA_002343985.1. GTDB lineage: Bacteria > Bacteroidota > Bacteroidia > Chitinophagales > Chitinophagaceae > Ferruginibacter. Next base: position 70,699 of record DDTB01000003.1, on the reverse strand, counting down.
TCCCCGTCTGTTGTTGTACCGAGTACTTCGTGCATGTATAACGGTTATGATTACCCGAAAATTATGAAATTACATCCTGATCATATTTACAGGGTCTTCAAAATCTTTTTTCATGGGGTTCCGTCCCTCCCATCCGTCAGGCAATATCAATAGCCGCAGGTCGGGGTGCTTGCTGAACCGAACACCAAACATCTCAAACACCTCACGTTCATGGAAAATCGCCGTCTTCCACAGATGGCTGGCCGTATGTATCACCGCGTCATCTGCGGGCAGGTCGGCCTTGATCACCAGGATATGCCTGTGCCTGGTGGATGTCAGGTGGTACACCATCGTCAGGTGTGTTTTCCAGTCGATGCACGTGAGGCAAAAAAGGAAATCCATCTGCCAGTCGGCTTCATCGCGCAATCGCTGTGCCAGTTCGGGCCATGATTCACCTGGAATCGACAAGGTTGTCCACTCCGTGCCCTCTTCCGCTTTGGCCCCTGGAACCCACTCCGTGATGCATGATATCATATGTTCCCGATCCATCATGGTATGCCGGTTTTAATTTGTTCGCGCGTTAACCCTTGTTTGATTTTATCCTGCAAAGTGATCAGCGCGTGCAATAAGGCTTCTGGCCGGGGCGGACAGCCCGCCACATACACATCCACCGGGATAATATGATCGGCCCCTTTGACCACAGAATAAGTATTATAAAAAAACGGGCCACCGCTGATCGCGCAGGCGCCCATCGCAATTACATACTTGGGGTCTGCCATCTGATCGTATAGGCGCTTGAGTACGGGCGCCATTTTATTGACAATGGTACCGGCAATGATGATTACATCGGCCTGCCTGGGAGAAGCCCTGGCCACTTCAAAACCAAACCTTGAAAAATCATATTTCGCGGAAGCGGTCGCCATCATTTCAATACCGCAACAGCTTGTGGCAAACGTGAGCGGCCACAGGGAGTTTGACCTGGCCCAGTTGATGACATCATCCAACTTACTGAGCACAATGCCACCGCCCGGTAACTCATGTACCTGGCCGGGAAAGGACTGGCCTTTTGAAACAGGTTGCTGCATGGGCAATCGTTGCGATGCGCCCGCGGCCCTCCACTTCGGTTCACATCCACTTCAATGCACCTTTCCGGTGCGCATAGAGGAATCCGAGGAACAATATGAAAAAGAAAATAATAATCTCAATAAATGCGAACCATCCGGTAACCTTGGCCGCAACCGCCCAGGGATATAAAAAAACCAACTCCACATCAAAAATCAAAAACAAGAGGGCGTATAAATAATATCCCACATTCATCTGAATCCAGGTTTTACCCTGTGTGGGGACACCGCATTCGTATGCTTCCCCTTTTTGCGGGTTGGTGCTGGCCTTGTTCAATATTTTGGAGACCATGATGGCGATGCCGGCAAATGCGAGGCCTGCAAGTATCAATACAATCATTGAAGCGGCGCCCATGGTTTACAATTTAGTGTGAAGATTTCGCCCATTAAGATAGCAAAAAATTAATATCAACCAATTAATCTTTGCAAACAAACCCAGGGCTTTCAATGGCAACAGCCATTTACAGTATAAATCGTGTATGGCTAACCGTAGATTTCGAAATGGATATCTTTTTTCTCATATCCCAATTGCTGGATGCGTTGCCGGGCTTCATCAATCATGCCTTTCCAGCCGCAGAGATAAAAACGCGCGGGTTGGCGGTTGGCGCAAATACGTTCATATACGGCATGCACATAACCATGATCAAATCCCTCCTTTTCTTCCCTCGATAAAACCGGGTGGTAATGAAATCCCGGAACAGCTTTTTCCAGGGATCGCATCTCATCATAATATAAAAGGGATGACTGGTTCCTGCAACCAAACACCAGGTGTAAATCCTTATGCGGGATCCCGTTTCGGTGCAGGTGCTGAATCATGCTCCTGAAGGGCGCAATGCCTGTTCCCGTACAAACCAGGACCACATCTTCTTCTATCGGCTCTTTCAGGGTGAAAACCCCCTGTGGCCCGCGAAAAGGGATTTCGGTGCCAACCGAAGCCTGTTCAAATAAATATGGTGTTCCCAATCCCTGCTGATCAAGCACTATGATCAATTCAAATACATTACTGCCGTCGGGCCAGGATGAAATGGAATAACTCCTCCATCGCTTATTGGGCTTTTCATGAATGGGCAGGTCAAGCGTTACAAACTGCCCGGGCAAAAATGGGAATGCGTCAAGCTCCGGCACTTCGAACCAAAACCTCCGGGTATCGGGGGTTTCATTTTCAATCCGGATCACTTTACCGGTTCTCCAGGGTTGTAATGCCATAGATGTGGATTTATGCGGAAATGTACAAATTTATCCTTAGCCCCGGCGGATATGCAGCGCAAAATGAAAAAATCAAACATTGCATCAACCATGCTCATTCTCATCCTATCTTTGCGCCGCCTTTAGGGCAGGAAACAGGCAGGATGAATTTTGACGTGTTGATGAATTTTTTCAGGAACGACCCCCGCACCAATGCCGTTGCGGAAAGTATCCTTTTGCCCGGAAACGATGGCCGTCAGCACATTCACGCGAAAGGATTACAGGGCAGTGCCAGCCAGTTTGTTCTCGCTTCGGTTTTTCAACACCCACTCGCCGCGGGCTATAACCACCTTGTGGTGCTGCGCGATGCGGAAGAAGCCGCGTATTTTCATAACACCCTCGAAAATATCACCGGCGCCATCGACCTGTTTTATTTCCCTTCCTCTTTTAAAAATAAAAAAAATTTCAGGTTGCTCAACAGCAGCCACGTCATGCTGCGAACGGAAGCCTTGAGCAGGCTGGCTTCGGGCGGACATAAAAAAATTATCGTCACCTACCCCGAAGCGTTGGCGGAAAAAGTGGTTTTGTCGAACGAAATTACAGAACAGATCATCCGGGTGAAACAGGCTGAAACCCTTGATGTCAACGGCATCCTGGAGAAACTGGCCAACCTCGGTTTCCGCAGGACGGATTTTGTATATGAGCCCGGTCAGTTCGCCTTACGGGGAGGCATACTCGATATTTACTCATTTGGAAATGAGAAACCTTACCGCATTGAATTATTCGGGAACGAGGTTGACAGTATCCGCATCTTTGACCCCGAATCACAATTAAGTGAAAGAAGGTTGCTTCAAGTCAACATCATCCCCAACCTGAGCCTGCTCGAAGCCGGAAAGGATTCAGGCAATGATGCCGAAAAAGTAATCCTCTCCGATTTTATTCCCGGGCCTACCATTACCTGGCTGAGCGACCGTCCCTTTATCCGCGAAAAGCTGGAACAATACCACGAAGACCTTCAGGTATTCCTGGACCTCCTGGCAAGCGGGCAAATCAATACGCAGCCGGAAGATGATGAACAACCGGATTATGCCTCATGCACCGCATCCGATTTTATGGCCGTGGATGAATGGGAATCGGCCCTCAATAATACAGCAGTCATTTCCTTTGGGCATGCAGCGGGCGGCGCCAGGGAAGAAGTTTTTAAAACACAGGAACAACCGGCTTTCAACAGGCAGTTCGACCTGCTGATTAAAAACCTGCGCGAACTCGAACAACAGCAATACAATATCTTCCTGTTTTCAGACAACCCGAAACAACTGGAAAGGCTGCACAGCATTTTTACAGACCTGAAAGCGGAGATACAGGTCACGCCTATCGCGGTCTCCATTCATGAAGGGTTTATTGACCACGACCTTAAATTGGTTTGTTATACCGACCACCAGATTTTTCAACGTTATCATAAATACAAGGTCAAGCAGGCATTCAGCAAAAACAAGGCCCTCACCCTGAAAACACTGAGGGAACTGCAGCCCGGCGATTATGTCACGCATATTGACCACGGTGTGGGTATTTACAGTGGATTGCAGAAAATTGATGTGAATGGCCGGATGCAGGAAGCCGTGCGCATCAGGTATAAAGACAATGACCTTCTGTATGTAAATATTTCATCCCTCCACAAAATCAGTAAATACAGTGGAAAGGAAGGCTCTGTACCAAAAATGAATAAACTGGGCAGCGATGCCTGGAGTAAACTAAAAGAAAAAACCAAGAAACAGGTTAAGGATATCGCCACAGACCTGATCAGGCTATACGCTGAAAGAAAGAGCCAACAGGGATATTCGCACAGCCCCGACAATTACCTGCAAACCGAACTCGAAGCCAGCTTCATTTACGAAGACACACCCGACCAGGCCAAAGCTACTGAAGATGTGAAAAAGGATATGGAGAAGCCGCAACCTATGGACAGGCTTGTTTGCGGCGACGTGGGTTTTGGCAAAACGGAAATCGCCATTCGTGCGGCATTTAAAACCTGCTGCGACGGCAAGCAGGCAGCCGTGCTGGTGCCCACAACCATCCTGGCTTATCAGCATTTTAAAACATTCAGTGACCGCCTTAGGGACTTTCCGGTGAAAGTGGATTTCATCAACCGCTTCAAATCCACTAAAGAAAAAAAGGAAACCCTGAAAAAACTGGAAGAAGGCAAAGTCGATATCATCGTAGGCACTCATGCCCTGTTGGGTAAAGACGTAAAATTCCGCGACCTGGGGATCATGATTATTGACGAAGAACAAAAATTTGGCGTGGCCGCGAAAGAAAAACTGAAACAACTGCGCAGCACGGTTGACTCACTGACACTAACGGCAACGCCTATCCCAAGAACACTCCAGTTCAGCCTGATGGGCGCACGCGACCTCAGCATCATCAACACACCTCCACCCAACAGGCAGCCCATACAAACAGAAGTGATGGTTTTTAACGAGGATGCCATCAGGGATATCATTTATTTCGAAACCGAGCGCGGGGGCCAGGTATTCTTCATCCACAACCGGGTCAACGGTTTGTCGGAAATGAAAGGCCTGATCCAGGGCTTATGCCCCGACCTGAGTATCGCATTCGCACATGGACAAATGGAGGGCGATAAACTGGAAGACACGATCCTCGATTTCATGGACCGCAAATACGATGTACTGGTCTGCACAAATATTGTAGAGAGCGGCGTAGATATACCAAATGTAAATACCATCATCGTCAATAACGCGCACCAGTTTGGACTAAGCGACCTCCACCAGTTGCGCGGGCGCGTAGGGCGCAGCAATAAAAAAGCATTCTGTTATTTATTGGCTCCTCCGATGAGTACATTACCTGTTGACAGCCGGAAACGACTGGCTACGCTGGAACAATACAGCGACCTGGGCAGCGGGTTCCAGATTGCCATGCGCGACCTGGATATCAGGGGCGCCGGAAACCTGCTCGGCGGTGAACAGAGTGGCTTTATCGCAGAGATTGGTTTTGAGATGTACCATAAAATCCTGGATGAAGCCATTCGCGAACTGAAGCGCAAAGAATTCAGAAGCTTGTTTAAAGATGAAATACAACAGCAGGATGATTATGTGAGCGATTGCAGCATTGATACTGACCTGGAGATACTCATACCGGACAGTTATGTAGAAAGCATCACGGAAAGGTTGACTTTATACACGCGGCTCGACAACTGCGATACAGAAGATGACCTCAACCAGTTTCATGCGGAACTGCAAGACCGCTTTGGGCCTGTTCCATCGCAGGTGCAGGACCTCTTTACAACCGTCAGGTGCCGCAAACTTTCGGTTGACCTGGGTTTTGAAAAACTCGTGCTCAAAAATTCATTACTGCGTGCTTATTTTGTCGGCAATCCCGACTCCCCCTATTTCCAAAGCCATACATTCAATGGCATCCTCGATTTCCTGCAGAAAGGAACCAACAAAGCACGCCTCAAACAAGTGGGCAAACAAGGCATGTTGCTGGTAGAATCCATGCATGAGATGAATGATATCCATTCTTTCCTTGTACACATGCACAGGCACCTGATGAGTTTCGCGTAAACCCCATTTCCAAAAAAGAATTTCCGGCCAATTGTTTTAATGTGTAAATTGTACACGTAAGGGTTTTCATTTTTTAGCAATCTCTGAAGTATCAACACACACATAACTGTAATGCTTCAACTTCTGCCCGCAAGCCAGGTAACCAGGCCTTTTGTCATCAGATACTTTTTGGTGATTGGCTTGTTTTGTTTGCTAATGGTTGGATTTTCCGCACATGCGCAGGTTTCTCCCTTTAATTTACTGGTCAACGGGGATTTTGAGGGTGGCGGTAGCGGCAATGGTTTCCAGGTTCAGGCCCCATACAATTTTATTGGTACCCCGCCACCATTAACCGGTAACAGCGCACCGGGTGATTATGCCATCATCCCTAACCCTCAACCGATGAACCTGGCCAACTTTATCCCTGGAACAGACCATAGCGGAACTGGAAAGATGATGGTGGTGGATGGCACTACAGTTGGCGGCGGGCAACGTTTCTGGAAGGCCGGCAGTACTGGTGGAGGTGTAGGCCCGTTAACCATTGGACTTACGTACACTTTCAGTTATTGGAAAAAATCTGTTTCCATTACCGCGGTGGATGCCGGTACTTCGGCCAATATCAGTGTGGCATGGAATAATGCAGCTTCAGTTACCTTGGTTTCGGGGTCAGAGCAAGTGTCATTTCCAGGCACCACATCCGTTTGGGAAAAAATTACATACAGCTTTGTGCCTACAAACGCATGGGTAAATATTGAATTGTATAATAACAATACCAATCCTGTAGGCAACGATTTTGCGATTGACGATGTGGAAGTGTTACCTCCACCTACGCCGCTCGGCATCAGGTATTCATTTGTACAACCTGCCTGCCCCGGTGGAAACGATGGGTCGGTCACGGCTTATGGCACCGGTGGCACCCTGCCCTATGCATACAACCTGAATGGTGGGACTTTTACAGGCAATAATATGTTCACCGGCTTGCCCGGCGGAGCGAGCTATGAGATACGCACCAGGGATAATGAAAATAATATAGCCATCAGCAACCCTGCCATTGTGCTGACAGAGCCCGTCAATCCATTGACTGTGCGAAACGACACAACCATTTGCCAGGGCAACAGCATCAACCTGCAAGCCACGGCAACAGGATCCGGTTCCTTTTCCTGGACTGCCAACCCGCCGGATCCGAGTTTGCTGAACCCTAACATCGCAAACCCTGTGGTGAGCCAGGCAACCCCAACCACGTATACAGTCAACTACAGCTACACGTTTGCGCGGGACTTGATTTATAATGGAAATTTTGAATTGGGTGATCTGGGATTTGCCACCGAATATAGTTTTATCGCTAATAATGCTACTGGTGCGCAACGAGCATATAGCGTAACAAACAATCCAAATACTTTTGAACCGGGTTTTTCTAACCTGTGCGTAGACCACAGTACTGGGACAGGAAAAATGATGGTGGTAGATGGTTCCACAAATCCAAATACTGTAGTGTGGAAACAAAAAGTTCCGGTGCAGCCTAATACCAATTATACATTCCGGTATTGGTTGCAAACAGTAGCGATGCCTTCATCGGTTGCCAGCATTGAAACGCTTATCAATGGACAACCCATCACGGGAAGTTCACTCACCAGTACATTGTCTGCCGGAGCGCTTTGCAACTGGGCACAATTCACCGCAAACTGGAACGCAGGTACAAGTACAGAAGCGGAAATTACTTTAATCAACAGAAATACTGCGGCATCCGGAAACGATTTCGCCCTCGATGATATTTCATTCACCAGCAGCCAAACATGCATAGTCAGTAAATCGGTTTTTGTTGATGTCGTTAGCAGTAATACGCCGGTCACCGGCTTCAGTTATACAAGCCCTGTCTGCAGCAACGCTTCTCCTTTATCACCTACACTCAGCACGGGATTCAGTACTGGCGGCACGTTCAGCGCGGGGGCGGGATTGAACATCAACCCATCAACCGGACAAATCAACGTCTCGGCATCTACGCCCGGAACTTACACCGTAACATATAACCTACCCGCAAGTGGATGTCAAATTGCAGGATCAAACACGGCAAGCATCTCTATCAACAATAGCATCACGCCCGTAACAGGATTTAGTTACACCAGCCCGGTGTGCAGCAACGCCTCTCCGCTATCGCCCACACTCGGCACTGGATTCAGCAGCGGCGGTACGTTCAGCGCGGGGACAGGTTTGAGCATCAACCCTTCAACAGGACAAATCAATGTCGCTGCATCTACACCGGGTACATACACCGTAACCTATAACATCACTTCAAGTGGTTGTCAACTTGCAGGTTCAAGCACAGCAACGATTTCCATCAACAACAGCATTACACCTGTCACTGGTTTTAGTTATACCAGCCCGGTGTGCAGCAACGCCTCACCGCTATCACCTACACTCGGCACAGGATTCAGCAGCGGCGGCACTTTCAGCGCGGGGGCGGGTTTGAGCATCAACCCATCAAACGGACAAATTAATGTCGCAGCTTCTACACCGGGTACATACACCGTAACCTATAACATCACTTCAAGTGGTTGTCAACTTGCAGGTTCAAGCACAGCAACGATTTCCATCAACAACAGCATTACACCTGTCACTGGTTTTAGTTATACCAGCCCGGTGTGCAGCAACGCCTCACCACTATCACCTACACTCGGCACAGGATTCAGCAGCGGCGGTACCTTCAGCGCGGGGACAGGTTTGAGCATCAACCCTTCAACCGGACAAATCAATGTCGCGGCTTCTACACCAGGTACATACACAGTTACATATAATGTACCTGCAAGTGGTTGCCAGATTGCAGGTACAGGTACGGCAACGATTTCCATCAACAATACCATCACGCCCGTAACCGGTTTTAGTTATACCGGCCCGGTGTGCAGCAACGCCTCACCGATATCTCCCACACTTGGCACAGGATTCAGCAGTGGCGGTACGTTCAGCGCGGAGGCAGGTTTGAGTATCAACCCATCAAACGGACAATTCAATGTCGCGGCATCTACACCGGGTACATACACCGTAACCTATAATATCCCAGCAAGTGGTTGTCAAATCGCCGGATCCGGGACTGCTGGAATAATCATAACTGCAAGTCCGGGTGCACCAATTGCCAATGATGTAACAAAATGCGGCCCGGGCATTTTTACATTGGAAGCCAATAGCAATGGCAGCATAAACTGGTACGCGGATGCAGGCCTGACTAATCTTTTACATGTTGGAGCGGTTTATCAGCCCGCCCTTGACAGCAGTACATCCTTTTACCTGCAGGCGGAATTAAACGGATGTACAAGCGATTCCGTATTGGTTTGGGCAACAGTGGCCGACAACCCAACAAAACCGAACCTGGGCCCAGATCAATTGCTTTGCCCCGGTGATAAGGTTACGCTTTCTGCAGGAAACTATGCCCAATACAACTGGAGCAATGGCTCAGGCGCGGCATCTATTGAAGTGTCTGATGCGGGAATATATATAGTTGAGGTTGGCAACAGGTTTGGTTGCCTGGCATCCGATACTGTTCAAATCAGCATAGCATCAAATTGCGATGATATCTATTTCCCCGGGGCTTTTAGTCCGAATGGGGATGGCTTAAACGATCATTTTAAACCATTGGGAAATATTGCATTTGTATCGAACTACGAACTCATTGTGTACAACCGTTTTGGGGAAGTGGTATTCAGGAGCGTTGACCCGAATTCGGGTTGGGACGGATTCTTCAAAAACAAGCAAAACGCGCAAAGCAATTATGTTTACATGGCCAGTTACCGTTTCAGGGCCGGCGCCATACGTTACCGAAAAGGCAACCTGGTACTGATCAGGTAATGGCATTAAAAAAGGCAGTCGTGATCCGACTGCCCTTTACATAAGATTCAAATTATATTACCAGCCTTTCTTGGCAACGCCATCCTTAATAGCCTCCAAAGCCTTGGCTTCTGCCAGCATAGTAGTCATCTTATTTCCTTTACCATCGTGGCCCTGGGCCATGTAGCCGCCGCGGGCGGTTTTGGTTATCACTGCATCCTGCATGGGGACATTCTTTTCTTTAGTCTTCATGCAATAAGCTGTTAACATTTTTGACATTGTACATCAATTTATGGTTAGTAAATGGTTGAAACCCGCTGGCTTCAACGAACAAGCTAATGAAATTTATTTGTCTGCCCAAATGAACAAACGCACATACCTGAATAAATCAACCCTATACGTCGATCCGGGCATATCGTGCATGCGTTTCGATGAATTCCCTGCGTGGGGGCACTTCATCACCCATGAGCATGCTGAATACCCTGTCGGCTTCGGCGGCGCTTTCAATCGTCACCTGTTTCAGGGTCCTGGTTACCGGGTTCATGGTGGTTTCCCAAAGTTGCTCGGCGTTCATTTCACCCAAACCCTTGTATCGCTGGATGGTCACGGAATCATCCTTTCCTTGTCCGAGCTGCGTTACCAGCGCCTTACGCTCTTCTTCGTTCCAGGCGTATTCCTGTTCCTTTCCTTTCTTCACGAGATACAGTGGTGGCTGCGCGATGTACACATATCCCTGTTCCACCATCTCTTTCATATACCTGAATATGAATGTCAGGATCAATGTGGCGATATGGCTTCCGTCCACATCGGCATCCGTCATGATGATCAGTTTATGATAGCGCAACTTCGACAAGTCGAGGGCTTTCGCGTCCTCGCTGGTACCAATCTTTACACCCAGCGCGGTGAAGATATTCCTGATCTCCTCGTTGTCGTAAATCTTATGCTCCATTGCCTTCTCCACATTCAGGATTTTACCCCTGAGCGGAAGGATGGCCTGGAAACTCCGGTCGCGGCCTTGTTTGGCGGTGCCACCGGCCGAGTCACCTTCGACCAGGAAGAGCTCGCATTTACCGGGGTCTTTATCGGAACAGTCGGCCAGTTTACCCGGCAAACCACCGCCCACCAATACACTCTTGCGCTGCACCATATCGCGGGCCTTTTTGGCAGCCGCACGGGCCTGCGCGGCCAGGATCACTTTCTGTATGATGGTTTTGGCTTCGCGGGGGTTCTCCTCCAGGTATGCTTCCAGCACGCGGCTTAACGTGGTATCCACAATCCCCATCACTTCGCTGTTGCCCAATTTTGTTTTCGTTTGTCCCTCAAACTGGGGTTCGGGCACTTTCACGGAAATAATGGCGCTGATGCCTTCCCTGAAATCATCACCTTCGATTACCACTTTGGCTTTTTCAAACATGCCTTCACGGTCACCGTAAGTTTTAAACACCCTGGTGATGGAACGTCGGAAACCAGCCACATGCGTACCACCTTCAATGGTGTTGATATTATTCACATAACTAAAAATGTGCTCCTGGTAACCGGCATTGTACACCATCGCCACTTCCACAGCCACATTCGATTTTTCATCATGCCCTTCGCAATAAATGGTGCGGGGGATCAATGGCTGCCGGTTGGCGTTTTTGTCGAGCGTTTCCACGAACTCCACAATACCGCCTTCACTGTAAAATGTTTTGCTGTATGTGTTCCCGTCATCATCAATTTCACGGAGGTCGTTCAGGATGATGCTGATCCTGCGGTTCAGGTAAGCCAGTTCCCGAAGGCGGCCTTCGAGGATATCTTTATTGTAGATGGTCGTGGTAAAAATGCTGCCATCGGGCCAGAACTGCACCCTGGTGCCGGTTTCTGTAGCTGTGCCGATTTCACGGACCGAGTACTGCGGGATGCCGGTAGCATATTCCTGTTCAAAAACTTTGCCTTCGCGTTTAACGGTTACATGCAGTTTGGTACTGAGCGCATTCACGCAACTCACGCCCACACCATGCAAACCCCCGGAAACCTTGTACGACCCTTTGTCGAACTTACCGCCCGCGTGCAAAACAGTCATGACCACTTCCAGCGCGCTCCGGTTCTCCTTGGTATGCATACCGGTAGGGATACCCCTTCCGTCATCTTCCACCGTAATGGAATTATCTTCGTTGATGGTCACCCGGATATTCTTACAATAGCCTGCCAGGGCTTCATCTATGGAGTTGTCGACTACTTCATATACCAGGTGATGCAAACCCTTTACGCTGATATCCCCGATATACATCGCGGGCCTTTTTCTAACGGCTTCCAGCCCTTCCAATACCTGGATACTGTCTGCCCCATATGCCGGGCTGGCCGGAGGGGTCAAAATCTCTGTTTCTGTACTCATACTTGCGTGCAATCCTCAGTTTAATTCAATGAAATAACAATCGGGCAAAGTTACGAAAAACAAAGGGTTCGGGGCCGATGAAGAGCCGATTATTTTAAGGAGTTTTCCCCCTGTTTTTCAACAGTTTTTCACGCCTGCCGGGAACATTTCCGACAAAAGCCTGTTTAACATTCCTGCAACAGGTTTTCAGGCCGCATTCAACCTTAAATCGTATATTTGCATCGAAATTTTTCAATGAGTCAGGTGCCGGACATATTATCCCTTTCGCGCAAGCAACCCATCCTGCAGGATGAACTGAACGTATTGCAGGATATTACCCGCCATGTGCCCGGTTCGGTGACTTACAGTATCCGCCGTTACCAGAAACACCCGCAGTGGAACCTGGAAGATACCGGCATGCTGGTGTACCATGTAGACAAGAACATTCAGGAAGAAAACCACCTTGAGCTGAGGTTCTGTGTAAGTGGCAATATTTATTGCAGGCAGAAAGATGCCGAATGCAATTTTTGCCAGTTCAACGAATCAAAAAAATGCGTGGAGAAATTTGATTCGGTGGATGTACTGAGTTTTTCGTTCTCACCAGCCTACCTCCGCCAGTTCTCCAAATCACATAAGGATGCCGCAAGTTTGTCGGAATCCGTTTTATCTTTCAGCCACCCCAGCAGTTTCTCGCGCATCCTGCCCCTTTGCGGAAAAACAAGGATCGCCATTGAAGGGTTGCTGAACCACAATTACACGGATACCCTCGAAAATATTTTCATCAACGCGCAAACGCAGATCCTCTTGCTGTACAGCATGGACTGTATGCTGGGCGAAAAAGAAGAAACCCGCTTCCAGTGCAAGTTCCTGGCCAACGAAGCCGACCGTGAAAAAATCATCAAAGCCAGGGAAATATTGCTGCAGCACATCGGCGAGCCCATTACCATCAAGGCGCTGAGCCGGAAAGTGGCGATCAACGAATGCTACCTGAAAAAAGGGTTCAAGGAAATTTTCGGTACCACCATTTTTGATTTCTACCAGGGCCAGCGCATGGAACATGCCAAATACCTGTTGTACGACAAAGGCCTGAGCGTAACTGAAGTGTCGATGCTGCTCGGCTACTCATCCATTTCCCATTTCAGCACAGCGTTCAAGAAACATACCGGCATCAAGCCTTGCGAACTCCTGCTCCGCTAAACACCCACATCAACAATTATTGCAGTAAAAATGACCTTGGTCATTTTTTTTAATGATCCCTCCACGGGCTTTGTCACAAATTTGTAAAAGATTGCCCATGCAGGCCAGGCAAGCATCTTCTTGACATTTCCATGATAATTCAGATGCTTTGATCGTTGAATTTTGCTCCCCGAATGAAAGAGCACCACATGGGTAAGAAATGGATCTTAATGATGGCCGCGCAGTTTTCCGTTGGCTTGCTGTGCGCGCAGGATTTGAAAAAAGCGGCCGACACTTTGTTTCAAAAGGAATTGAACGAAGTGGTGGTAACGGCTACCCGCAACGAACGCAAACTGGGCAATGTGGCGGTCCCGGTGAGCATCATCTCTCAAAAAACCATACAGCAGGCGGCTTCCCTCAGGCTGAAAGACATATTACAGGAACAACCCGGGCTATTCATCACCAGCGGCTTTGGCGCCGGCGTACAGATGCAGGGCCTCAACCCTGATTATACCCTGATCCTGGTTGACGGCGAACCCCTGGTGGGGCGAACATCCGGTGTGCTTGACCTGAACAGGCTAACGGTGGGGAATATCCGAAAAATTGAAATCGTGAAAGGTCCTTCCTCTGGCTTATACGGTTCCGAAGCGCTGGCAGGCGTAATCAATATCATTACTGATAAATCATATGATGGGTCCGGGCAGGTATCGGCTCGTTACGGTACATATCAAACGGTGGACCTCAACGGATCTGCGGGTATGCGTTTCGGTAAGTTGGGTGTACAGGCATTCATCAATCATTTCCGCACGGATGGGTACAGCATACGCCCATTCAGCGTGGAGCGTTCCAAACTCCCCATCAGCCGCACCACTCCGCAATTGCAATTGAATATGCCCCTCGGCAGCCGCACCACCTGGAATGGTTCGGTGCGCTACAACCACGAGTATATCAAAAACGAAATCACGGTTACCAACAACGGACTATCCACCGTCAGCAATGGCCGCGAGCGAAACAGAGACCTCAACATATCTTCAACACTCACACACCAGTTCCATAAAAACCTGAAATCCTCACTGAGGCTGTATGCCACCCGGTTCGAAGGTTCGCAGGTGCTGAATACCAATAACGGTGCGGGTTACGACGATTATTTCCTGCAGCAGTTTTACCGCGCGGAAAACCAAACTGATATCAACCTGCGCAAAAACATCAGCCTGACCGCAGGTGCAGGGTATATCCGGGAGATGGTCAACAGCAACAGGTATGATGATAAAAACAGCCGCAAAGACAATGATGTATTATATGGTTTCATGCAGGCGGAATGGAAACCGGTTTCCTCGCTGGTGCTGATCGGCGGTTTGAGGTACGATGATAACCGTTTGTATGCTTCCGCGTTCAGTCCGAAAATAGCCGCGAAATACACGGTCAACCCGCGTTTCAGCCTGCAGGCTTCTTATGGCCGCGGTTTCAAGGCCCCCGATTTCAGGCAACTGTACCTGAATTTCACCAACACGGCGGCGGGTGGTTATTCCGTGCTTGGCGCATTGGAAGCGAGGGAGACCCTCGCGCAGTTGAATGCGGCCGGTTTGATCAAACAATTTGAAGATGATTACGGCAAACTGGCCAGCCTGAAACCCGAATTTTCGAATGGCATCAATATTGGTTTCACGGCATTCCCCGTGAAAAAAGTGCAATGGCAGGTCAACCTCTTCCGCAATGATATCAGCAACCTGATTGAATCAAGGCTTATGGCCGTAAGGGTCGACAACTCGCAAATATTCAGCTACATCAACGTACAGCGCGCCTACACGCAGGGTGTGGAAACAAACGTCAAATACCTGGTCGGTAAAGGGTTCCAGGCCGACCTGGGATACCAGTTCCTGCAAACGGCAGACAAAGACCAATTGAAAAAAATCAAGGAAGGCAATTATTATTTCACGCGCGACGAAAACAATTTCAGCGTGCCCCTGAAACGCTCCGATTATATCGGACTGCCCAACAGGAGCCCGCATATGGCAACAGTAAAACTGTTGTACGAAAAACCAAACCAATCCTGGTTTGTCAATACCCGCGCCATCTACCGCAGCAAATGGGTGGTGAGCGACAGGGATGGAAACGGCATTTACAACAAACAGGATGAATTCGCCCGCGCATATGTACTGCTGAACCTGAGCGGGGGTTATCATTTCCGCAACGGCATCAGGCTGCAGGCGGGCATCGAAAACGCGCTCGACCATGTGGATGCCATCAACCTGCCCAACGCGCCGGGACGCAGTTTTTACGGAAGCATCACATACCAGTTCAAGACAAAAAAGAAGTAATCAATTTCAACACAAATAAAAAAACAATAGATCAAGCAATGAAAAAGCAAATCAAATGGATCGGTACCCTGGCCATCGCGGCTGTACTGTTTAGTGCCTGTGAAAAAGACGACGCGCCTGTGGCCATCGATAAAACTAACGACGGCACATTTAAAGTATTCACCGAAGGAAATGTAACCACTGTACAAAACCTGATTGCCGACACCATCATCGGGCTCAATCCCATGGGCATACCTTACGGAACAGGAAAATTCACCTTCTTCAGCCTCGAAAACAAACGCCTGGTGGCTTCTACCGATTCCGCCACCAATAACTGGGATATCGCGTTCCGCGGAACCACCATCCTCACCAATTCCGGTACCAGCGGACCAGGCAACGGGGGCGCTTTTGTACAAGTGGGTACATTCGACGCACTGACAACCATTTCGAACGACTCAACCTTCCGCGTAGACGCAGTTCCCAATTACGCCATCCCAACAGGTTCAGGCCGTGGCTGGTACAACTATGACGGCCCGAACAACCTGGTGACGCCGCTTCCCGGCCGCATCATGGTGATCCGCACTGCCAATGGCAAATATGCCAAACTGGAAA
This sequence comes from Chitinophagaceae bacterium UBA2375, assembly GCA_002343985.1. Taxonomy (GTDB): domain Bacteria; phylum Bacteroidota; class Bacteroidia; order Chitinophagales; family Chitinophagaceae; genus Ferruginibacter. The sequence continues at coordinate 54,600 of DDTB01000003.1, read as the reverse complement.
TTTCGAGCTATTACAAAAAAGCGATTACGCCATCTATTTCCGCCAGCGATGACGAAAAACTGCGCAACCAGCGCTATTATAATTTCAGGTTTACCTATCAGCCTGATGGCAGCAAAAACTTTTAAGCATCTCTTGAAGCATGAGAACCAGGACCCGCCCGAGTGGCGGGTTTTTGCATAAAAAACGGGGACATGACTGCCCCCGTTTACCCTAAAACCTAAACCAGCAAATACATTAAACCTTAGCCGGGCAAACTGGTCTAACCAGGTTATGCTGTTCCGATTGGGTTTGGCTGGACATGTACAGTTGTTTCAACAACCAACTGCTTCCCAATTTCATGCCATGATTGCCGGAATTGCGGTATTTAACTGTTTTTAACAAATTTGGAAGCCATACCAAAAGCCAAATCAAAGGCTTATTCAAATGGCTTTTTGCTACCTTTGCAGCCTGTTTTAAGAACATATACCGGAAAATTATTTATGTCTGCCAAATACAAAGAATTTCAGCAATTACACCTGCCTTCGATCAGCGAAGAGATACTCGCCCGCTGGCAGGAACAACAGGCTTTTGAAAAAAGCGTGTCATTACGGGAAGGAAAGCAACCCTTCGTATTTTATGAAGGCCCCCCGAGCGCCAATGGCATGCCGGGCATCCACCATGTGATTTCCCGCACATTGAAAGACCTGGTATGCCGGTATAAAACCATGCAGGGCTTCCAGGTAAAGCGCAAAGGCGGTTGGGATACCCATGGACTGCCCGTGGAACTGGGTGTGGAAAAACTCCTGGGCATCACCAAGGAAGACATCGGCAAATCCATCAGCATAGAAGAATACAATGCCACTTGCCGAAAGGAAGTACTGAAATACAAAGACAAATGGGATGATATCACCCGGAAAATGGGTTATTGGGTTGATCTGCAGGATCCGTATATCACTTTTGAAAACGATTATATTGAAACCCTTTGGTGGATCCTTAGCGAACTATTCCGCAAAGGGTACCTCTATGAAAGCGTGAGCATCCAACCATATTCTCCCGCCGCCGGCACCGGGTTGAGCAGCCATGAACTGAACCAGCCGGGTACATATAAGGATGTAAAAGATACCAGCGCCGTGGCCATGTTTAAAGCAATGCCCGCTTCACTGAATGCCCAAAAAGCATGGGCCTCAGCCGGTTTGTCTGCTGAAATAACGGAAAACACGTTTTTCCTGGCCTGGACGACCACTCCCTGGACCCTGCCCTCGAACCTTGGCCTGACGGTTGGGCCCGATATCGACTATGTACTGGTCAAAACATTCAACCCATACACGCATCTCCCAGTCAACGTCATCCTGGCGAAAGCCCTTCTGGGTAAATATTTCAAGCCGGAAGGCGAGAACGGGGATTTCGACGGATATTCCGAAACGGTGAAACTCCTGCCCTGGACTGTACTGGCAAACTTCAAAGGCGCCGATCTGGAAGGCATTCAATACGAGCAACTGCTGCCATTTGAGTCTAACTCACTGGAACGCATACACGAAAACACACCCGGGGCCGAGCCTTTCAAAGTGATTACCGGCGATTTTGTTACCACCGAAGATGGTACGGGCATTGTACATACCGCACCTGCATTCGGCGCGGACGACTTCAGGGTGGGCCGCAAGCATAACCTGGGCATCCTGACCTTGGTAGACAGGGAAGGAAAGTTTATTTATGGCACCGGTGAATTCAGCGGGCGGTACGTAAAGAATTATAAAGATGATCCCGCATACGCGGATGTGAATGTGGACATCTCCGTCAGGCTCAAAAAAGAAAACAGGGCTTTCAAGGTGGAAAAGTATGAACACAGTTACCCGCATTGCTGGCGCACTGATAAGCCCATCATTTATTATCCGCTGGATGCCTGGTTCATCCGCACCACCGCGGTGAAAGACAGGATGGTGGAACTGAATAAAACCATCAACTGGAAACCCGCGAACACGGGAACAGGCCGTTTTGGCAACTGGCTGGAGAATATGGTAGACTGGAACCTGAGCCGGAGCCGCTTCTGGGGTACACCGCTCCCGATATGGAAAACGGAAGACGGCGCCATGCTGAAATGCATCGGTTCTGTAGAAGAGTTGAACCGGGAAATCAGGAAAGCGGCGGAAGTGCTGGGAGGTGATACCAATACGCATTACCTGCATGATGGCATCCTCGACCTGCACAAACCTTATGTAGATGATATCACGCTGGTGAGCGATAACGGCAGGCCGATGAAAAGGGTGCCCGACCTGGTGGATGTATGGTTCGACAGCGGCGCCATGCCTTACGCGCAATGGCATTACCCGTTTGAAAATAAAGAAAGTTTTGCGCAAAGCTTCCCCGCCGATTTTATCGCGGAAGGCGTTGACCAAACACGCGGATGGTTTTACACCCTGCACGCGCTTGGCGTATTGCTGTTTGACAGTGTAGCGTATAAAACTGTTGTGAGCAACGGGCTGGTGCTGGATAAAAACGGCAACAAAATGAGTAAGCGCCTCGGCAATGTGGTTGACCCGTTTAAAACCATTGAACAATACGGAGCCGATGCCACCCGCTGGTACCTGGTTACCAATGCATCGCCATGGGACAGCCTTAAATTTGATGAGGAAGGCATACGCGAAGTGCAAAGGAAATTCTTCGGCACACTCTATAATACATACCAGTTTTTTGCGCTATATGCCAACCTCGATGATTTCAGGTTCAAGGAAGCCTACATCCCGGTTGCGGAAAGGCCTGAGATGGACAGGTGGATCCTGTCATCCCTGAACAGCCTCGTGCAAACCGTTCAGGAAAATTTTGACCAGTATGAACCCACGCAGGCAGGCCGGGCGATGGAAGAATTCGTAGACAGTCAGTTGAGCAACTGGTATGTACGCTTATGCCGCAGGCGTTTCTGGAAGGGCGAATATGAGCACGACAAAATCTGCGCGTACCAAACCCTCTACGAATGCCTTGAAACACTGAGCAGGCTGATGGCGCCGATCGCGCCCTTCTTTGCCGACTGGCTCTTTGGCAACCTCAACGAAGTTAGTGGCCGTTTCAAAGAAGCATCGGTGCACCATATGCTGTTCCCGGTGGCCAATAAGGAGGCCATTAATGCCGGGCTGGAAACCAGGATGCAACTGGCACAGGATGCATCATCCCTGATCTTGTCGCTGCGGAAAAAAGTAAATATAAAAGTGCGCCAACCTTTGCAGCGCGTACTGATCCCGGGGCTGGATGCCAACATGACCGCCCATATCAAAGAAGTGGAAGACATCATCAAGGCCGAAACCAATATCAAGGAAGTAGAAATCCTGTCAGCCGATAACGATTTCATCCGTAAAAAAGCCAAGGCCAATTTCAAGACCCTGGGTAAAAAACTGGGCCCAAAAATGAAATGGGCTGCGGGCATCATCGAAACCTTTAAAAATCCGGAAATCGATGCTGTTATCGCCGGAAACTATATTTTGAACGCGGATGATGTATCAAAAGGAGAGGAACCTATTATTGTCAACGCTGATGATATAGAAGTATCTACGGATGATATTCCCGGTTATGAGATTGCCGGCAAGGGTTCCCTGACTGTTGCCCTTGACATCAGTCTGAACGAAGCCTTGAAACAGGAAGGCAATGCCCGTGAATTCGTAAACCGCATTCAAAATATCCGCAAAGACCATGGGTTTGAGCTTACAGACAGGGTATTGGTAACCGTCCACCAAAATGAGCAGCTTGAGGCTTCATTGATTCAATATAAAGACTATATTTGCCGCGAAATTTTGGCAGATTCCTTAGATTTCGTGCCAGCTTTAACCAACGGCATGGAGATTGAAGTGAACGATGTACCATTAATTGTGAACGTAGCTAAAAAAAGCAATTGATTTATGGCAACAAAAAATAAAGCAGCTAAACCGGCACCTAAGAAAGCAGCCCCGAAACCGGCCGCTAAACCAGCAGCCAAAAAAGCGGCCCCGAAGCCGGCTCCCAAGCCTGCTGCGAAACCCGTTGCCAAAAAAGCGGCTCCCAAGCCAGCAGCTAAGCCTGCCGCCAAGGCAGCCCCGGCTAAATCAGCTCCTGCAAAAGCGGCTCCAAAACCGGCGGCAAAGCCTGTTGCCAAAGCGCCTGCCAAACCGGTAGCTGCCCCCAAAAAAGCGGAAGCCCCGGCTAAAAAAGCGCCCGCCAAACCTGCTGCCAAAGCGCCAGTGAAAGCGGCACCGGCAAAACCGGCACCGAAAAAAGCGGAAGCCCCGGCTAAACCGGCCGCGAAAGCGCCTGTAAAACCTGCAACACCGGCAACACCCGTAAAAGCAGCGCCACAAAAAGCGGAAGCGCCCGCCAAACCCGCTGCCAAAGCGCCAGCCAAAACGTCTACCGGCATTAAAGCAACAGCTGCCAACCCGAAAGACATTAAAATTGCACCCCCTAAACCAGTTGTATTGCCTAAGATAACCACCAAGACCTCCCGTCAATACCAGCCTGATTTCACCAAATCGGTTCTGGATGAAAGCAAAAAAGCCGAATCCAGCGGACCAACCCACCGCTACAGCGATGTTGAATTGCAGGAATTCCGGGAACTGATCCAGCGCAAACTGGAAGCCGCTAAAAAGGAATTGAACTACCTGCAGGGCCTGATCACCCGTAAAGATGAAATGGGCGGTGATGAATCAGAAAACAGGTACATGACCATGGAAGACGGAAGCCTGAGCATGGAAAGGGAACAACTGAGCCAGATGGCCAGCCGCCAGATCACTTTCATTGATCACCTGGAAAAAGCCCTGATGCGCATTGAAAATAAAACCTACGGCATCTGCCGCGTAACCGGTAAACTGATCGACAAAGCCAGGCTGCGCGCCGTGCCACACGCCACCCTCAGCATTGAAGCCAAGATGGGCATGAACAAATAAACTGACTTTCTTACAAATAAAATGCCGCAATACATGCGGCATTTTTTATTTCGTGTAACTGTTACCGTTAGTTAACGGCATTCAACCTACTTCCTGCATATCCACCAGTTTTTTATAATACCCGTTTCTTGTCACCAACTGGTCGTGTGTGCCCCTTTCCACGATTTCGCCTTTTTGCATCACGATGATTTCGTCGGCATGGCGGATGGTGCTTAAGCGATGCGCGATGACGATGGATGTGCGGTTATGCATCAGGTTATTGATGGCATCCTGTACCAGCCTTTCGCTTTCGGTGTCCAGCGAAGACGTGGCTTCATCGAGGATCAAAATGGGCGGGTTTTTGAGCACCGCCCTCGCGATGGTCAGCCGCTGCCGCTCACCGCCACTGAGTTTCTGGCCCCTGTCGCCTATATTGGTTTCATACCCCTGCTCCTTCTTCTCAATAAACCCGGCCGCGTTGGCAATTTCTGCCGCCTTCCTGATCTCATCCATACCGGCTTCGGGCTTGCCCAGCGCGATATTGGCCGCGATGCTGTCGTTGAACAATATCGCTTCCTGCGTCACCACACCCATCAGGTTGCGGATCGAATGCAGCGTATACGACTTAATGGGTTGCCCGTCAATCAACACTTCACCTTCCGTTGCATCAATGAACCTCGGCACCAGGTCGGCCAGTGTTGACTTACCCGCGCCGCTGCTGCCTACCAGCGCGATGGTTTTACCTTTCGCGATCGTAAGGTTGATGTTTTTCAGGATGGGCTGGTCCTGGTATGCAAAACTGACATTGCGCAATTCGATGGAATGATTGAAAGCGGAAAGTTCTTTGGCATCCGGACTATCGGTAATGCCTACATGCTCATGTATGAGCGCTTCGATGCGTTCAATACTCGCGGCGCCTTTCTGGATATTGTAAGATGCATTTGACAAGCCTTTTAACGGCTGGATGAGTTGGGTGAAGATGGCGATATACGCGAGGAAATCTCCGGCGTTCAGGGTGAACCCGCTGTCGCCGCTTAACACCAGCCTTCCGCCATACCACAAAATGCACAATACCGACGTGATGCCCAGGGCTTCCGATACCGGCGAAGCCAGGTCGCGCCTGCGGTTGGCCTTGTTCTTTAAATGGTACATCGTTTGGTTCTCCTCCTCAAATTTTTGCCGGATCCTCTTCTCCGCGTTAAAAGCCTTGATGATCCGCATGCCACCAAGCGTTTCTTCTATAGTGGAAAACAAATGCCCAAATTGCTGCAACACCTGTTTGTTTTCTTTCTTCAATGAACGGCCGATGCGACCGAGAATGAAGCCGGCGACAGGCAAAAATATCAGGAGGAATAAAGTGAGCTGCGGCGACAACACAATCATGTAAGTGAAGAAGAGCAAAATGGTGATGGGCTCGCGGAACAAGCTCTCAAGAACGCTGATGGTTGAACCTTCCACGTCGTTCAGGTCGTTCGACAACCTGCTCATGATATCGCCCTTTCTTTGTTCAGTAAAATAACCAATGGGCAGGCGCAGGATGGTAGCGTACATATTACTGCGCATGTCGTTCAGTATCTTGTTGCGGATTGGGTTCAGGAAATACATGCTCAAATACGCGAACAGGTTTTTCAGCATGACCGCGCCGAACACCAGGAAACAAATCACCATCAATGCGCGCACATTGCCACCCGGTTGCTGGATCACATCGTACAGCCATTCCTTAAAATGCGTGACGGGATTGATTTGATTCATCCATCCCCCGGTATTCACCGATTTAAAGGCGTCGCCCTGTTTGAAAATCAGCATGAGGAACGGACTGAGCAAGCCTAATGATACCAGTCCGAACAGAGACGAGAGTATATTAAAAGTAAAATATGTAGCCACCAATCCAGGATACTTCCTGACGTACCGGATAATCGTGCGTAAACTCTTCATGCCAAGCGGAAAATATAAAACGGTGATAAACCTACAAAGTAACTAATTTTACAGGGATAAAACCGGTGAATCATGACAGAAGGTAAAAGACAAAAGCAGGTGGCCGCCGTATTGGAGAAGGAGTTGAACGAAATTTTCCAGCGTTTGGGATTAAATATGATTGATGGCGGCATGGTCTCGATTGTTTCGGTGAAGATCACGCCCGACCTGTTCGACGCGCGCGTCTACCTCAGTTTCTTCAAAGTCAAAGACCCGGTCGCCGCGCTCAATACCATCAAAGAAAAAAACAGGGAAATCAAAAAGGAACTGACCGCCCGTGTCAGGCACCAGTTGCGCAGCATGCCCCAGTTGAGTTATTTTTGGGATGATACCCTGGAGTATGTCGATAAAATGGAAAAACTTTTCAAAGACATCAAACAACAGGATTCGCAAACCAAAAACCAAGCCTAAACCGCATGTATTTCAGGTTTGCCTGGCGGTATATCAAAGCGAAAAAATCGGCCCAGGCCATCAATATCATTTCCTGGGTAACCACTGCCGTCATTGCATTCGCAACCTGTTGCCAGGTACTTGTTTTGAGCGTGTTCAACGGTTTTGAATCCCTGGTCAAATCGCTCTACTCCTCTTTCTATACCGACCTGAAAATTATTCCCCAGAAAGGAAAAACGTTCATACTGACCAATCAGCAACTCGCTGACATCCGCCGTGTACCGGGCCTGGTGCAGGCTTCGGCCAATATTGAAGAAACCGCCCTCCTGCAATTCAACGACCAGCAAACCATGGTGCGGATGAAAGGCGTCGACAGATTTTTCGAACAGGTTTCCGGCGTACCGGTCAATACGCATAAAGGCAGTTTTAGTGTAGGCGATACCGTTAGCCCGGAAATGGTGGTTGGTTCCGGCATTCAATACGCGGCAGGGATCCTCATCAGCGAAGCCTTTCCCCCTGAAGACATTGCCGTCATCCTCCCTAAGAAAAACGAAACAGGCACCGATCCTTTACAGGGCATCAGCGAAGGGCTGATCACCGCTTCCGGCGCTTTTTCCATCCAGCAGGAATTCGACAACAGCTACGCCATCACCAATATCGGTTTCATGCGGCAGCAAATGCAGCTTGCCCCCGACGAATACAGCGCGGTGGAAATAAAACTGCAAAAAAAAGAGGACCCGGAAAAAGTGAAAGCCGCCATTCAGCAATTACTCGGCAACGGGTACCGGGTACAAACCATGTATGAACAAAACAGCAGCTTGTACCTAACGATGAAGCTTGAGAAATGGGCCATTTACGCCATCCTCACCCTGATCCTGGTCATTGCCGCGTTCAATATGATCAGCGCGCTCAGCATGCTGGTGCTGGAGAAAAAAGATGACATCTCCATCCTCAGGAGCATGGGCGCCACCAAACAACAGGTCAGGCGCATTTTTGTAACGGAAGGTGTGTTATTGGGAGCGATAGGCGCCGGCACGGGCATTTTACTGGCACTGCTAGTTTGCTTCCTGCAAGTCAAATACCAACTCATCAAACTGAGCGGCGGCTCTTTCCTGATAGACTATTTCCCGGTGAAACTGGTTGCAGGCGATGTATTGCTGGTTGCCTGTACAGCCGTGGCCATTGTATTGCTGGCGGCATGGCTGCCCGCAAGAAAGGCAAGTGCGGGTATGCATTAACGTGAGTGGAACTTTATTTGGCCTGACCCTTGCTTGCAATTAATAATCTCCGATGGTTTCCGGCAACTGTGCCAAGGCTTTCGCCAGTTGATCATCATTGGGTGCGATGCCGTGCCATTCATGGCCTGTCTCCATAAAATCAACGCCCTTGCCCATGGTGGTTTTCATGAGGATCACCACAGGTTTGCCTTGCCCGGTTAATGTTTTCGCTTTCTCCAGGCCGGCTACTACGGCATCCATATCATTGCCATCCATTTCAGTCACGATCCAGTCGAACGCGAGGAATTTCGCGCGCAGGTCGCCGAGGTTCATCACCTGTTTGGTGGAGCCGTCGATTTGTTGCCCGTTGCAATCAATGGTGGCGATCAGGTTATCCACTTTATGATGGGCGGCGGCCAGGATGGCTTCCCAGTTCTGGCCCTCATCTAACTCTCCGTCACCATGGAGGGAGAACACCAGGTGCGGGTCGTTGTTCATGCGCTTGGCGATGGCTGCACCCACGGCCACACTCATGCCCTGCCCCAGTGAACCGCTCGACATCCGTATCCCCGGGAGGTGCTCATGGGTGGTGGGATGGCCCTGCAAGCGCGTATTGAGCCGGCGGAATGTATGCAATTCAGCAATGGGGAAATAACCACTGCGGGCCAGCACGCTGTAATAAACCGGTGTGATATGGCCGTTGCTGAGGAAAAAGATATCTTCCCCGATACCATCCATCTTGAAATCGGTATTGTGCTTCATCACTTTAAAATAAAGCGCTGTCAGGTACTCGGTGCAACCCAGGGAGCCCCCGGGATGGCCACTCTGGACGGCGTGTACCATACGGACAATATCTCTCCTGACTTGTGTGGCTATATCTGTTAAAGCGTGCATGTTTACCGGTTAAGGATGGAAGGAATTTTTACGGTTGCAAACCTAACTCAATTTCATAGCAAGCACAAAGAATTTTATGATAATAAAGATGGCTGGAAAGCGTTTTTACATATAAAAGCGTCATTTAATAACAGGAGTACGAATTTCAAAAAAAATTAATGTTACAAGGCTGAAAATTCGTTAACCCGAACAAATATCTATACATTTGTAAGACCGGAACAACCCATTTGCATGGATAATATTCTTCTCAGTGCGGCCATTGCTTTTATCATCACGTACTTTGCGATACCGGTCATCATACAGGTTGCGAAAGACAAAAAACTTTTTGATGAACCCGATGAGCGCAAGGTACACAAGGCTGTGATCCCCACTTTAGGCGGATTGGGAATTTTTGCCGGCTTTATCATCGGAACTTTACTGGGAGTGCCTTACGGAACAGGCCCCGAACTGCAATATTTTGTAGCCGCTGCCATTGTGATGTTTTTCCTGGGCATGAAGGATGACGTCCTCATTTTATCGGCAAGCAAAAAGTTTGTCGGACAGGTGATTGCCGCCGGCATCCTGATCAGGTTTGGGGGCGTACAAATCAACGATATGCACGGATTGCTTGGTGTACATGGCATCCCGCATATGGCCAGCCTGGCATTGTCGATGTTCACCATCATCGTCATCACCAATTCATTCAACCTGATTGATGGGGTTGATGGACTTGCCGGTAGCCTTGGGGTCCTCACTACACTGCTTTTTGGATCATATTTCTTTTATATTGGCCAGTTTACCTATGCGGTTATGGCATTTGCCCTTGCCGGCAGCCTGATCAGCTTCCTGATTTACAATTTCTCCCCCGCTAAAATATTTATGGGCGATACGGGCTCATTACTACTCGGTTTGGTGAATTCGATCCTGGTGATCAAATTCATCAATTTCTCCAGCACACCCGGAGTTCCCCTGCCTTTGGAAGCCGCGCCCAGCATCGGCTTCGCGATACTCATGATACCCCTGGCCGATACGCTCAGGGTATTCGGGTTGCGCCTGCTCGACAGACGCTCCCCTTTTAGTCCGGACAGGAACCATATCCACCATTTTCTCTTAGACCTGGGCTTTTCGCACCGCAAGATCACACTGACCTGCGTTACGGCCAATATCGCGTTTGTAGCCGTAGCCGTGGGCTTCCGCCACCTGGGAACCACTACGGTGGCCGGCCTGCTCTTATTGATGGCCCTGAGTTTGCTTGGTATTGTATATTATTTCCGCCAACGCAATAAAACCGTCAGGCTCGAAAAGAAAACCAGTAAGGAAATCATCAAGCAGCCCAAAATCTTCACGCTGGTATCAGACAGGGTGGAAGTGGAATAAACCACTCTTTTTCTAAGACGGGCAATTTCTTTAGATTTGCACACAATTTTTTGGATATGTCAGACAGTTTAGAGAAAATTCTGGCAGACACAGGTTCTGCCATGACCAAGTCTATCAGCCACCTGGAAACGGAACTGGCTAAAATCCGCGCGGGTAAAGCCAACCCTTCCATGCTTGACGGCATCATGGTGGAATATTACGGAAACCCCACACCGGTTAACCAGGTGGCCAACGTGTCGGCACTCGACGCGCGCACCATCACGGTTCAGCCCTGGGAAAAAAATATGCTCCAGGCCATCGAACGCAGCATCATCGCCGCGAACATCGGCATCAACCCTCAGAACGATGGAACCACCATCCGCCTTTTCCTGCCCCCCCTCACGGAAGAAAGGAGGAAGGAACTGGTGAAGAAATGCAACGCGGAAGGAGAGCACGCCAAAGTTTCGGTGAGGAACCTGCGCAGGGATGCCATCGAGCAAATCAAAAAATTGCAAAAAGACGGTGTGAGTGAAGACGCCTGCAAGGACGCGGAAAAAGAAGCGCAGGACCTGACAGACAAATACATCCAACTGGTGGAAAAACACCTGGCCGCGAAAGAAAAAGAAATCATGGCGGTATAAAGCCATATTCACTTCAATCATTATGGAATCAACAAGGGAAGCCTGGTTCATATTGTTATCCATACCCTTGTACGCCATCCTCATCGGCGCGGAAATCATCATGAGCAACTGGCAGGGCCGCCGCTGGTACAGTTGGCGCGAAACGCTGCACAATGTGTACCTCACGCTCTTCAACGCGGGACTTGACCTCTTGTTGCGCTGGGCTTTTTATGTGTCGGTACTGGTATTCTGTTATGAGCACCGTTTATTTCGTATAGGCGATCCCGTTATTTACTGGTTATTGCTGTTTATCCTGGAAGATTTCGCCTTTTACATTGAGCACCGGGTAGACCATTATTGCAGGGTTTTCTGGGCGGTGCATGTTACGCATCATTCATCCAGCGAATTCAACCTCAGTACCGGCTTCCGGTCATCGGTCTTTCAACCCGTTTACCGGTTTCTATATTTCATGCCATTGGCCTGGATGGGCTTTCACCCGGTAGACATTGTATTCATGTATTCACTCACCCAAACCTATGGGATCCTGGTGCATACGCAATACGTCAAAAAAATGCCTGCCTGGTTCGAAACCATATTCGTGAGCCCATCGCACCACCGGGTGCACCATGCCAGCAACATTCCGTATCTCGATAAAAACATGGGCATGTGCCTGATCATCTGGGATAAATTGTTTGGTACATTCCAGGCTGAAATGGACGAAGAGCCTGTTCGGTATGGCCTGACAAAACCCATTGAAGGGCCCGGACATGTAGGCAATATCATATCGCATGAATGGAAGGCGCTGGCGCAAGACCTCAAACAGGCGCCGGGATGGCGGAATAAATTGCGCTACCTTTTTATGCCGCCCGGATGGAGCCACGACGGCAGCAGCAAAACCGCGAACCAGATGAGAAAAGAATGGGTATCAAGCCGGGCAGACAACTAAACCGTTTCCCCTAATTTTACGGCATGCAAATTCAAGCTGTTACCAAGCCTGCAGACGAAGCTGCATTCCTGCGCGTTCCGCAGGCCATCTATCAGCAGGACCCTCATTATATCAGGCCGCTCAATAAGGATATCAAGGAAGTTTTCGACCCAAAAAAAAATAAGGCTTTCCGCACCGGTGAAATCCAAAGATGGTTGCTGCTTGATGAACAAGGCCGCCCGGTTGGGCGCATTGCCGCATTTGTAAACAGCAAATACAAAAACAAGGGGGATGATGTACCTGTGGGCGGTATTGGTTTTTTTGAATGCATCAATCAACAGGAAGCGGCCAATATGCTATTCGATACAGCCAAACAATGGCTGATGCAGGAAGGCATGCAAGCCATGGACGGACCAATTAATTTCGGGGAAAGGGACCGATGGTGGGGGCTTGTCACGGAAGGTTTCATGGAACCTTTATACGGCATGAATTACAACCCTCCTTATTACCAGGACTTATTCGAACAATACGGTTTCCAGCCATTTTACCGGCAGATTTGTTTTGGCATGAAACCCAAGGACCCCATCAACCCAAAAATCGGGGAAAGGCATGCGGCGATTGAAGCCACCGGTGAGTTTCATTCAAGCCATATCCGCAAAAACCAACTCGAAAAATTTGCCGCCGACTTCACGGAAGTGTACAACAAAGCATGGGCAGGGCACGGCGGATTGAAGCAACTCAGCAAAGACCAGGTACTGATTATGTTTAAAAAGATGAAACCGGTGATGGATGAAAAAGTGATCTGGTTTGTGTACCACCTCGAAAAACCGGTGGGCATTTTTGTAAACCTGCCCGACCTCAACCAATGGTTTAAATACCTCAATGGCCATTTCGGTTTATGGCATAAAATCTATTTTCTGCTGCTCAAGACTTTCAAGAAAAATAAAAAATTTACCGGGCTCGTATTTGGGATTGTACCCGAATGGCAGGGCAAGGGTGTAGATGCCTATATGATTGGCGAAGCGCATAAGCTGATCAAAACAGACCAGGTGCCCTATACAGAATATGAAATGCAGTGGATCGGCGATTTCAACCCGAAAATGCTCAATGTGGCGCTCGGATTGGGGGATGTGTATACCACCCGGAAACTCACGACATACCGTTACCTGTTCGACCGGAATAAACCCTTTGTTCCGCACCCGGTATTGGTCTGATAAAGCGTAAACAAACGTACCTTTGCGTACAGACAGGTAAACAGCAACCGCGTATGGACACATTCATTGTTTCGGCCCGGAAATACAGACCACAGAACTTCGCGACCGTGGTGGGGCAGGAACATATCACCACCACCCTCAAAAACGCCATCAACCACAACCAGTTGGCGCACGCGTTCCTGTTTACGGGCCCGAGGGGTGTGGGTAAAACAACCTGCGCGCGGATCCTGGCAAAAACCATCAACTGCGAAAACCGCACGCCTGAAGGCGAAGCCTGCAATACCTGCAATAGCTGCCAATCATTCGACCAGGGAACATCCATGAATATCCATGAATTAGATGCGGCCAGCAATAACTCAGTAGATGATATCCGTATATTAACCGAGCAGGTTCGTTTTGCGCCTCAAGCGGGGAAGTACAAAGTATATATCATCGATGAGGTTCACATGCTGTCTTCACAGGCTTTCAACGCGTTTTTGAAAACCTTGGAAGAACCCCCACCCTTCGCGATTTTCATCCTGGCCACCACCGAAAAACATAAGATCCTGCCAACCATTTTGAGCAGGTGCCAGATATTCGATTTCAAACGCATCACACTTGCTGATACCGTTAACCACCTGCAGGAAATATGCGATAAAGAGCATATTGAAGCTGAAAAAGCCGCCCTGCATGTGATTGCGCAGAAAAGCGAGGGTTGCATGCGCGACGCCCTCAGTATTTTGGATAAAATTGTCAGCTTCACCAGCGGCAAACTCAATTACAGCCAAACGCTGGAACACCTGAATATACTTGATGAAGACTATTATTTCAGGCTACTCGAACAATTGCAGCAACAGCAACTGACCGACGCCTTATTGTTATTTGATGAGATTTTGCAGAAAGGCTTTGAAGCGGATACCCTGCTGGAAGGTCTTGCCGAATTCATCCGTAACCTCCTGGTGAGCAAGGACCCGAAAGCTGCTTCTTTATTGGAAGTGGCCGAAGATTTTAAAACCAAATACCGCACAGTGGCCGCGGGCCTGCATACCGGATGGATGATATCGGCCCTCAACATATTAAACGAAGGCATTATAGAATTCAGGAATGCCCGCAACAAAAAATTGCTGGTGGAAATGATCCTGATCAAACTGAATTACCTCAACCAGGCTTTGGAACTTTTACCTGCCCAGGGCGAGCCCATAAAAAAAAAACGAACTGATGAAGCCAGCGCGCTGAAGTTCAGGTCAACTTCATATTATCCGCTCGGTAACAGCGTCAATCCGGCGCCAACAACCGCTGCTGAAAAGGGAAACACGCATATCCCTGAAAAGCCTGTTATACAGGAAGCCCGCCTGACCATTGAAACAGCATCAAGAGCCACAAAGCCCGCGGCACCTGCCCCTTCTGTAATGGAAAAGCCGGTAGTGGAGCCTATGTTACCCAAAACCAGCTCATTGTCAAAGCTCAGGCAAATGGTCATGGAGAAAGAACAGGCTTTCAACCCCATCATTCCCCTGGAACAGGGTGCGCTGCTGAAAGCCTGGGATGACTACCTCAACTTACTGGCAGCTAAAAACGCGCCCCAGGCCGATATCAACAATGCCCAAAGGGCAAAACTGGAAGTACTGGATGAACAAAGCCTCAACATCATAGCCGACAACAGCCTGCAACTCAAATTCATAGAGTCTGGCAAAGCCCTGATCATTGACCATATGCAGAAAACCTTCAACAATAAGCTATTGAAGGTAAACCTGGTACTGATAGAAGCGCCCTCCGGCCCTGTGGAACCAAAGGAAAAAACCCTCAGCAGCCGGCAGCAATACCAAGCCATGGTGGAAAAATACCCCCTCGTCCAGGAATTGAAAGACCGGTTAAACCTGCAGCTCGACTATTGATGCCGATCTTGTTGAATCAACCCATACTTTGCTGATTTTACCTTAATTTCGGGCTTCGAAAAAATTGACATATATCTATGGCGGAAGTAATACGTATGCCCAGGCTGAGCGATACGATGACGGAAGGCGTGATTGTTGCCTGGAACAAAAAGGTTGGCGATAAAATTAAGCCCGGTGATGTGCTGGCAGAGGTGGAAACCGATAAGGCCACCATGGAATTGGAAAGTTATAACGAAGGCACCCTCTTATATATTGGAGTGGAAAAAGGCAAGGCCGTTGCTGTGGATGGCGTATTGGCTGTGGTTGGCAAAGAAGGTGAAGATTACCAGTCGCTCCTCTCGGGCAGCAATGGAAAAGCGGCTGCATCGGCTCCGGCTGAAACCTCTAACGCACCTGCGGCGTCGCCAGCTCCTGCCCAGGTAAGCTTACCGGCGGGCGCAAAGGAAATCCGCATGCCCTTGCTGAGTGATACAATGACCGAAGGAAAGATTGTTGCCTGGCATAAAAAACTTGGTGACCAAGTTAAGTCAGACGATGTGCTGGCGGATGTGGAAACCGATAAGGCCACCATGGAAGTGGTGGGTTATGAAGAAGGTACATTATTATACATGGGCGTGGAAGCCGGCCATGCCGCCAAAGTGAATGAGATTATCGCGATTGTGGGCAAAGCGGGTACAGATGTGAGCGCCTATGTGGCATCTCAAAAATCGGGTGCTCAGGCCGGAACGGCTCAGGCATCCCAATCAACGGCGGCGCCCGCAGCAAGCGCTGCACCCGTTGCTGCTGCACAGCCTGTGGCAACTGCACCCTCCAGCGATGAAACCGGGCGCATCAAAGCATCACCGCTGGCAAAGAAGCTGGCGCAAGACAAAGGCATCGACCTCAGGCAGGTGCAGGGATCAGGTGACGGCGGAAGGATCACAAAAAGGGATATTGACAATTTCGTACATACGGCACCGGTAGTTCCAGCCGCGCAGGCACAGTCTGCCGCGAGGCCTTTTACCGCTCAGGCCGGCGAAGGATACACCGATATCCCGCTGACCCAGATGCGCAAAACCATTGCCCGCCGTTTGGGTGAGAGCAAATTCAGTGCGCCGCATTTTTACCTGACCATGGAAATCAACATGGACCAGGCGATGGCTGCCCGCGCCGCCATGAATGAAGTGAGCCCGGTGAAGATTTCATTCAATGATATGCTGATCAAAGCAGCCGCTTCGGCCCTGCGCCAGCACCCGGATGTGAACAGCAGCTGGATGGGCGATTATATCAGGCAAAACCACCACATCCATATCGGATCGGCCGTAGCCATGCCTGATGGATTGATTGTTCCGGTGATCCGTTTTGCAGATCAAAAATCATTGTCGCAAATTGCTTCCGAAGCCAAAGAATTATACGGTAAGGCCAAAGACAAAAAATTACAGCCTCAGGAATTCAGTGGCAACACATTTACCATTTCAAACCTCGGGATGATGGACATTGAAGAGTTCACGGCCATCATCAACCCACCCGATTCCTGTATCCTGGCCGTGGGCCGCATAAAGGAAACCGTGGTTCGCCGCAACGATGTATTCACCGTTACCAACGTCATGAAAGTGACCCTCAGTTGCGACCATCGCAGTGTTGACGGGGCTGTGGGCGCATCCTTCCTTCAAACCCTAAAGAAGTTTATGGAAAACCCGGTGACCATACTGGTATAAGATTTTACAACAAGTGTTTTACGCACTTGTTTTTTTATGCAATTTATTTTCAATTATTTTTGAAATTTCTGAATTTATAGTATATTTGACCTATTAAAACCAGGCGAACATGAATTTATCGGAAGCAAAGCAGGAGTTCATCAGCAGTTGGGGGGCATTTGGCAGCCAATGGGGCATCAACCGAACCATGGCGCAGATCCACGCCCTGTTGTTGATCAGTCCGGAGCCATTGACACAGGATGACATCATGGAATCGCTGGCCGTCAGCCGGGGCAATGTGAATATGAATATCCGGGAACTGATCAGCTGGAACCTGGTGGAGCGCAGGACCCTGCCCGGTGAACGCAAAGATTATTTTACGGCGGAAAAAGATATCTGGAAAGTGGCTACGCTGATTGTGAAAGAAAGGAAGAAAAGGGAACTGGAACCCATGTTGAAATTGCTTGACCAGTTATCGCAAGTTGATGCAGATAAAAGGGAAAAAGATGTAAAGGCATTCACCGATATGGTTGGGCAAATCAGGAAAATGGGCGGACAAGCGGATAAGATGCTTGACCTGATGGTGAAGGCGGAGGCGAACTGGCTGACAGGCAGTTTGATGAAACTCATGCGCTAATCAGCGAAAGACCGGTGCAAACCGGTTTTTATGGTGATTAATTTTTCAAAGTTTTCTGAAACTTCTAAATAATCTATCATGAAAAAGTTCAAAACATTCGATGTATGGATGAATATCATCCTCATCGCGGCCAGTTTGATTTGGTCCTTTGCCGGAAGGGATATCGCATTCATTTATGGCTATTTTCTGGTCGGCGGCTGGCAATTGATCAGTATGATCGTCCATCAAAACTTTGGATGGTTTACAGGCCCCGGCAGCAACAGGAGCCTTTACCATGTGCTGGTAGTCATTATACTTATCCTTGCTTTGGCAGGCGTGCTCTGGAACGGTTTGCTGTATGCCGTCATGGTCATCATGCTGTTTGCATCTCCTTTTATGGCGATCATCTATGCAGGCATGTGTTACCACGAAACCTATGTACGCCTGAAAAGGCCCTTGTCGATTTTAAAAAACTAAACCTACTGATATGAAATAAATGATCCCAAACTGGCTGATCATGGTTGCCGGGGCCGGCCAGATATTCACCGCCCTGATCTATCCTTATGTTCGGCACAGGGTATTTGACTGGTACAATGATATCAGGAAACTCAAACCCTTAAACCAGGAAATTGCAAAAACCTATGGCAGGTATATCCAGGGATTGAATTTTGGGTTCGGATTGATTACCATGACATGTACGGAGGAATTGCAAAATCAAACGCCACTCGCCCTTGCGCTCACAGGCCTGGTTGCGGCATACTGGACCGGGAAAATTATTACGCAGTTTGCCTATTACCCCATGTATCAAATACCCAATAAAGCCATTTTTAAAATTGGTGAATGGGGTATGAATGCCTTGTTTATGTTATTTGCAACTGTGTTTCTCTGGCTATTTGCATGGAACCTGTCCCATGTTATATAAGCGCAAATGAAACTACCTTTGCAGGGCATGGAATTGATGAACAAGGCGGATGGCCATCCGGTAGTTTTGTTTGATGGTGTGTGTAACCTCTGCAACAGGTCGGTTATGTATATCATCCGGCACGACCCTGATGCGGTTTTCCGGTTTGCGGCACTGCAATCCGATATAGGCAGGCAGGCCTTATCAAAACTTAACCAGGGCCAGGAAAAAATGAGTTCCATCGTTTTGCTGAAAGGAGACAAGGTATTCACACATTCCACAGCCGCCCTCAGCATTGCCAGGCAACTCAAAGGACCGATTAGATTGGCTTATGCCTTTATCATCGTCCCACGTTTCATCCGCGATGGGGTGTACAACTGGATTGCGCGTAACCGTTACCGTTGGTTTGGAAAGAAAGACCAGTGCATGGTACCCCGGCCGGATCTTTTGAACAGATTCATATCATAAGTTTTTGTATGCCTGATAAAAAAACACTGGTACTGGGCGCTTCCGAAACCCCATCCCGTTACAGCAATATGGCCATGCGCAGCCTGAAAGCGAAAGGCCATACTGTTCTGGCTGTGGGCAAAAAAGAAGGCCGGGCCCATGGCATCGACATTCATAAATCCACTCCGCCTGACCAGGATATTGATACCGTAACCTTATACCTGAACCCATCGCACCAACAAGATTTTTATCATTACCTGGTTGCCCTCAAACCCCGCCGGGTCATCTTTAACCCTGGCGCCGAAAACCCCGAACTGGAAGACCTGTTAACGGCACAGGGTATTCAGCCTATAGAAGCTTGCACCCTGGTGATGCTGTCAACCGGGCAATACTGATTCCACTCCTTCCCACTCCTGTTTTCCAGGCCTTGAACAGGCTCCCATCCCACTTTGCATCTTATTGATTTTCAATACGGTAATTGATTCCATTGCCCAAAGCCGCGGCCAGGCACAATAAAAAATACCCGCCAAGCGTTTCAATCATATCCAAACCCGTAAAAACCATTACCATGAAATCCATCCTATCGGCCTTATTGGTCATGTGCTGCATGAGCATGGTCTCATCCGCACAGGCCCAAGCTACCCAAAGGCATAAACTTTTCGATCAGCAACCGGATCAAATTTCCATGAACATACAGACGTTGGAACAAGTGATGAATGCCCGTGAAGGTCAGCAGACCACCGTTCAATTCTCCCCTGCATTCGCATTTACCGGGACGGTCATCAGCAATGAACAGAAATACCATAACCTGCAAACGGTCCTGATCAAATCACCCATGTTTGACCAGGCTTTGTTTTCCCTTTCCCGCATCAATACCGAAGATGGCCTTGTGCAATACAGTGGCCGTATCCTGCATGCGCAGGCAGAGGATGGTTACATGCTGAAAAAAACAAACCAGCAGGATTACCGGCTGACAAAAATCAATACGGTAAGCGTTCTGGAAGAATGCAGTTTTCAATAATCCATATCCTGATCCAAATAATCCAACTACATGAAAACCTTTACTTTCAATTTCCTGATCATACTGGCCATGTTGGGACCGGTGCAGGCATTCTGCGTACCACCCATGAACAGCCATCCATCGGCCAGCGCGACCATTTTCCTTGACTTTGACGGGCACAGGGTTTCGGGCTCATTCTGGAACAATGGCAACCCGATTAATTGCGCGCCATCGGGGTTGACCGACGAACAAATCATTGAAGTATTCAACAGGGTATCGGAAGATTACCGTCCCTTTGACATCAATATCACGACCGATTCGGTACGCTTCCTGAACGCGCCCCTGGCAAAGCGCATACGCGTTATCGTTACCCCCACTTCTTCCTGGAGGCCGGGCGTAGGCGGCATCGCCTATATCGGTTCATTTACCTGGGGCGATGACACGCCGGCATTTGTGTTCTCCGACAGGCTCGGGCCTAACAGTCCGAAGTATATAGCCGAATGCTGTTCGCACGAAAGCGGCCACACGCTTGGCCTCGCGCACCAGTCTTCGTACGACAACAATTGCAACCTTGTAGAAACGTATAATACAGGCGCGGGTTCCGGCGAAACGGGCTGGGCGCCGGTCATGGGTAACAGCTATTATAAAAACATGACAGGCTGGAACGATGGACCCACACCTTATGGTTGCACCAGCGTGCAGGATAACCTAACCACGATCACCAGCATCAACGGTTTCAGTTACAGGCCCGACGATTATACCGCCGACCTGAACGAACAGGCATATTCATTGGGCGGATCATCTTTCTCGGTAGATGGGATTATCTCTACCAGTACCGACCAGGACGCATTCCGCTTTTCATTGTCGCAAGCCGGTAACCTGCACCTCGAAGCCAAACCTTTCAGCATCAACGGGTACTCCAATACAGGCGCCAACCTCGATATCAAAATCAGTTTATACGATGGCCAGGGAAGCTTGTTGCGTGTATACGACCCCGTTAGTATGATGAGCGTCACCATCGACACCAGCCTGCAAGCCGGCACATATTTCTTTGTGTTAGACGGCAGCGGCAACCAGAATACAAGTAATTACGGTAGCCTTGGCTCATACAGGCTTACCGGTTTCCGGGGCGCATTGCCAATCCGTGAAATCAGCCTGAGTGGCCGCACCGACAAGGCTTCACATATCCTTCAATGGAATATCATCGCCGATGAGCCCATTGAAAGCCAGGAAGTAGAAGCATCTGCTGATGGCGCCAGTTTTCATACCATCGCGAACCTCGCGGCGGGAACCAACAGGTACACGGTGTTAAATCCAGCGCAAGGCCTGACGTATTACCGCATTAAAGCCACATCGGTGATCAGTCAAACTGCGGTTTCGAATGTAATCGCGTTAAAAAATGCGGTGAAGGAAAATTTTGTCAGCCAGGTCAGTACCCTGGTGCACAATGAAATCAATATCCGCACGTTAGATGCATATCAGTACCGCCTGTTCGACGCGAATGGCCGGGTGCTGCAAACAGGCCGCCGCAACAGCGGGCAACAACAAATCAACATGCAGGCATATCCTTCGGGATTATACATATTGCAGATCCATCACCCGGAAGGGATACATACAGAAAGGATCGTAAAACAGTAAGGTAGATTCATGTGTAAGTAAGGGGTTGGCTTAGGGCCGACCCTTTTTTTGTCACGTATGTGGATATTAAAATACCGTTAAGACATTACACAGGCATTTCCGGAATGCGGGCTTTTCCGTAACTTAGGAAAACTGCACGCTATGTTATGGAGAAAATTTAACGGCGACCAGATTGAGCTACCCATCAAAGAAGCGGTGGAAGAAGCGATCCGCAGGGAAACATCCCAGGGTTACAAACTAAAGGTATGCATCGGCACAGACAGCCAGGTTAAAGGCCGGGAAACCGAGTTCGCTACCGTTATTGTATTCCTGAGGGAAGGCCATGGTGGATTCATGTTCATCCATAATGAAAAAACCCTGCAGAAATTCAGCATCAAGGAACGGATGCTGGTGGAAGTAGCCAAGAGCATTGAAATCGCCTATGAACTATGCTCCCTGTTCACGGAATTTGATGTGGACATGGAAGTGCACGCCGACATCAACACCAACCCACAGTTCAGGAGCAATGAAGCCTTGCGGGAAGCCATGGGATATATCCTCGGTATGGGCTTCGCGTTTAAGGCCAAGCCTGAAGCCTTCGCCAGCAGCAGTTGCGCGAACAAGGCCGTTAACTAACGGGAAGGGCTAAACGATGTTTCCGTTTCCTCGTTTGTCTCCATGATAAACGAGAGCAACTTGTCTCTCCCTGTTTTCTTGGCTGCACTCGTCATGAAATAACGGGGCAGGAACTGCCAGCTCTGTTTCATCGCTTCGAAAAAGTCTTTTATATTCTTACTGACCACCCGTTGGTTTTCCTTATCCGTTTTGGTGAATACGATGCTGATGGGCACATCCCATTTCTTTACCTTATCCAGGAACGCGAGATCGGCCTTTTGCGGGCCATGCCTCGAATCGATCAGCACAAAAACCATCATGAGATTTTCCCTTTTCCGAAGGTAATGTTCTATCATCTGCTCCCAGCGGTTCCTGTCGCGCTGGCTGACTTTCGCGAAACCATAACCGGGAAGGTCAACCAGGTACCATGCAGACTCGCGCTGTGTTTCGGGATGTACGGCCTGTATCGCAAAATGATTGATGAGCTGTGTTTTCCCGGGCGACGCCGAAGTTTTGGCGAGTTTATCGTGGTTGCAGATCATATTGATGAGCGATGACTTGCCCACATTGCTCCTGCCGATAAAGGCATACTCCGGCCTGTCGGGCGCGGGGCATTTCTCAAAATCGGGGCTGCTGACCACATAAGCCGCTTTGCGAATGACAACTGATTTCATAATGTATTGCAAAAATAGGCGCAAAGCAGGCTCGCGCCTGAACAAGAACCCCGAAAAAATGCCAAACCGCTTATCTTTGCCCGCAAGCATGGCACAATTTGAACATGATACCGTTGTACCCTACCGGGATTCCTCGCTGGAAAAAAAACAGCAGGTCGCCACAATGTTCAACGATATCGCACACAGGTACGATTTTCTCAACCGGTTCCTGAGCGCGGGCATTGACATCCGCTGGCGAAAAAAAGCCATCCGGCAACTGGCTTCAAAAAAACCTGAACATATCCTCGATGTGGCCACCGGCACAGCCGATATGGCCATTATGGCAAGGGATTTGCTGGGCAATGTGCAGGTTACCGGAATTGATATCAGCGATGGTATGCTCAATATTGGCCGGGAAAAAATCGCGAAGCTGCAACTCAATCCATATATACAATTGTTAAATGGCGACAGCGAAGCAATAAAGTTCCCCGACAACTCGTTTGACGCAGTTATGGTGGCTTTTGGCGTCCGCAATTTCCAGGACCTGGAAAAAGGATTGGCAGAAATCAAAAGGGTGCTGAAACCCGGCGGCAAACTGGTGGTGCTCGAATTCAGCAAACCCCGGCTGCCTCTGGTGAAACCACTATACGAGTTGTATATGAAAGTGATCACCCCGAATGTAGGCAAGCTCTTTTCAAAAAACAAAGCGGCCTACAGTTACCTGGATGAATCCATTCGCAAATTCCCCGAAGGAAAAAAATTTATAACTATATTGAACCAAACAGGCTACACGAACACTTATTGCAAACCTCTGAGCTTAGGCATATGCAGCATTTATTGCGGAGAAAAATAATCGTCTATACCATCCTGTTGGTTTCCATGGCGCCTGTTACCCTTTTTGCACAACGGTACAGTAGTGACATCAACCTGCCCAACCACGATGAAAAACCTTTCCGGTTTGGCATCAGCCTGGGCATGAACCGGGCGTTCTATAAATTCACGCACCACCCTAGCTTCCAGTTGCAGGACAGCGTGCTGGGCATCGAAAGCATCAACAGCAGCGGTATCCAACTGGCCTGGCTGGTGAATATGCGCCTCAGTGAACATTTTGACCTGCGCACCTATCCCCTCAACCTCGTCTTTACGGAAAAAGCATTTCAATACAGCCTGAAATACCCCGACAGGTTCCGGGATGAAGACAGCATCACCACACGCAAGGTGCAAAGCATCAGTATGGCCCTGCCGATACAAATCAAATTCAGCAGCGACCGCATCCGGAATTTTAAAGTATATATGATTGCAGGCGGCAGGATCGAATATGATTTCGCGGCGACATCCGGCGCGAAAAACGCGGAAAACCTGATCAAGCTGAATAAAATTGATTATGGCATCGAAGGGGGTATCGGCTTCCATTTTTACTTCCCCTATTTTGTGCTTTCGCCGGAATTGAAATTCGGGTATGGCTTGCGCAACGTGCATAGCCGCGACAACGACCTGAAGTTCTCCAACACCATCGACAAAATCAACTCCAGGATTTTTAATTTCTCATTGATTGTAGAATAGTCCCTCCTTAAAAATCATAAGTGCGACGGAAAATATTCCAACGTACACCTGCTGAAACCAGTGTGGACTGGTTGTTTTCTGTATTAACACCAGAAAGCCTGAAACGCCTGTACTGCATCATCAGTTCAAAGAAGAGATTGTGTTTGAATTCGTATGAGAGGTTCAACATGCCATTGAAGCATGTCGCTTTGTTACCGCCGCCCACGGCAAATCCCGACTCTGCCGACCTTGTGGTGTAATCGCGAAAAATGTTTCCGCCATTATTCACGCCGGTACTGTCGAGCCCCTTGTAATAATACATGGCACGCGCGTAAATATTCCATTTGGGATGTGGCTGGTATTGCAGGATACCCACAAACTCCTGGAAATTCGCGCCGAGGGGATGCGCGAGTGGCTGGTTGTAGTGTGTGTAATTCGACACGCTGTCGTAATGCGCGTATGTGAAAGGCCGTACGCGGTTGACTTCGGCCTGCAGGTCAAGGTTCTGGATGCCGAATGCGTTGATGTATTTCGCGCCTAACTGAATGCCGTATTTGTTGACCCAATTCTTGGGGTCGTTGCGCAGTTTTGAAATCAGGAATTCATCGAGCAAAAACTGTCCGTAAAACTGGAATTTCTTCGCCACATTAGCCTTGAAATCAAATCCCGCAAAGGCATTATCCGGGCTGCCCACGGTTCCTTCTATATGCCTGTAAAAAATGATGGGGTTCAGGTATTGAAAATCAAACCGGTTGCGGCGCCCAAACACCACGCTTTCAAACAAACCAATGTTCAGCCATTTCGTAACATTCATGCTCAGGTGGTGCATGGCCGCGTATTTCCGGTCGATGAGCGTATCCCTGCCTGGCTTGTGAAATTCGGGCATCAATTCCATGAAAATATTCTGGTAATTGAATTTCCAGATGCGGGTGTTGATCTTACCGAACAAATAACTGTTGCCCCAGTCGCTCAAAAACAAACTGCGGTAGCCATGCCCGATAAAATTTTTATCATACCCGAATTGAAAATCGATGAATTTGGCCGCGTTGAAAGTGATGTACCCGCGCGCGTCGAAATAGTCCACTACCGCTGGATTATTTTTGAAAGGCTTATAAAACCCAACACCGGGAACAGCATCATAGGCTTTTACCTCGCGTTGAAAATACCTTGGGCCCCTTTCCTGGTTCTCAATCAGCGTGGAGGAGAACCCCACTTTACCCGCAATCAATCCCCTCACTGTAACACCCCGGCTGTTGATGAACAATTGCTGGCTGCCATCTTCCGACTCGCCGCCTCCATGCAGGTTGAGCATGGGATTGATGGCCATGAAAAAATCTTTGTTATCAACTTCAAAAAAGTTTGCCTTGGTTTTGTAAAACGTATTGAGGAAATCTTTCTTTGACAGAAATGAGGATTTATCACCTTTCACCCATTCCGAATTGGCCATCAGCAATTGCTGCAGGTTGTATTTATCGGCTTCGGAACGGATCACGGAATCGGATTGCTCCGCCTGCTGCACAATGAATTTCCGGTTAAAAGGTTTGATGCCCGAAAAGTTCAGGTCCGGGTTTCGCTGATGCAGGATTTCGAGGCGCTCGAGGAAATGGTATTCCCTTGAACCCTGGTTGAGGTACGTGGCCTGCGAAAAAGCTGAAATAGGTAAAACAAAAAGGGTAATCTTGAGTAAGCTTTTAATAATTTGCATCAGGATCGGTTTATCAGTAATTCATCAATTTATGCAAAAATACCTATTCAGGAACATACAGGTTGTGAATGAAGGCAAAATCAGCCGTATGGATGTGCTTGTATCCGGGGAACGGATAGAACGCATAGACCCAAACATCACTGTGAAAAGCCAGTGTACAGAAATTGACGGTGAACGCCTGCACCTGTTTCCAGGTGTGATCGACGACCAGGTGCATTTCAGGGAACCGGGGCTGACGCATAAAGGGAACATTTTTACGGAAAGCAGGGCTGCGGTAGCCGGTGGTGTCACCAGTTTTATGGAAATGCCCAATACGATCCCCAATGCGCTGAACATTGAGTTGCTGGAAGATAAATACCGCATCGCGTCGGGCAGTTCATTTACGAATTACTCTTTTTTCATGGGAGTCAGTAACAGCAATGCCGACGAAGCCCTGAAAGTGAACAAGCATAAAGAAGATATTTGCGGCATCAAAATTTTCATGGGCAGCAGCACCGGCAATATGCTGGTAGATAACCATGCCACCCTCAACCGGATGTTTTCGGAAAGCGAAGTATTGATTGCCACGCATTGCGAGGATGAACGCATTGTGAAACGCAATTACGAAACGCTGCGCGCACAGAAACAAAATTTAGAGCCATCAGACCATCCCATCATCCGCGACGATGAAGCCTGTTTTGAATCATCACTGACGGCGATCCAGTTCGCCAAGAAATATAACAGCCGGCTGCACATCTTACACATCAGCACAGAGAAAGAACTTGTGCTGTTTGGCAATATGCTGCCCCTCGAACAAAAAAGGATTACGTCTGAAGTTTGTGTGCATCACCTGCACTTCACTTCGGAGGACTATGCTAACCTTGGATACCGCATCAAATGCAACCCGGCCATTAAGGCGCCGCATAACAAGGAAGCGCTTTGGAAAGCTTTGCTCGATGACCGGTTAGACATCATCGCCACAGATCATGCCCCTCACCTGCTCAGCGAAAAGGAGCCGCCTTATGAACACGCCCATGCCGGATTGCCTTTGGTACAGCATGCCCTCAGCCTGATGCTTTATTACCATAAACAGGGTTATATCTCCCTTGAAAAAATCGCGGAAAAAATGAGCCATGCCGTGGCAACCTGCTTCCAGGTTAAGGAAAGGGGTTTTATCCGGGAAGGTTATTACGCCGACCTGGCTGTTGTTGACCTCAACAAGCCTTATACCGTAAAACCGGAGAACACCCTGTACAAATGCGGGTGGAGCCCGCTGCAAGGCATGGTTTTCCCTTCATCGGTGACACATACCATGATCAACGGACAAATAATTTATGAAAATGGAGAGGTTCGTGCATCTCATTGTGGACAAAGGCTTCGTTTCAACCGACCCTGAGCATGCTGCATATTGACAAAACAACGCTGAACGATTTATCCATCTTTCATACCGAAGAAGGCCAGTCTGTATTCCATTCGCTCGACCTCTGCATTACCAGCAATGGCAAAGACCAGTTGCATAAAAACCTGCGCAACCCATTTGACCAGGTAGAACAGATTATTGGCGTGCAGGAAACCCTGAAAAAAATCATGGGACGATTGCAGCAATGGCCAAAGCGGATCAGCAACGGTACCATTAAGGTGGTGGAATCATTTTTTGAAACGGCCGTAGATCCTTTGCCCGCCGAAGTGACCCGCCTGAATGCCCTTGCCTATAAGATCATGCATGGCCCGGATTATTCATTGGTGAAATATTCGGCGATCCATTGTTTTGATTTTATCAAAGGGATGCATGAACTCATCGGGTTTTTCAATGAAGCAAACCTTCCGGGGCCTCTACGGAAATGGATAGACGAAGTTCAGGAACTGCTGAAGCAGGACGCATTCAACATTACGTCGCATTATCCTTCAGGTTCGCTGGTGCCCATACCCGAAGCGTTGCAATTTGCACGCTTTATCCGGTTCAGGTTCAAACAGCCCATGTTACGATTGCTGCACCTGCACGCGCAAATCGACGCCTGGTATGGGATGGCCAGGGCGGTGAAGGAATTGAATTTGCATTTCCCTGAATTCATAAACGAAGAGAAGCCTTATATCGAAACGAGTGGCTTACGGCATATCCTGCTGGCTGAACCCGTTTCATACGATGTAACTCTGCATCCGGAAAAAAACTTCATGTTCCTGACCGGCGCCAATATGGCCGGTAAAAGCACATTCATAAAATCGGTCGGCATTGCTGTGTTTTTAGCGCATACGGGCATGGGCGTTCCGGCCCAATCGATGAAACTGTCCTGCTTCAACGGCATACTGACCAATATCAATGTGACGGATAATATTGTACGGGGCGAAAGTTATTTCTTCAATGAAGTGCAGCGCATCAAGAACACCATCCTGCAGGTCAGCGATGGAAAGCGGTGGCTGATCCTGATTGATGAACTTTTCAAAGGCACCAATGTGCAGGACGCGATGAAATGCAGCACCCTGGTCATTGAAGGTTTGATCCGCATCCCCAATACCTTATTCATCCTCTCCACGCACTTATACGAAATCGGCGAAGGCTTGCGCCAATACCCCAACATACAATTCAGTTATTTTGAAACCAGCGTGCAAAATGACCAGCTTACGTTCAGCTATCAGCTCCGCGAAGGCATCAGCAACGACCGCTTTGGCTTCCTGATTCTAAAAAAAGAAGGCGTGGTTGACTTACTGCAAAAATTATAAATGCCGGCTGAACAAATTTGTGGTAACCTGGATAAAGTTCAGGCAGTTTGCCCGGATGAATTTATTTCAGGCAGGCAATCTCCGCAATTCATAAACATAACGAACCCTGAATGAGAAACCCTTAAACCTCTGAAATTCCTTCATCAGCATAAACCCTTGAAAAAATAAATTTTATGGCGGCAGCTATTTGTATATAACGGCATAGTATAGACGATTATTTTTCATCAATGGCAATGCCTTATTTTGTTTGAAATGCCTGTACATGCTTGTGAAAACATTTGGCAGCGCCGTATATGGCGTGGAAGCCATTACCATTACCGTAGAAGTGAATGTGAATGGCCAGGGCAACAACTACTATATTGTTGGGCTCCCTGATAATGCCGTGAAAGAAAGCCTGCAAAGGGTGGAGAGTGCCATCAAAAACAACCAGTTGTACATGCCGCGCACCAAACTGGTGGTAAACCTCGCGCCCGCGGATATCCGAAAATCAGGGTCCGCATTCGACCTTCCGATTGCGATGGGCACATTGGGCGCCACAGGCCAACTGGCTTTGCACGAAAAGCTGGAGAAATACATCATTATGGGTGAACTGAGCCTGGACGGTACGGTTAAATCCATCAAAGGCGCGTTGCCCATTGCCATCCAGGCAAAAAAGGAATCTTTCGCGGGCTTGATTGTACCCAGTGCCAACGCCCGGGAAGCGGCCATGATGGAAGGCTTAACGGTATATGGCGTAGACCATTTGAATGAAGTGGTTGAGTTTTTTCAAACAGGCGAAAATTTGCAACCAACGGTAGTGGATACACGAAAAGAATTTGAACAGGCCGCGCGGGCAAACGATATAGATTTCAACGAAGTGAAGGGACAGTCGAATATTAAAAGGGCCCTGGAAATTGCGGCAGCCGGGGGGCATAATGCCATATTGATTGGCCCACCCGGCGCTGGCAAAACCATGCTGGCCCGGAGGTTGCCCACCATCCTCCCTCCCCTAAGCTTAGCCGAGGCGCTGGAAACCACTAAGATCCACAGTGTGGCCGGCAAACTGCCTGAACATGCCACACTCGTGCATACCAGGCCATTCCGGAGCCCGCACCACAGCATTTCACCAACCGCACTGGTTGGGGGCGGCAGCATTCCGCAACCTGGTGAAATTTCCCTGGCCCACCATGGCGTGCTGTTCCTGGATGAATTGCCCGAATTTCAGCGGACGGTGCTGGAAGTAATGCGGCAACCGATGGAAGAGCGAAAAGTGACCATCTCGAGGGCAAAAGTAAGCATAGATTTCCCCGCGAATTTTATGCTGATGGCCAGTATGAACCCCTGCCCTTGCGGGTATTTCAACCATCCGGAAAAAGAATGTTCCTGCGCGCCGGGCATGGTGCAGAAATACCTCAATAAAATTTCCGGCCCATTGCTTGACCGGATCGACCTGCATGTGGAAGTTACGCCCGTGCCATTCAGTGAATTGTCGGACCAGGCGGCTACAGAAAACAGCGCATCGATCCGCGAGCGGGTGATGGCAGCCAGGCAGGTGCAGGCTAACCGGTTTACCGAACATCCGGGCATTTTCGCCAATGCGCAAATGAACAGCCGGCTACTGAAAAAGCACTGCCAGCTGCAAGCGGCCGGCAAACAACTCCTCGAAACCGCCATGAACAAATTGAATTTATCCGCAAGGGCATATGACCGCATCCTGAAAGTCAGCCGTACCATCGCAGACCTGTCGGGTTCCGAAACCATTGGTACCGAACACCTCGCGGAAGCCATCCAATACCGGAGCCTCGACCGGGCCGGATGGGGATCCTGAACAGCATCAGCAGGGCTTCTGACCTAAGTCATAAAATAGGATACAATGCTACTGTACATTTGGTTCACATTAATCAAGTAAACACAATTTACCATGGCAGAACAATCACCTAATATCGGTTTCAAAGAAAACCTGACAGGGCAATTCGAAGGGGACCCGTATGCCAATACGCCCCTCCGGTTCCTGACAGCCAGTTCAATTATCGGTGATAAAGTCACCAATACCGAACATGAAAAACTGGGTCATATCAAAGACATCATGCTTGACATCCGCAGCGGAAAAATTGAATACTACGTCATTGAATTTGGCGGGTTCCTTGGTATCGGTGAAAAGTATTTCGCCATTCCCTTTCATTTACTGGTTGTTGACCCCGACGAAAAAGTATTTCGGTTCAATGTAAAAAGGGAAGTGCTGGAGAAAGCGCCGGGTTTCGATAAAGACCATTGGCCCGAAACGAATGAGCACAAAACCGCTTATGTTGAAATGAGTTGGAGTTATTGGGATAACCCGGAGTAATTGCCGGGATATCCATGCAAATAAACAGCCGCAGGTAGACCCTGTGGCTGTTTATTTATGGACGGGCAGGCTGTTTCTGTTATTTTACCGAACTTGCAGCTCGCAAGATGAAAACATTACTCCATTACCTGAAGCCATATCGCTGGCTGATCGCCCTCACCCTTTTTCTCGCCGCGATCAATATCGGCTTCTCCCTGATCGACCCCATCATTCTTGGTAAACTGGTAAACCTCGCTGCGGCGCACCAAAAAACGCCGGGTGGCGTATACGACTGGAACCAGTTTGTTTTTTCTTTTGACTTTAATGCTCCAGGTGTGATGGCCTTATTACTGGCATCTGTATCTGTAGCCATGGTGAGCCGGATCGCCAAAGCATTCCAGGATTATTTCCTGAATGTGGTCACGCAAAAATTTGGCGCGACCGTTTTTACCGATGGCCTGCAACAAGCCATGAAACTGCCATACCAGGAATTTGAAGACCAGCGCAGCGGTGAAACATTAAGTATCCTTCAAAAAGTGCGCGTCGATACCGAGAAATTCATCTCGGCATTCATCAATATCCTTTTCCCGGTGATTGTGGGTATCGTGATTGTGGCCGTGTATGCATCATCCATTCACTGGAGCCTGCCCGTGATTTATTTCGGCGGTATCTTTTTATTGTCCGTTATCACCAGTGCATTGAGCAAAAAAGTGAAAAGCATCCAGAAAAACATCGTGTCGAAAACAACGGCATTGGCGGGCGCCACCACCGAATCCCTGCGCAATATTGAATTGGTGAAAAGCCTGGGCCTGACCGCACAGGAAGTGACGAGGCTGAATAAAAACACATTTAAAATCCTCGGCCTTGAACTCACGAAAGTGAAACGGATCCGAACGGTGAGTTTTATCCAGGGAACATTTGTGAACACCTTACGCCAGGTCATCCTTTTCATGCTCATGTACCTCATCTTCCATGAAAAAATGAATGCCGGCCAGTTGGTGACCATGCAGGTATTCTCATTCTTCGTGTTTGGGCCATTACAGGAAATCGGGAATGTGATCCTCTCATACCGCGAAGCGGAGGCCTCCCTGAATAATTTTCATGCGCTGATGCAGAAACAACCTGAACCAAGCCCTGCGCAACCCGTGCATATCGGCGATATCGAATCACTGTCATTTGAAGAAGTGGGTTTCAGGCACAGGACGGCATCGCAAAAAGCCATCGACAATATCAGCTTTACCATACAAACAGGCGAAACCATTGCTTTTGTGGGCCCATCGGGCAGCGGAAAATCAACCCTGATGAAATTGCTGGTTGGGTTGTACAGGCCGCAGGAAGGGCGCATCTTGTATAACGGACAGGATGAAAACAGCATCAATTACGAAGTGCTGCGCAACCAGATTGGATTTGTCACGCAGGATACACAATTATTTTCGGGCACCATACGCGAAAACCTCCTCTTTGTAAACCCGCAAGCCACGGAACAGGATATGCTGGAAGCCATGCGTAAAGCATCCTGCCACAATTTGTTGCAGCGGGCCGACAGCGGGCTTGATTCCGTAATTGGTGAAGGCGGATTGAAATTATCCGGTGGGGAGAAGCAACGCATTTCGATTGCCAGGGCCTTGCTGAGGAAACCCCATTTGTTGTTATTTGATGAAGCCACTTCCGCGCTTGATTCCATTACGGAAGAAGAAATCACCAATACCATCAAAGACCTCTCGGCTGCCAAAGAACGGATTACCATCCTCATCGCGCACCGTTTGAGCACCATCATGCACGCCGACCGCATTTTTGTGCTCGAAAAAGGAAGTATTGCGGAAATGGGCACGCACGAATCGTTGTTGAGCGAAAAGGGTTTGTATTTTGCGATGTGGCGCCAGCAGATCGGAGAAAGAAAAAATACTGCTACCGCCTGATTATTGTGTAACATAAGTTCCATAACCAACAATCAATGTAGCAGACATTTGCAGCATGAGTAAAGACCATTCATATACACCCAATTATTTCTGGAGCATACTGACTATGAAATGCCCGCGGTGCCGCAGGGGATCAATGTTTCAGAACGGACATGCATACAAGAAATTTTCCCTCAAACATATTTTTGATATGCCCGATCATTGCCCGGTATGTCAACAGAAATATGAGATGGAACCCGGCTTCTGGTATGGCACGGGGTATGTGAGCTATGCGCTGACTGTTGCGCTATCCGTTGCCAGCTTTATTGCCTGGCTGGTATTGATTGGCATGTCAACCAAAGACAACAGGATTTTTTACTGGCTGGGCTTCAACGCTGTGCTGCTGGTGCTGTTACAACCCTGGCTGATGCGGTTGAGCCGCGTGGTGTACATACGATTTTTTGTGGGTTACGACCCCGATTTCAATAAAAGCAAACCCAAAGAATTCAAGTGACCGGGAAGCCGGTTACACACGCTCAATGATGCCTGCAATGCCCTGTCCGCCGCCTACGCAGGCAGTCACCATTCCGTATTTTTTATTCAGTCTTTTCAAATCATTCAATAGTTGAACGGTCAGTTTGCATCCGGTGCATCCTAAAGGATGTCCTAAGGCGATGGCACCCCCATTGATATTTACAATATCGGGGTTTAAGCCCGCTTCACGGATCACCGCCAATGATTGGGATGCGAAAGCTTCATTGAGTTCGATCAGGTCGATATCAGAGAGGCTCATGCCTGATTGTTTCAACACTTTCGGGATGGCCGCCACGGGGCCGATGCCCATGATCCTGGGATGAACGCCCGCGCTGGCACAATTCACCAACCGGCCAATAGGCTGAAGGCCCAATTCATTGATCATGCGTTCGCTCATGACAACTACAAAAGCCGCGCCGTCACTGGTTTGTGATGAATTCCCCGCGGTCACGCACCCGGTGGCTGCAAATGCCGGTTTCAATTTGGCCAATCCTTCCAGGCTCGTATCATACCGCACCCCTTCATCCGTATCTACCACATACTGGCGCTTCTGCTTTTTATTTTTTTCATCCAGGTAAACCTCATCCACGGTAATGGGTAAGATGCCTGGCGCGAAATAGCCTTCCTGTATGGCTTTCGCCGCTTTCTGGTGGCTTTGCAAACTAAACAGGTCCTGGTCTTCGCGGCTGACATTAAATTCTTTCGCCACCGCTTCGGCAGTCAGGCCCATGCTGAGGTAATAATCAGGTTCCGCGCTGGCAATCGAATATGCCGGTGAAGTTTTCCAGCCGGCAGTGGGTACCAGGCTCATGCTCTCGGTACCACCCGCCACAATGCAATCCGCCATGCCCGTGCGGATCTTAGCCGTTGCCATGGCGATACTCTCCAACCCACTGGCACAATACCTGTTGATCGTAATACCCGCCACTTCAATGCCCAGGGCACGGGCTGCAATGATGCGCCCAAACTGCAAGCCCTGCTCTGCTTCCGGTACCGCATTGCCTACAATCACATCATCCACGCGCCGGGGATCAAGGGATGGGATGCCGGCCATCAGGCCTTTGATCACTTCAATGGCCAGGTCATCTGGACGTGTAAAACGAAATCCACCCTTTTTGCTTTTGGTAACGGCTGTGCGGTAACCCGCTACGATATATGCTTCCTGCATGATGTTTACATTTAAATTAGTTGCATAAGCAACTTTATGATTCAAAGTTATTATTTCCGCTCCAAAATAAAAAGCCTGCTCTTCAGTAATTTCGCGGCAGCATGTACAAACTCATCCGCAGCTTATTATTTTCATTTGACCCGGAAAAAGTTCATGAATGGTCGATGGCCGTGCTGATGCGGCTCACGCGAAACAGGATTTGCGCCGGCTGGATCAGGCAATGGGCCCGTCCGCCCCAAATGCCGGAAAAGGAATTCCTGGGCCTGCGGTTCCGCAACCCGGTTGGTTTAGCTGCCGGATTCGATAAAAACGCGAAATACCTGGCTGCGCTCGATTTGCTGGGATTTGGACATGTTGAAATTGGAACGGTCACGCCCATAGCACAGGACGGGAATCCCAAACCGAGGTTGTTCAGGCTTCCGGCCGATAATGCCCTCATCAACAGGATGGGTTTTAATAACGAAGGCATGGATGCCGTGGCCAAGCGCCTGCAAACGTGGCGAAACGGTGCCGGAAAGGGCTCCCGGATGATCATAGGCGGTAACATCGGCAAAAACAAACAAACGGCCAATGAAGATGCCTGGAAGGATTACCTCGCCTGCTTCAAAACCCTGCACCCTTTGGTAGATTATTTCGTGGTGAATGTGAGCAGTCCGAACACACCCGGATTGCGCGCCCTGCAGGATGCGGACAGCCTGCGCAATATTTTTCACGCATTGCAGGAACATAACCGCTTGCAGGAAAAACAAAAACCCGTACTCCTGAAAATAGCGCCGGACCTGGTTTTTGAACAGGTTGACGATATCATCGCGTTAACATCAGAAGTGAAGATAGATGGATTGATTGTAGCCAACACCAGTATTTCGAGGGATGGTTTGCGTACGGCCGAGGGAAGGGTTGCGGAAATCGGCGCGGGCGGGCTCAGCGGAAAACCAATCCGGGCAAAGAGCACCGAGATGCTGGGCTATATTCATCAACGCGCAAAAAATCGTCTACCCCTAATCGGTAGTGGCGGGGTTTTCAGCGGCGCTGACGCGAAGGAGAAAATGGCTGAGGGCGCTTCACTGGTGCAGGTATGGACGGGATTTGTGTACGAAGGCCCATTGATCGTAAAAAAAATCTGCAAAGCATTCGCGTAACATTAATGGCTGCCCAGGTTCCTCAGTAAACTTACGGCCACTACGGCTGCCGTTTCGGTGCGCAACCTTGTTTCGCCAAGCATGACCGGCCTGAAACCCGCATCCAGTGCCGCTTGTATCTCCTCCATCGTAAAATCCCCCTCAGGCCCAATCAATATCAGTGTGTGCTCATCTGAACGTATGGAAGAGAGTTGAACACGCTTATCATCATCGGCGCAATGCGCCACTAATTTCAGGTAACCTTCATGGTTTTGTATGACAGATGAAAAAGAGCGAGGTTCCAACAGTTCGGGTAGCCATGCCTGTTGTGATTGGAGCATGGCGCTGACCAGGATATTTTTCAACCGGTCGATGCGCAAATGCTGTTTTTCGGTACGCTGGCAAATTAAGGGTATGATTTCCTGTACGCCAATTTCCGTGGCTTTTTCCAGGAACCACTCAAAACGGCTGCTGTTCTTCAACGGAGAAATGGCAATGCTGAGTTTCTTTTTCGCGGGAGGAATTTGCTGTACCGATTGAATGGCAACAGCGCACTGCTTTTTCCCGGCTGAAACAATGGCCGCTTCAGCCATATTGCCCCTGCCATCTGTAAGCCGCAAAGCTTCGCCTGCCTGCATGCGCAAGACCTGCACTACATGCCGGGCGCTTTCCTCCGGTAAATCCAGGATGGCTCCGTTGGCAGGGATGCCAGGTACAAAAAAAATGGGTGAAGCCATATGCAAATGAACAGGCGCAAACTTAGGAAATAAAAAAGGAGAACTTAACGCTCTCCTTGGATCAGTTTATCATTTGATTAAAAAGGCGCATCGTCATCAAACTCCCCATTGTTCATTTTGCTGCCCTTTTGGATATAGAGGTGCGCGCCATCATCGCCGCCGCCGCCACTGTTTACGGGCTTCCATTTACCGGGGGAAGGGAATCCCCCGCCCATATCGCCCTGGTCGTCTTCCACAAATTTCTGGATATGCAGCAAGGCCCTCAGTTTAATGGTTTCAAGGCTGCCATTCCTGTGTTTGGCAATGCGCACATGGGTTTCGCCGCGGTTGCTTTCGCCCATCTCGTTGCTTGTGATTTCATAATATTCGGGGCGGTAGAGGAACATCACCATATCGGCATCCTGTTCGATAGCGCCCGATTCGCGGAGATCGCTCAACTGCGGCATTTTATTCCCTTCCTTACGCTTCTCCACTTCACGGCTCAACTGGGAGAGCGCGATGATGGGCACCTGCAGTTCCTTGGCCAGTCCTTTCAGGTCGCGTGAAATTTTGCTGATCTCCTGTTCGCGGTTGCTGTTGCGGTCAGCGCTTCCGCTCATCAATTGCAGGTAGTCGATGATGATCAAACCAATATTGTGCTTATTCTTCAGCCTCCGGCATTTCGCCCTGAGCTCAAAAATGTTCAGGCCCGCGGAATCATCAATAAAAATGGGGGCATTCGTTAAACGCTCAATGCCGCGTTTGTAGAGTTGTTTCATTTCATGCTCTTCGAGCTTGCCCCTCGAAATCTTTTCCAACCAGATCTCGCTCTCCGCGCTTAAAATACGCTGCACCAATTGCGCGCTGCTCATTTCCAAACTAAAAAATGCAACCGGTGTGGGTTTGTCATCATTGAGGGCGGCGCTGCGCGCGAGGTTGAGCGCGAATGCGGTTTTACCCACTGAAGGCCTTGCCGCGAGGATGATGAGGTCTGTTGGTTGCCAACCATATGTAACCTTATCCAGTGAAGGGAAGCCGGTAGCCACGCCCGTAATGTCTTCATTACGGTTACGCATATCCTCAATTTTCTGGATTGTCTTTACCAGCACGGTGTCAATACTGTCGAAGTTCTTGCGCAGGTGGTTATTCGTGATTTCAAACAGTTTCGATTCGGCCTGGTCGAGCAGGTCAAATACATCGGTGCTGTCTTCATACGATTCACCGATAATTTCACCGCTGATGCGGATCAGCTCACGCTGGATGAATTTCTGCAACACGATGCGGGCATGGGATTCCACGTTCGCGGCGGACACAACGGCATTGGTGAGTTTCGACACCGCGTAGGCGCCGCCCACTGTTTCCAGGTCGCCGCGGAATTTCAATTCTTCCACTACCGTCAGCATATCAATCGGCATGCTCTTGGATGCCAGAGATTGCATCGCGCGGAAAATGCGCTGATGGGCATCGGTATAAAAACATTCGGGTTTTAAAATTTCAATAACGGTATCAAACACCGCTTTCTCCAGCATGATGGCGCCAAGTATGGCTTCCTCCAGTTCCCTTGCCTGGGGAGGCAGCTTGCCAAAAACCATATTGCCTACATCGAGGGTTGGCTTGCGGCGGGCATTAAAATCTTTTTTCAGGTTAGACAGTTCCATGTGCTATTATCGTTACCGGTGCGTTTATGCGGCACCGTTGGTTGTTTGAATATATAACCTGCAGCTACGTTTTTGGATGACAGTTTCGCAGGGCGGCTAAGGTAAAATCAATTCGGTAATGTTATGGTAACATTGGGTGTTATTAACTTTCCCGGAGCATTTTTCCACGGATAGTCCACATGCAAATGTAGGTTATGCACGGGTTATAAACAGGATTCTGCACATGCCTTATTCTGGCATGCCTGCATTAGCCGGTTTTATGCACAAAACCCCAGGTTCCCATTCTTAATTTGTTCACCCGAAATACCGGCCCGGGCCATTTGATTTTCTGCGCAGGCTTTATTATATCACTAACGACGAACCAGGGTTCCGTGTCGCGATTCATCAGGATCAATCAGTTATCTTTGCCGTTCAAATCACTGATACATGACGATTTCTTATAAATGGTTGTGCGAATACCTACCTGAAAAGCTGGAACCGGAAGCCTTATCTGGCATCCTGACTTCCATCGGGCTTGAAGTGGAGAGCCTGGAAGCTTATGAAGAAATCAGGGGCGGGTTGAAAGGGTTGCTGGTAGGCGAAGTGCTGACCTGTGAAAAGCACCCGGATGCCGATAAACTCTCCTGTACCACCGTTTCCATTGGCAACGGCGAACCCCTGCAGATTGTATGCGGGGCCTCAAATGTGGCGGCCGGGCAGAAAGTAGTGCTGGCGCCCGCCGGTTGTACC
This sequence comes from Chitinophagaceae bacterium UBA2375, assembly GCA_002343985.1. Taxonomy (GTDB): domain Bacteria; phylum Bacteroidota; class Bacteroidia; order Chitinophagales; family Chitinophagaceae; genus Ferruginibacter. Next base: position 15,703 of record DDTB01000003.1, on the reverse strand, counting down.
ATCTACCCCATCAATGGCGAACCTTTCACATTAAAGAAAACCAAGATCCGCGGACAGGTTAGTGAAGGGATGATCTGTGCGGAAGATGAAATTGGTTTAGGCCATAGCCATGATGGGATTATGGTGCTCGACCCATCACTGAAACCCGGCACTCCATTGTCGGACCTGTACCAACTATACACCGATTACATTTTTGAAATCGGACTGACCCCCAACCGGATGGACGCTATGAGCCACCTGGGTGTAGCGCGCGATGTATGCGCTTGGCTTTCACACCATCAACAGAAGATTTTTCTACCGCTCTCGCCCCTGGGGCATGTACCGGCCAACGAAGGAACCGAAAACCCGGTATCTGTCAGCATCCGCGATACGGAAGCCTGTAAAAGGTATTGCGGCATCAGCATTGCCGGTGTAACGGTTACAGACAGCCCTGCATGGTTGCAGCAACGACTGAAGAGCATTGGCCTCAGGCCCATCAATAATATTGTAGATATCAGCAATTATATCCTGCATGAAACGGGGCAACCCCTTCACGCATTTGATGCAGATGCCATCCGCGGCAAACAGGTGGTTGTGCAACAATTAGCCGCCGGCACCAAATTCACTACGCTTGATGAGAAAGAAAGGACATTGACCGAAACCGACCTGGTGATCTGCGACGCCGAAGGCGCGATGTGCCTGGCCGGCATATTTGGCGGTAAAAACAGCGGCGTACATGCCGGCACAAAAAACATTTTCCTCGAAAGCGCCTGGTTCCATCCTACCGTCATACGCCGGAGTTCCCTGCATCATGGGTTGCGGACCGACGCGGCCACCCGGTTTGAAAAAGGGGTTGATATCAGCCAAACAGCCGCAGTACTGATGCGGGCCGCGAAACTGATCCTGGAAACTGCCGGAGGAACCATCAAGGGCGGCCTAATCGACGTTTACCCTTCACCGTTAGTACCTGCCGGGGTTTCCATCAGATACGACTACCTGCATAAGCTCAGCGGGAAAAAATACACATCCGACGATGTGCGTGGCATACTAGGCGCCCTGGGATTCGGCATCAAAGCTGAAGACCCGGCCGGATTGGAACTCACCGTACCCAGTTACAAATCAGACATCCGGATACCGGCTGATATCGTGGAGGAAATCATGAGGATCGACGGGCTTGACCAAATCGCTATACCCGAAAGCATCCGCATCAGCCCATCCATAGAAAAAGACAAAACCTCCGCGCCCAGGCTGGAAAAAATCGCCCAATACCTGTCCGGACAAGGCTTCCATGAGATCTTTACCAACAGCATCAGCAACAGTAAATTGTACAGCGAAGAAACGCTGAGGCATTCCGTTCGTATGATCAACAGCCTCAGCGCCGATCTCGACATCATGAGGCCTTCCATGCTCTACGGCGGATTGCAGGCGATTGCGTATAACCTTAACCGTAAGAACAACGACCTCTTGTTTTTTGAGTTCGGCAAAACCTATGCTAGGCTCCCGGAAGGCGGCTTCGCCGAACCCCAGCACCTTTGCCTCTATGCCTGCGGCCATACACAGGAAATGCACTGGAAACAAAAACCGGTGAAAGCGGATTATTTTTTCCTTCGCGGGGTGTTGGAAAAAACACTGCTTGCCTGCGGCATCAGCCAGGTAGGTTTTGAAACGGTCCCATCTCCAGACCTCAACCCTGCCTTGCAGGTGATGGCAGGCAACAAATCCATCGGTATCATTGGTGATGTGGCCCCGGATACATTGAAAAAATTTGATGTGAAAGATCCGGTGATCTATGCCGACCTGGATGTGGAGGCCCTGCTGGCCGAATGCCGCCCGATGCAACGCTACCGTGAAGTGTCTAAGTTCCCGGCGGTACACAGAGACCTGGCCCTGGTGCTTGACCGGGATGTTTCATACAGCCAATTGAAAAAAATTGTGCTATCTTCCGGTATCAGCCAGTTGCAGACCGTGAACCTGTTTGATGTATTTGAGAGCGATAAGCTGGGCGCCAATAAAAAATCACTGGCCCTGAGCCTGGTGTTTATGGATGAGCAAAAAACGATGACTGACGCGGAGATTGACGGATTCATGCAGCGCATCATGAAAAATTGCACGCAACAATTATCTGCCGAGATCAGAAAATAATTAACCGTGGAAGAAGCATTACAGGAACAATTCAGAAGGGTGCAGTCCAAACTACAGGACCTGCTGAAAAAGCACAGCCTGGCCCTGAAGGACCTGGAGCGGCAGCAACAACTGATCACCCGGTTGCAGGAGGAAAAAAAGAAAGACTCGGAAACCATCCGCCTGCTCACCGAAAAACAACAAATCCTGGCGGCGGCAGCCGGCAATATGGATGCGGCCGATAAAAAAGCATTTGAACAAACCATCAACCGCTATATCCGTGAAATCGACAAATGCATCGGATTGTTAAGCGAATAACCTAAATGTATGCCTGAGCTCGTCCCCATAAATATTCTCATCGGCGACCGCACCTACCGGATCAGGACCTCCCCGGAAGATGAGGAAACCGTTCGCAAAACCGTCAAGCTGATCAACGACAAAATCGTGGAATTCAAAACGCAGTTTGCCGGTAAAGACATGCAGGATTATATCGCCATGGTGATCATTTGGTACGCCACCCAAACCCAGGCCGGCGGAAATAGCGCCGCCCAAAATGAAGCATTCATGCTGGGGCTGCAAAAACTGGAAGCCCTGCTCGACAAAACCACTTGAGCCAATTTGGAGGTTTCTGCCCCCGAACCTTTTACACCCCGAAATTTTTCGGTATCTTCGCCAACTATCCCCCGGCCATTGGCAGGCCTGGAGATATTAAATATATTTATCATTTTGAATCAGTCTAAAAACATACAAGTTCATGGAATCGAGCATAATCTATGTAATCATAGGGATTGTAGCCTTGGGCTCAGGTATCATCCTGGGTAAAATCATATTTGCCAAAAACACAAAAAAGCAAATCGAAGAAGCTGAACAACAGGCAGCTAAGATCATTGAAGAAGGCCAGATGAAGGCCGAAAACCTGAAGAAAGAGCGGTTACTGGAGGCTAAAGAGAAATTTGTTCAACTCAAGGCCGATCACGACAGGGATGTACTTCAGCGGACCCAAAAAATCAACGAATCAGAGAACAGGATCAAGCAGAAAGAGCAGGGCATTAACCAAAAAGAAGCCCAGCTCGAGAAACAAATCAAGGAAAACGAATCTATTAAGGAAAACCTCAACCGCCAGATTGAGGTGGTGAATATCAAGCGTACGGAACTGGAAAAGCACCAGGAAGAACATATCCGTCGCCTTGAAAAAGTTGCCGGCCTTTCCGCTGAGGAAGCCAAGGCACAACTGGTGGAAAGCCTGAAACAGGAAGCGCAGACCCGCGCCCTGGCCATCCAGCAGGAAATTATTGAAGAGGCCAAACTCAAAGCCAATAAAGAAGCCCGGAAAATCGTCATTCAAACCATCCAGCGTACAGCCGCTGAACAGGCCATTGAAAACTCGATTACGGTTTTCAACCTGGAAAGTGATGAGATCAAAGGATCAATCATTGGCCGTGAGGGACGGAATATCCGCGCCATTGAAGCCGCTACCGGCGTTGACCTGATTGTTGACGATACTCCGGAAGCGATTGTACTGTCTTCATTTGACCCGCTCCGCCGCGAGATCGCCCGTTTATCGTTGCAGCGACTGGTTGCCGACGGCCGCATCCACCCTGCCCGCATCGAGGAAGTGGTGGAAAAAACCCGCAAGCAACTGGAAGACCAGGTAATGGAAATCGGCGAACGTACCGTAATGGAACTGGGTATCCACGGCCTGCATAAAGAATTAATCCGCATGGTGGGACGCATGCGCTTCAGGTCATCGTACGGACAAAACCTGCTGATGCACTCCCGTGAAACCGCCAACCTTTGCGCCATCATGGCCTCAGAACTCGGCCTCAACCCCAAACTGGCCAAGAGGGCCGGCCTCCTGCACGATATTGGTAAAGTGCCCGATGAGGAAACCGAACTGAGCCATGCCCTGCTGGGCGCCAAACTGGCCGAAAAATATGGGGAAAACCCCGCGGTGGTGAATGCCATTGGTGCGCACCACGACGAGATGGAGATGAAATATGTGATCTCCCCCATCATCCAGGCATGCGATGCCATCAGCGGCGCAAGGCCGGGTGCCAGGAGGGAAATGATGCAGCAGTACATCCAGCGCATCAAAGACCTCGAAAACCTCGCCTTATCATACCAGGGCGTCGAAAAAGCCTATGCCATCCAGGCCGGCAGGGAACTCCGGGTGATTGTGGAAGCCGATAAGGTATCAGACAGCGACAGCGATAAGCTCAGCTTCGAAATAGCCCAGAAAATACAGGAAGAAATGACCTTCCCCGGGCAGATCAAAGTGACCGTCATCCGCGAAAAAAGGGCCGTTAACATCGCCCGCTAAGTATAAACCGCATGAAAGCCACAGTATGAACTGTGGCTTTTTTATGCCTGTAAAGATTTTTCAGAAATATTTACCCGGCAATACATTTTTTCCCTACCTTTGCCGTCCGTAAAAAAAGAGAATATGAACGCAGTTAATTTTGTTCATGAGCAGTTGACCAAAAAAGCAACGCTTCCAAAGTTCAAAGCCGGTGACAATGTTACCGTCAATTATAAAATCATTGAGGGTTCCAAAGAGCGTATCCAGAGCTTCAAAGGCGATGTGATCAAGCGCCAGGGTACCGGGGCCACTGCATCTTTCACCGTACGCAAAATCAGCGATGGTGTTGGTGTGGAGCGCCTTTTCCCGATTTACTCTCCCAATATTGAAAGCGTTGTGCTGAATAAAGTAGGTCGTGTCCGCAGGGCGAAACTGTACTTCCAGCGCGAAAGGAGCGGTAAGAGCGCACGCATCAAGGAAAAAAGGATGCCAGTGGCTGCAAAAGCCAAGTAATTGGTTTACAAACTATTACCATAACTATCTGAATATAGCGGGGCCCCAAAAGCCCCGTTTTTTTGTGCCCCTATTGCAAAACCCAAATGCGTTTATTAGTTTTAATCTTTATTACCTCAATCATCGCTTAACCTTTAGACAGCACACACCATGAGAAAAGCACTCTACATTGCCGCACTGGCAGCCATTTGCATGTATTGTCAATCCTGTGCCCGTGGCATAACCCCATATGAAGCCGCCCATGGCAAAGCGCGCTGTGGCCGGACCATCCGCTAAAACGGGTAAAATTTGCTGTTACGGCACCCGCGGCTACCGATTATTTATTAGGGAGCCTGCATAAAATTCGCGTATCTTTGCTGCTCAAATACAGCATTATGTTACTTAACTACATGTCATCTGTTCTCCTGTTGTCGATGCCCGGCGGCAGCGAATGGATACTGATCATCCTGATCGTGTTGCTTATGTTCGGAGGTAAAAAAATCCCCGAATTGATGCGCGGTATCGGCCGGGGTATCAGGGAATTCAATGATGCCAAATCGAACGTGAAATCTGAAATCGAAGAAGGCATTAAAGAAAAAGACAAGAAAGAATTGACCCAACAGTAATTCGTTTATTTACTGCAACAGATCTACGCTTCAGCCGAAACTTTTACAAGGCTCCGGCTGAAGCTTACTTAAAACAGGCCGGGCGCCTATGTTTTCGTACAACGGCATAGCCGATTACCACACACAACTTTCCCGCAAACAAACCAATTGCTCCGAAGCGGTAAACCATTACCTGGAGCGCATCAGGGCGCACAGCCACCTGAACGCTTTTGTGGATGTGTACGCCAATGAGGCCCTGGAAAAAGCCCGTGCCCTCGATGCATCCCGTGAGGCCGGGGCACCCATGAAAAAAATGCATGGTGTGGTGATCGCCCTCAAAGATGTGATCGCTTACGAAGGCCACAAACTCACCGCAGCCTCTAATATGCTGCATGGTTATGTGTCGTCGTATACCGCTACTGCCTTAGATTACCTGATCCGGGAAGATGCCATCATCATTGGCAATTGCAATTGCGATGAATTCGCGATGGGCAGCAGCAACGAAAATTCATTTTACGGCCCCGTCCTGAACGCCATTGATAACGAAAGGGTTCCCGGGGGCTCTTCCGGTGGCAGCGCCGTAGCCGTACAGGCAGGGCTTTGCATGCTGGCCCTGGGCAGCGATACCGGTGGATCTGTACGGCAACCGGCGGATTTTTGCGGCATCATCGGCCTGAAACCAAGCTATGGCCGCATTTCCAGGTATGGATTGATCGCCTACGCATCCTCATTCGACCAAATCGGGATTTTTGGCCGGCATATACCCGATATTGCCCTGGCCCTCGAGATCATGAGCGGACCCGACGGGTACGACAGCACCCGCATGCAAGCTGCAGCCTTCGATGCCGCTTCACTATATACGCAGTCAAACGAACATTTCAAGATTGCTTATCTGAATGATGTCATGGATCATCCTTCCCTGGATAAAGAGATCAGCCAAGCCATCAAAAATACCTGTGCTAACCTGGCATCCGAAGGCCATACCGTTGAAGGGACCGGCTTTCCGTTGATCGACTATATTGTACCGGCTTATTATGTGCTCACTACGGCCGAAGCCAGTTCAAACCTATCCAGGTACGATGGGATCCGGTACGGTCACCAAACAAAAGAACCCGTCAGGGATTTAACAGATTTTTACCGGATGAACCGCAGTGAAGGTTTTGGCAGGGAAGTGAAGCGGCGCATCATGCTGGGTAATTTTGTATTGAGCTCCGGGTATTATGATGCTTACTTTCAAAAAGCGCAACAGGTCCGCAGGCTCTTACTCGATCAAATCACATTGATTTTCAATCAATTCGACCTCATCGTTCTTCCCACCAGCCCCGAAACGGCTTTCCGTTTTGGTGCCGGCAGCAAGGACCCCATCAGCCTGTACCTGGCCGATATTTTCACCGTATTGGCCAATTTAACGGGCAACCCGGCCATCTCCATTCCACTCTATACACACAGCAATGGCATGCCCTTCGGGCTCCAGGTGATGGCTAAACCGGGCGATGAACTAACTTTGCTCAAGTTCTCGAACCAGCTTTTGCAAAAGGGTTCACCGACCTGAGTTTCCGCCATGAAAAAACTACTGAAAAATATTCCGGGCTTACTGGCCCTGCTACCTGTAATCCTATGCAGCCTGTCGGTTAAAGGACAGTCGGTTTCAGATACCATCATCCCGGCCAACCCGGTGGAAGACTCCCTGATTGAAACCATCGTTCATACAAAATCAAAACAAATACCCAAAGACCAGGTACAGTACCTGAGCCAGCAAACCAAATACGGTTTCAAAAACCTCTTTACCAGTTTTGGATACAATGCGGCATTGCCTTACTCCATGCAGGTGAACCCCAAGGCCGAAGTATATATGCAGGATTACCTGAAAAACCACGGCAAAAACCTTCAGGCCATGAAATCATGGGCTATGCCCTATTTTAACCTGATCGACCATATCCTGACGCAATACGGCTTACCCAGGGAACTGAAATACCTCGCGGTGATTGAAAGTAACCTCAAAACCAGCGCGACCAGTTGGGTGGGAGCCGCCGGGCCCTGGCAATTTATGCCTTATACCGCGCGGGATTATGGGTTACTGGTAAACGGACAGTATGATGAACGAAGGGATTATATCAAGAGCACCCATGCCGCATCCAGGTATTTACTGGAATTGTACCGGCAGTTGCGGGATTGGTTATTGGTGATTGCGGCCTACAATGGCGGCCCGGGCAGGGTGTATGAAGCCATCAAAAAAAGCGGGAGCCGCAATTTCTGGAACCTGCAGTATTATCTTCCCCAGGAAAGCCGTAACCATGTAAAGAAATTTATTGCCACACATTATGTGATGGAAGCCAGCAACAGCGCCTGGAACCAGCAACAATCTTTCTACGCGGCTGGGAACAAAGATGAAGGCAATCCCTACGATTCAAAAAATTCGCTCACGGAAGAAGAAAAAGCCAATACGGAGAAACAAACCATCCGGGGAAAATACCTTTCGGTAGTGATTGCGAAAAACCTGTCGATGGATATCAACCAATTCAATAAGTACAATCCCGGTTTTGATGCGAAGCTTTCTGCACAAGGTGAATACGACCTGCTTTTACCAGCAGATAAAATGCAGCAATTCCTTGCGAATAAATACCAGATACTGAATGAATGCGTAAACAGTATTTTGGGTGATGAGCCACTGCCGCCCGCAAAAACCACTTACCCAAAAGCCGGCCGGAAAAAAAGTCCTTAACCCGCGCCCAGCATTTGCCTGATGGCCGCGGCCTTCCACTCGCATTCCTCAAATTCCCTTTCCGCGTCGCAGTAAGCCGTAATGCCGCTGCCCGCGCTGAAGCTGAGGATACGCGCATCCTGGTCATAAAACAGGCTGCGGATCACTACGTTGAAATCAAAATCTGATTCAGGGCTTACATAACCAATGCTGCCGGAAAACAATCCCCTCGGCACCGGCTCATACTGATCAATCAATTCCATCACCCTTCGTTTAGGCGCGCCCGTCATGGAACCCATGGGGAAGCATGCAGAGATGATGTCCGTCCAATGCGTTGTTTCACCCACCCTCCCTTCGATGGTGCTGATCATCTGGTACACTTGCGGAAACGCGTAAATGCCAAACAACTCGCGCACTGACACGGAACCTTCCGTACATACACGGCTCATATCGTTCCGCACAAGGTCAACCACCATGACATTTTCCGATTTCTCTTTGGGTGACTGATGAAGGTATTCCCTTGCGGCTGCATCTGCCTCTGCGTCTTGCAAGTGCCTGCGGCTGGTACCTTTGATGGGTTGAGATATCAGTTCCGTTCCCGATTTCCGGATAAACCTTTCCGGGCTGGCACACAAACAATAACGGTTATGCACACGGTAAAAAGCGCTGAACGGGTTGGGCGATAAAGCGGTGAGCCTGCGGTACAGCCCCACAAGATCGAGTGTTATGTCATTCGCATAAAACTCCCTGCAGAAATTGATTTCATAACAATCGCCCCTGCGGATATGTTTTTTCAGGGATTCTATGATGGAGATATAAGCGTCACGGTCCAGGTCGCTTCGTATATCCGGTACCGTTATGCCCTGGATGGCCTCCGCAATCCCCTCTCCCATAATCTCCCTGAAGCGGTCAGCCGGATTGGATCCGTCCCATGTATCGATAAATACTTCTTTGCCTGCCACGCGCAACATAACCTGCGGCGCGAAGAAATAAGCAGGGTCTGCATGCACCCTGGGCTTAGCCTCCGGCTTATCTAACGGCAAGGGATATGCGAAATGCCCGAAAATCCAGTCTTTATGCGTTTCATGGAAGCGCTTCAGCCCTTCGAGGTATCCGCAATTGCCGGCAATGAATTCGCTGCGGGCGCCTGCAGCAAGCAGGTAATCAAAAGCATGTCCCCCCTGCTGGTTGGATCCCTGGTCCAACAAACAAAAAATGTTGAACCGATTTGTCCAGTTCAACATTTTCAACGAAAACTCTTTGGGATGATTGACAGAAAACTGCGCGCTATGTTTGCTACTTGCAGGCATTAAAAATCATCGTCATCAAAGCCGGCGTCATCGTCCAAATCGTCGAATAAGCCAAGGTCTTTGAAATCATCATCCACCTTAAAATCATCATCATCGCGGGCTCCTTTTTTAGGGCCTGATTTTTTGGCGGCTGATTTTGGTATGTCGAATTCATCGAAGTCGGGGTCCCAGTCGTCTTCATCCTCCTCAGGTTTTTCCCAATCATCTTCCACATCCACATCTTCATCTTCTTCGTCTTCATCGTCGTCAGACTTCTTCTTCGCAGAAGCTTTACCCTTGGCAGCTTTGGGCTTCACTTCCTCCAGGTCTTCCGCATCTTCATCTAAATCCTCTTCTTCCTCTTCTTTAGCTTTAGGTTTGGGTGCGGATTTTTTCGCGGCCGCTTTTTTCGGTGCCGCGAATGCCATGATTACTTGCTTGAATTCGTTTCCTGAGTTGGATACCATAAGTATGTAGGATTAATGCTGTAAAATTTCCACGAGTTTTTCAATTAGCCAAATATTTTTTGCTGTTTTTTACCTGTCCACACGCACGATTTGTTCCCTGCCCGGACCGTTGCTGATATATTGCACCGGAACCTTAAGATACGCATCCAGGTATTGAATATACTCTTTCATTTTTGCAGGCATACCGTCAAAACCTTTAACGCCGGAAATATCCGTTTTCCACCCTGCAAATGTGGTATACATCGCTTCCAGGTTCACACGGTTCATCTGAAAGGGCACATCGGTTGTTTCTTTTCCATTTACCTGGTATGCGTGGCAAACTTTGAGTTCATCCAATCCATCAAGGATGTCTGCCTTTGTCATCACCAACTGCGTAACACCATTGATCATACAGGCAAAGCGAAGCGCAACCAGGTCAATCCATCCGCAACGGCGTGGCCTGCCCGTAGTGCTTCCAAATTCATTGCCGGCCTGCCGGATGCGTTCCCCGGTTTCATCGTGCAATTCCGTTGGGAATGGCCCGCTGCCCACACGCGTGCAATACGCTTTGGTGATGCCAATCACTTCTTTTATTTTTTGTGGTGCAACACCGAGCCCTGAACAAACACCCGCGGATATGGTACTGCTGCTGGTAACAAAAGGGAATGTACCAAAGTCAACATCCAGCATGCTGCCCTGTGCACCTTCGGCCAAAACTTTTTTCCCGTTTGCGATATGCTCATTGATAAAATATTCCCCATTCACAATCTGGAAATCGCGCAGGAATTCGAGCGCTTCAAAAAACTCTTCCTCCCAGGCGCTGATATCTTCCTGGAAATTAAAATTATCAAGCAGTCGCTGATGTTTCAGGCGAAGTTTGATGTATTGGGTGGTGAAATTTTTATCCAGCAGGTCGCCCACACGCAAACCATTACGACCGGTTTTATCCATGTACGCGGGGCCGATGCCTTTGAGTGTGCTGCCGATTTTCTCCTGCCCTTTTGATAATTCGCTGGCCTTATCCAGCGCCCTGTGTGTAGGCAGGATCAGGTGCGTGCGTTCGCTGATGTATAAATTCTTTTTGTAGTTTACGCCAAGCTTCGCGACTGATTCGCACTCCCTTTTAAAAATCACCGGGTCGAGCACCACGCCATTTCCTATCAGGTTGATTTTTGATTCATGAAATATGCCACTGGGTATTTGATGCAATACCACTTTCTGATCGCCAACATATAAAGTGTGGCCCGCGTTGGGTCCTCCCTGGAAACGGGCGACCATATCGTAATCCCTCGCGAAATAATCCACAATCTTGCCTTTTCCTTCATCGCCCCATTGCAGGCCAAGGATGACATCTACCATGATGTATGATTTTAAGAATATCTGAGTAATGAGAATTCTCCGGCGAAAATAAATGTAAAAGCCGGATAAATCTCCGGCTTTGCTATTTTAATGATTTCCGATCAGGCTACTTTCAACATGCTGAGTTTGCTGGTGTTGAATTTCCGGCTGGCATAATCCAATGTCACTTCAAAAGTTTTCACTTTTTGTGACGGGAGGTCAAACATGGCATCTGTGAGGATCCCTTCGCAAATGCTGCGCAAGCCGCGGGCACCCAGTTTGTATTCGAGGGCTTTCTCCACCATGAAGTCGAGTACGGCCGGCTCAAAACTGAGTTCAATGCCTTCGATTTCAAATAATTTTGTGAATTGCTTGATGAGCGAATTTTTGGGTTCGGTGAGGATGCTGCGCAAAGTGTGCGCGTCGAGCGGGTTGAGGTATGTAACCACCGGCAAACGGCCAAGCAGTTCGGGGATCAAACCAAAATGTTTGAGGTCGACTGAATTCACAAACTGCAGGAGGTTTTTATGCTGGTATTCCTGTAATTCCTTGTTGACGTTAAACCCGATAGCATTGGTGTTCACGCGGCGGGCGATGATGCGGTCAATGCCATCAAAGGCGCCACCACAGATGAACAATATATTCTGTGTGTTTACTTTAATCAGTTTTTGTTCTGGGTGTTTGCGGCCTCCCTGCGGCGGCACCAGCACTTCGCTGCCTTCCAGCAGTTTCAGCAATCCCTGCTGCACACCTTCGCCACTCACATCACGCGTGATGGATGGATTATCGCTTTTCCGGGCAATCTTATCAATCTCATCAATATATACAATTCCGCGTTCCGCGGCAGCTACATCGTAATTGCAGGCCTGGAGCAAACGGGTCAGCATGCTCTCCACATCTTCACCCACATATCCGGCTTCCGTAAACACGGTGGCATCAACAATCGCAAACGGCACATTCAACATGCGGGCAATCGATTTTGCCAGCAGGGTTTTACCGGTACCCGTTTCGCCCACCATGATGATATTGCTCTTTTCAATCTCCACATCATTCTCCACTTTCTGGTTCAGGCGCTTATAATGATTGTACACGGCAACAGCGAGGATCTTCTTCGCGTCGTCCTGGCCAATCACATATTCATCCAGGTATTTTTTGATATCGACCGGCTTCTTGATATTGAGTTTGAAAGAGGACGGCGCCGTACCCTGCTTATTGTCGGGGTGATGGGCAAGTTCCTGGGAGATAATTTCCTGCGCGTGTTCCACACAGTTCTCACAAATATGGCCATCCTGACCTGCGATTAAGATTTTTACCTCATCGCGGCTCCTGCCACAAAATGAGCAGTGAAGGATTTGTTGTTTGGCCATGCCCGTATATTAAGATTGTGTTATATAGGTTTCGTTCTGCAAAGATACTATATCCGCGTTCATATATACCAGACAAATCCCCGCAAAAAAAGGTTGCCTCAACAAGGCAACCTTCCAATAATTTATGTCAACCGGTAAAAACCGGTATTTACAACTTGGTCAAAACATGGTCAACAATACCATAATCGATTGATTCTTTGGCATCCATCCAGTAATCACGGTCAAAATCCTTCATCACTTTATCATAGGTCTGTCCGCAATTTTCCGCCAGGATGCGGGCGCCCATCTGCTTGACTTTCAGCATCTGAACCGCCATAATTTCGAGGTCGGCGCTTGTACCCCTGCCACCGCCGCTGGGTTGATGGATCATCACTTCGCCGTGAGGGAAAATAAAACGGCGCCCTTTTTCACCGCCGCTGAGCAGGATACTGCCCATGCTGGCCGCCATGCCCATACAAACAGTGGCCACAGGCGATGAGATCATTTGCATGGTATCATAAATCACCATGCCGCTGGTAACCATTCCGCCCGGGCTGTTGATATAAAATGTAATTTCCTTTCCGGGGTCAATGGCTTCCAGGTAGAGGAGCCTGTCTGTAATATCTTTCGACGATTTATCATCCACCGGGCCCCACAAAAACACTTTGCGTTGCTCAATAAATTTTTTGTCGAACATCCAACCGCTCATCATTTTCTCCATCGGGTTCATATTATCCGGAGCGGGTGTTTCTTCTTCATCCATGCGGATCTTGGCTGAATGTAGTATCATGTTTGTTGTGAGATTGTCTGCTGAAAAAATGGATTAATCTTTTTTATTCTTGCGCGGGTTGGTGAGCAACACTTCATCCACCAAACCATATTCTTTCGCTTCCGCGGAAGTCATCCAGTAATCACGGTCGCAATCGGCGGCCACTTTATCAAAAGGCTGGCCTGTATGCTGCGCGATGATCTCATAGAGTTCATGCTTCACTTTCCTGATTTCATTCACCGTGATTTCAATGTCTGTAGCCTGGCCACCTGCGCCCGCGCTGGGTTGGTGCATCATGATGCGGCTATGCTTGAGGGCCGTGCGTTTGCCAGCGGTTCCGGCGCACATCAATACGGCGCCCATGCTTGCGGCCATGCCGGTGCAAATGGTAGCCACATCGGGCGTGATGAACTGCATCGTGTCGTACATGCCCAAACCCGCGTACACACTGCCTCCCGGGCTGTTGATGTACATCTGTATGTCGCGTGTACGGTCTGTACTTTCCAAAAACAATAATTGCGCCGTAACGATGTTGGCTACTTCATCATTGATGGGATAACCCAGGAAGATGATGCGGTCCATCATCAGGCGGCTGTACACATCCATCACCGCGATATTCATCGGCCTCTCTTCAATAATATTGGGTGTGAGGTTGGTGACGTTATGCTGGATATAACCATGCAAGGTATTGCTGCTGATGCCCTGGTGTTTGATGGCGTATTGGGTGAACTCTTTTCCGAAATCCATGCGTGTATGTGTTTGTGTTGAGTGTGACAAATATAAACGAGTACGGTCAGTTTGCACCCGTCGGCCGGAAATAAACCTTGCTGTTAGTCGCGGCTGCGTTCATTGTAAATCAAAATGTATTGCACCAGTGTGGCCAGTGAAGCCAGTGCCGCTACAATGTAAGTCATGGCCGCCCATTTCAACGCGTCCTTCGCCTGGTCGTGTTCAATACCACTGGTGGTATTGGTTTGATCCAGCCAAACCAACGCCCTTTTAGATGCATCAAATTCCACGGGCAGTGTTACGATGGTAAACAAAGTAGTCACTGCAAACAGGATAATGCCAACCAGGAGGATGGTTGGGTTACCGCCGCCAAAGCCCATAATGCCCAGGCCGGCGATGATCACCCATTGCGATAATGTGCTGCTCACCTGTACCATCGGTACCAGCTTGCTGCGCAGCATCAGCATGGAATAAGCTGTGGCATGTTGAACGGCGTGGCCGCATTCGTGAGCGGCTACGGCCGCGGCTGCTACCGAACGGCCGGCATATACGTCGGGGCTCAGGTTGACGGTTTTATTGAGGGGGTTGTAATGGTCTGTCAGCGTGCCTTCTACGGATGTTACCTGTACATCATAAATGCCACTATCGCGTAGCATCTTCTCCGCGATTTCCTTTCCGCTCATGCCATTTTTGGTTGGCACTTTGCTGTATTGGGCAAACTTGCTTTTCAAACGAAACTGAACGATCATGCCGATGATCATGAAGATGACGGATACGGCGAGGATTCCAAATGTCATGATAAAATGTTTTTATACAGGATGAAGGTTACAAATTCCATTCCCTGCGTAGTGAACTGCCAAAATAGCAAATTCCGGGGAATTCGCGCCGGCTAAGATTCCCGGGCTTAACCTATTATGACAACTCCGGTGCTGGAAGGTTTAATCCTGCGGATGAATGGTAAACGGTAATGACAAAGCGGCACGGAAACATGAAAAAAGCCCCTGGTTGTCAGGGGCTTATAAAAAATATCGAATTAACCTTATTTGTATTGTGCGGCAAGTTTGGATGCCAGTTCCGACATTTTGCTCAAACCGGCTTCAGGCAGGTTGCCCTTTTTGAATTCGGCCAGGATATCGGCATGTTTATTTTCCATTTCAGTCAGGAAATGCTCTTCGAATGCTTTTACGTTTTTCACGGCCACATTCTTCAACAGTCCCTGTGTACCTAAGTAGATGATGGCGATTTGCTTTTCTACGGTGAAAGGAGAGTATTGCGGTTGCTTCAGCACTTCCACGTTGCGGGCGCCTTTATCAATTACGTTCTTGGTAGCGGCGTCAAGGTCACCACCGAATTTTGAGAAGGCTTCCAGCTCGCGGTAGAGGGCCTGGTCAAGCTTCAGGGTACCGGCAACCTTCTTCATCGATTTGATCTGCGCGTTACCACCCACACGGCTAACGGAGATACCTACGTTGATCGCCGGGCGGATACCCGCGTTGAACAGGTTGTTCTCAAGGAATATCTGTCCATCTGTGATGGAGATCACGTTCGTTGGGATATATGCAGATACGTCGCCGGCCTGTGTTTCGATG
>DDTB01000018.1 GCA_002343985.1 Chitinophagaceae bacterium UBA2375 | reverse complement strand
CACCTCTTCCCATTCCGAACAGAGTAGTTAAGCCCCTCATGGCCGATGGTACTGCACCACAATGCGGGAGAGTAGGTAGCTGCCATATTCATTTAAAAAGCCTTTCCAGAAATGGAGAGGCTTTTTTTATTTCTTCTATCTCAGCTAAAAGCATCAATCCTTCATAGCCGATGGTACTGCATCCCGCCTGAGGCGGAGAGAGCAGGTAGCTACCATACCTGCCTGCCGGCAGGCAGGTTCATTTAAAAAGCCTTTCCAGAAATGGAGAGGCTTTTTTATTGCTACTAACTTAGGTTGTCCAGACTGTATGCTTGACGGAATTCCGGATGCAAACCAACTAACCAAGACGATCTCATTTTTGATTCATCTGATTTCAATAACAGATGCACACATTCACGCCTGGATCTACCCGCAAATGATTTGATGGATTCCGCGTAATGGCTAACGAATATCTTGAGCTGTTTTGCCCTTCATGTGAAAACTGAACTCCGACACCGGGCTATTGTCTGTAAACCGGTTTTTGAAAATCAATAGAAAACGGTTTGAAGATGCTGATCCCTGTTGGGTGCTAACGGTAAATGGGATGATGGTTTTTTTTGTAATATCTATGAGCGTCGCGCTTTGTAAATATCTGTCAACCAGGTATGCTTTAGCACCAATATGATCTGTACCTGCTCCTGATAAGTGTAAATAATAGGTGTTGGGTTTGAGGTTAGACAGTTTAAGGAATATGGTATCACCCGAATTGGGAAAAGCCCTTCGCTCTACAGCCAGCTCGGTTGCTGACTGTAATATGGATACCGCTTCAGTACTAGTATGAAGTTTCAGGGCATCCAAAATATCAACCTCATTACTGAGATTGCGCTCAAATTCTACCACTGTGCCATCCAGTAACAAGGTATCCCCCTGGAGGATTTGTTGCAACTGAATAAAAATCTTACTACCTGTATTGGCATGAGCCACCCTGAATGGGGTTTCACTTGTACTCACTTTCGCCGTTTCATCAAATGAAATACTGCCATTTGTACCAACTGCCCGCACAAAGAAAGCCTGCCCGCTTTGTATGATATTATTGACAGAACCTATGATGCCATAACTACCGCCACCAGGCGACACATAATAATTGTTATCGGCACCCAACCCTTTGGTAAATGTTTGAAATCCGCCAAAACCCAAACTGCCACCAAGCTTTGGATCCCACACATAAAATATTTTCTGGATAGACGCGGACTTGACTACACCGGCATCATTGGAAAAATCAATGGCTGATGCATACGGATTACCAATGGATTCGAATTTGTCGGCAGCCACTAAGCTAACAGGCGGTGGATTAGAAACCGGCCAGTGGATCGGACCGCTGCTGCGCAGGATGGTGGGGTTGGCCGATGCGTTATATGTGGTTACCGTCCGGTCGCCCCTCACAAATACCATGTACCCACGCGGGTTATATATAGGTGTGGCTGTGGTATTGGGGACAGATGCCCAGTTATTGGCCGCAGATACATACGTTTTCATGCTGGGGCCAGTGGATGTATAGACGTCAAATTGCGATGGAAGCGGAAATATATTACTGGTAATTTGAGTGCCATACCCGCTATAACGGCTTTGGTTAGACGAAGTTGCGGTGTCCTGCCAGGCCTGGTTAATGGTTTGTGTGCCATTGGTGGCTACAGACAGGAATTGCCATGACTTTCCATGATTCGGGCTTGGCCCCGTGGCAATATACCTGTACACACTGAATCGGCCATTACCGGAATAATTGATTGTAGCTGTTGATGGAATGATGCCCACATTGGCTGTTGATGACAAGCCTGACAATAGAATGATATGTCCATTATTCAACAGGCTCAACACGGCATTAGGGCCTATGCCCAGTTCTTTTTCAATGCTCATCTCACTGTTAATGGAAAGATTTGCAGTGTTGTTATTACTGAAACTGTAAAAAGCCATAAACGGGAATTCCGACAGGTATTGCTGGGCGACTATTCCGTTCATGACCACTGTTCCAGAATTATGCAAAAAAACGGCCGGCCCTTCTTTCAGTAAATCCCCTTTGATTGCCAATGTTCCGGCTGGAGCTGTCTTGTTGCCCGAATTACTGAGTTTGAGGTGTTGATAATGCGCATCTGAGGGACTACTTAATACTTGGTTCGATATTGTTTGGTTCGTGCCGTTATACTCAATGGTACTTCCTGCTTCCAGGATAATGGAAGGATTATTTACGCTGCTGATGGATGTAGTAGTTGTGCCTGAAAACCCAGACGTATTGATATGCTTAAATGTGGCACCGGATTTAACGGTAAATGTACCTCCATTCTGGAATCGGATACCGGTTGCCAATGTCGATGTGCCTACGGAAGTGCCGGAAACCACAATATGATAATAATTTACAGTGCTGGCGCCAGTCAAACGGATACTTTCTAAACCCGTGAGATTGTTGGTAAACTCAATAGTTGTTCCTGCTCCGAGGGAATATGTTCCGGCTGCATCCGGTTTTACTTGTGAGGATCCGGCCGTTTTGTAAACCGAACTGCCTGTCATAGTCAGGTTGGTCCCCGTTCCACCCATGGTATGATTGGTTACATCCAGTACCACCGAATTAGCGACGGTTATGGTGCCTGTAATGTTGTTTATGGCTGAAGTAATCCCTTTAGTGCCACTTACGGAAAATGTAAGGTTCCTGTAATCACGCGCACCCCTTAATGTTTGTGTTCCGGCTCCGTCGAGCACAATCGTTCCTCCCGTAATGTTATAATTTGCGATACTGAACTCAGGAAGTGTTACGTTAAGCCTGGCCAACCGTAAAGTACCGCCCGACATATTTAATGCCGATGTGGTGGTACCTGTAAATGCATTTGTCCCCGCATTGATGGTTCCTGAAGATAGGTTAAGATTCCCTCCGGCTACAATGGCCACATTGCTGTTGAACGTAAGCGTGCCGGTATTATTTTTTCTCAGGACATAGAAATTTTCCCCTCCGGTTGTGTTAATGGTTTGAGCCCCGGTGCTGTCAAAGACAATGGTGCTTGTCCCTTCATTCAGGCCGGCAGCGCCATAACTTGTCCAATTGCCGGTAATCGTTGCTGTTCTGGCACCCATCACCAATACTGCGGAACCGTTGATGCTGATATCCTCTTTTACAATAAAATTTGCAGATGGTGTT
Source organism: Chitinophagaceae bacterium UBA2375 (assembly GCA_002343985.1). Classification (GTDB taxonomy): domain Bacteria; phylum Bacteroidota; class Bacteroidia; order Chitinophagales; family Chitinophagaceae; genus Ferruginibacter. The sequence goes on along the minus strand of DDTB01000018.1, from coordinate 60,143 downwards.
TTGTTGCCGGAACCGGACAAAACAAGGTTCCTGTAATTGTTCAATGGGTTCAGCGCGGGATAACTTAATTGCAAAAAGTTTTGCGCACCGGATGCGCCGTATTCTATGGTACTTCCATCATATTGTGTGAAATTCTCTATGCGAATATGAGGCGTGGCGCCCATTAACCTGAGTGTTCCGTACAAGTAAAACTGGTAAGGAGGATTGCCTGTTAAATCGGTTAAAATACAGTTGTTATTGGCTGTTCCTGTGTTGGCAGTTTGCAAAGTTGCTCCTGCCGCAACAGTAATGGTACCATTTCCACCTGGCCCTGAAACGAGAAAAATTGAGTTTGTGCCCATATTCAAAGTACCACTGGTTATTCTGAGAAAATTTGTGTAAAAAGGAGATTGCGCGGTAGCTATATTGCCGGCATTCATAGCAATATGTATGATAGGTTGTATACCGCCGGGCACACCCCATTCACCTGTTTGTATGATATTACGCGTGGTGCCCCTGAAAAAAATACCGGTAGCAATATTTTGATTGCCACTGATGACTGTGTTGCTGGTGGCGCCATTTGCCTGGCTGCTGTAAAATACGCCATCACTGGTACTGGTGACCACAGTACCAGTATACCTGCGCAATTTTCCATAAATATTTAAAGAGCCATCACAATCTAATTGTCCGGCTAAAGTATATATATGTAAGTCGCGGCAATTTCCGGTAGTTGTCAGCGTAACAAAATGGCCGTTTTGAATATATACATTTGAGGTTGTTGAGGGAAGTGATACCGCGTTGACCCAACTGCCTGCACTCCGTACCTGCCATGTACTCAGCGTATTCCAGTTGCCGCTCGCCCGCGTACGAAAATCACCGTTTGTGGGCGTTTGCGCATGAGCATGGGCAGGCAGTACACAAGTGAATAAAATGGCGCTCACTACCCGATAAATCCATCTTATTTGCAGCAGGTACATGTCTGTTCTTTACTCGTGAAATGTACCAAAAATTACATGGATCACATATAATCCAAATGGAGTAGTATTATAAGTTGATTATCATTATTTTAATTTTTTCAGACCCTTTTTTTGCTGCAATCTAAGTCTTGCTGCATGTGAACCAGCCTTCACCAGGTTTACTTCTTGTTCTGCAAACAGCTTTCCTCCTTGCATGCACAAGCAAACCGCATTACATATCGCAGTGCGCGAAATCAAATCTGGGTAATAAACTCATCCAGGCTGACGTCAGTATTGATACCGAATCTTTGACGAAGGCGCTGCCGGCTTTTGTGGACACTATCCACAGATATACCCAGCATCGCAGCCATTTGCCTTGCGGTCAGGTGCAGCCTGGTCAAAGCCGCCATTCTTTGTTCAGCCATCGTGATATCCGGGGCTTTGGCTTTTAACCGCTCAAAAAACAAAGGATAAATTTTTTCAAACAACCTTTTAAACTTATCCCAGTCCTCCTCGGTTAAAATTGTAATCTCACTGATCTCATTCAGCATCTCCTGTTGCAATGCAGATGATTTGTTTTCCGACATCTGTTGCTCCAACCGCTCAATCAAATTACTTTTTTCCTGGATGCTCTGGGTAAACATGCTTAATTGCTCCTGAGCCGACGCGATCTCGAGTTCAATATGCTCTTTCTCCTGCTCCAGCAATGCCTGCTTTTGTTTGTGCTTCTGCCGCTGCCGGTTGATCAGCATGATGCCCAGCACAGTTAAAAAAATGATACCGGCTATGGCAAAATTTCGCTGATTTTTTTGGGTTTTCTTTTCCAGTTGCAGCTTCCGGATATTATACAGGTTACCCATTTCATTCATACGAACTTTCGATAACTCGATACTGCTCAGGTTAATCTTTTTTTCAATGCTGTCATGCAGGTTTTGATATAAACCCGCGAAATGCAGGGCGCTGTCATAGATCCCATTCAGTTTATAAATGTCAATCGCGCCAAAATAAATGTTTTGCAGGTAACCCTGGTCTGGAATACGTTTGATCAACCTAAAAGCTTCCCGGATCTTTTCAAGGGCTATGCCATGGTCACCCCTTGCGGAATGGGCCCGGGCAGACCATTGCAACGAATTCGCGGCATTATCATAATAGGCGTGTTTAAGGCTTGTTCGGTAATCATATTCCAGTAGTTGTATAGCCGTATCATATTGCTTGGTTAGGTAAAATACCTGGCCAATATTACCTTTTATAATGCCATCCCAGTCTTTACGGTTTATTGTATGTGCCGATTTAAGCGCCTCCTGGTAATAAAACAATGCTGAATCATGCTTTGATTGCCTGTGATAAGCTAAGGCCAGTGTGTTTAGAGTAAACATTTTTTTGAGCTCGTCTGGCTGGCCCTTTGGCTGCATATCCAGCCATTTTTTACAATAAGCAATGCACATATCATATTCCCTGACCCGGAACATCAGTTCACTCAGGTACTCATATTCGGTAAATTCCTCAAACCCGGAATTCTTTTCATACAACTCTGCACTGTAAATCCCATATGCCACAGCCAATGGAAACTCGTCATAAAACTTCATCAAGGCAAAATTGACCTGGCTGACATAGGCGATCAATAATTCGTCATTGATTTCATAAGCCTTGTCTATCGCGTCATTTAACAAAGCCAACACCTTTTCCTTGTTCGAAGGAACAGCTTTGCTCATATGGTTTTCATAGCTGAGGGCGGTGCTTACTATGCATTTATACCTGGCACTAAAATAGGGGTTAGTGGTATCCGCGTATTTTTCTATGTCTTCAATGAGTTTCCTCATCAATTTAAAACTCTCGGGAAATGCTGACCCCTGTATGGAATGCTTCGGAGGGAAATCTTGTTGAAGCAACATGATGAGATTTCTTGCAGCCAGGTTTTTTCCATCATCCGCGTCCATGAGCTTACGGGCCCATTCCTTAGCATCAATACTTTCGTTTTGGCTGAAGGCACTGGAACCCTGCAATACAATCAGAAACAGCAAAATAAAAATCCTCATACAGATTCAAAAAGCAATAAGTAAATATAAATAAAAAAATATAATTTATTGATTTGCAATCAATAGCATAAGTTGTCCGGTATTTGTCCTGCCTGCGTCAGCCATTTGTCATGGCAAAAAAAGGGATTCAGCAATGTCATAAACTATATTCATTGCTCAATTTTTTGTTCAGGATTCAATGTCAAAAAAGAATTACTCTTTATATCTGGTAATCATCATGGCTATTGTAGCCATCGGGGTTGTTTACATTTACTATCAACAAAAAGCCAGGGCCATCGATGAGGAAATCAGGAGGAGCCGCTCCGGCTAAAGTATAAGACCTGGGTCTTTTTTATTTTTTATCATCTACCAAAACAATCATATGCTCAACGTCAACTTACACAAAAGAATCAATAGCTCATTTGTCTATTGCTTTTCCATCCTCATCCTGGTTTGTTCACTTTGCATGCCGTCGCAATCATTTGCGCAATTGTATGTGAAACCGGCGAAACAAGATAATTTGCCGGCACCTTCATTAACCAAGATATTTTATAAACACAGCCTGTTTAATATCAATCCGGCTGAGATTAAGTCTTATACCGAAAAAACCGGGAAAGGGTTCAGCGATATTATCCTTGACTTTGAAGGCTATCCAAAATTCCCCCTCAATATCTATAAGCACGACATCATTGCTGCTGACTACAAACTGGTATTGGCGGATGAATCTGGGAAAAAAACTTATTCCGGGCCCGGCGGCATCACTTTTACAGGTATGCTGGAACAACAGGCGGATAGCCGGGTTTACCTGACACTGACAAATAATATCATTTTTGGATTTATCCAATCAGGGGATAAAAAGTACTTTATTGAACCCTTACAATACATTTTAAAGGGGGCAAATCCAAACACATTCATAGTATACGAAGCCGGTGATGTCATACCTCAATCAGGCATCAGTTGTGGAGTAACGGAGGCTCATCAAAAACTGGCTCAGTACGACTTTAGTAAGGAAACGGGAAACCCACAGGATGCAACCGGTACCTGCCGTATGGTTGAAATGGCCATCGCTTCAGACCACCTCATGCTGGAAAAATATATAAGTGTGGACAACCTGCAGGAACGAAATATTGGCATTTTGAATATTATGAACGGCATGTATGCCAACGCGCAATTTGGTACGCAATACCTTGAGTTTAAAATAAAAGGACAGTTTGTGGCAGCATCATCCGCCACGAATCCTTTATCGCCCTCATATAACGGAACCGATCCTTCAGTTATCCTGCAAAATTTCACGAACTGGGGCCAGGCAGGAAATTTTGGGTTTACGTATGATATTGGCTTACTCTGGTCTGGCCGGGATTTTGATGGATCAACGGTAGGTTTGGCTTGGGTTGGTACCACATGTACAAGTAATAGGTACCAGATTGACCAGGACTTTTCCAGTTCATCATTAACGCTGGCTTCTTTGATTGCGCATGAAACAGGGCATAACCTGAATGCGCAACATGATGCAGGTGGCGGGTTTATTATGGCTGCCTCTATACAAAACCCTCCGGCAACCACATTCAGCAGTGGAAGCCTGGCTCAGATTTCCAATTTCCTCACAATTGGTGGAGGCAACTGTTTTTCCACCTGCAATGCCGAATTGCCTATTGCGCAATTCAACCCATCTGTTAAAAATATTTGTACCGGATCAAGCATTACATTTACTGATTATAGCGTAGGTGAAGTTACCAGCCGCGTCTGGAGTTTTCCCGATGGTAACCCATCCACATCAACTGCCATCAGTCCTGTAGTAACCTATGCCACACAAGGCCCCAAATCTGCTACCCTTACAGTTACCAACGCATTTGGATCGACCAGTATCACAAAAGAAGTATTTGTGGCAAACACACCCATTACAGCTTGCCGTACTTCCATTACGGGCAATAGCCAAACGCCGGTACTCTTTGCATTCAAACTGGCGGATATCAACCATCAAAATGATTTTTATTTCATAGGGGGAAGCAACAGGTATGAAAATTTTTCATGCACAAAAAATACCAGGTTACTGGAGGGCACAACGTATCCAGTAAATATTACTGTCGGTTTCCTGCAATTGCCCACTTACAATATCTCCAATAAATTTGAACTCTTTATTGATTATAATAATGATGGCGATTTCCTGGATGCGAATGAAGCCGTATTCACCGGGCCGAATTGTTTCCAGGGCCCCAACCAGTTCAGCATCACCACTCCTTCGAGCGTGCCTGTGAAAAATACATGGTTGCGCTTGCGCATCATTGCTGTGGCCTGCGACCTTCCTTCCACCAATGGTTGCGCTATTTATGCCAACTCACAAACACAGGACTTCGCGGTGTATTTTGCCCAGGAAGAATGTGTGATTGATGATGATATTACAGGCCCAACAAATATTTGTTCCATACTGAACAACACGGCAAATTACTCCATCACCGCAACCGGTGCCAGCAATTTCCAATGGACTGTGCCTGCCAATGCATCCATAGTATCTGGCCAGGGTACCAATAATATCCAGGTGCTTTTCAACAGCAATTTCAATGCAGGTGACATTTCGGTATCAATTGATGGTTGTGGTTCCCAACCCGTCACCAGGACCCTTCCAGTAAGTAAATCTGCACCCCCACTAGTGGTTGAAAATATCAGTGGCAACCCTTCTGTTTGTGGATTATTTAGTGGCAGTTTTGAAAATTATCAAATCCCAGCGGTTTCAGGTGCAAATAATTACCAATGGTCGGTTTCGGGTGGTTCGGTTTTTTCCGGGCAAGGTACCCCAAATGTGCTCATAAGCATCATCGATCAGTTCACTGCCATGACCGTTAGCGTAACAGTTTCAGGTTGCGGTACCAGTGATGTTGTCAGGACCTTCAATGTATCGCCGGCATATAGAATAATTGCAACTGCTACAGCCGGTGGAACAATAAGTTTTCCGGGCACAGCTGTCAATTGTTCAGGCCAAAACAGAACATATACCATAACACCTAATGCTTGTTTCAGCATACAGGATGTATTGGTAGATGGCGTTTCGCAAGGGCCGGTCAGTTCATATACTTTTTCAAATATCAATGCTGATCATACAATTAGCGCAAGCTTTGTGGCGCTTTCACCATTGTCTGCACCTGTCGTATCAGGCCCAACCAATGTTTGTCCGTTCCTCGGTAATGGACAACAAGTGACCTACACGGCTTTTTCTAATGGGGCAACTACGTACAACTGGACGTTACCGGCAAATGTTAACCTGGTATCCGGGCAGGGAACGGCAAACCTTACAGTGACCTTTAATGCCGCTTTTGCCACACAGGCAAATAAGCAAATCAGGGTCATCGCTTCAAACGCTTGCTACACAAGCCCACTGGCTATATTCTATCCTTTGGTGCAATTCCCTTCTACACCGGCTGCCATCAATGCATCAGGCAACAATGTGTGCCTGAGCCTGGAAACCAATCAGCCCATCACATTTACCATACCCAAAGTGACTGCCGCTACCAGCTATATCTGGACCGGGCAAGCAGGAACTACAACCATCACGCATCCTAACGGACCGGGAGTAAACGATACAACGGTAACGGTACTATTTAGCAGCAATTTCAGCACCAGCGCCATTACGGTTACAGCCGTTAACGATTGCGGAGCCAGTGGTACGAGGAGCTTTACCATCACCCGTGCCAATCCTTCTACGCCTGGTTTGATCAGTGGCCCGACAAATGTTTGTGCATTTATAGGTACAAATTCACCAGCCGCAACGTACTCTGTTCCGTTACAATCAAATGTATCAACTTACTCATGGACGTTACCAAACGGCGCAACCGGTATTACAGGGCAGGGAACCAATACAGTCAGCTTTAATTTCCCGAACGGATACGCCGGAGGTGCCATCAGTGTCATCGCTGTAAACGGTTGTGGAAGCAGCACAACGCCCCGCAGTTTGAACCTGGCAACGCTCAATCCGGCTACACCCGGCATCATCGACGTGATTCAAACGCAATCTTGTCCAAACAGGGTTTATACATATTCCGTTTCCAATATGCCATCAAACGCGGCGAGCGTGCAATGGTCGGTTCCTGTTACAAGCGGGGCACAATTGTTAAGCGGCCAGGGTACAACCAGCATTACCGTTTCATATCCGTCAACAGCCGTATCCGGAAATATCACGGCGGTTGCTCAGAACAATTGCGGCAGCAGCACAACCAGGGTTCTTGCCGTGAAACTTCCTGCCTGTGCGCCTGAATTTGCAAAAGGCAGCGAATCGAATACGGTAGCGGGGGATCAGTCTGTTGAGGGCCTGTCAGCGCTTGTGTACCCCAATCCTGCCATGCAGACGGCTAGCCTGAAACTGCAAAGCCCCGATGCACAAAGCATGGTAACAGTTCGCGTGATTGACCTGCAGGGTGCGGTCAGGCAAAGAAAAACGATGATGCCCAACAGTCTGCTGTCACTGGGCGATGGCCTGCCTTCCGGGCAATACCTGGTTGAAATAGTACAGGGCAGGAAAAGGGTTGTACAGAAATTCACAAAACTGTAGCCTGTTTTTTTCTGGATAGCAAGCCCCCTTTATTGGGGGCTTTTTTTATGCAGATCGTGTAAAACCGGTGGGCAAATTCAACTAACGGGATAGGCTATACGCAACATCCCGGCCTTATCTTTCTGAAAAAAAACACTATGACTATTTTAAATCAAGCCATTCAGCAGGTAGAAGGATTCGATATTTTTTATCATAAGGTAAAAAGAAAAATGACTATTGATGATAAATCGATTAGTACGATCAACAATTACAGCAGGTACCTGGCAAGATTAGCCCTGTATTTTAAGCAAGTTCCTACTGAAATATCATTAGACAAGATTGAGCAATATCTGTATGAACAATTGCAAGTTAATCCTGAAGGGAGTAGGCAATACTTCAAATTCACTATTTACAGTTTGCGATATGCTTGTAAGGTAATGGGGACAAATTCATTAAAAGTTGCGCTACCATCGGTGCATCAATATCGCAAGCTTCCAGTTGTACTTAGTAAGGACGAAGTGATCATGCTCTTGAATAGGCCTTATAAGCTTAAACACAGAGTACTATTAGCTCTATTATATGGTTGTGGTTTACGACTAAGCGAGGTGCGAAACTTAAAAATTGAAGATATTGATCTTGATAGGGAGGTGTTATGTGTAAGAAAATCTAAAGGCAGGAAAGATAGGGTAATACCTATGGGTAAAAAGCTCACTGATATTTTGAAGACATATTTTTTACTCCAAAAGCCTGACAAGTGGTTATTCAATGGCTATAGAGGCAAAAATAGATCGCAATTCTTAATTGAAGTAGATCAGCAATATGGTAAGCGCTCCATACAGTGGGCTGTAAAAAGAGCCGCATATTTAGCAGGCATCCGAAAGCAAATGAATGTTCACACACTAAGGCATACATATGCCACCCATTTATTAGAAAATGGTGTCAATATCTTGAGCATAATGCAACTGTTAGGTCATTCAGATATAAAAACTACAATGGTCTACCTTCATGTGGCTAAAATTGAGCATGTACAGCAGCCTAGTCCACTTGATTCTTTACCTAATGTTGATGTCATCCAACAAAGGCAGTTTTCATTTAACTTTTAAGGTGATTCCAAAATAACATGCATATGGTCATGCAGGATATAAGGCTATAATAGAAAAACTGCTCATTATCAGTTTTTTTCATGCGATAGGACAGGATTCAAAACTTTTCCCTGGATTACATTTGATCTGTAAATAAAAGTATCATGAGCAAAAAAGCACCCATCAGCGATGTAATGACACAACAGGTCATTGTGGCCAACATCAACAACAAGTTTTCACAGTTTATGGAATTCTTCAACACTTGGCGCATCCAGCACATGCCGGTTACCATGGGCAACACCTTGGTGGGCATCCTGAGCATCAACGACCTGCTCGGGTTTTTGTATCGCCAACTGAGCGAAGGCAAACCGGTAGATAACGCCACGCTCGACAGCCAATTTGATGTGCAGACGGTAATGACCCTTGACCCTGTGACTATCGCGCCAAACGACAGCATCGAAAAAGCATTCAACATCCTTGCGGAAGGTAAGTTCCAGGCATTGCCTGTTGTAAGCGAAGGAAAACTGGTGGGTATCATTACCAATAAAGATATGGTCAGGCTTTACCCTAATTTGATCTAACCCAAACAGAGCATTATTCTGCATAAAAAAACCTCCCATTTGGGAGGTTTTATGTTTAGTTGAATAACTGCTATTTGATATTAATAGTCACGGTTGAAACCGCCGCTGCGGCCTCCGCCATAACCACCACGGTTACCACCGCCACCGTATCCACCACCGCCACGGTTGCCACCACCGAATCCGCCACGGCTACCGCCGCCGAATCCACCACCGCTGCGCTTCTTGTACTCACCTTCAGGACGTGGTTGTGATTCGTTCACAATCAGCTTGCGGCCCATCACTTCCGTTTCGTTCAGGTTTGCGATCGCAGTGCGTGCTGCTTCGTCATCTTCCATTTCTACGAATCCAAAGCCCTTGCTGCGGCCACTCATCTTGTCTTTCAGGATCTTGCCACTGCTGACATGTCCGTACTGGGTAAATAAATTGGTTAAATCTTCATCAGTCATTGTCCAACTGAGGTTGCCAACATAAATGTTCATTGTAAAAAACTTTTAAAAAAAATAAATAAATAGAAATGATTTAGTCATTACAATGAACTGAAACCGACTTAAGGAAAGCTACTTCAGCCAAAAGCAAGAAAACTAAAACCATTAAATACAACATAAAGATAGAGGTTTTTCCCATATTTGGCTATTGTTTGGGAAAAATTTTGCAATACGTTGATGGATAGCCGAATAGGAGAGGGATGGCATAAAAAAACCGCCTCTTTAGGCGGTTTACTGAATGAATTTCTGGAAATTACTCGGCGATCACTTCAAATTCAATCTCGGTTTCGTTGCCGTTACCAAAATCAATCTTTGCTTTGAATGTGCCCAGTTCCTTCACGTCGTCAAGGATGCTGATGCGGCGACGGTCAATTTCATAACCTTTCTGTTCGCGGATCGCACGGGCAATCTGCACAGATGTTACACTGCCGAAAATTTTGCCACTGGTACCGGTCTTGGCGCCGATCTTCAGGATGCCATCTTTCAAAACGGCAATCACATTGTTGATCTCGGCCAGCAACTTGGCTTCTTTCTTAGCCTGCTGCTTCAACCTTTCTTCCAGTTGCTTCATGTTGCTCGGACTAGCTTCAACCGCCAGCTTCTTTGGGATCAGGAAGTTGCGGCCATAACCGTTCTTCACGTTAACCACTTCGTTGATGCCTCCCAAATTGTTTACATCCTGTATTAATATAACCTGCATAGTATTGCATTTTTACCCAATCCCGCTATAAGCAAGACTTTCATCCCAATCATGCGCATCGGGAATTAGGGTGGTGAAAAATTTATTTCAAAAGATCCGTTACATACGGAAGAATCGCCATCTGGCGGGCCTTCTTAACGGCATGTCCTACTTTGCGCTGGAACTTCAGGGAGTTTCCGGTAATGCGGCGTGGTAACATCTTACCCTGCTCATTCAGAAACTTCTTCAGAAATTCGGCATCCTTGTAATCAATGTAGTGGATGCCCATTTTTTTGAAGCGGCAATATTTCTTCGGACGCTTGTCGGCCTTAATCGCCGTGAGGTACTTAATCTCGTTCGCTTTTGCCATGATTATGCCTCCGCTTTTTCAGTGACTGATTCCTGTACACCACTTCTCTTTTTAACATTGTACTCGACGGCGTATTTATCGAGCACAGTGAACATGTGACGCATGACTGATTCGTCACGCAAAAGTTGAATTTTCAACTTTTCATTGAAGCTGGATGGCGCTTTGTATTCCATTACCCAGTACAGACCAGTGGTCTTCTTGGCAATCGGATACGCCAGTGATTTCAGTCCCCAGGGATTTACGTGCACTACTTCACCTCCGTTTTCCTTAACGAGGGCTTCGTATTTCTTCTGAGCGGTTTTGTATTCCTCCTCAGAGAGCACAGGGGTAAAAATCACCATCAATTCGTAGTTGTTCATTTCCCTGTTTTTAGTGAATAAAAAAAATTGTTTAATCCCACTTGTTTCAAGCGGGGGGCAAAGGTAAGGGAAATATGCCGGTTTCAGGCAGAATCCGGCCTTTTTTTCAGGTTATTCCCTTTCCAACCGGTAAACAGGGTAGCGCCTGTAGGCAGGTTCGAAATATTTTGAAAATTTGTATATATAATACAATATAGCCGAATGGTTCCTGGCAAACTCGGGGTCCGCTTTTTTACGGTCGGCTACGGCTTTGGCCAGGGCGCTGTCTGATGCCAATACCTCCGCTGCCAACTCATCCCACCTGTAATCACTGTACCCTTCCTTTTGCTGCAGAATGGCGTCAAAGAAATTCCAACGGAAATAACTGTCTTCGGCTTCCGGCTCCAGCATCTGGATGATATAATTATTTGATGACTGGTTGGTATATATGATGTAGTCGCCTTTTTTGCACATCAATGTTTCCTCTGAACGCATCAATGTAACTGACCTGTGCCTGAAATGCTTTTCATAGGGCATGGTCGATGACTGGTAGTCCGCGATATGGTAAACGCCGAGCCTGATCAGGCTGTCGCGTGTTAATGTGTCAATCCTTACCCCATTCCAATGCAAACGGTCAAGCACATCAGGCCAACCTCGGGGGATGATGTATGCCTTCGGCTTCTCAACAACTTTCGCGGGCTGGAAACCATCATAATACCGGATCATCTGCGTATATGCGCGACCGTGATCATAATACATGCGCTTCAGTCCGGTAGCCTTACTGATCATACTGTCGCTTTCATATCCCATAAACTCCATCATGCGATGCCTGCTGCTGTCGCGCTTCCATTGAATGGCGAATTGGTACTGCCTGCTGATTTTTTCTTTCCATCTTTTTCGTATGTCTATGATCAGATCAGCCTTCTCCGACGCGCTTTCCAGGAAAACATCCAGCAAATCAATTGTAGCTTTAACCCTTTGCGTGTATGGCTTCAGCATATGCGTTTCCGGCATAAACGAGAATGTCCCATACAGTGCCGCATATCCCGATGAATACCTTGGCGCGTCTTCAAACATCTTCCAGCCCTTTTTCAAATCCGTGGCCCCAAAATCAATGTAGGGGATCATCGCGTGTCCCTTCTTCCGCATGCCTTCATACAACATGGGTTCATACACATCCCGCATCCATGAACCTGCGGGTTCCCCAAGCTTATCGTATTGCGTGCTGATCAGCGTCATCACATGCTGGAAATCGGCTCCGTCGCTTACATGCGTATCAATAAAAATATCCGGGTCAAGACTGTGAAACAACCTGGTAAAACTGGCCGCTTCCCGGCTGTCGCATTTACTGAAATCCCTGTTCAGGTCAAGGTTCTGCGCGTTACCCCTGAACCCATATGCTGCCGGCCCTTGCTGGTTCACGCGGGTATATGCGTTCCGGTTCAGGCAACCGCCAATATTATATACAGGAACAATCGCCAATGCCAGGTTATCTGGCAATCGCTTTTTGCCCAGGCAGATGTCCCTGGCCAGGATCATGCTGGCATCAATGCCATCCGGTTCGCCGGGGTGTATGCCATTGTTGATGAGCACAACGAGTTTACCTTCCGCATGCCAGGATGCCAAATTAAAGTTCCGGTCGTTCGACAACAACAGCACATGCAAAGGATATCCTGCATCAGTTGGCCCCAGTTCCCGCATTTCCAATATATCATGCGCCTGATCAAGGTTTTGATAAAAGGAAATCAGTTCCTCATAAGTAGCTGTCTCCCTTCCCTGGCTTAGCTCAAACACTGTTTGCTGCGCCTGTAATACAGATGCCATGGTGCTTAGCATACAGGTTGTCAGCAATAGCCTGATTTTTTGGTAACGATTTTTGTGCATATGCGCAATGTAAGGCAAAAAAAAACCTGCTTGTACAAGCAGGTTCAATGATATTCAGGTGGTTGGTTTGTTTATTTAGACAGACCGTTCACTTTCAGCGCCAGTTTCCTCTTCAGGTTGGCAGCTTTATTCTTATGAATGGTACCACGCTTAGCCAGCTTGTCGATCATGGAAGCAACCATCGGCAACTTGTCTGTAGCCTGCTTCTTCTCGTCCATAGCCCTCAGGTCACGGATCGCGTTACGGGTGGTTTTACCATAGTAACGGTTCCTTTCATTGCGCTTCCGGCTCTGACGTACATCCTTCTTGGTAGCTGAGTGATTTGCCATGTATTATAAATTTTGGGCTGCAAAGATAGGGATATTTCGAATATCACAAGCAATTCCTCCATTTTTTGTTTTGGGGCAGCCCGAATATACCTGCATCCGGCCGCAAATAAACGACTGGAAACCTGTTTTCTACCGTTTTTCAACCGATATTTGCGGTCCAAATACCGGCAACCTCAATTGTAAGCATCATCTTCTTCCCATATGAAGGATTTTCAATATATCACAAACGCCCATCCATCGTACATAGAAAACCTCTATAACGATTTTGTAAAAGACCCGCAAAGTGTTGACAATGAGCTTCGTAAATTTTTCGAAGGCTTTGATTTCGCGGTTACCAATGCGGTGCCCACGGCTTCTAAACCTTCGGTAAACGGCCATGCCGCTGCGGGAAACCTCCAAAAGGAATTTGCCGTTTATCAACTGATCCAGGCATACCGGAAAAAAGGGCACCTGGTCGCCAAAACAAATCCCATCCGCGAGCGCAAAGACCGTAAGGCCAACCTCGACCTCATGCACTTTGGTTTATCGGATGCCGACCTGGATATAGAATTTGATGCCGGGCAGTTTGCCGGACTGGGAAAAACCAGTTTGCGCAACATTGTTGACCACCTGAAAAAATCATATACCACACATGTTGGTTCTGAATTCTCTTATATCAATGACGAGCATAAATTGAACTGGCTGACCAACGCTATTGAAAAAACTTTTCACGAACCGGTTGATTTGTCAAAGCGGAGAAGGATACTGGAGAAGCTCAATCAGGGCGTAATGTTCGAAAAATTCCTGCACACAAAATATATAGGCCAGAAAAGGTTCAGCCTCGAAGGGGGAGAAACCACCATCGCCGCGCTCGACGCCATCATCAATACCGGCGCCGATATGGGTGTGGAAGAAGTGGCCATTGGCATGGCGCACCGCGGGCGTTTGAACGTACTGGCAAATATCCTGGGCAAAACATACGAACAGATATTTACTGAGTTCGAAGGCAACTCACTGCCCGATTCCACCATGGGCAGCGGGGACGTGAAATACCACCAGGGTTTTAGCAGCGATGTGGCTTCCACTTCCGGGAAAACCGTACACCTCAAACTCTGTCCAAACCCTTCCCACCTCGAAGCCGTGAACCCGGTGGTGGTGGGCTTCGCGAGGAGCAAGGCCGATGTGATGTATGAGAGCGAGTATGATAAAATCCTTCCCCTGCTGATTCATGGCGACGCATCCATAGCAGGACAAGGCATCGTATACGAAGTGTTGCAGATGAGCAAACTGCCCGGATACGATACCGGCGGAACCATACATTTTATTATCAATAACCAAATTGGCTTCACCACCGATTTCGATGACGCGCGCAGCGCCGATTATTGCACATCCGTTGCGGCAATGGTACAGGCTCCCGTTTTCCATGTGAATGGCGACGATGCTGAAGCTGTGGTAAAAATCGCGGAAATTGCCACCCGATACCGCCAGGAATTCAATACGGATATCTTTATTGATATGGTCTGCTACCGCAGGCATGGACATAACGAAGGCGATGAGCCTAAGTTCACCCAACCACAATTGTACGCGCTGATTGATAAGCACCTCAACCCCCGCGAGGTGTACACGCAGTACCTCATGCAAAACGGGGAGCCCGACGCGAAAGACCTCGCGAAGGAAATGGAAAAGAAATTCCTGAACGACTTACAGGAACGCTTAGACGAAGTAAAACAAAACCCGCTTCCATATACTTACCAGAAGCCGGAAAAATGGTGGCAGAGCCTGCGCAGGGCAACTCACGAGGATTTCACAGCTTCACCGGTAACCGCAATCAGTGAAGAAAGGGTGAAGAACCTGTTTGATGGTTTGATGAAATGGCCCGAGGGTTTCAAGCCTTTGAAAAAAGTGGATAAGCTGATCCAGGATAAAATAAAACTTTTTACTGACCAGCAGAAAATCGATTGGGCTACGGCCGAGTTGATGGCATACGGAAGCATCCTGGCCGAAGGTAATGATGTTCGGATGAGCGGACAGGATGTGAAGCGAGGCACTTTCAGCCACCGCCACGCCGTGATTTACGACGAACAAACCAACGCCCCATACAACAGGTTGGATCACCTGGCAGAAGGGCAATCGCCAATGCGCATCTACAACTCGCTCCTGAGCGAATACGCGGTGCTTGGTTTTGAATATGGCTATTCTATGGCTAACCCACATGCACTTGTAATCTGGGAAGCGCAGTTCGGCGATTTCAGCAATGGCGCGCAAACCATCATCGACCAGTTTATTGCCGCCGCCGAAACAAAATGGCAGCGCATGAATGGCGTTGTAATGCTGTTGCCGCACGGTTATGAAGGACAAGGCCCTGAACATTCTTCAGCCCGCATGGAAAGGTACTTGCAACAATGCGCCGAGTTGAATATGGTAGTGACCAATATCACCACGGCATCTAATTTCTTCCACGCGCTGCGCCGCCAGTTGGCTTGGCCATTCCGTAAGCCGCTGATCAACTTTACGCCCAAGGCCAACCTGCGCCATGCCGGTTCATATAGCCATATCAGCGAATTCAGCACCGGCGGTTTTACAGAAGTGTACGACGACGCTTCAGTAACAGACCCATCCGGCATCACCAAAGTGATCATGTGTACCGGTAAAATATATTTTGAACTCGAAGAAAAAAAGCAAAAGGAAAACCGCACCGATATCGCCATCATCCGCCTGGAGCAAATCTATCCTTTGCCACAGGCACAACTCGATGCGCTGTATAAAAAATATGGCAAAGCCATTTGGTATTGGGTACAGGAAGAACCGCAAAACATGGGCGCTGCCACCTTCCTGCGCATGAACCTGAAAAATATCAATTTCTATATTGTGAGCAGGCAGTCCAGCGCGGCTACCGCTACCGGCTATGCGAAGTTTCATGCGAAAGAACAATCTGACGTGCTGGACACGGCCTTCAGGATTTGATGTGGCAATGCCAAATTTTATTTTATCGAGATTAATTGAGCAGAGATATGTTTCAGAGTTTAACGGAAAGGCTTGAAAGCGCCTTTAAAAACATCAAAGGGCAGGGAAGGATCACCGACCTGAATATTGCCAACACGGTAAAGGATATACGCCGAGCACTGGTGGATGCGGACGTGAATTATAAAATCGCGAAGGAATTTACCGATAAAATAAAAGATAAAGCCCTTGGTGAAAAAGTGCTCACGGCCATCAGCCCGGGGCAACTGATGGTGAAGATCGTGCAGGACGAACTCACCGAACTCATGGGTGGGAGCGAAAGCGAATTCAACCTGCAGGGAAACCCTGCCATCGTGCTGATTGCAGGATTACAGGGTAGCGGTAAAACTACTTTCAGTGGAAAGCTGGCCAATTACCTCAAAACCAAAAAAGGCAAATCGCCACTACTGGTTGCCGCTGATATCTATCGCCCCGCGGCCATCGACCAGCTCGAAGTTTTGGGCAAGCAGATTGGGGTAGATGTGTATTGTGAACGGGAAAATAAGAATGCCGTTTCCATCGCCGAAAATGCCATCAAAGAAGCCAAAGCAAAAAATAAAAATGTCATCATCATCGATACCGCCGGCCGTTTGGCGGTGGATGAACTGATGATGACCGAAGTGGCGAATATTAAATCGGCCGTCAACCCACAGGAAATCCTCTTTGTGGTGGATAGCATGACGGGCCAGGATGCCGTCAATACGGCCGCCGCATTTAATGAAAGGCTCGATTTCACCGGCGTAGTACTCACCAAACTCGACGGCGATACCCGCGGTGGTGCGGCCTTGTCGATTAAGTACACGGTCAACAAACCCATCAAGTTTACCAGCAGCGGCGAAAAACTCGATACCCTCGATGTGTTTTATCCGGAAAGGATGGCACAGCGTATCCTGGGTATGGGTGATATCGTGAGCCTGGTGGAAAAAGCCCAGGAACAGTTTGACGCGGCCGAAGCTGCCAAACTGGAAAAGAAAATCAGGAAAAACCAGTTTGATTTTGAGGATTTTAAAACCCAGTTGGAGCAAATTAAGAAAATGGGTAACCTCAAGGACCTGATGGCCATGATCCCGGGCGTAGGCAGTAAAATCAAAGACCTCGACATCAACGACGACGCGTTCAAAGGCATCGAAGCCATGATCAACTCCATGACCCTCGAAGAACGCAGGAACCCCGATATCATCAACCCTGGCCGCAAACAACGCATCGCGAAGGGTAGTGGTAAAGATATCGCGGAACTCAACCAGTTCCTGAAGCAGTTTGAGCAAATGAAGAGCATGATGAAGATGATGAACAAAATGCCCATGGGGCGCATGCCCGGCATGAAACCAATGGGTAAATAGCCGTCCTTAGCGCGTTTCATCGAATTTTATGCCTGGAACCCTTCAGGGATCAGGCATTTACGTATTATTTCCGATCTATTTTTGGTAAGTCATTTCCCTTACCCTATCTTTGACTTCCTTTTTTAAGGAGTTAACCCTATTTATTCACAACCAAAAAAATTTCTATTTTTATGGCTGTTAAAATGAGATTGCAACGGCACGGTTCAAAGAAAAGGCCGTTCTACTTCATTGTTGTCGCAGATGCACGTAGCCCTCGCGATGGTAAATTCATTCAGAAACTCGGTACCTACAATCCGCTGACTGTACCGGCAACCATCCAGGTTGACCGCCAGAAAGCGCTTGACTGGTTGCAAAAAGGCGCACAGCCTACCGACACAGTTCGCCGCATCCTGTCTTTCAAAGGCGTTCTCTACCTGAAACATTTGCTGCGCGGTGTGAGCCTCGGCCTGTTCGACGAAGCTACTGCCATGGAGAAATTCACTAAGTGGAGCGTGGAGCATGAAGCCAGCGTAAACAAACGCCAGTCGGCCCATAAAAAGGCCCGCATGGATCGCCGCAACGCACCCGTAGTGAAGAAGGTTGAAGAAAAACCCGCCGAAGCGCCTGTTGAAGCCGCTCCCGAGCAGGAAGCTTCTACCGGAGAAACCAGCGCAGCAGCAGAGTAACAAACACCTGTTATCAATGAAATGTCCAGTCCCGCTTTTTTGCGGGACTTTTTTTATCCTCTTCGCTCCGGCCTCCACCCGATATCCTGTAAATTGCACCCATGCAGGAATACGTAAAAATCGGGAAGCTGGTGGCGGTCCATGGCCTCAAAGGAGAGCTGGTACTGGAACACAGCCTGGGCAAAAAAACAAACCTGAAAGGCCTCAAAGCATTTTTTATTGAATCGGCGCCGCAACGCTTCCTGCCTTATTTCCTCGAATCGGCAACAGGCAAATCCGATACGGAATCATTGGTTAAAATCGAAGGAATCGAAACACGCGAATCCGCCAGGCCGCTGATGTCTCGCGAGATTTGGTTCAGGAAAGAAGATATGGCGGCTTTCAGCAGCCAAAGCGCACCCATATCTCTGCTTGGTTTTTTGATAGTGCATAAACAGGAAAACCTGGGCGAAGTGATTGAAGTGATCGAACAGCCACACCAGGTGCTCTGCACGATTATGTATAAAGGAAAAGAAGCCTTCATCCCGATCCACGCCGAAACCCTACTGAAAATAGATAAGCGCCAGAAAAAACTGCACGTTTCCTTGCCCGATGGCTTGCTCGAATTATATACAGGTTCATGACAATGTATTTCAATGGCCGGCCCAAACAGAATCATAGCGCATTTTGACCTCGACTCATTTTTTGTGTCGGTTGAACTACTGAACGACCCAACCCTGACAGGTAAGCCGGTGATTGTCGGTGGGCGCGACAGGGGCGTGGTGGCAGCCTGCAGTTACGAAGCCAGGGCTTTTGGCATACATTCCGGGATGCCATCAGCACAAGCCAGGCAAAAATGCCCCCATGCAATTTTCCTGAACGGGCATCGCGCGGAGTATAGTAAGTATTCAAGATGGGTCACGCAGATCATCGCCGAAACCGCGCCCTTGTTTGAGAAAGCTTCCATCGATGAATTCTACCTTGACCTGAGCGGCATGGACCGGTTCTTTAAGCCGCTTGAATGGACCATCAATTTGCGCAAGCGCATCATGGATGAAACAGGATTGCCCATTTCATTTGGATTGGCTCCCAACAAAATGCTGGCTAAAATGGCGACCAACAGGGCAAAGCCCAATGGGTACCTGTACATACCTCCGGGAAAGGAAAAGGATTTTCTCTCACCCTTACGCGTATCCGAAATTCCCGGGGTTGGCGAACATACGCAGGCCGTCCTTGAATCTATGGGCTTCATGTATATACGGGATTTGCAGGATGCTGACCCGGCCTTGTTGGAAGAGCGAATGGGTAAATGGGGCTCAGACCTCCTGGAGAAAAGCCGGGGGATACATAACAGCGAAGTCTCGCCTTATCATGAATCAAAATCAGTTTCTTCGGAAACCACTTTTGATGAAAACAAAACCGACCGCGAGTACATCATCCGCCAGTTGGTACGACTGACTGAAAAAGTTTGTTTCGAGCTGAGGCAGGATGGAAAAGTGGCCGGTTGTGTGGGCGTAAAAATCAGGTACCCCGATTTCAGCACCTTCTCCCGCCAAACCGTTATTTCGTATAGCCATGCAGATGATGAAATCATACCAATTGTAAAAACCCTGTTCGATCAATTGTATAAGAAGGGTTCACCTGTCAGGCTGATCGGCGTAAAATTGAGTGAACTCACCGGAGATGGCTACCAGGTGAGTTTATTCACCGACATAGAAAAGAAAACGGGTTTGTATAAGGCGATAGATGATGTCAAAAACAGGTTTGGGAAAACTTTTGTCCGGCGTGCTTCTTCGGGCTAGTTGCTTCAAACATTGAAGCTGGCGCTTCATTACTTCTTATATCAATTGCCGGAAATTTTGCGCAATTGCTGCATCAGCGCTTTAAACTCTTTGGGGATAGGCGCTTCCAGGCGCACATCTTCTCCATTAGGCAAAGCAAAATTTAATTCAAACGCATGCAGTGCCAAACGGCCAATCATCGGGCGTTCGGCTTCCTCCGATTTCGAGAGATGGTATTTTTTTTTGATGGACGAAAGCAATATGGGTTTGCCATCGCCGTATAATGGGTCAACCGCAAGCGGATGGCCAATATGTTTCATATGAACCCTGATCTGGTGCGTGCGGCCGGAGAATAATTCAAATTGCATAAGCGAGTATTGCGGGTGCGTTTCCAGCACTGTATAACCGGTTTGGGCTGGTTTGCCGTTTCGGTGTACCATCATGCGGCCCGCATGCGCCGGGTCTTCCATGATCGGTGCATCAATCAAACCCTCAGCTTTAGGGGGCATTCCCAGCACAACACCGCTGTAAAATTTTCGGATACCCCTGTTTTCAAATAAGCCGCAGAGGTACTGGTGCATGGCTTCAGTCCTGGCAAACAGGATCAAACCGCTGGTATCCCGGTCAATGCGGTGCACGGTTAAAATTTTCCCATACCGTTCCATCAACTTATCCTTCAGGCTGGGTTCGCTTTGCGTACGGTCGGGGATCGACAACATACCGGATGGTTTGTCGATCGCGACAAAATCCTCATGTTCCGCAATGATATGGTAACGCAGGTTCTGCAACGGTAACGAATAAATGCAGTTAGGCTTTTTTGGGTTTGTTTTTCGACGCGTTCAGGTATTTCAGCAGCCTGATTTCTTTTTCGCTCAGGAACCTCCATTTGCCGCGCTCTACATTCTTTTTTGTCAGACCCGCGTACATCACACGGTCTAACCCTTTCACATCATAACCAAGGTGTTCAAAAATGCGGCGCACAATCCTGTTCCGTCCGCTGTGCAGTTCGATGCCAATCACCGATTTATCGCGGTTGTCGGCATAAGCCAGGCTGTCAACATGGATTACGCCATCCTCCAGGATCAATCCTTTCAATATCTTATCGAAATCGGCTTTTACCAATGGCTTGTCAAGTTTCACTTCATAAATCTTCCTGACCTCATAGCTTGGGTGGGAGAGTTTCTGTGTAAGGTCCCCGTCGTTGGTTAGCAACAAAACGCCAGATGTATTGCGGTCGAGCCTGCCAATGGGGTACACCCTTTCTGATGTTGCCGATTTGATCAGCTCCAACACCGTTTTGCGGCCCTGCGGGTCATCGGTGGTGGTGATATAATCCTTGGGTTTATTCAGGAGTATGTACACAAGGTTTTTCGTGATGAAGAGTTTGCGGTTGTTGAAGAATACTTCATCATTCGGCTGAAGCTTATACCCAGGCTCAGTGACCGGTTTTTTATTGACGGTTACCTTGCCTTCTTTAATCAAATCCGCAGCATCCCTCCTCGAACAAACACCGCAATGGGCCAGGTATTTGTTGAGTGGCATGGAACTGATTGGTTCCGCTTTTTGCGATGTTTTTGAATTTCCGGTTGGCTTTGTCCTGGGGGGTTCCTTTTGTGCGACAGGTGCCGATTTTTTGGCTTTCCCCGCTGTGCGGTTGCCTTTTTGCGCTTCCCGCTCCAATCTTTTTTCTTCTTTTATTTTATCAAAAAAGGCCGCCCTTTCTTTCTTGTACTTTTTCTTCTCCTGTCGGAGTTCTTCTTTTACAACACTGTTTTTTTTGGGATTAATAAACTTGCGGAAAGCGTCCTGGCTCATATAAATTTGTTTGCTGTTTTACAACAGGATGAAAGGCAAAGGTACGGTTTTCCGGCGTCTTCGCCCTTTTCGGTTGAACCCAACAAAAAAGCGTACATGTTTGTGTACGCTTCAAATTCATCATAATGCCGGTTATTTTTACTTCCGCACGTCCATCCTGCGCTTATGCATCCGCTTGCCCTCGTGCTGCTGCTTCAACTCGTCCATTTTCCGGATCTGTTCTTCCGTTAAAATTTTCTTCCTTTCAGAAGCTGCTTCATCCTTGATTTTCCGGATGGCCAGTTGTTTGCTGTCAGGCCCCAGTTGATCGTTTTCACGGATTTGTTTGATGGATTGCCTGTTCTTTTCGCGCAGTGCTGTCATCTTTTGAGCCTGGTCGTCGGTGAGTGATAAGTTTGCTTTCATCTGCTCAAAATGACGGCCCTGGCGCTCTTTCATTTTTTGTTCCCGCTCCGTTTTCATGGTAGCGAGCCTGTTTTTTTGCTCCCGGGTCAATACAGATTCAACCCGGCTTTTCTCCTGCCTTTTCAAGGCGGCCCGGCGTTGGTCATATTGTTCGAGTGTCATGCCGCGGTTTTCTTTCAGCAGCATGGCTTCTTTCCGGGTTTGCTTACGGATATCACGGATTTGTTTTTGTTGTGATTCACTGAGGTTTAATGCCTGTAAGGCCTCTTTTTTTGCGTGCATGCCACGGCCCTGGCCTTTATGCATGCCTTTATGCTTCATGGCCCCGGGTTCTTGTGCAATAGCCCCCAGGCTGATGGCGGTCATAAGGGTAAAAACGGTGATGATTTTTTTCATGATGTTACTGTTTATACCGTATAGACTGCGAAGGATGCCGTAGGTTTAATCAACGCTTTGTTAAAGGGTGGATTTTGCTGTAGCCTTGTCTTTGTTGGCCAGTTGCCCGCAGGCGGCATCAATATCCTTGCCGCGGCTCCGGCGTACACGAACATTTACCCTGTGTTGCGCGAGGTATTGCGTGAAAGCCTGCGTTTTCTGTTCGTCAGGTTTGGCAAAATCAGCGCCTGCCACCGGGTTGTATTCAATCACATTGATCAGGTGCGTGGGGATTTTCCGGTAAATCTTTATCAACTCCTCGGCATCTTTCAGGGAATCGTTTTTGTCTTTGAACAATATGTATTCGAGGGTGATATCGTTCTTAGTCTTGTCGTAAAAATAGTTGAGCGCGTCTACCAACGACTGTATGCTGTTGGTTTCATTGATCGGCATGATGTCGTTGCGCTTTTCATCTGTCGGTGCATGCAACGATAATGCGAGGTTAAAGCGAACCTGGTCATCACCCAACTGACGGATCATCTTCGCTACGCCTGCGGTGGACACCGTGATCCGCTTGGGGCTCATGGCCATGCTGTCAACTGCCGTGATCCTGTCAACAGCCTTCAACACGTTCTTATAATTGAGCAGGGGTTCCCCCATACCCATAAACACAATATTCGATAATTTTTTTCCGGTGGCCTGTTCGCTTTGTTCATGCAGGATGGCCACCTGGTCGTAAATCTCTTCAAAACTCAGGTTCCGCTTCCTGTCCATCATGCCTGTAGCGCAAAAACGGCAGGTGAGGCTGCACCCAATCTGGGATGATACACAGGCCGTGTTGCGGTTTTCCGTAGGGATCATCACCCCTTCCATATAATGGCCATCGTATGTTACAAACCGGGTTTTTAACGTGCCGTCATTACTGTGCTGCACCTTGTCTACTAAAATACTGTTCAAGGCAAAATCCTCAGCCAGTTTTTTCCTCAGGCCAACAGACAGGTTGGTCATATCCTCAAAGCTGCGCACATGATGCTTCCACAGCCATTCATAAGCCTGTATGGCCCTGAACTTCTTATCTCCAATAGATTCGAAATAAGATTTCAACTCCGGCAGGCTCAAGTCGCGGATATTTGGTTTGTTCAACATACCGCAAAGATACAAACAAGCCGGCAGCCTTTCCCCGGCCATTTGGTTAAAACTTATATCTTGCATGGCGGAAACGACGCAATGGCGCGCCCGCAGCTAAAATCACAGTTATGCAACCAGTGTACATTATTGATTCTGTTCGCACACCCATCGGAAAATATGGCGGTGCTTTATCAGCCCATCGTCCAGACGACCTGCTCGCACTTGTTATTAAAGCCATCCTTCACCGAAACCCCAATGCCGACCCTACTGCTATTGAGGATGTGATTGCCGGTGCGGCGAACCAGAGTGGGGAAGATAACCGGAATGTGGCGCGCATGGCGGCCCTGCTTGCCGGATTGCCCATGACGGTTGCGGGGAATACAGTCAACAGGCTTTGCGCCAGTGGCTTGCAAGCCATTATGGATGCTGGCAGAACGATTGCCTGCGGGGATGCCGAGTTGATGATTGCATCTGGTGTGGAGAGTATGAGCCGTGCGCCTTATGTGTTGTCAAAAAGCCAGTCTGGCTTCGACAGGGGCCAGCAAATGTTCGACACCACCATGGGCTGGCGCTTTATCAATAAAAAGCTCGCTGAATTATACCATCCCTTTACCATGGGTGAAACGGCCGAAAATGTGGCGCGCCAGTGGAATATCAGCCGGCACGCGCAGGATGAATTTGCCATGGAAAGCCAGTTAAAATATGAAGCCGCCTACCAGGCCGGTAAATGGTCCGATGAAATTATCCCGGTTACCGTTCAATTAGGGAAGGATCAGTTTGAACTGGAAAAAGATGAGCATCCCAGGACAAGTACCATGGAAAAGCTCGCGCAACTGAAACCTGCTTTCATAAAGGATGGCACGGTAACAGCGGGTAACAGCAGCGGCATCAACGACGGTGCTGCTGCCATGTTGCTGGCCAGTGAAGGGGCGGTGAAAAAGTTCGCGTTGAAACCGATGGCAAGGCTGATATCTATGGCCGTTGCCGGGGTAGATCCTTCCATCATGGGTATCGGTCCTGTACCCGCCACTCAGAAAGCCCTGACAAGGGCAGGCCTTAAGGTATCGGACCTCGACCTGGTGGAATTGAATGAGGCATTCGCTTCGCAAAGCATTGCCTGTATCCACGACCTGGGACTCGACCTGGAAAAAGTGAATGTGAATGGAGGAGCCATCGCGCTGGGCCATCCGCTTGGATGCAGTGGTGTGCGCATTTCCACAACCCTGCTGCACGAAATGAAAAAGCGCGGGGCAAGATATGGTTTGGCCACCATGTGCGTGGGTGTTGGGCAGGGGGCCGCGGTTGTTTACGAATCCCTGTAAACCACTTAGCGTATTTTATACAGCAATTTCCTGATCATCCTGGTATTGATCAGGATGCACAATACCCAAATCAACAGGGCCAGCAACCACACTACTGGATGCAGGAAGGCCGACATGCTGGTGCGGCCATCCAGTGAGAAATAGTGGAATCCCCATTGCACCATTGATGCCGCGATCAAAGCGGAGGCGATAATGATGGTATAAGCGGGTATCCATCGCCGTGAGACGGTTTGGCTCAGCCAGGCAGGTGAATAGCCAAGTGTGAGTAACAACTGCAGGTTTTCCCGGCTTCGTGCGATCATCAATTGCAGGTAAAACGAAAACAACATCATCGCCAGCAATATCACCAGTACTGCGAATAATCCCAACCCGCTCACCACTGCCTGCAGTACTTGCTTGATCCTTCCGAACTTTGTTTTGTCTTTATTGACATGGTAATTTTTCTGTTCCAGGAAACTCAGTAAATCCGGGTTGTTCGCGTCCTCCGTTTTTATGTATACACGCGCGAATGGTTCCTGCTCCGATTCGCCATAAGCCTTATTGGCCCAACGCAAAAAACTTTCAGGTACCAGGATGGAGTTGATGCGGTCGGTCAGCGCCACGATATGCCCACGGTACATTTGTTTGCCTAATGGCCCATGACATTCCACAATGATATTGATAGAGCCCAGTGTCTCACCCGATAATTGCGGAAGGCCCTGTGATGGCGCAAACACATTGTACATCTCAAGATAATCTGACGAAAAAATGATGGGCAAATCCTGTTGCCCCGCTTTCCAGTTAAACCCTTCCGGCACCGTATCAATGAAATCTTCCTGGATGGCTTCAAGGAAAAGATCAGTGCTGAAAGGGATGATATTGCCTGCGCTGGCCTTGGCCCTGAACTGGTTGGCAATCAGGGGCGCTGCGCCCTGGATGAACGGCTGGCGGCGGATTTCCTCCACATCCTGTTCGGTGAACCGGTTGTCGCGGCCCATGGTTTCGTTCGTTACAGTTTTGGTCACCGAAATAAAATCATAACCATTCTTGCGCGGGTTTTTATCACGCAGCAGGTCGCTGATATTGATGTACATCTGCACGGCACATAGCAGCAGCAACACGCCAATGCTGAGCCCGGCATAACTGAACCATCGCGATGAGCGGTTGCCCGACCTGTCGAGAAAGGCGGCGATATCCTTAAATTTTACTTTCGTGTATTGCTTACCGTTAGTTTTATGCATCGTCTGCTCGGGCAATGGTTAATTATAAATGTATGATGCGGTCGGCGTCAAAATAATCGATCTTTTTCAGGTCCGCCAGCACCAGGGTGGCGTTTCGCTTCCTGGCTTCACCGGCCATCAGGTTCATGGCTTTTTGCCTGTTGGCCTCATCGAGGTGGCTGAATGGTTCATCCATCAGCAACAGCTCAAAAGGTTGTTGCAGGGCCCGGATGATCGCAATGCGTTGTTGCTCCCCGTAACTGCAGGTGTGCAGCGGCTTCTCGAGT
Organism: Chitinophagaceae bacterium UBA2375; assembly: GCA_002343985.1. Taxonomy (GTDB): domain Bacteria; phylum Bacteroidota; class Bacteroidia; order Chitinophagales; family Chitinophagaceae; genus Ferruginibacter. The sequence continues at coordinate 33,651 of DDTB01000018.1, read as the reverse complement.
TTGCCCGCTATGCCCAGGTGGCCGGCCATTTCTTTAATAGTTTCCGCTTCGTGATAAGGTTCCAGCACACGCTTCACTTCAATATTCTGCCATACAGTATGATTGGGGAAGAGGCGCAGGTCCTGGAAAATCACGCTGGTCCTTCTTGTCCTGTTGGCTGCCACCTGTTCCGCGTCGAATGCTTTGATGTCCTGGTTGTCGAACAGGATGCGCCCGCTGTAATCGGATCTCAGGCCATACAGGAAATGCATCAGCGATGTTTTGCCGCTGCCGCTCGGTGCTACAATATGCAGATGTTCGCCCGGCGCGATGTCAATGGTCTTATTCCAGATCTCCGATCTCTTCACTTTTTCCTCTTCGAGGTACCTGGGAACAACCTGTTCGAATCGTATATGCATAACGGTTATGAACAAATGAAGCCGTCAATATACCTTGACGGCTTCCTGTGAACTGAATATTTTTCGACTTATGGTTCCGCAACCACTACGGGTTCATCACCGAATGTGGATTCGTCAAACATGGCCGCGTATTTGGCCTTCTTCTTGTTTTCAATGTCCACCAGTACGTTGATGTATTTGTTCAAAAGTTTCAGGCTGTTGGTGTTTTTATCCACGAGGTTGATTTCCACGTGTTGTTCCACCGCCCCGTCTTTTAACTTGCCTCCGCTCATCAGCACGTCCTGCCACATATTGAGGGTGGCCTGGTAAGCGATGGTGCTCAGGCTGTCGCGGTTCATTTCTGACGCGCCAACCCCTTTAATCATTTGTTGAATGTCGATGTACATGCCAATGGGGCTGTTGCCAATCTTATTCATGAATGGCATTTCCGCATTTTTAGCTGAACCCACAAAACCATTCACATCGGTTTGCTGGTTGCCAATGGCGAAATAATTTTTATTCGAACTATAGAATATTTTACTGTCGAGTTGTCCGCCCATTTCCTCTTTGCCAATCTTTTTACCGGCCGCGATGAGTTTGTCAAAGGCCGCCTGGTCGCCAATTGAAGCGGTGAACAGGAAGCTGGCGTCGGGCCTGCCCATGCTGTCTGTACGGATATCTGAAATGCTGAGGGCGATATCGCCTTTATTGGCTTTTACAAAATCATCCACATTAAATCCAAGGAAAGCGCTGCCCATATTGGCGAAACCATCCAGTCCGGCCAGTTTCAGGAATTCGCGCACACCTTCTGGCTTGAAATTTATCGACAAGAAGAAAACCACATTTTTTGATGGCATCTTTCCAATCATGTCTTTGTTCAGGCTGCTGCCGCTGTATTTCTTGGTCAGTTCCGTCATCTCCTTGCCGGAGTATGATTTGAAATCCATATTGATCTGGCCATTATCGAAATTCACCACGCCGGTTGTGAATGACCCTTTGTAGAGCTTGCTGATATTCATCATGCTCAGTGCGGCATTGCTCAATGAACCGGAATACAGGGCTTCGGTATTCATCCAAAAGTGCATATCGCCTTTAGACTTCATCAGGTCCGACATTTTATCGTCCTTTGCCAGGCTCTTGTCTTCTTTCAATGCATACACATTTTGGCAGGCAACAACCATATCGCGTGAAGTGTTTACCGGGGCCGACTGGTCTGCATTGCCAAGTTCCTTCATCAGGTTATCCTGGTTCAGCATCGGCGCGTTGCCTGCAACCACAAACATGCCGTCTTTCCACGAAGCGGTGATATCATTTTTGCTGAGGTAGTTCATGCCGTCTTTCGACTCTGTCTTCCCGTTTTCATAAACCTGCGTCACAAACTTTTTAAAAGCGGCTTCGTCTTTGATGGTTCCTTCAAACGCGATGTATCCACCCACTGAATCTTTTACGGCAAAAAAGATCAGGTCTTTTTTGGTATCGATACCGGTATTGTCCGGGTTATCGAGCGCGGATTTTACAAAAGCGTCTAATGTACTGTCGTTATACAAAAGTTTAAACCATTCGGTTTGTTTGATTTCCGACCAGGGTAGTTTGTTTGAAAGGGATTCGCCGTTCACAACCACAGCAATGGCCGCGTTTTCGGGAATATAGCGCCCCTGCTTATTTGATTTGCCGCAAGAGCTGAAAGCCACAATGGCAATCGCGAGGATTAGGGTAAGGAAACGGGAACTTGTCTGCATATGTTGTTTTTTTTGTTATTGATACAGGAAATCAGAAATGGTAACCTGTTATGATGGTTTAAAAAAGGGTTTTAACTTTTCAAAAGGGACAGCTTCCTGTTTGCCGGTTGTCAGGTCTTTCACCATGGCTTTTTGTTCCGCTATTTCATGGCTTCCGATAATCACCGCGTAGGGGATGTTTTTCTTTTCCGCGTATTTAAACTGCTTGTCCATTTTAGCGGGCTCATGGTATAACTCACAGGGTATTTGCTGTTCCCGAAGTTTGGTTACGAGCCTGAAAGCGGTTAAGCTTTCCGTATCCCCCATATTGAAAAACAGGGCATGGGTTCCGGCCGACATGCTGTTGGGGAACAGTTGCAGTTCCTCCATCACATCATAAATCCTGTCGATGCCAAAGCTGATGCCAACCCCGCTGATGTCTTTTACGCCAAACAAGCCGGTCAGGTCGTCATAGCGACCGCCCCCGCCAATGCTGCCCATGGTAACGGTGTTGGGTGGACGCACTTCGAATATCACACCTGTGTAGTAATTCAACCCGCGGGCCAGCGTGAAATCTGCCACCAATTGGGCTCCTGATGCATGTTCCAATACAAACGATAATTCTTCAAGGCCTTTTATGGCTTGCGGGTCGTCGCCCAGTAATGTTTGAATGGCTTGTATTTTTTCGGCGTTGCTGCCGCTGATGGAGAGGTATTGGCGGATACTGTCTATTTGATTTTCCTGCAACCCCCTTTGACGCAATTCTTCCAGCACTTTGTCGAGCCCGATTTTATCGAGTTTATCAATGGCCACAGTGATATCCGTAAGGAATTCGGCGCCCCCGCAGCGGTTTGCCAGCGCGGCCAGTATTTTCCGGTTATTGATCCTTAATTCATATCCATGCAGGCCCAGTTTCCGGAAAACCTGGTCGTATATCAAAGCCAGTTCCACTTCATTGACCAGGGAACGGCTTCCGGCTACATCGGCATCGCATTGCGTAAATTCGCGGTAGCGGCCTTTTTGCGGCCGGTCGGCCCGCCATACCGGTTGTATCTGGTAGCGTTTATACGGAAACGTTAGTTGCCCGTGGTTCATGGCTACAAAGCGTGCGAAAGGGATGGTCAGGTCGTATTTGAGCGCCCTGCCGGTCAGGTCAGCGCTGCTTTTCCCTTCCATCACTTTTTGAAATCCGGCCCTCGCTTTCTCCTCGTTCTTCGGATCATTGAGCCCGTTATTCAGAACCTTAAATATCAATTTATCGCCCTCCTCCCCATATTTACCCATCAGGGTTTCAATATTTTCCATGGCAGGCGTTTCCAAAGGCTCAAATCCATAACATTCAAATACCTGGCGAATGACAGATAGGATATGGTTCCTTTTCCGGACGGTTTCCGCCGAAAAATCACGCATGCCCTGGGGTATGGATGGTTTACTCATGTTCCTGTCTCCTTATACTTGTACTGTGAATTGTTTGGCGATAATGGCATCGCAGGTTTGTTCAATCATGTGAAATACTTCATGATAACCCGGTTCCGGTCCATACCAAGGGTCCGGTACATCCCGGTTTTCGCCGGGATATAACTCCTCCAGGAATAATTGTACTTTACCTTCGGGCAGCGGCGCGCCATATATCGCACGGATCCCATCCATCACATCTGCCGCCATGGCGTAAATGCGATCAAACGACTCAATATCAGCAGCTTGCAGGTGCCTCGACCTTTGCTGGCTGATATCAATACCATTTAGTTTCGCCACTTTCTGGCTCAGGGTATGGGGGGCTTCGCCCACATGGTTTTTGTAAGTACCCGCGCTGTCTACCATCCAGTTCAAACCTGCCAGTCGGGCTTTTTCCTGCAAAATGCCTTCGGCCAATGGGCTCCTGCAGATATTACCCAGGCAAACCATCAAAATTTTCATCCCGCAAATATAAGCGCATCGGGGCAGCTATCAGACTGATTTATACATATGGTAGATGCGCCATACCCTTGGTTTTGTGGAATTATCAGCGGAATGCATCTTAATGGGGAAGACGGCGCCGGTTTTCATTATTCTTCAACTCTAAACAAAAAGATTATGAAAGCCGAAGACATACTGCACGCACATGAGTTAGATATTTTATTTGATGGCCGCCATAAAGCCTATGGCGCTTATCTCCTGCGTAAACAATACGGAAACCGCCTAACCCGCGCTGTTTTTTGGGTGTTTGGGATCTTCGCCATATTGTCGGCCTGGGCCCTTTTACGAAGACCTGCCCTGGTCAAAAAGCATTTTATGTATGAGACGGCAACGGCGCATGTTTTGCCCGATGTCCTGGAGGAAAAGAAGCCGGAACCTAAAAAACCACATGTACCCAAGCCTGAGACAGCAAAGCAGAATCTGCGGACGCAACAATTTGTGAGCAGGGTAGAAGTGCAGCCTGCCGGAAAGGCGGTAGATAAAATCAGAAATTTAACTGATAGTATTGTGATTGATAGCCGCACCAATGATAAAGGTATATTCAGCCCCCCATTGGTACAAGTGCCCCCGTCGCCGGTTCCGCCAAAACCAGGTGTTGTTTTTACAAGCGAGCCCGACATGCCCGACCCCTCAAGTCCGCTTGAACAGGCTGAGCAAATGCCGGAATTTCCTGGTGGCACCGAGGCCCTGATGCGCTACCTCGCGCGGAATCTCCAGGCTCCCCATGATATGGGTGAAGGAGAGATGGTGCAGGTGAAAATGAGGTTTGTGGTTGGGTACGATGGGAAGTTGAGGAGCTTTGAGCCTGTGATGGATCCGGGGGAAGCATTTACATCAGAAGTGGTGAGGGTGCTGAAACGCATGCCCCAATGGAAGCCGGGAAAATCAAAGGGAAGGGATGTATCTGTATATTATATACTCCCTGTAACCTTTGCGGCCACGCCCTGATAAAACCGATTATGACGTAACTTGCAGGTTCACGAAAAATAAAATTATAATCAAATGGCATTGGAGGAATTTGAGCGGGAAAAATTGAGCCAGCGCGATAAGGGGCTGATCCGGATGCGGGCTTTGATGGATTATGGCATGGGCATTATGTGGATGGCCATGGGCGTGTTCCTGATGTTCATCAAACAATTTAATACCGGTTTGGAAGCCCGTTTTGATGACCCTTATATGAAAGGTTTTGGCGCGATTTGCGTGCTCTACGGGGCATTCAGGATTTATCGCGGGTACAAGAAAAATTATTTGCGCTGATGAATGCACCGATGCGTTTGATGTCTTTACTGGCGGGTATCGCTTTTATGGGTATGCTCATAACCGGCTGCGATTCCAAAAAACAGCAGTCAGACAGTATTGACAAGCCAAATAAAGGAACCATACATATCAGTGTGGATGAGTCGTACAGGCCTGTGATCGAAGAGCAGATTGCCATGTATGAAGCCAGTAACCCCGAAACCCGCATCATCGCCGATTATAAAACTGAAGAGGCCTGCATCCGCGATTTCTTCCGCGATTCGGCTACCCGCCTCGTTTTAATTACACGTGGCCTCAAATATAACGAGGAGTCATTTATGAAAGACTCGCTCAAATACCCGCCACGTTGGGGTTTGCTGGCAGCCGATGCCATCGCGGTCATCAGCAACCGCAACAACCCTGATTCCATGTTTACCATGGATGAATTGCGTGACAGGTTACTGGGTAAGCAAAAAAGGGAACAAACCTTGGTGTTCGATGGGCTTAGCGCGACCAGTACCTATCGCTTTATCCGCGACTCCATATTAAAAGGCGCATTACCTGATAGCTCCGTGGTAAAAGCGGCAAAAACCAGCCAGGATGTGATTGACTTTATTTCCGAAAACCCTAATGCCATCGGTTTGGTGGGCATAAGCTGGGTGGGTAACCCTGAGATCAAAGAACAGGTGGAGCGCTTGCAAAAGATCAGGATCAATTACCTGCGCTGCGATATCTGCCCGGATCAGCCTTTTGTGAAACCGGTCCAGGAAAGCATTCAATCCCGTCGCTATCCGTTGGTCAGGGGCTTGTATTATGTCATTAAGGAAAATTATCATGGGTTGGGAAATGGATTTGTGGATTTTTTGAAATATGAACGTGGACAGTTGATTTTCAGGCGCGCGTACCTTGGCCCAATCATGAATTTTGATGTCAGGCCGGTAAAAATTAACCTCTCTCTACCAAAAAAATAACAAAAGGCTTTAACGGTTTTTTATATTATTTAATAACATTGCAGCAGTCTAAACACAAAAAAGAAACATGAGAAAAATCACATTGGGCATGCTTTTCCTGTTTATGGGTCTTGGTTTTTCTGTGGCGGTAATGGCGCAGAGTATTGATGAAGGCCGGAAATTCATGTACTACGAGCGGTTCAAAAGTGCGAAGGAAGTCTTTCAAAAATTACTGGAAGCCAATCCTAATAACGAAGAAGCAGCCTATTGGCTGGGCCAATGTACTTTGGCGTCTGATGAACGTACAGCAAAAGATATTGCCGACACCAGGGCTTTTTACCAATCTAAGCTGATGGCCAACCCCAATAGCCCTCTGTTAATGGCTGGCGTTGGACATACCGAATTGCTGGAAGGTAAAACCCAGGATGCCCGAAATCATTTTGAAGCAGCGATTTCCCTCAGCCAGGGCAAAAGCATTGCGGTACTCAACGCGGTGGGTTTTGCCAATGGCAACCCTGAATCTAAAACCGGTGACCCCGCTTATGCGGTGGATAAGCTGAAACAGGCAACCCAAATCAAAAAATTCAATGACCCGGATGTCATGGTGAACCTGGGCGATGCATACCGCAGGCTCGGTGATGGTGGCAATGCGCAATTATCGTATGAAGCTGCCCTTGGTTACAAATCAGACTATGCCCGCGCGAAATACCGTATTGGACGGATTTACCAATCGCAGGGTGTGGGACAGGAAGAAATTTACATGCGCTATTTTAATGAAGCTATTGCCATGGATCCCAAGTACGCGCCTGTGTACAATACCTTGTTCAATTATTATTACAGCACAAACGTATCCCGTTCTGCCGAGTACCTTGAAAAATGGCTGGCTAATTCGGATGATGACCCGCGTGCCTGTTCATACAGGGCTTCCATGAAATATGCACAGGGTTTGTTTAATGAGGCCATCACAAAAGCCGATGAGTGCATCCGTGAAGGCGGCAGCAATCCATATCCAAACCTGTATGGTATCAAAGCTTTGGCATACGACAGGTTGAGCGATTCCATGAACGCGAAACTGAGTTATGAAGAATATTTTAAGCGTCAGTCTGAAGAAAAGATTGGCCCGGGCGATTATTCCCGCTATGCCATGTTGTTGCTGAAATTCCCTGGGAACGAAGCACAGGCAGGCCAATTGGTTGATAAGGCGGTTCAGCTTGACAGTATCGAAAACAACAAGATCAGTTACCTGAAAGCCATGGCGACCACCTTTGAAGCACAGAAAAATTATAAGGAAGCCGCGGTTTGGTATAACAAAATCCTGGATGTAAAGAAGAATTTTGGCAAGACCGACCTGTATTATGCCGGTTACAATTTCTACAGGGGCAACGAATTTCAACAGTCTATCACGGTGTTCAACCGCTATGTTGAAAAATATCCTGAAGATGTATTTGGCTATTATATGATTGGAAAAGCGAATGGATCCATCGACAGTACCGGTGAACAGGGACTTGCAGTTCCTTTCTATCAAAAAGTGGTTGAAATCGGCGAAAAGGAAGCAGACAAGGAAAAGGTGAAGAACCAATTGATTGGCGCATACAAGTTTTTTATTGAATACTATTATAACGTGCAAAAAGACCAGGCAACATCCTTGCAGTATGTTGATAAAGCCATAGCGCTTGACCCGGCCGACCAACAATTGGTTTCTAACAGGGAGTTCATCAGCAAAAACGACCCCAAAGCGCGCAGGACCCCGGCACCGCCTAAGCCGCCAAAAACACCGGCTTCTCCAAAACGTTAATAATCAAATGCTTATATTTTAGAGTCCGTTCCCTGAACGGACTTTTTTTATATGTTGATGACAAATGATGGCATGTTTTCAAACATGGATCAAAAGGCAGGTTGCATGCCACCTGAGATGCAATCAAAAACATGGTGAAAGTTTTATTCAGGGCCTTTTCGCACAATATGCCGGGCCCGATGTTTATTTTGTTTATCAGCATTGTATATTACCGGTGCTGCCTTATTTTTGCCCCCAATTAAATTCAATACCGATATGCTTTTCCACTTTCTACAGGCGGATTCGGGAACAGCCGTAAGTTATTTACCTATTGCACTGCAAATCATTTTTGCTATTGGCCTGGTAGCCACCATTATCATTGGTTCCGATTTCCTGGGGCCCAAGCGTAAAACCGCCGATAAGCTCCAAAACTTCGAAAGTGGTATTGAAATCAGGGGTAATGCCCGTCAGCCAATGGCCATCAAATACTTCCTGGTAGCGATTTTATTCGTGCTGTTCGATGTGGAAGTGATTTTCTTTTATCCATATGCGGTAAATTTCAGGGAATTGGGCTGGGAAGGGTTCCTGGCGGTTGTCATGTTTGTCAGCCTTTTCCTTTCAGGCTTCATTTACATTTTCAAAAAGGGCGCATTAAAGTGGGAAGAATAAGCGCCAAAGTTTGGGCTTTTGTTCAACCAACAAAGCTAAAAACTGTTGTTACAAAAAAGTTCCCATCAAAAAATTACAAGTTTAAATATGTCACGTCCCGTTCAATTCAATAATACTGTCAAATTCCAGGGGATCCCGGAAGGGTACATGGGAGAGGGTTTCATGGCTACAAACTTTGAAAAAGTAGTGAGCCTGGCGCGGAAGAACTCGATCTGGCCCCTGCCTTTTGCCACCAGTTGCTGCGGTATTGAATTCATGGCTACCATGGCCAGCCACTACGACCTGGCCAGGTTTGGTTCAGAGCGTGTGGGATTCTCGCCACGCCAGTGCGACCTTTTGATGGTGATGGGTACCATCGCGAAAAAAATGGGGCCTGTGTTAAAGCAGGTGTACCTGCAAATGGCCGAGCCCCGCTGGGTAATGGCCGTTGGCGCCTGTGCGAGCAGTGGAGGAATATTCGACAGTTATTCCGTGTTACAGGGCATTGACCAGGTGATTCCGGTGGATGTGTATGTACCCGGTTGCCCCCCCAGGCCGGAAGCCATCCTCGACGGTTTCATGAAGATCCAGGAACTGGTTGATAAGGAAGGCTTGCGCCGCAGGAACAGCGATCAATACCGCGATCTCCTGGCAGGATACGGAATCCAATAAACATTAATTTTTATCCATGGCTTTAACGAACGATATCATCAGGGAAAAACTTACGGAGAAATTCGGGGATGCGTTAACCGACTGGCAGGAGCCATATGGCATGCTCACATTTACGGCGCCCAAAGAACTCAACCTGAAAATCCTGCAGCACCTGTATGATGATGAAACCCTCGGATTCCGCTTCCTGACTGATTTACAGGCTGTTCATTTTCCTGACAGGAAGGGCGAGGAACTTTGCGTGGTGTACCACCTGCATAATATGCGTGATAATGTGCGGATAAGGTTTAAGGTATACACAGATATACAATCGCCGGATGTGTTCAGCGCTACATCGCTCTACCAGACGGCCAATTGGATGGAACGTGAAACTTATGATTTCTTTGGTGTGAATTTTATTGGCCACCCCAATTTGATCAGGGTGCTGAATGTGGATGAAATGGATTATTTCCCATTAAGGAAAGAATACCCGGTGGAAGACCAGACGCGTATCGATAAAGACGATGAAATGTTTGGCAGGGGTACTTATTAAAATATCAAGCAATGAAGGCATTCATGAAAAGATATGGAGTGATTGGATCTGCTTTATTGCTGGCTTTTGTGATCCTGACACTTGTTCTCTGGTATGAAGTGCCAGTAGGACATAAGGACAGGAATTTTAAAATATTTATGAAGTGGAGCCAGGTGGTCTTATTTTCGATCTTACTGGCGGAGAAACTGACGATCATTTATCAAAGGTTCATACGGCCACGGCTACACGAAAACGGTAGCGTTGATGGCCAGGTGAAACCATAATCAACCGCTTGGCGGTACATGCTATGAACGAACATATACTGTTACCGGAAGGAAGCATTGAAAAGCAAACCAACACGCTAAACCTGGGCCCTACGCACCCGGCTACGCATGGCGTGTTTCAGAATATCCTTGAACTCGACGGCGAACGCATCATGAAAGCCACATCTACTGTGGGCTATATTCACCGCGCGTTTGAAAAAATCGCTGAACGCAGGCCGCTCTATCAAATCACCCCGCTCACCGACAGGCTGAATTATTGCTCATCGCCCATCAACAACATGGGCTGGCATATCACCTGCGAAAGGCTGCTGGGTGTACAAACACCCAAGAGGGTCGATTACCTGCGCATCATCATTATGGAACTGGCCCGCATCAGCGACCACCTGATTTGTAACTCTATTGTTGGTGTAGACAGCGGCGCGTATTCTGGCTTCTTGTACCTGATGCAGTACCGTGAACTGATATATGAAATTTATGAGGAAGTATGCGGATCCCGTCTGACTACGAATATTGGCCGTATTGGCGGTTTTGAGCGCAATTTCACGAATGCCGCATTCGAAAAACTGGAGAAATTCCTGAAAGAATACCCTGCCCAGTTGAAAGAGTTTGAAAACCTCTTTACCCGCAACCGCATTTTTATGGAACGCACCATTGGTGTGGGCCCAATTGCCGCGGAAAGGGCATTGAACTACGGATTCACAGGTCCGAACCTGCGCGCCGCGGGCGTAGATTACGATGTACGAGTACATGCGCCATACAGCAGTTACGAAGAATTTAATTTTACGATACCTGTAGGAAGCACCGGTGATTGTTACGACCGGTTCCTGGTCCGCAACCAGGAGATGTGGCAGAGCCTGGGCATCATCCGCCAGGCATATGAAAAAGTGCAGTCATTCAAAGGCGCTGATGCCGAAGTGTATCATGCCGACACACCGGCATATTACCTGCCACCTAAACAGGATGTGTACACGAAGATGGAAGCCCTGATATATCATTTCAAAATCATCATGGGTGAAATTGAGATGCCTGCAGGGGAAATTTATTCTGCAGTGGAAGGTGCCAATGGCGAACTGGGCTTTTACCTGATCAGCGATGGCGGTCGAACCCCGTACAGGCTGCATTTCAGGCGCCCATGTTTTATATACTACCAGGCATATCCCGAATTGATCAAGGGGGGCATGTTGAGCGACGCCGTTATCACCATGAGCAGCCTGAACCTGATTGCCGGTGAACTGGATGCCTGATGCATCATTTGAATGGCTGCATAACCTGTGGCTATCCTTGTTGAACAAAATATTTGAGAGAAACGTATGATACAGTTTAGTGAACAAAGCCTGGCCAAAGTGAACGAGATCGTGGCCCGCTATCCCGAAGGCAAACAGAAGAGCGCGCTATTACCCGTTCTTCACCTCGCGCAGCTTGAGTTTGGCGGCTGGCTTGATGTTCCCGTTATGGATTATGTGGCAGGTCTCCTGAAGATTGAGCCTATTGAAGTGTACGAAGTGGCCAGTTTCTACAGCATGTACAACCTCAAACCCGTGGGTAAATATGTGTTTGAAGTTTGCCAGACAGGGCCCTGCATGCTGAACGGAAGCGATGATATCATTGATTACATCAGGCAAAAATTAAACATAGGTGTGGGTGAAACCACAGCCGACGGGATGTTTACGCTGAAAACCGTGGAATGCCTCGGGGCATGCGGCTATGCGCCTATGATGCAGTTGGGCAAACATTATCGTGAGCACCTGACACGCGAAAAGGTAGATGCGATCATTGATGAGTGCAGGGCAAAAGCGAATTAAGGATTATGAAACAGGTATTGTTTTGCTTTTTATTATGTGCAGGGTTGGGTTGCGGATCGGGTAAGAACGAACAGGATACAGACGTGAATGAAGGGTTCAGGGATGAAGCGCCAGTGGCGAATAAAGATACCGCTTCGAATCGTGTATCCGCTACCGTTAGTGACAGTTCGGTAATGATGCAGGCGGTATCAGTAGCGGGCAATTACAAGGGATTATTGCCTTGTTCAGGTTGCCCGGATTCGGAAGCTGAGCTGGAGTTAAAAACTGACGGATCGTTTATCCTTAACCGTAAGCAGGCGGGAACGGATAAACAAGTCGCGGAAAAAGGCAGGTACAGCGTGAACAAGCAAATGCAGGTAACGCTGGAAGGGCAGCCGGAAGGCCAAAACCGTTTTTTGCTGCTGGCCGGCAAGTTGAAGTTGCTGGATAAACAGGGGCGTTTGCAAAAAGGGCCGATGGCCCGCAAATATGGCCTCATAAAATATTGAAGGACCATCTCTTAATCAGAGCAGATACATGGGAAAGAAATTATTATTAGACAAAGCACATATCCCGGGCATCCGGTATTATGAAACCTACCGGAAGGAAGGCGGCTACCGCAGCGTGGAAAAAGCGTTGAAGATGACGCCGGAAGCCGTCGTGGAGGAAGTGAAGAAGAGCGGATTGAGGGGCCGTGGCGGAGCGGGTTTCCCTACCGGCATGAAATGGAGTTTCCTGGCCAAACCCGAAGGCGTGCCCCGTTACCTGGTATGCAATGCGGATGAAAGTGAGCCGGGTACGTTTAAGGACCGTTACCTCATGGAATTCATCCCACATATATTAATTGAAGGGATGATTGTATCATCCTTCGCGCTGGGAAGCAATACAAGCTATATCTACATCAGGGGTGAGTACGACTGGGTGGCGGATATTTTGGAAGAAGCGATCATTGAAGCCCGTCAGAAAGGCTGGTTGGGTAAAAATATCCAGGGTTCCGGTTTTGATTGCAATATACATGTACAGCGCGGCGCCGGCGCCTATATCTGCGGCGAAGAAACCGCTTTGCTCGAATCGCTTGAAGGTAAGCGCGGCAACCCACGCATCAAACCACCATTCCCTGCTGTGAAAGGTTTGTGGGGATGTCCAACGGTGGTTAACAATGTGGAAACACTTGCGGCTGTAGTGCCCATCATCAACGATGGCGGGGAAGCATATGCGCAAATCGGGGTGGGCAAGTCTACAGGTACCAAACTCATCAGCGCCTGCGGCAATATCAACAAGCCGGGTGTGTATGAAATTGACATGACGATCAGCGTGGAGGAATTCATTTTCAGTGATGAATATTGCGGGGGAATCCCCAACGGCAAACGCCTGAAAGCCTGTATCCCCGGAGGTTCTTCCGTTCCGATCTTACCTGCGAACCTGCTCCTTACTACAGCGAAAGGGGAAAAAAGATTGATGAATTATGAGAGCCTCAGTGATGGCGGATTTGCCACAGGTACCATGATGGGTTCAGGAGGTTTCATTGTATTGGATGAAGATCAGTGCATCGTAAAGCATACCTATACGCTTGCCAGGTTTTACAGGCATGAAAGCTGCGGTCAATGCAGCCCTTGCCGCGAAGGAACAGGCTGGATGGAAAAAATCCTGAAGAAAATTGATAGTGGTAAGGGCGAAATGAGCGATATCGATTTACTCTGGGATATCCAGCGTAAAATTGAAGGAAACACCATTTGTCCGCTGGGTGATGCCGCTGCATGGCCTGTTGCCGCTGCGATCCGCCATTTCAGGGATGAATTTGAATGGCATGTCAGGAACCCGGAGCTTTGCCTTAACCAGAATTATGGCCTGGCCCATTATGCCGATCCGATTTATGTGCCGGAGAAAGTTTGATGAGGTTTTGTGTTACGTATGAAAATGAAATAATAACTGTTAAGCTACTGTTGTGATAATGATTCATCGGTTATTACCTGGGCGCTTTCACAGTTAATATGAAAATATTATGGCAGAAGAACAAAAAACGATCAAGGTTACCATCGATAACATCACGATAGATGTGGCGCCCGGTACCACGATCTTAAATGCAGCGAGGCAGATCGGAGGTGATGTTACGCCGCCGGCCATGTGTTATTACAGCAAACTTGAAGGCAGCGGCGGTAAATGCCGTACCTGTCTTGTGGAAGTGGCCGCCGGTTCAGCAGCAGATCCGCGCCCGATGCCTAAATTGGTAGCCAGTTGCCGTACTACCGTTATGGATGGTATGGTGGTGAAGAATATCACCAGCGACCGGGTGATTGATGCCCGCAATGGCGTAGTGGAGTTTTTATTATTGAACCATCCCCTGGATTGCCCCATATGTGACCAGGCTGGAGAATGCCACCTGCAGGACCTTGGCTATGAGCACGGCAAAGAGGGCACCCGTTACCAGTTTGCCCGCCGAACTTTTAAAAAGGAAGACATCGGCCCGTATATCCAGTTACACATGACCAGGTGCATCCTCTGCTACCGTTGCACATACGTAGCCGATCAGATCACCAATAAAAGGGTACATGGCGTGGTTGACCGTGGCGACCACGCGGCGATTTCCACATATATTTCAAAGGCCATCGACAATGATTTTAGTGGCAATATGATTGATGTGTGCCCGGTTGGCGCACTCACCGATAAAACTTTCAGGTTTAAGAACAGGGTTTGGTTTACCAAACCTGTGGATGCGCACCGCGATTGCCAGACACCCGGTTGTTGCGGAAAAGCAACCTTATGGCTGCGCGGTGATGAAGTGTTCAGGGTAACGGCCCGTAAAGACCAGTGGGGCGAAGTACAAAGCTTTGACGGAAAACCCGGATGGATCTGCAATACCTGCCGATTCGATAAAAAGAAAACCAGCGATTGGGCCATTGAAGGGCTGACCAGTATACCCAGGCATTCCGTCATCGGCGCGAACAAGTATTCCCAACTGGTTATGCCGCAGGAAACCGTGCAGAAAGTGATGAACGGAATGGAACCTAAGAAACTGATGGATATCCATTCGGTTTCTGAAGTGAACAAGCCGGGTGTGCACCTCAGTGAGCTCAACGGCCCTGCTCACTCAGACAATTTTAAAAAGTAAAAGGAATATTCATCAGCCGGGCTACCGGTCAAGCATAGACTATGTTTTTATCAATCGACACCGCGTTAATCATTGAGAAACTGATCCTGATTGTGGTCGTTGTCAGCATTTCGCTGGTAGTTGCCATGTACACCACTTTTGCCGAACGTAAAGTGGCGGCTGTCATCCAGGACCGCAGGGGCCCAAACAGGGCCGGTCCCTTTGGTTTGTTGCAACCACTGGCAGACGGATTGAAACTGTTTTTCAAAGAGGAAATTATCCCGAATTTCTCTTCGAAATTCCTGTTCATATTAGGCCCCGCCCTTGCCATGCTGACGGCTGTGATGACCAGCGCCGTGATTCCCTGGGGCGATAAACTGCACCTGTTTGGAAGGGACATCAGTTTGCAAATCGCGGATGTCAATATCGGTATCTTATATGTATTTGGTGTTGTGAGCCTTGGCGTGTATGGTATCATGATCGGCGCTTGGGCCAGTAATAATAAATATTCATTGCTGGGTGGATTGCGCGCCGCTTCACAGATCATCAGTTATGAACTCGCGATGGGTATATCCCTGATCAGTTTGTTGATGGTGACAGGTTCATTAAGCCTGAAAGAAATGGTTGTTCAGCAACAAACCGGCTTATGGAACATTATTTACCAGCCGCTGGGCTTCCTGATTTTCCTGATCTGTTCTTTCGCCGAATGTAACCGAACACCGTTCGACTTGCCAGAAGCGGAGAACGAACTGATTGGCGGTTACCACACAGAGTATTCGTCCATGAAACTTGGCTTTTACCTGTTTTCTGAATACATCAATATGTTTGTGAGCAGTGTGATTATGGCAACATTGTTTTTTGGCGGGTATGATATGCCTTTTGTTAACGAGGCTAACCTGTCAACCAATGTGGCAGCCATTGTGGGTGTGGTGGCATTGATGATGAAAGTGGTGTTTTTCCTGTTTTTGTTTATGTGGGTACGCTGGACGATCCCGCGTTTCCGTTACGACCAGTTGATGCACCTGGGATGGCGCATCCTGATACCACTGGCTTTATTCAATATGCTGGTCACAGGTGCGGTGATTTTGTTCCTGGACCGGTAATAGCAGCACATTAAACCCTATTTTTGCAAACCTTTTTTATATGCAAGCTTTAACAAACCGTGCACTACCAGTAGACAGGAAGCCCATGAGCTTCTGGGAAAAATTATACCTGCCCGCGGTATTCAAAGGCATGATGATCACGTTCAGCCATATTTTCAAGAAGAAGCCGACGATCAATTATCCGGAAAAGCAACGGCCTTTTTCACCGGTTTTCAGGGGATTGCATATCCTGAACCGTGATGCGGAAGGGCGTGAAAACTGCACGGCATGTGGATTGTGCGCTGTAGCTTGTCCCGCCGAAGCCATCACCATGGAAGCCGCGGAACGCCTGCCTGGAGAAGAAAACCTGTATAAGGAAGAAAAATACGCGGCAAAGTATGAAATCAATATGCTTCGTTGCATCTTTTGCGGATTATGCGAAGAAGCTTGTCCGAAAGATGCCATTTACCTGAGTGAAACATTTACGCCGGCCGACTACCAGCGCAAACAATTCATATATAACAAGAACGAATTGCTGATCCCGCATCCGAAAGAAAATCCTGAAGCTTATGCAAAGGCATTGGGCAACAGGGCTGCGAAAGGATCCGTGAACGCATAATTTCCGATTTCATGAATATAACTACACTGCTTTTTATCATCCTGTCTGTTGTGGCGGCATTCGCAGGGATCATGATGATCACGAGTAAGAACCCCGTGCACAGCATTCTCTGGCTCATCGTTGTTTTCTTTGCTATTTCAGGGCATTATATCATGCTCAATGCGCAGTTCCTGGCTATTGTAAATATCATTGTTTATGCAGGGGCCATCATGGTTCTGTTTTTGTTTGTGGTGATGCTGATGAACCTCAATGCCGATACGGAACCTGTAAAAAATTACAGATTAAGGCTGATCGGGGTGATATCGGGTGGTTCCCTGTTGCTTGTATTACTGGCCGCATTGATGGACATAGATAAACAGCAACTGGTGCAAATGAATGTTGGCGACGCAGGCCTCATCAAGGAACTGGGCAAAAACCTGTTTACCAATTACGTATTGCCTTTTGAAATCAGCAGTGTGTTATTCCTGAGCGCGATGATTGGCGCGGTCATCATCGGTAAAAAACAATAATCGCATTAATGAAATTGATTTTTCGCATATCCCTGGCTGTTATACTCTTAAGCTCACTGAGCTTACCGGTTTGCGCGCAGGTGAAAATACCAACCTTGCAGGATATCCCCTTTAAACTGGATGATATCCTTGGAAAGTCTAAAATTTTGTCTGTAAAGAAAGGATTCAATCCAGTATTCAGCATTGGAAATTACCGGATCAATAAGAACGGCATTTTGGGAGAGAACCTGAAAGGGGTGAAAATTTTAGGGGATATCCTCGATAAGAAAGGGGGCATCAATGACCTCAACAAAATGTACAGGACGTATAAGACAGGTTTGGTGGTGTTCAAGACATTATCTGTAGTTGGTACAGGCGTAGCGGCATACAGCACCATCCGGGGTTTAACAGATGAGCAGAAGTTTGACGACGGCACCGTAAAAAAATTATTGTACCCGGCACTGGGAGGCATTGCAACGGGCGTGTTGACCAAATTGCTGACAAAAGCCGCCGCTTATAAAGCGGTTGACGTGTTCAACGGCGTGGCCAGGAAAAAGATTCAGGATATTTTATCCATACAACCCGCTTCCAGCACTTTGGGTGTGGGTATTTATGTGAAACTGTAATATTAATTATGGACATTAAAGCATACATCGCGTTATCGCTGGTTTTATTCAGCATCGGTATGGTTGGCATATTGATGAGGCGTAACGCAATCATCATATTCATGTGCGTGGAACTCATGTTAAACGCGGTCAACCTCCTGCTGGTAGCATTTTCAAAAATGCACGCGGTGGGTGAGGCGGCCAAAGCATTGCCAACGGTTGCCAGTGATGCCCAGATCTTTGTATTCTTTATTATGGTGGTGGCAGCGGCGGAAGTGAGTGTTGGGCTTGCCATTATTGTGATGCTTTACCGGAATACACATTCCATAGATGTCAATTTCCTGAACCGTTTAAAAAACTAATAAGCAACGGTCGCGTCCCGTCGCTGTAAGATATCGCTTATGAACAACGTTTTAGATATTGTCTGGCTGATCCCCCTGTTGCCCCTGATCGGTTTCCTGGTCAATGGCATGGGAAGGAAAGTATTGCCTAAATCCGTTTCCGGTTTTTTCGGAAGCCTGGTAGTACTCGCTGCATTCTTGCTGAGTTGCTTAGTGTTTATCCAGGTGAAGAATGGGCAAACACATACGGCACATTTATTTGATTTTATCCGCATCGACAGCCTGAAAATCGGATTCGAATTTACCATTGACCAGTTGAGTTCGTTGTTCCTGCTGATCATTACAGGTATAGGCTTCTTGATTCATGTGTACTCTACCGCTTATATGCATGATGAGCCCGCGCCTGATTTCGCGAAATATTTCGCTTACCTGAACCTCTTTGTGTTCTCCATGTTGCTCCTCGTTATGGGAGGAAACCTGGTGGTCATGTTTATAGGATGGGAAGGGGTAGGCTTATGTTCGTACTTGCTGATTGGCTACTGGTTCAAGAAGAATGATTATACCAACGCGGCAAAAAAGGCATTCGTCATGAACCGCATTGGTGACCTGGGTTTCCTGCTCGCCATATTTTGGCTGATCGCCAAAACGGGCCATGTGGATTATCAAACCATTTTCAGCCAGGCTACGCTCGATAAATTAAGCCAGGCCGATATCACCGGCATTACTTTATTATTGTTCCTGGGAGCTACGGGCAAGAGTGCGCAAATTCCACTGTACACCTGGTTGCCCGACGCGATGGCAGGCCCTACACCCGTGAGCGCCCTGATCCACGCGGCAACGATGGTAACAGCCGGTATTTATATGGTTGCCCGAAGCCATGCGCTCTTTTCATTGGCGGAATTTACGCAAACCATCATTGCCATAACCGGACTTGCCACCGCATTACTGGCGGCATCTATCGCCATTCGTCAGAACGATATTAAAAAGGTACTGGCTTATTCTACTGTCAGCCAGTTGGGTTTCATGTTCCTGGCATTAGGTACAGGAAATTATGTGGCCGCGGTCTTCCACGTATTGACCCATGCGTTCTTTAAGGCCCTGATGTTCCTGGGAAGCGGCAGCGTGATCCATGCCATGGGCGGTGAGCAGGATATCCGTAAAATGGGCGGACTGCACAAGCACATGAAGGTTACCAGCATCACATTTTTTATTGGTTGCCTGGCCATTGCCGGCATCCCTGGATTCTCAGGATTCTTCTCAAAGGATGAAATCCTTGCGGGTACTTACGCGCATGCGCCCTGGATGTTCGCGTTAGCGCTCTTTGCCGCTTTAATGACAGCTTTTTACATGTTCAGGTTATACATCCTAACATTTACCGGAACCTTCCGGGGCTCTGAAGAACAGGAACAACACCTGCACGAAAGCCCATCTGCCATGACCATCCCACTGGTTGTGCTGGCTGTGCTCAGCGTGGTTGGCGGGTATATTGGCATACCCGCGGCACTTGGCGGAAACCATTGGCTGGCGGCCTTCCTGAAGCCTGCCACCGGAGAGGTTGCCCACCACCTGGATCACGGTACCGAGTATGCGCTGATGGGTATATCAACCTTGCTCGTGCTGGCATCTATCGGTTTCGCATGGTTTAAGTTTAAAAGTTATCAGGCTGAAGACGAGCCGACCGGCTTTGCCAAAATCCTGGTATATAAATGGTATGTCGATGAATTCTATGACGCGGCCATTGTAAAGCCCATTCGTTCTGTATCAGGCATATTTGACCGTTTGATAGAGAAAAAAGGGATCGATGGTTTTGTCAATGGAATAGGCCGTGCCGTGAATTACGGCGGGCGCCAGTTGCGCTGGTTGCAGAGCGGGCAAGTGGGCGCGTATATTTTACTGATGGTCATTGGCATGCTCTTATTATTCATCATACAATTTTATTTGTAAATACACATCAATGCTGGGCACGTACATCACATTTCCTGAGTTGCTAATCTGGCTGCCTTTGTTGCTGGGTATTATCAGTTTCTTTACCAGCACCGGGAAAGCGGCTAAGAACCTGGCCCTGGCCGGTTCATTTCTGGTATTGGCTGTGTCGGTTACAACGCTGTTTTACACCGATATCCAGGCGCACCATAAGTATAATAATGTTAATTATTACTGGCTGAAATATATCGGTAACAGTTTCAATATTGGCATCGACAGTACAGGGCGCCTGCTCAGTTTCCTCACGGCGCTGGCGTTCCCCTTGATTTTCCTGGGCACTTACCGGCACGACATGAAAAACGCGCCGGCATATTTTGGTTTGATGTTGCTGGCCCAGGCAGGATTGATGGGAGTTTTCCTGGCAAAGGATGCACTGGTATTTTATTTCTTCTGGGAACTGGCCCTGATCCCTGTTTATTTCCTGTGCAGCCAATGGGGTGGAGAGAAGCGGATACCCGTAACATTCAAATTCTTTGTGTACACATTTGTAGGTTCACTGTTGATGCTGATTGGCATTTTATATGTGTACCAGCATACCGCCGCCCGTGTGTTTGAAGATGGTACGAGTTCAGCACACTCATTCGCCCTGGCGCATTTCATGAACGCGCAGTTAACGGCTACCGAACAAAACTGCCTGTTCTGGTTGTTCTTTGTGGCATTTGCCATAAAGATGCCGATTTTCCCCTTTCATACCTGGCAGCCCGATACCTATGACCAGAGCCCAACCCCAGTAACCATGGTGTTGAGTGGGATTATGGTAAAGATGGGTTTGTTTGGTGTCATCCGCTGGCTGATCCCGATTTTCCCGGAAGCTGCCGATAAGTTTGATTCCATCATCATCTTTTTCAGTATCACCGGAATCCTGTATGCAAGCGCGATCGCCTGGATGCAGGATAACCTGAAAAAACTGGTAGCTTATTCATCCATCGCGCATATCGGGTTGATGTGTGCCGCCTTATTTACTGGAAGGGAAATGGGCGTACAGGGCATGATGATTCAAATGTTTACGCATGGTGTCAATATCATTGGATTGTGGTTGGTAGTTGATATGATCGAACGCAAAACTGGTGTTCGCCAGATTTCCCAATTGGGCGGACTGGCATCCCGAGCGCCATTCCTCACCATCATGTTGGTTGTTGTGGCACTTGCCAATATCGCGTTGCCTTTAACCAACGCCTTCCCGGGTGAATTTTTGATGTTTGCGGGCTTGTTCCAGTTTAATACATGGTATGCGGTTACAGCCGGTATCGGCATCATCCTCTCCGCCGTGTATACCCTGAACATGATTCAGAAAATATTTTATGGTGAAACAAACACGGTAACATCAACTGTGGGTGATATCAGTTGGAATGAAAAGCTGACCCTGGCCGTGATAGTACTCATTATATTCATCACCGGCGTCTATCCGCAACCGTTAATTGATTTAACGAGGGATGCGTTGCCGATGATTGTAACAAAATAATTTTAACCGGCCGGCAGCCGGTAACAAAACTGACAGACTGAATTATGAACGCGATATTGTTTTCTGCGATATGGGGAGTGCTGATGATGTTCTGCGGCGCATTTGTGAAAAGCAAGGCAGTGCCCAGGTACATTGCATTAACCGGCATCGTTTTGCTGTTTGCCATGAACGCCATGGAACTCAATTCTGGCCTTCCGCTGTTTAATATTGACCCGGCTGAAATGTTGCGTACAAACAGTTTTAACCTCAGTTTCCTGGCCATCGTTTTCGGCGCTACGCTATTTTATTTTTTACTCTCCGGCTCCGAAGTGGAGAAAGTGGGTGAGCATGTGGCCGAGTATTTCGCCCTGATGTTCTTTGTGTTGTGCGGCATTTCCCTCATGGCCACATTCAATACCTTGCTCATCCTGTTTATTGGGGTGGAGATCATGTCGATTCCGCTGTATATACTAACGGGAAGCGATAAACGCAATTTGAAAAGCAATGAAGCGTCCCTCAAATATTTTTTGATGGGTTGCTTTTCCACAGGTATCATGCTCATGGGCATCACGTTTATTTATGGCGGTAACCCCAATGGTTCATTCTACATCAACAATATCCCGATGGGTACCGGTGATATGCCGGTGATGATTGCCACCGGTTTGATTTTCCTGCTCGTATCCATGGCCTTTAAAGTGTCGGCTGCGCCCTTTCATTTCTGGACGCCCGATGTGTATGATGGCGCACCCACCGTGTTCACTTCATTCATGAGCACCATTGTAAAAGCGGCGGGTTTCTTCGCATTCCTGCGTTTGTTTGAACAGGTGTTTGGCGTAATGCACGCGCAATGGCAAATGCTGATTGTTGTGATCACGGCGGCCACATTACTCATAGGGAATCTCACGGCGGTGTTCCAGCAAAGTGTCAAGCGTATGCTGGCTTATTCCAGCATCGCGCAGGCCGGATTCATGCTCCTGGCCCTTTTTGCCCTGAACGATAAAGCCAAAGAAGGCATACTCTTATATTCAGCCGCGTACAGTCTGTCCACCATTGGCATTTTTGCCGTTTTATTGAAAATGGAAGATTATACCGTTGATGGGTTTAACGGATTGGCGAAAAAGCAGCCCATACTTGCCCTGGTGGCCACCATCTTTTTGCTTTCACTCACCGGCATCCCCCTGACGGCAGGCTTCCAGGCTAAATTCTACATGCTGATGGCCGCGGTGGAAAACGGCCAGCAGTTCTGGCTCGTTATCTTCGCGGTACTGATGGCTGCCGTTAGCGCATATTATTATTTCCGAGTCATCCAGGCCATGTATTTCAAAGAGCCGGGTACATCATCACTCGTCAATTCCGCCGGGAATTCCGGTTTCCAGGCGCTACTGGTTGTGCTGGCCATCCTGATCCTGGTCCTGGGTGTATACCCCGAATTCCTGATCGGTTGGATGTACCACTTGTAAATGCCGTTTATCAAAGTTTTATCGGTGGCTGAACAGGCTTGACTATCTTTAGGCATAACTTTGGTAAGGCATGACCTATAAAGATTCACTTTCCCTTTCGTGGCGGAATATCAAGGCCAATAAACTTCGGACAATCATTACCGTTATCATCATCGCGTTGGGTATCTTCGCGCTGATCCTCATCATAACGGCCATACAGGCGGCGAGCAATAGCCTGACCTCAAGTTTTTCCACCATGGGCGCCAATTCGTTCAGCATCCGCTTCCGCGAACGGAATATGAATTTTGGCGGCGGCGGCAGGAGGTCTACCGGTAAAACAACCAAGTCGAACCAACGCCAGCGCACATCTAACACAGGCATTCAAATAACATACGATGAAGCTTCTACATTTAAAAACCGCTACGCGTTCCCGGGCTCAAAAGTGAGTGTTGCCGTGCGTGGCGCGAATGGAGTTGTGGTGAATACCAATGAACGGAAAACCAACCCGGAGATCAATGTATTCGGGGGCGATGAAAATTACCTGGACCTGAACGGCTATGAGATTAACATTGGCAGGAATTTTACATTGACGGAAATTGGAGACGGGCATAATGTCTGCATCCTGGGCAGCGGTGTTTCCGAAAAACTTTTTCCCGGTAACCCCTCAAAAGCGATTGATGCCGTAGTG
Organism: Chitinophagaceae bacterium UBA2375; assembly: GCA_002343985.1. Classification (GTDB taxonomy): domain Bacteria; phylum Bacteroidota; class Bacteroidia; order Chitinophagales; family Chitinophagaceae; genus Ferruginibacter. The sequence goes on along the minus strand of DDTB01000018.1, from coordinate 9,973 downwards.
GATGTGGACCATGTGCCATACCGGGTTATTGCCGTTTTAAAGGAAAAAAGCTCCAGTGCTTTTTTTAATACCAGTAAGGTTGTGGTGTTGCCGGTGAATAATGTACGCAGGTTGTTTTCGGGCAATGCATCCAGTTTTGTATTGGCTGTTCAGGTGCCCGATATCAAACTTATGGATGTAGCTATTGGAGAGGCCAAAGGCACATTCAGGCCTATCCGGAAACTTGACCCGAGGGATGAGGATAATTTTTATGTTGACAAAAGCGACAGCATCGCGGAAGCCCTGCTGACCAACCTGGGCTTCCTCGAAAAAGGCACGATTGGCATCGCTTTCATTACATTAATTGGCGCGGCTATTGGTTTAATGAATATCATGCTCGTTGCGGTAAATGAACGCACCAAGGAAATTGGGTTGGTAAAAGCCCTGGGGGGCACCAAAAAAGATATCCGCGCGCAGTTCCTCTTTGAATCAGTTATTATTAGTTTATTGGGTGCAGCGGCCGGCATCATTTCCGGTGTCTTACTGGGTAATGTGGTAGCCCTGTTGCTGAACACCGGTTTTGTTGTTCCATGGGGATGGGTCATTGCCGGTATATTTGTGTGCAGTTTTGTAGGATTGGCAGCGGGATTGTACCCTGCCGTAAAGGCCTCCCGGCTCGATCCCATTGTAGCCCTGCGCTATGAATAATGTTTTATAAAACACAGGCCAGCACTGTGTTACGTGTAAATTAAATATGTGTACGGAAAACATAAAAAAATCAATACCCGGCATGAGGTTTCTCAATTATTTTATTAACTTACGCCTTCCATAAGATTGTATCATTATATAATCTGGGCATTTATAACCACAAACACAAGTTTTTTCACACTTAACCAATTAAAAACCGATTGTTATGGCAGAGACAAGACCAACTGCAACAGCCAAGCCGGCATCATCCGTTCAGGCGAAGAAATCAAGCAACATCATTTCCATTTTAGCTCCGGTATTATGCCTGGTAGCCGGTTACATTATCTGGCGTTTTGTGTTGGGTAACCCAAGTAATTTTGGAGAGGGTAAAGAAAATGGCGGATTCTGGCCCGAGCGTCATGATCCCAAAACCGCATTGTCTAAAATGTACCTGGGTGGTATCATCGTACCCGTACTGATTGGTACATTCCTGACCATGTTAACTTTCGTGGTAGAAAGGTTCCTGACTGTATCAAAAGCCACAGGTACCGGCAGCAACGCCGACTTCGTGCGCAAAGTGCAGTACCACCTGGCCAATAAAAATGTAGACGCAGCTCTTGCTGAGTGCGATAAGCAAAAAGGTTCAGTGGGCAACGTGATGAAAGCCGGCCTGCACCGTTACAAAGAAATGATCTCAAACAACGAATTGAATACAGAACAAAAAGTGCTGGCGATCCAGAAGGAAGTGGAGGAAGCCACGGCCCTTGAACTGCCGATGCTGGAAAAGAACCTGGTGTTCCTCTCTACCATCGCCACAGTGGCAACCCTGATCGGTCTGTTGGGAACGGTAATCGGTATGATCCGCGCCTTCGGTAACCTGGGTGCCGACAGCGGTGGCGCATCTTCTGCCAACGAACTGTCTATCGGTATCTCTGAGGCCCTGTATAATACCGCCCTTGGTATCGGTACATCAGCTTTCGCGATCATCTTCTACAACATGTTTACGACCAAGATCGACAATATTACTTATGGCATCGATGAGTCTGGATTTACCCTCACACAAAGTTTTGCAAGCCTGTACAAATAATCAGGAAAATTTTGTGGAGAAATCCAGAAACTGCATCTCATTCATAAGCGAATAAATTAACAAGTATGCCTAAAGTAAAGTTACCACGGAAAAGCACCAACGTCGACATGACGGCGATGTGTGATGTGGCTTTTCTGCTGTTGACCTTCTTTATCCTGGCAACCAAGCAAAAACCACCGGAAGTGCTGGCCGTAACGCCGCCTTCTTCAGTGTCGAGCAAGGCTGTACCGGATAAATCGATCATGTTTACCATGACAAAGGAAGGTAAGGTGTTCCTGATGCTGGGCGACGAAACCAAGAAAGGCGATATACTCGAGAATATCAACCTCACCAAGGCCCTGAACCTGAGCCAGGCTGAAATGGCCAAATGGAAAAAAGAGGAATTCATCGGCGTGCCGCTGAATATGGTTAAATCGTCTCTGAACAGGGCCGATAAAATTCCTGCAACCCAATTGCCGGGTATCCCGAATGACTCTACCAATAATGAACTCGTTGATTGGGTGCGCAGCATCACCAATGTGTATGCAGGCGGCAACCAGCGAGACCTCGAGCAAATGCTCATGGTAAAGGGCGACAATGATGCCTTATATCCCATCTTCAAAAATGTAAAAATGGCATTTAAGAAGAACGAGATTTATAAGTTCCGCATTGTTACCAATTCCGAAGCGGTTCCCATTGGTTCAGAATTGTACAAGCAGGCCATTTCAGGGGATAAGAACGACTAATTGATCACAAAAAGAAAACCATTTAAGCCATGGCAGAAATAGATACATCGTCGGGCGGGGGCCATAAAAAGGGCCCTGGCGTCAAGAAGGCCAAGAAACTGTCAACACGGGTTGACCTTACACCCATGGTGGACCTGGGCTTCCTGCTCCTGACATTCTTCGTATTCACCACCACCATGAGCCAGGCAACGGCCATGAACATGAATGAACCGAAGGAAGATAAGGACCAGATCCTGAAAGTAAAAAACTCTGGCGCCATGACCATTTTGCTGGGCAAGGGCGACCAAGTGTATTATTATTTCGGGCAACTGGAAGCGGATAAACTCAGTGAAGAATTCAAGAGTACCAGTTTTAAGGAAATCAGGCAACTGATTGTCGACAAAAAGAAAGCGACACCGATTGACGACCTGATGTATATCATCAAGTCTGACAGCAAATCGACTTTCAAAAATTCCATTGACATCCTGGATGAAATGAGTATTTGCGGGGTTCCACCCGGCCACTATGCCGAAGTGGATATCACTCCTGCGGAACAGGAACTCATTCGTCAGACAGAAATTGCGAACGGTATTCAATAAACAAGGGTGCCCGTCACCACATCATTAAAGCGATTACATGGAACCAAATAAAATTTTACAGGCTGATATTCTGGATATCATCTTTGATGGTAAGAATAAGGCTTATGGCGCCTATGATCTGCGGAAAACCTACAATAAAACGCTGGTGAAAGCATTGCTTTTTACATCAGCGATACTGTTGCTGGCATTCCTGGGGTCCGTCATGGCCAATATGTTGAATAAAGGCAAAAAGACCGATCAGATTGAAGTGTTGGAAACGCAGATGGCTGAAATCAAGAAAGATGAGCCGCCACCGCCACCGCCACCACCACCGCCACCCACACCACCGCCACCTCCTGAAGTGAACCAGGTGAAATTCACCCCTCCGAAAATCGTAAAGGATGAGGAAGTGAAGCCTGATGAAAAGATCGAAGAGATCAAGGAAGACCAGGTGATCAGTACCAAGACCGTGGAGAGCGAGAACAAAGAACAAATTGTTCAGGCTCCCGTGGAAGATAAGGGTACACAGGTTGTGGAAGTGCCCAAAGTGTCGGACGATGAAAATAAGATCTTTACCAAGGTGGAAGTGGAAGCATCTTTCCCTGGTGGGGAATCTGCCTGGAGGCGTTACCTGCAAAACAACCTGAACCCAAATACCCCGGTAGATAACGGCGCTCCCGAAGGTACATACCAGGTGGTTGTGCGTTTCATTGTGGGCCGCGATGGCAGCATCAGTGATGTGCAGGCCGAAACCAGCCACGGTTATGGTATGGAGCAGGAAGCCATGAAGATCATCAAGAAGGGCCCGAAATGGACCCCGGCGATCCAGAATGGCCGTAATGTAAATGCCTACCGCCGTCAGCCGATTACCTTCGTGGTACAGGAACAATAACGACAACGGTTACACGAAATTTAGCCTCCCAAACCGGGAGGCTTTTTTTATGCATCTGCTGGATGAATGATTTAACTTTACCTCATGCAAGGCAAATTATCCGGATGGGACGATACGATTGTGGCCCTGGCTACGGCGCATGGCGTTGGCGCTATTGCGGTCATCAGGGTGAGCGGGCCTGATGCCATTGGCATTTGCGACGGCCTCTTTCCTTCAAAAAGCTTAGCGGCACAGCCAAGCCATACCCTGCATGTAGGCTTTCTTGAACACAGTGGCCGTGTTTTGGATGAAGTGGTTTTGTCGTTGTTTAAGGGCCCGCGCAGTTATACGGGGGAGGATGTGGTGGAGATATCCTGTCATGGTTCGCCATATATCCAGGAACAGATTATCAGCGCCATTACAGCGGAAGGCGCCCGTTTGGCGAAGCCGGGTGAATTTACGCAGCGGGCTTTTTTATCGGGTAAAATGGACCTGGCCCAGGCGGAATCGGTGGCAGACCTGATAGCTTCAAACACGGAAGCGTCGAGGCGGACCGCATTGCATAATATGCGGGGAGGCTTCTCGCATGTTTTGCAGGGATTACGTGAGCGGATGCTGCAGTTTTCGGCTTTGATTGAGCTTGAGCTGGACTTTAGCCAGGAGGATGTGGAGTTTGCCGACCGGAGCCGTTTTTTTCAATTGATTGAGGAAGCGCAGCACACGGTTGGCGGCTTGATAGAATCGTTCCGGTTGGGGAATGTGATCAGGAATGGCGTGAGTGTGGCCATCACCGGAAAACCGAACGCGGGCAAATCGACCCTGCTGAACAGTTTATTGAATGAGAACCGGGCGATTGTGAGTGATATCGCTGGAACGACGCGGGATACGATCGAAGAGCTGATCAATATTGAAGGCATTTTATTCAGGTTGATAGATACTGCAGGTTTGCGCGAGACGGAGGATGTAATTGAAACGATTGGTGTGGAGAAGAGCATGAAGAAAATGAAGCAGGCAGACCTGGTATTGTATCTTTTTGACGTGCAGGAAGAAACACCGGAAGAACTGGAAGCGGCGCAATGGATAGTACGTGGGCAAAATCCGCAGTATTTACTGGTAGGCAATAAGGCGGATACGATTGGTTTGGAAGCGGCGCAGCAAAAATTCAGCGGGGACGATGTATGGTATATATCCGCGCAAACCGGATTTCATGTAGAACAGTTGAAGCGCAGGCTGGTGGAGAAAGTGGTACAAGGGCAGTTGCAATCGGAGAATACGATAGTCACGAATGCGCGGCATTACAGCGCTTTACAACAAGTGCAGCAATCTATTTATGATATCCGAAAAGGGTTGGATGATCAATTGCCCGGCGACCTCCTGGCATTAGACATACGCCGTTGCCTTCACTACCTCGGCGAGATCACCGGTGAAGTGAGCAATGAAGACAGGTTGGATTATATATTTAGTAAGTTTTGTATCGGAAAGTAACCATGCTAAATAAATAAGCAAAAAACCCACGAATTACCGTACAAAAGGCCCAATAATAGGGCCTTTTGTCATTTTTATCCTTATCGGTTTATTTTGTGTTATTCCCACTATTTTTAGTAAATATTTGTACCTTATTTGTACCTTAGGGGCCGAGGTACAAAATTTCGGCAAAACAGCCGTTTTTTTATGCACTTAAATGCACTTAACGACACTAATATTTTATTAATCAACCTTAACGACATAAAAGGAAATGAGTTCAACCCTGAGAATTCAGCGAATTTGTCAGCATTGTGAAAATGAGTTTACGGCCCGTACCACCGTAACAAAATATTGCGGTGACTATTGCGCTAAAATGGCTTATAAGGTCCGGCAAAGAAATGCCAGGATTGATGTCAGCAACCGGGAAACTATTGCCATATTGAATAAACCTTTAGAGGCAATTAAAGCAAAAGAATTTCTGACCGTTAAGGAGGTGGCCGCTTTATTGAATTGTTCGGTCCGATCTGTTTACCAGCACATTAACAATAATAAAATTAAAGCTGTGAACCTTTCCCAAAGGTTGACACGAATAAAGCGGACCGACATAGATAAACTATTCGCCTAAACATTAATTATCTGACAATGGCTATAAAAGTGAAACTCAGGCAGAAACCCATATCCGGCAACCGTTTAAGCCTTTACCTTGATTTTTACCCGCCCATCATCCACCCGGAAACCGGGGAACCTACCCGCCGGGAATTCCTTGGCCAGTACCTGTTTTCCGAAACCATAAAAGATGAAAAGGGCAGGATTAAGAAGATTTCAATAAGCCCACTGGATAAAAAGCACAATAAAGAAACCCTCCAGATAGCGGAACAGATCAGGCAAAAAAGAGAGAACCACCTGAATAAGCCCGAAATATATACCGGGCAGGAAAGGGAGCAATTAAGAATAAAGGAGATCGGGGAACGGAATTTTGTGGAATACTTTAAGCAGTTAGCCGATAAACGCAAAGCCTCCAATCATGATAACTGGATTTCCGTGTATAACTACCTATTGGCCTTTACAAAAGGTTTTTTGCCCTTTGCCAGATTGAATGAAACATTCTGTAATGATTTCCGGGAATTTCTATTATCCACCCAAAGCCTCAAAAGAACCCAGGCTAAACTTTCCACCAATTCTGCCTTTTCGTATTTCAATAAATTCAAGGCCAGCCTGAAACAAGCCTTTAAGGACGGCCTTTTACAAACGGACCTGAATAGCCGGGTAGAGCCGATCAAGCCGGATGAAACGCAGCGTAATTTCCTGACATTGGAGGAACTCAATAGCCTGGTAAGAACTGATTGTAAGGAGCCATTGTTGAAAATGGCCGCCCTGTTTTCAGCCATGACTGGATTAAGGTTTTCGGATATTCAAAAATTAGTTTGGGGAGAGATTGAATTTATTAATGGGAACGGTTATGTTATCCGTTTCCGTCAACAAAAAACAAAAGGCCAGGAAACCCTCCCTGTGTCCGATCAGGCCATTGAATTATTAGGGCAGCGAAAATCTCCGGAAAGCAAAGTTTTTGAAGGGCTAAATTATTCGGCTTATGGAAACAAACATTTGGCCCATTGGATTGGAGCCGCCGGAATAACAAAAGATATAACTTTCCATTGCTTTAGGCATACGTTTGCTACCTTACAACTCAGCCAGGGTACGGATATTTATACCGTTTCCAAAATGCTGGGCCACCGGGACCTGAAAACCACACAGATTTACACAAAAATTATTGATGAAAATAAGCGGGCAGCCGCTAATAAAATCAAACTGGAATTATAAATTAATCCTATGCAGATCATTCAAAGTATTCAGAATCGGATATATGAGATCAGAGGGGAGCGGGTCATGCTGGACCGTGATTTAGCGGCCCTGTATGAAGTAGAAACAAAACGCTTAAAAGAGGCGGTAAACCGTAATATAAAGCGGTTTCCTGAGGACTTTATGTTTCAGCTAACAAAGGAGGAATGGGAGGCTTTGAGGTTTCAAATTGAAACCTTAGAAAAACAAGATAATCCTTTAAGGACGCAAATTGCGACCTTAAAGAAAGGCAGAGGGCAACATAGTAAATACCTGCCTTATGCTTTTACCGAACAGGGCGTGGCCATGCTGTCCGGTATTCTGAACAGCGACCGGGCCATACAGATGAATATAGCCATCATGCGGGCCTTTGTGGAGATCAGGCGGGTGTTATTTTAGGAAAGTGATATAAAGGCTCAATTAAGGCAGATTAAGGAAAGAATAGGGGAGCATGATGCCCAGCTAAACCAGATTTATGATGCAATGGAAAATTTATTGGATGAGAAGGCCGCCCAGCGTAAATGGGAGGACCGGGAAAGGATAGGATTTAAGAAATAAACCCAAAAACGAATTAAATACATGAGCGAATTTTCAATCAGGCAGTATCAAAATGAGGTGGAAAAGATCATTCATTTTGGAGGCACGAGAAAAGAAACGGCCATCAGGAACGCCTTTTATAACCTCTTAAATGAGTACGCAAAGCCTAAAGGGTTAATGATTGTACCTGAGGTTACCATTCGGGCAGCGAATGGCAAAAATGTAACCCCGGACGGAACCCTGAAAGATATGCTCAGGCAGGATTGGGGTTATTGGGAGAGTAAGGATGAAAGTGATGATATTGATGAAGAGATCAGGAAAAAATTTGCAAAGGGATACCCGAAAGAAAATATCTTTTTTGAGGACAGTCAAACGGCGGTATTAATTCAGAATGGCCTGGAGGTGCAGCGGGTTTCTATGAAAGATGCCGGGGCTTTGCATAGCATCATTTCCCGTTTTATCAGCTTTGAGCGGCCAGAAGTGCAACAATTCAGAAAGGCTATTGAATTGTTTAAGCAGGATATTCCAAAAGTTACGGACACTATCAGGGGAATCATCATTGCACAGGAACACACAAACCCGGAATTTACCAAAGCGGCTGGGGAATTTCTGGCACTTTGTCATGAGAGCATTAATAAAGAAATTACCCTGGATGATGTACGGGAAATGATCATTCAGCATATCCTGACTGAGGACGTATTCAATACCATATTTGATGAAACCCAGTTTCACCGGGAGAATAATGTGGCAAGGGAATTGGAAAAGGTTATTAATTCTTTCTTTACCGGGCAAACCCGCCGCCTGGCCCTGGGAACCATTCAGCATTATTACCAGGCCATTAATGCCGCCGCCGCCGGAATTGCAGATCATCATGAAAAGCAGAAATTCCTAAAGGTCATTTATGAAACCTTTTATAAGAGTTACAACCCCAAAGCGGCGGACCGCCTGGGTGTGGTTTATACCCCTAATGAGATTGTACAATTCATGATTAAGGGGACCGATTATCTGTTACATAAGCATTTTAATAAGTTTCTGGAGGATAAAGGCGTGGATATACTCGACCCGGCCACAGGAACCGGAACCTTTGTTTGTGATATGATTGATTACATGGGAAAGGATAAGCTGGAGTATAAATACAAACATGAGTTACACGCCAATGAAGTGGCCATTCTGCCCTATTATATCAGTAACCTGAATATTGAATTCACCTATACCCAAAAGATGGGCAAATATGCCGAGTTTACAAACCTGTGTTTTGTGGATACCCTGGACAATATCGGAGGGCTGAATGAAAAAGTTACCGGGATTCATAGCAAATACAAAGTGATGGGAGATTTATTTTCCATTACCAAAGTGAATTCACAAAGGATTGTGGACCAAAACAGAAAAAAAATAAGCGTGGTGATTGGTAACCCGCCTTATAATGCAAACCAGGCCAATGAAAACGACAATAATAAAAACAGGGAATACCCGACCATTGACCAGAGAATAAAGGACACATTCATAAAGAACAGCACCGCCCAGAAAACTAAGGTGTATGATATGTATGCCCGTTTTTACCGCTGGGCTTTTGACCGATTGGATGAAAATGGCATTATTGCCTTTATTACGAATAGGAGTTTTATTGACAGCCGGACCTTTGACGGCTTTAGAAAATGTGTGCAGGATGAATTTGACTATGCTTATATCATAGATACGCACAGTGATGTAAGGGCGAACCCAAAAATTGCCGGAACCACCCATAATGTATTTGGAATTCAGGCAGGGGTGGCCATTATGTTTCTGGTAAAGAAATACAGTAAAGAAAAGAAAAAGCCCTGCACCATTTATTATGTGGATATGCCGGATGATTGGCGCAAAGAACAAAAACTGCAATGGTTTACAATCAATCCTCTTCCCAATATTCATTTTCAGCACATTAACCCGGATAAGAATAATAATTGGATAAATATTGCAGTTAATGATTTTGAATCATTACTGCCTTTGATTGATAAGTCAGTAAAGTCTGGGAAAAGCAAAAAAGCTTTATTTCAGCTTTATTCTAATGGAATAGTTACAGCACGAGATGAATGGACGATTGATTTTTCAAAGATTGACCTAATAAAAAAAGTAACATATTTCTGTGATTTTTATAATAAGGAGAGTTCAAGGTGGCATGAATCAAATAAATCAATACAATTGAATGATTTTTTGGATCGCAAAATAAAATTTGGATCAGAAATAGAAG
>DDTB01000032.1 GCA_002343985.1 Chitinophagaceae bacterium UBA2375 | reverse complement strand
GGAAACGAATAATCAATTTATCATATAAAATAAATTACTAGCGAATCCTCTCAATCTTAAAATTTACTTAACAATAAAGTAGATATAATAAACACAATACATTTATAATCAAATAAATAAAAAGAGTCCAAATATTGGACTCTTAGGTATGATTCAGGTATGTAAGGGATGTTATTGAAATTGAAGCGGTACCTGGTACAACTGTTTTTCCGGGCCCACAATACGCAGGTAATATGTACCCCTGGCTGGTTTCGATTCGAGGGAAATAATGGTTTTAATGCCTGATTCATCCCTCTTGAAACTGCCGTTCACGATCAGTTGCCCTGCCTGGTTATACAATCCAAATGAATATGTTCCCACTGCTATGCCCTGTCCATATAAAGGAATTTGTTCGCCTGTCACCGGGTTCGGATACACCTGGAAAGTTCCCGATTGATCAATGGCCGACAATTTCACCACCGATGACAGGTCGCCACCACCGGGGCCCGTTGAACGCAACCGGTAATACAATACCCTGGCGGGTGCCGTCATGTCTGTGAAGGTATATGCACCGCTGTTTGCCGGGCTGGCCACAACCTCTCCAACAGACCGGAATTGAATGCCATCCAGACTCCGTTCCACCTGGTATCCTTCAATATCGATTTCTTCACCCACCGTCCAGTCAACACGAGCGTCAGACTTTCCCTGCAAGCGCCTGGCCCTGATGCTGCTGAACTCCACAGGCAATGGCCCAACCGGCCTGAACACGAGCCTGAACCTGTTTGCCGCGAAAGAACCTGGTTGCTGGTCGACCGTAAAATTAACCGTTGTTTCGCCTTCCAGGCTAACGGGTGTCGATTGTCCAGTGAAACTATCCTCTAAAAATGCCATCATGCCCGTTCCGGCAAGTCCTGTTGCCTGTACCAGGAACTGGTAGCTTTGACGGCGTAAACCGCTTAACTGGTAAAAAATGGTATCCGTTGGCAGTAAAACACTCCTGCGTTCCGCGACCAATCTTTCTGCCCCTGTTAATATACTGATCTGCTCAGAACCCTGGTTAGCCAGCTTACGGGCGTCCATGATATCGAGGGTGTTAGAAAAAGACGGATCGTATTGCGACAGGGCCGCGTCGAGCATGACCTGGTTAGACCCCTGGTTCACAAAAAGGTTTAACCTGATTTGGGGAAATTGGCGGGCTGCCTGCCTGGTTACCAAATGGCTGCCGGTTACTTTATTGGTTTCAGCAAAACTCAGGGTACCGGTTGTTCCCTCCGCCCTGACAAAAAAGGCCATACCTGATTCAATATTGGTATTTCCACCGGCAAAACTACCGCCACCCGGGATCACTGTGTAGTTGGGTCCCGGACCGATAAAGGTTTGATAACCGCCCAATCCATACGGCGAATTCGCGCTGTTGGTTAATTTGGGGTCCCACACGTAAAATACATCCTGCAAGCCTCCTGATTTTTGGATGGTATTAAAATCAATGGCTGAGGCGAATGGGTTACCCACAGCTACAAATTTTCCTGCATCTACATGATGCACCGGCAGGGCCTGTGTACCATTGGCCACCAGTGTTCCGGTGTTGCGCAAAATTGTTGCCGTAGCAGCATGGTTAAACGCTGTAACCGACCTGTCGCCACGAACAAACAACATGTATCCCTGGTTGGGTAATATAGGCTGATGGGTGCCGGCAACGCCTTCCCATAACCCGGTATTGCTGTTAAATGTTTTCAATCCCGGGCCCGATGCAACCGGGGTGGCAATATCAAAGCCAAGGCTTAACGCGTTCGGCATATTTCCAGTGACGATGGTTCCATATCCTGGCTGGCTGTTTGCCATGGGGGCATTGCCTTCCTGCCAGGCCTGGTTGATCGTTTGGCCCGTTGTGGGAACTGATAAAAACTGCCATGACTTGGGATGATTGGGGATATACCTTTCAACGGTTACCTGGCCATCAATGCTATTGCCGCTGTACTGTCCGCCACCGGTCAGGTCACCAATACTGGCAGTACCCGATGCCCTTGACAAAAGGGTCAGGTTCCCATTTGTTTGCAGTTGGCCGTTGCTTGTTTCAAACGACAGCAAGTAAGATATTTTTACAGTATCATTTGCACCGGAAAACTGAATCCCATGCGGATGGCTGATACTGAGTTCATGAATGGTTTTATCAGCAAACATGCTTCCGGCAATTGATTGCGTCGAGCTGCCTTTTAAATCAATATGGCCCGCTAATGCATTGATGCCTCCTGTGGAAACTACATTTCCTCCAATTTCCAGTGTTTGGTTTTGAACCACAACCTGGGCTCCCGGTTCGATGGTCAGGTTTTGGGTTGAAGCAATATCCTGGCTCACGATTGGGTTATTGGGACGGCCGGCAGGTATCAATACGTTTGTGGCGAGGGTTGGAATGCCATCGCACCAGTTGGCGGGATCATGCCAGTTGTTGTTTACCCCCAACCAGGTACCGCTTTTTAAAACCTGCACCGGGTGAGAAACCTGCGGGGCGGAACCGCAAGAATTGCTGACGGTTACCGTAACATTTCCACTAAGGCTTCCTGTATTCGGACTCAACAGAACCGTATTTGTGCCATTACCTGAAATGATTTGCCATCCGGCAGGCGTACTCCAGTTATATGATTCCGCATTGGCAATCGCAGGAATACTAAAAGTATATTGACCGCTATTTTCGCACATTTCAACATTACCGGAAATTACTTCTCCGGAGATTACCGGAGGCCCTTTCACGGTTAATGTAAATACAGATGCAGGGCTCACACATCCGCTGGCATTGCGTACAGTGATATTGCCGGTATATAAACCTGCCGCGGTGTTGGCCGGCACATTAATATTAATGCTGCCGCCGGTTGCCGAACCCGGAAACGCGGCATTGTTGATATTCGCGAAAGTATTGGCAGGACTCGGGTTCCATTGAATGCTGTAAGTATTGGGCGAATTGATGGTCGAAAAATAAGGCAGCGTCACAATCTGCGCAACCGTATTCTGACATACAGTGCCTGCTTCTGAAGCCCAGTCTGCCGAAGGCAAAGGCCTGACAAGCAGTGTAAATGTCTTCACCACGCTAACACAACCTGATGCATTTTTTACGGTGAGGTTGCCCGTAAATGTACCCGGAGCAGTACCCCCGGGAACCTGGATGGCAATGGTTGATGGCGCCGCATTCAATGGCGCATCTGTCACCGGCACAAAACTATTTGCCGGGCTGCTGTTCCAGCTCAGGCTATATGATACAGGGCTATTCGTTAGTGTGTTATACGATAAGGTTGTTTGCTGATTATTGTCGCTGTAACAAACAGGCAATGCAGTGGTTGAATTTCCAATATTCGGCCTGGCATTGACTGTTACAGTAAATGGATAAGACACACTCACACATCCGTTCACATTGCGAACCGTAAGGTTGCCTGTATAAGTACCTGCCGCTGTGTTGGCCGGCACATTAATGCTGATCGGACTGGCAGGCAATACTGCATTGTTCACCGGCACGAATGTATTTGCAGGTGTATTATTCCAGCTAATACTATATGTAGACGGTACCCCGGTTGTTGCGGAATAATGCAATTGCGTGGTTTGTAAAACAGTATTGCTGCATACGCTTATGGCAGCCGGCGAAAGATTGATGGTAGGCCTTGGATAAACGGTTACAGTTACCGGGAAACTCATGCTGCAACTTGGCGAAACAGACAACAAGTAAATTGGCGTCACCGTATATGTTGCCGTTTGAGGATCAAGTGTAGGGTTTACAAGGTTGTCGGTCAATGAAAAACCAAGTCCGCCCGACCCTCCGGTTATGCCCCCGGTTACAACTGGCGCAGACCATGAAAACATGGTAAATAATGGAAAACCGGAAAAGTTAGCCGTAAAATTAGCGCCGCTGCATACAACCTGGTTAGTGCCTCCAATAGAGGAAACCGGGTTCACGTTTAAGGTCAGTACATTGCTGGTTACCACACATCCGGCGGGCGTTGTCAGTCGTAACCTGAACTGATGTGTACCAACAATCCCGGCGAAAGCCGCTACAGGATACTCATCCTCCGTAGAGGGCAGTCCAGCATTCGTCCATCCACCACCGTTAGTATTGAATTGCCATTCAAAACTTGAACCGGGAGGTACACTATAATTGTATATATCAATATCATGCTCACCGCCCGGATCAACCGGCCCGCAAAGCATAATAGTCTGACTCGATTGCTGCAAAATCTCATTAAAACTGATATTCGGGTTAGACGGCGGATTGACCACCGTTACCTGCACATTGCTGAAATTGCTGCAAGCGCCAAGCGTGATGGTCCAACGCAACTGGTATGTACCGGCTCCGCCTGCCGGGGTAAATACGGCCTGCGGATTATTAACCTGGCTAAACTGGGCCAGGCTGGTACTAGGCCCGCTGATAACAGACCATGCGCCCGAACCCAATGTAGGCGTATTAGCAGCCATTGTTGCGGTTAAGCCGGCACAAATGGTTTGATTGGATCCGGCTTGTGCCACGGTGATACCGGTAACGGTTAGACGCGCTGGGTCAGAAGTTACGGATCCACGGCTATTATTGAATATGGCCCTGTAATCATATTGATCCAAACCAATCGCCACCGGGTTAATGGTTAAGCTGCTGTTGGTTTGGTTGCCTGCCTGCGTGGTATTGACGGTATAAGGCGCACCGGGTGCGATATTCACAAAGTTGTTGCCCCCATCCGTGCTCACCTGCCATTGAACAGATGACCCCGGCTTACCGCTGGCAGATGAAGTAAATACGGCTTGTGCAGACTGGCATGCTGTTTGGTTAACCGGCTGCAAAACCATGATGGGCGCGCTGGCCCCACCCTCTCCCACTACAAAATCGCCAAACTCAGTCAGACCGTTGGTATTGATACTGGTTGCCGTTTGTGCCGACACCGAAGGATATACCCATGATCCGTTATGCTGTGCAATGATGAATGCGTTGCTGTTGGCAATTGCATCCACATCAGACACCTGGAATTGAAAAGATACATTAGCATTAGTAAACAGAACTCCGAAATTCTGAACAGACCAGTACCTGTTCACATTCCTCGATTCATCAATCTGGCTGCTTTGAATACCAGGGTGCTCAACGCCGGGTGTACTGATAAGTATCGAACCTGCACTGGTTACATTATTCAGCGTTAGTGTTACAGGGGCATATGCGCTCGTACTGCCCACTGCAAATGTTTTCACCTGGTTACCAGTGGCAACTGACATCTGCAGGTTTCCATCTACATACCTGGCATTGGTTGCCCCGGTGATGCTGCAGGTTTCACATAATTGTACTTTATTAGCACCAGTGATGACGCGGCCGTTCACAAATTGTAAAGCACCGGCGCCACCTTCAATGATCATATCTACGGATGACAATGACACATGATTAGCATTGTTAACGGAAACGGCATGAAACACTGTACTTTGGCTACCGGTGAGCAGCTGGTTGCTGGAACCATCAAAAAACACCCGTCCCGTACCCGGGTTAAATGTACCGCCCAAATGATTCCAGTCGCCGCGTACATTCAGCGAACGGCTGAATGCGGCCCAACCCACATTATGGGTGAGTGTACCCAAAGATTGTATACTGAGATCGTGGCCAATGATATAATTGGCATTTGTAGCATTCAAAACCAATTCACCGCTGATGACAGTGAGGTTATTGGCGATATTCACCGCGTGGGTATTGCTGCTCACCGTTTGCGCGGCATTGGATTTGTTGATCACCAGGTTGTAAAATGATGAGGTGTTGGCCCCGGTGATAATTTGCGCGCTTGCTCCATTGTATGTAACTGTTCCGGTAGATGGTACCAGGTTACCTCCGGTAATGTTTCCACCAATAAATAATTGTCCGTTAGACGTAAAGCGTACGTAGTTATTGGCATCATTCATTGTGATGCCCCCAGTTACAGTAACCGTTCCGGTGGTGAGTGTTAATTCAGAGCGCCGGTTGCTGTTTCCGGTGGCCGACATACTGATGTATGCGCAGGTTAACGTACCGGCATTCACGGCCAGTACCTTATTATCGCCCGAACCCGTACCGGCCCCGATACTAACGGCCCCGCTTACACTAAGGCTATTCAACCCTGTTATGGAAACTGTATTGTTGGTATTGCCATTATTGATGGTCAGTGATTTACAAACAGCAGCTGTATTTACATTGATGGTAGCGGTAATGCCATTGGGTATCACTACATCATGCGCGGCTGTGGGAACCTGGTTCAACGACCAGTTGGAAGCCGTATTCCAGTTAGCGCTGGAACTGCCATCCCATGTATTTGTTTGTGCAGAAATACTTTGTACCGACAGCAGCATGAAAAGCAAAACCATGCCCTGCCCAGCCTGTTTCCCAAACTTTTTCAATTGGGGTAAAATTGTTTTCATACCTGTCAATAGTTTGATGTCAATACATTTACCTTTTGGCAAACGGGTTTATCATGCTATTGAACTGATGGCAACAGGCCAGCAGTTGTTGTTTCTTACATCAGGCTAATGATTCAAGCATTATACTGCTTGGATTTCGGTACGGTTTTCTGGGGGGATATTAGCAGGAAAAGAGATTACTTAATACACATATAGTCTGCGTCAACACCGGTAGCGGGCACTTCCAGTCCCGGGTCATAAATCAGGAAATCATTGGTAACGGCGAATGTTAAACTTGCCGCTGTCGCAACCAGTTTTTTCATGCCGCTGTCGCGGATGCTCAGGCCTTGAAAAACAACCTTGCCATTTCCGGCTGTTGTTCCAATATCCATAACCTTAGCGCCGGATAATTCATCTGCATTTCCGGTCAACTTCAGTTTTACTTTCAAATTTGCAGGCAACCCTTCCACAGAAAAATTGCCAAACTGGTCTACGGTCTGAACTTCTGTTGCGCCATCCAGTTCCTTTCCTTCAGCAGTGGCTTGTGGCTTCTGCGCGAAAATGAGTTTTTGCACTTTACCGGGGCGCAGGCTCAGGCCGGCAAAACTGGTACCACCCAAACCCAGCGGGTGACGGGTGCTCACAATATGGCTAACCAGCGCATTGCCCGGGTTTTCGGAAGAACGGTAAATATGGGCCGTACCCGGGTTGATGATGCCGCTCATCGCTTTCACCTCAATGCCACTCACAATCAGTTCATCAATAAACTCGGTTGTACGCACACAGAAACGCAGGGTGATGGTTTGAGCCGTCACTTTAATATCAGTTACCCTGAAATCAGAGGGCGCGCTGGTTTGTATCTTTCCGGCACCAGGCTTGAATTCCCATCCGGCGGGCGCGGTTAACACAAGGCTCCTCCAATACCTGTCGGTAAACGCGAAATCGCGCGTACCCTGCTCTTTCAATACAATGTCACCGATGGGGGTGTAGGATTGCTGAGGCGATGGAAAAGCGCGGTCGGCGGAAATACCTTTGCCCATTTCGGCTGGCGTGATGATGACATCTGCTTTTACCTGGGTGGAAACAAGCATGAAAATAGATGCCAATGCGCGACCGGCCCATGTGCCGATGGCTTTGATGTTGATGAATTGTGATTTCATACCCTTGCTGGCCTTTGGCCGTTTTTAGTCATTAAATCAGAGGAGATAAGCGTGCGGATAACGGTACCGGGTAAACGATAACCTGTAATCCTTTCGGGAGATTGCCGGTTGCCAGGCGAATAACCCGGGCCTCAAAAGAAATGGATAAGGGTGTGGATTTCTATAGGTATGAAGGGACAGGACAAAAGTTGAAAAAAAATTCAGTAAATCAAAGCATTTCTATAAAAATTTTTGATTGATAGTGAAAATGAATGATTTACACATGCAATACATGGAGTATTAAATAAAAAAAGATGGCAATAAACATTGCCATCGGGGGTTCGGATTAAAAACGGAAGGGTTTTTAACGTTTATAAGACGTTTATGGTTTTGGTAACGGGTTTGCCATCAGGGCCCATGATTTGCAGGCGGTACACACCCGGGCTGATATGCGCCGGCAGCATAATGGTTTTTCTTTCAGACTGTCCGTTGAGCTGCATTGGCGCCAATGGGGTTACAGTCCCCGAATTGCCAATCAAAGTCAAATTATATTTTCCCGCGGGCAATTGCAATACCTGGAGGTTCATCGTTTTATTAACTACCGGGTTCGGGTAAACGCTGATCGTTTCCTTTTCATCAACCAAACGGATGCTTGCGGTTTTACTTAACATGGAAGATCCGGCCCTCGATACGCCTTTAACCCGGTAATGATGCTCGCCGTCCTGCATATTGGCATGACGGATGGAGTATGATAACTGGTCAGGGCTGTTGTAAGCCGTGATGCTTTGAATTGTCGTAAATATTTTACCATCGGTTGAGAATTCCACTTCATAGTGGTCCATCTCTTCTTCCCTGTCAACTGACCATTGTACCATGATGGTATTCGGCATTTTAAACAGTAATATATCCTGGAAAACGGAAGGCTGTGGCACACGCCTGTTGCTGACATACACAACCCTGAACCTGTTCTGGGCAAATGATCCTGGTTCCTGGTTCACCAGGAAATCATAGTTTGTTACACCATTCAGGTCGATGGGTGTGGATGTGCGCAGGTAACTGTCCTCCAAAAATCCACGCAGGTTTGGATGGTTCAGCCTGTCAGCCTGCATCTGCAAACGGTATTTCTTCCGCTGCATATTCCACATGATGAAAAAACTGGTATCAGCATTCGCGATTAAACGGCGCTGCTCTACGGCAAGCCTTTTCCCATCGCGTATGATACCAAAATTCTCTCCGAAATTATTCATCTTCAATGCGTCATCCATGCCTACTTCATTGCTGAACATGTCGTGGTAATTGGTCATATTGCCATCTACCAGGTGCAGGGATTCATCTGAATTAAAACTGTACAAATTGGTTTTGAGGGACTCAATGCCACTAATCTGTGTTTGCTGGGCCTTTGCTGATAATGAGAACAGGCCGGCGATCAGGGTGCTTGCCAGGGCGCAATGCCTGAGTAGTTGGTTGGTAAAGGTTTTCACGGACATGTTTTTACAGGTTTGGATGTTTTCTACCCCTGTAAAACGACATATATAAATCTTCTATTGTGTAAACCGGAAATTTTATGATAAAAAAATCCCGCCTGGGGCGGGATTGGTGGGAGTTGACGGGGTCGAACCGCCGACCCTCTGCTTGTAAGGCAGATGCTCTAAACCAACTGAGCTAAACTCCCTTTTTCATTTTTAACCAATTGATGCAGAGAGCATTAATTGAAATGGAGGGCAAAGATAAGCGGATTTTCATTACTGCAAAAAAAATCAGGCATAAATTTAGAAAATCTGTCCAAGGAGCACCTGTGAAGTTCACTTATACTAATTTTACCTCCTGATGCAAACGAATATAAAAGAATCTGTACAGGAAGATGTCTTGGTATTGTCAGACACAGAAACCGGCAATTCCTTTAACCTCGTGATCTGGAACGATGAGGTGAATACTTTCGATTGGGTGATTGAAACCCTGATGGAAGTTTGCAACCATACCGAAGAACAAGCCGAACAATGCGCGCTGTTGATCCATTACAAAGGAAAATATGCCGTCAGGAATGGATCATACGCCATGCTGAAACCTATGTGCGAAGCGATCACTGACCGGCAAATCAACGCGACCATTGAAGAAATGGCCTAACCTTTTTTTCCATTATTATATTACCTGCCAAACTTCTCTTTCAAGGCCGCAAGGGCATCTGTCATGGGCAAAGGCGACTGATCAACCTTTTTCCCTTTTGGTTTGGGGGCCTGGTTCACGGGTGCAGGCATGGTTTGCTTGATGGATAATACTATACGTTTTCTCGACAGGTCTACTTCCAATACTTTCACCATTACCTGTTGTTGTAAACTGAGCGCCTCCGCAGGGTCTTTAATAAACCGGTGCGCGATCTCAGATACATGCACCAACCCATCCTGCTTCACGCCCACATCCACAAATGCGCCAAATCGCGTGAGGTTGGTAACAATGCCCGGCAACTCCATACCCGGGTGCAGGTCTTCAATACTGAACACTTGCGCAAATGAAAAGGCGGTCGCTTCCGGGCGGGGGTCAAGCCCGGGCTTTTTTAATTCCGCTACGATATCGCGGATGCTAAGCTGGCCAAGCCCTTCGCGGATATATTTCCTGATGTCAATTTTTTCGAGCAAAGCAACATTGCCAATCAGCGCCTGGACCGAAACCCCTAAATCTTCTGCCATCTCTTCCACTACGGCATACGATTCCGGGTGCACGGCGCTGGCATCCAGCGGATGATCTGAGCCCGGTATGCGGAGAAATCCGGCGCATTGCTCAAATGCCTTCTCTCCCAACCTTGGCACTTTCAATAATTCGGCCCGGTTGCGGATGCCTCCCGCTTGTGTTCGGTATTGAACAATTTGCGCAGCCAGCGTGGGCCCGATCCCACTTACATACGACAACAATTCACGACTGGCCGTATGCAGGTTCACGCCTACCCTGTTCACACAACTCATCACGGTTTGATCGAGGCGCTCCTTCAGCCTCGACTGGTTAACATCATGCTGGTATTGGCCAACACCAATACTCTTAGGATCAATCTTCACGAGTTCCGCTAAAGGATCCATCAGCCGCCTGCCAATGCTCACCGCGCCGCGCACTGTGATATCATGGTCCGGGAATTCACGCCGGGCAGTTTCAGAAGCCGAATACACACTGGCCCCGTCTTCATTCACGAGGAAAACAGGAAGCCCTGTTTGCAATGAATGTATGAACTGTTCGGTTTCCCTTCCTGCTGTGCCATCACCCACGGCAATGGCCTGCACCTGGTATAGACGGATCGAGTCGCGTACAATACGGGCTGCGGCTTCCTGCCTGTTCTTCTCATGCGGGAATATCACATCATGATATAATAATACACCGGCATCATCCAGGCACACCAGCTTGCAACCGGTGCGGTAACCGGGGTCCAATGCAAGCACGCGTTTATTGCCCAGGGGCGGGCCCAGGAGCAACTGCCGTAAATTCTCCGCGAATACCTGTATGGCTTCTTCATCGGCTTCCGTTTTCAATTTCGTCCTGAACTCAGTCTCTAACGAAGGTTGCAGCAAGCGCTTGTAGGCGTCGCGTGCAGACTTACGGATGTGCATAGACGAAGGGCTCATCCCTTTAACATATAAGCCCTCAATAATTTCCAGGGCCAACTCTTCTGCAGGTTCTATACTGATACGCAGGAAACCTTCCAGGAACCCCCTCAAAATGGCCAGCACACGGTGTGATGGTATGCGGGACACCGGGTTGCTGAATGAGAAATAGTCCCTGTATTTCGCGGCCTCATCTTCTTTTCCCTCCACCACTTTACTTATAACGGACGCCTCTTTTTCAAACAGCATCCTTAGTTTATCCCTAACCGTTAGGTCTTCATGGATATGCTCCGCAATGATATCCCTCGCGCCCTGTAAGGCCTCGTCAACCGTGAGCACTTTTTCATTCAGGAATTTCTCTGCAATGGCCTCCGGCGAATCCCCGGTTTGCGCCAGGATCATTTCCGCAAGGGGCTGAAGGCCTTTCTCTTTGGCCATGTCGGCCTTTGTTTTACGCTTGGGCTTATAGGGAAGGTAGATATCTTCAAGTTGGGTGATGGTTTGGGCCGCATCCAGCAAGGCCTGCAAGGCATCCGTCATTTTACCCTGTTCGGTGATAGACTTAACAATCACTTCTTTCCGCTCCGTGAAACCCTTGTATAATTCCTGTTCATCCCGGATTTGCTGGATTTGTACTTCATCCAAAGCACCCGTCTGGTCTTTCCGGTAACGGGCAATAAATGGGATGCTGGAGCCTTCGGCGAGCAATTGCAAGACTGCATCAACCTGAGTTGTTCGGATATTGAGTTTTTGCGCGATCGTTTGTGTAAACATAGGTTACCAATTGGGCCGCGAAAATAAGGATATGGACATTCTGATGATTGATGAATGCTGAAAAATTTGATTAGCGCCTTCCTGTTTCAATACATAATAACCCAACGTGATGTATTGGTGTACCCTAATTGGTGTATATGAAAGTTTACAACGCTTTCGCAAGTACCATAATGGGGTGATTGTGCATAAATATCACAAATTGCGTATTGTACCTGCTGGCTTCTGGTACTATTTTTGACCTGTTATTACCAGTATTAAAACTGACGCTCTGATATAACACCTGCTCCAGCGATCCAGCGAAAACCATCTGTTCTAATAAAATAAATATCATCAAATGCGTTTTACATTTCGCAGCCTGGCGATATGCATACTAAGTTGCATGTCTGTTTCAGGAGCCTGGTCTCAATCTTTAGGTGTCAATAACAGCGGCGCGCCGGCCCATAGCAGTTCCATCCTGGATGTGAGCAGCACCGATAAAGGTATGCTGATCCCAAGAATGACGAAGGCGCAGAAAAATGCCATCGCCTCCCCTGCCACCGGCTTATTGGTATTTCAAACAAGCCCGGACAGTATAGGCTTCCATTATTATGATGGCAGCACCTGGGCCTGGCTGGCCAATGCCAACAAAGCCCTGGATAGCACAGCCTGGCTTACCACAGGAAATACAGGATTGAATGACACCAGTTTTATAGGCCACAGGGATAATAAACCCGTATTATTCAGGTCGAATAATGAAGTTATTGGACGATTAAACAGTAGTTATTATACATATGCCATAGGCAGGCACGCCGGTCACCCTACCGGCGTAGGACATGTAGCGATGGGCGATTCGGCTGGCGCTTTAACATCCAATAATTTACCGGGAGTTTTCCTTGGGTATCAGGCCGGCAAACTGAATAATGGCAGTTACAATGTCTTTATGGGCCCCTGGTCAGGCCAGGCCAATACTACAGGCATAAATAATTTGTACGCAGGCACCTCTTCAGGATATAGCAGTACATCCGGCAGCAATAACATTTACCTGGGATACTTAGCAGGCGCTGATAACTTAAATGGCAATGCTAACGTAGCAGTGGGTTACAGGGCATTAAACTCATATTCGGGAAGCAACGTAACCGCAGTGGGTTTTCGGGCTTTGGATTCGCTCACAATTGGCACACGGGCCACAGCCGTTGGCTTCCAGGCTTTGATGCAGAATACTTCCGGAGACAGGAATACCGCCATAGGATACCGGGCCCTGGATAGCAATAAAATCGGCAGCTATAATACAGCTTTGGGGTATGGTACCCTTTTCCGCAACCGCTCTTCATTTAACACAGCAGTTGGTGAGAATACCATGGTGAATAATACTGACGGAGAAGCAAATACCATTGTTGGCGCCGAATCCTTTATTGACTTGAATACAACCGGGCGTTGGAATACGTCAGTCGGTGTTAACAATTTTTTTGATAACACAACAGGTTCATATAATACGGCAACCGGCTTCCAATCACTTTTTGCAAATACTACAGGTTCATATAATACGGCAAGTGGCATTTTTTCATCAATGGATAACCAAACAGGCTCATTTAATGTTGCATATGGATATGATGCCCTGGCGCGCAATATAGGTGGCAGCAATAATGTGGCCGTTGGTGTAAGGAGCCAGTTTGTACACAACCGGCCTTTCTCCAGTTATAATGTGTCGATAGGAAATTATTCATTGGAAAATGATACAACCGGCTATTACAACGTAGCGCTGGGTACCAGTACCCTTCGCCTGAGCAGGAGCACTATCGGAAATACGGCCGTTGGAACCAATGCCATGTATAACCATGCGAGCGGCGATAATAATACCGCTGTTGGATTTGAATCGATGCCTGAAGACACTGCAGGGTCCTTGAACACCGCTATAGGCTGGCGTTCCCTGCGCTTCAACAGGGCAGGTTCAGAAAACACAGCCCTGGGTGTGGGTACCCTGGAGTTTATGGACAGCAGCGCACGCAATACCGCCGTGGGGCGCGGCGCTATGATTGGTGTTATTGGTTCAAAACTAACAGCCGATAATGTAGCAGTTGGTTTTTATGCAGGCGGTATCTCTGATTCAGCCCGAAGGGCTACGATGATCGGTCGCACAGCAGGTTATAGAAACCAGGGAGACGAAAACGTGTTTGTAGGATACAATTCGGGGTACGGTAACATTGCACCGGGCTTAACAGGTATTGAGAACACGGGCTTAGGCGCTCAAACCCTGGTTCATACTACCACCGGCCGCTCCAATACGGCAACAGGTATGGGGGCATTATATTTCAATCAAACAGGATCAAACAATACAGCGGTTGGCGTCAGGGCTATGGTGAATAGCACAACAGGAAACAGGAATGTGGTTGTGGGCGACAGCAGTATGATGTTTAGTAATGGCAATGAAAATACGACACTCGGGCACAAATCCATGCAATTCAATGGCATCGGAAATGAGAACGTAGCCATTGGAAAATTTGCTTTACAAAGTAATAATAGCGGTTCTCAAAATACAGCTACGGGAACCAATGCGGGCATCAGCAACACTACCGGCTCACAATTGACTTTTTTAGGATATAACAGCAATCCTTCTGCCTTAAACCTTATAAACGCGACTGCTATTGGTTCACGTTCATTAGTGAGCCAGAATAACAGCCTGGTGTTAGGCAGCATTAATGGACTCAATGGGGCCACCGCAACCGTCAATGTGGGCATTGGATTGACAAATCCATCTGCACGCTTGCATGTTCGAAGAACCGGCACTAGCCCTATTGGGTTCTATACACCAAACTCTTCAATGATCCTAGAAGAAAATGGTGCTACCGTTATGCAATTTATGACCCCATCTTCTAATGAAGCCAGCATTTTATCAGGTTCAAACCTGACACCCGTCAGAAGCGGTATATTTTTTACAAATGACAGTTCCATTATTTTACGATCAGGCGGAAGCGTGAATAGGTTAATTGTTGAAAACTCGGGAAACATTGGCATAGGTACTATGGTGCCATTACAAAGATTACATATAACAGGCGCTGTTAATTCAAATACAAATATCAGGGTCGTTAGTAATGTTTTATACGAACCGGGCCTTGAATTGATAAAAAATACAACCGGGGGCTCAGATTGGAAAATGAGGGTCGATGGTTCAGGACTTCTAACTTTTTCAAGGGCTACAGATGACTTTGCAACAACACCAACAGATTATTATGATATGGCTACAACGCAATTCAGGCCTGCTGCCGACGGCGGCGCTTCTTTGGGAGCAATTGCCAACCGGTGGTCAACCGTCTATGCTGTAAATGGCGCCATCAACACCTCTGATGCCAGGGAGAAAGAAAATATCGAAACGCTGAATTATGGATTGAGGGAACTCTTGCAACTCCGCCCGGTGTCGTACACCTGGAAGAAAAACCCGGAATGGGGCAAAAAAATCGGTTTCATCGCCCAGGAGGTACAACCCATACTGAAAGAAGTGGTGCAAAAAGGCGGGCTCCCCTCAAAAGAAAATGAACTCGACGACCAGGGCAAATCGTTAAACCCTGACAACGACAGGCTTGGCATCTATTATTCCGATATTATCCCTGTAGCTGTAAAAGCCATCCAGGAACAACAACAGCAAATTGACCAGCAAAATAAAATAATCGAAGAACTCCGGTCGCAAAACAAAGCCCTGCAAAACGACCTGCGGGCCATCAAGGAAAAACTCGGCATTCAATAACCCTTACGCATAAACGAAAATGAAAAAGATTCTTTTCAAATACAGGTTAATCATCAGCATCACCTTTTGCCTGGCCGCTTCACATGAAGGATCGGCGCAATACAACAGGCCCGAAGGCCCCAGCACAGACCCACGGATGATTGAGTTGGAAAAACCAACCGTTATTCCGGAAATCATCCCGACACCTGACCCAAACAAAAAGGTAATGACCGCGCCGGCAATTGAAGAGCCAAACAACACCGGAACAAATGCTGCACAAGAAGACAACGACATGACGCCAAAGATCGAAGTAAAACACCCTGCTTCCGGTAACAGCAATAAAAAATCACCGCGCAAATAATGCATGCAGGTAAGCCTGTACAAACATGAAACATTCAAGGACCATAATTCAGACTTCTGCAATTGCATTATTCGTATTTAGTGGCTCAGGCCAAATAAGCTTTGCCCAAGTGGTCAATATCGGCGCGGGTACGCATGTGGTGGCGGATGGCAATATCAACCTGGTCATTGACCAGGGCGGCATGCGCAATGATGGTAATTTCCATAAAGGCCAGAGCACCGTATATTTTGATGGCTCAAATACAACCACATTATCAGGCAGCCAAACAACCCAGTTCCATAACCTGGGGTTTAGGGGCACCGGCATAAAAATTAATGAGGGTACCGCGGATGTTATCAATACATTAATGGTGGAAGGCAGCACCACGCTTGATGCCGATGGTTCAGCCAATAACAGGGCATTCACCATGAAATCCTCCGATACCGCAACCGCAAACGTAGACATCCTTGTAAACAGCCATATTATTGGAAATGTAACCGTGGAACGACATATCCACACAGGTACAGGCCCGGGACAGCACCCTAAATCCTGGCAATTTTTAGCAACACCTACCAACGGACAAAGCATTTTCCAATCATGGCAGGAAAACGGGCTGGCACCCACAGGCTACGGCACCTGGATATCCGGTACAGGTACTGGATTTGATGTAACGACCCTCGCCCCTTCCGTTAAATATTTTAATGATAATACCGGTGACTGGACGGGCGTCACCAACACCGGGCAAAACCTGCAACTCCCCCTGGGCTATATGCTTTTTGTACGCGGCGACAGGACCGTGACCACTTACAACGGTACACCCAACCAAACCAATATGCGCAGTAAAGGCACCCTGCACACGCCGGTTAATGCACCGCCAGATGTTCCGGTGCAGGCAAACCGTTTTCAAAGTTTTGGCAACCCTTATGCATCGCGTGTTGAATTCGACAAAATTTTCCAGATCAGCACAGGCATCAGCAACCTCTTTTATGCATGGGACCCCTCCTTAAACGGATCATGGGGACTTGGCGGGTACCAAACCATCAGCGCATTGGCCGGATATATACCGAGCGCAGGTTCCCCCAGCACCTACTACCCGGCTGGCGTACCATCTCCATACATTGAATCGGGTCAGGCAGTCTTAGTACAAAGCAACGGCTCAGCCGGCAATATCAAATTTTCCGAAAACTGTAAAGCGCCAGGCAGCAGGCTCGTAAACCGTCAAACCTTAACATCGTACAGCCAGGTACCCGCCCATCGCCAATTGATGTTCTGCAGTTTATTCACTAACCAGGGAAATATCGCGGATGGCAATATCATTGTTTTTGAAGACGGGCTTGGGAATAATATCAATCACTACGATGCCAAAAAGCTGCCCAATGCAGGTGAAAATTTCTCCATCACCCGAAACGACACATTGCTCTCTCTCGAAGCCCGTCAATATGTGCAAGAACCAGATACGGTTTTCTTTCACTTGAAAAACCTGCGCGCACAAAACTATCAGTTCAGGTTCGCGCCCATGCACATGCCGGCACACCTGGCCGCTTTTTTGGTAGACAGCCACTTGCAACAATACCATAGTGTAAGCCTGACTGATAGCAGTTTCATTGATATCAGCATCAATTCCACACCGGGCTCCGCGGCACCCGGACGCTTTTACCTGGTATTTAAACCATCCGTGGTAGTGCCTGTTCAATTCACCGGCATCGCCGCGCAAAGAACAAGCAAAACGGTGAATACCATTACCTGGAACACGGACAATGAGATCGGCTTACGCCTGTATCAAATTGAAAAAAGTGCGGATGGCAGGCAGTTTGAGCCCATTGGCACAAAAGCCCCTGCTCAAAACCAGGGAGGACAGGCAACCTATCATTTATTGGATGGAAATGCCCTACCCGGCTTCAATTATTACAGGGTACGCGCGGTTAACCTGGATGGATCCGCGCAATACAGCCGCATCGCGGTGGTTGATCCACTGAAAGAAACCCCGGCCATCAGCGTCTACCCGAATCCGGTAGTTGATAACAATATTCAACTTAGGTTCACAGGCGCGAAAACCGGAAACTATACATTCAGGCTTAATAACGAATCAGGACAAACCATTTACCGTCACCGGGCACAGGTTCAGCAACCGGATCAGTTATTATTACTGAAACCTTCGCAGGTATTATCTGCCGGCACATACTGGCTGCAGGTCATTGATGTTGACGGTATCCTATACACTGAAAAAATAATGGTACAATAAGGCAGGTTAAAATCTTCTGACTTTACCGGGATGTTCCGTCGCGTACGCGTAAATGCTGTTCCGGATAAAATCATTGTCTGGCATAGGTTCCAGGAGTTCACGGATGCTTTGCGGATCTGAAACATGGAAATCCGCGGGGATATATCCCATTCCATAAAAACTACCCCGTTCAATCAGCAGGCATAGCTGCTCGCCGGCATTGCGGCCTTCGTCGATGATGGCCATCGTAGGCAAATCAGACTCAAGCGACAACAGCGCATCCCCCACTTTTTTATTATACCGGGCAGGTTCTTCCAGGAAACTCAAATCCTGCTCATCCATGGGCCTTTTATCAATATGGCAAAGCTTTGGATGTAGGTCATACTGCTCAATCAACCTGTTCATCAACAACAAACCCTCATGCAGCAAATTAAACCGGTACAGCGCGGGTACATTTTTCTTATACGTATCAATCGCGAGCCGCCGGTAACCCCTGTTATCCTCATATTGATATAAGCCGAACCTGCGTACAGGCTGCTTCTGGCTTACATTAAACCTTGGCCAAAGCTTCCGTATTTCCGTGCTTTCCAACACCAGCGCTTCCAGTTCATTCGCGCATACACGGAAACGGATATCCGCTACCTGCCTGAGCAGATGCTGCCTTTTACGGTCAGGATCATTATGCGTAAAATGGCTGCGGACCCTTTTGCTGATGTTTACGGCCTTGCCCACATAAATCACTTTCCCTTTACGATCATGGAAATAATAAACGCCGGGCGCATCAGGCAGTTGATCAATCACTGATTTATCGAGGTAAAGCGGCAACCACTGTTCCGATGAATTCCGCTTCAGCATCTGGTCAATATGCACGCCCGCGCCATTCCGGAGCAGTTGTTCAAAAAGTTCCAGCGTGGCTTTGGCATCCCCGCCCGCACGGTGCCTTTGCTCTATGGATATTCCCAACTCGCGGCAGAGGTTGCCCAGGCTATATGAAGGGAGGCCGGGAAAAACCTTTCTGCTTAAACGTACCGTACAAAGTTTCTTCTCTTCGAAACTGAAGCCGGCATGTTTCAAATGTTGCCGGATAAAGGAATAATCAAAGTTGACATTATGCGCCACGAAAACCTTACGGTCAAGCATATCCGCAACTTCCGCGGCGATATCTTCAAAATATGGCGCATCCCGAAGCATCTTCGAATCTATGCCTGTCAGCGCCGTGATATACAAAGGGATTTCCTTACCAGGGTTAACCAGCGAATGAAAGGACTGCACCAACCGGTTGCCGTCATGCACCAGGATCGCGATTTCAGTGATGCCATGCGATGAAGCGTGGCCCCCGGTGGTTTCTATATCAACTATGGCGTACATATCCCGTATGAGGCACCGAAATTACTAATTTATTTAGTGAACAAAAAACTTGTTGAACCTAAGTGGAATCATTCCGGCGATTCCTTCAGTTGGCACCCGGCTTTTCGTACATTTGCACACTCGAAAAGAAGCCATCGCATTATGGAATTATCAAAGAATTTTGAACCGCAACAGATAGATCATAAATGGTACCAGCATTGGCTGGAGAAAGGATACTTTACAAGTTTACCCGACGGCCGCGAGCCCTACACCATCGTCATGCCCCCGCCAAATGTTACGGGCGTACTGCACATGGGGCATTGCCTCAACAACAGCATCCAGGACATCCTCATCAGGCGCGCCCGCATGCAGGGTAAAAATGCCTGCTGGGTACCCGGCACCGACCATGCTTCCATTGCCACCGAAGCCAAAGTGGTGGCCATGCTCCGCGAAAAAGGCATCGCCAAATCATCCCTGACCAGGGAAGAATTCTTGTCCTACGCATGGGAATGGAAAGAAAAATACGGTGGCATCATTTTGCAGCAGTTGAAAAAACTCGGCTGCAGCCTCGATTGGGACCGCACGGCTTTCACCATGGACAAAGATTATTATGATTCTGTCATCAACGTCTTTATCGCCCTGCACAAAAAAGGAATTATCTATCGCGGCAAACGCATGATCAACTGGGATGTGAAAGCGCAGACCGCATTAAGCGATGAAGAAGTGATCCGCAAGGAAACGCGCCAGCAACTGTATCATATCCGTTATGCCATTGAAGGCAGTGCAGATACCATCGTTATTGCCACCGTAAGGCCGGAAACCATCATGGGCGACACAGCTATTTGCGTACACCCGGATGATGAACGATACAAACACCTCCATGGAAAAAGGGCCATCATTCCTTTGATCAACCGGTCGATTCCCATCATCACCGATGAATATGTGACCATGGAATTTGGGACGGGCGCGCTGAAAGTAACACCCGCGCATGATATCAACGACTACCAGCTTGGTGGAAAGCACGGACTGGAAGTGATTGATGTATTGAACGATGATGGAACACTCAGTACCGACGCGCAGATTTATGTAGGTCTCGACAGGTTTGATGCTCGTAAAAAAATTGCCATAGAGCTGGAAGAAAAAGGCTTCCTCGTGAAAAAGGAAGATTATACCAGCGAAGTTGGTTTCAGTGAACGTACCGATACGGTAGTAGAACCCAGGCTCAGCCTGCAATGGTGGGTCAGCATGAAAGAACTGGCCAGCCCGGCCCTTCGCGCGGTCATGGAAGAGGAAATCAAATTCTATCCGCCCAAGTTCCGCAACCTTTACAGGCACTGGATGGAAAATATCAAAGACTGGTGCATCAGCCGCCAGCTCTGGTGGGGCCACCGCATCCCGGCATGGTATGATGCCGATGGCCAGGTGGTTGTAGCGGCAACAGAAAAAGAGGCAATGCAATTGTATGAAACACAATTTGGCAAACCCGCGACTGCATTGAAGCAAGACGAGGATTGTCTCGACACATGGTTCAGCAGTTGGCTATGGCCTTTCGAAGTGTTCAAAGGGTATTCCAATCCGGGCAATGCGGAAATCAAATACTACTATCCTACCAACACACTTGTAACCGCGCCGGAAATCATCTTCTTCTGGGTGGCGCGCATGATTATGGCAGGATATGAATACATGGATGCGAAACCTTTTGAGACCGTATATTTCACAGGTATAGTTCGCGATAAGCTCGGCCGCAAAATGAGCAAAAGCCTGGGCAATTCGCCCGACCTGCTGGCATTGATTGACCAGTACGGGACCGATGCCGTGCGCTTTGGCATCATGATCGCATCGCCTGCCGGAAACGATATTTTATTTGATGAAGCCGCACTGGAACAAGGGCGCAACTTCAACAATAAAATGTGGAACGCCCTCAAACTGGTCAAACTCTGGGAATCGAAATTAGACGCGAATTATGAAAATAAACAAAACGGGTTCGCGCTTCGCTGGTTCAGGAACAGGCTGGATGAAGCCAGGATCGAGATCAACCAGATGATGGACCAATTCAGGCTCAGCGAAGCCCTGAAAACCCTGTACTCATTGATCTGGGACGACTTCTGCAGTTGGTACCTCGAATGGGTTAAACCTGGTATGGAGCAGCCCATGGATGCGCATACATACCAAAGCACCATCGATTATTTCACAGAACTGATGGAAATGCTGCACCCCTTCATGCCATTTATCACGGAAGAAATTTACCAGCACCTGGAAAACAGGAATAAAGACCTCTGTGTACGCCAGGTGAAAACTTCGTCTGCGCCTAATCCTTCCATCATTCTGCAAGGCAGGTTGCTGCAAGACCTGATCAGCGGTATCCGGGATGTGCGTAACCGCCAGCAGATCAAACCAAGGGAAAGCATCAAACTCTTTATTCAAACAAAAGACCGTGAACCTTATGGTTCTATATCCTCCATACTGTACAGGCAGGTGAACGCGGAAGAGATCAGCTTCTGCGAGGAAGCCGTAGCCGGTTCATATAATACGGTGATTGGCAAAGACAGTTTTTATATTGTATCTGAACAACCCATCGACAGCGGCAGCCAGAAAGAATCACTGGAAAAAGAACTGGCACACCTTAAAGGTTTCCTGTTGTCAATAGAAAAGAAACTGGGCAACGAAAAATTCATGGCCAATGCCAAGCCTGAAGTAGTGGCGCTCGAGCAAAAGAAAAAATCAGACGCGGAAACCAAGATCAAAGTGATAGAGGAAAGCCTAGCCATCTTGTAAGGCCCCGCTCAAGCGGATACAAAAGAAAGCGTTAATTCAAAAATGGATTAGCCTTTCTTTTGTAGTTTCGTACCAAACCCAATCCACATGAACTTTCGCAAACGGTTCATTATACTATTCGGAACCTGCCTGCTGGCCCTGGGCGCATTCGCGCAGGTGACCCCCGTAAAGCCCTTCAAAGCACCTGTACTCCATACATCGATGCACAAATACAAGGATTCCACGTCTATCAGTTACCTGGAAATGAAACGCATTGCTGATTTCCCGCTGGTTGTCACCGATTCAGCCAATAAAAAATACAGGATCAGTTCCTACCAGGTCATTTATCGGAGATTGGGTGTTACGGAAAATGAAAAAACCGGGAAAATATCCCCCACGTACACCTTCGCGTCTGGCCGGTTTACTGAAACCCCGCTGCCACCCATTTGGATAAAATCAATCAAGGAAGATTGTAAACCCACGGAATACATTCACTTCTTCGACATCATTGTAAAAGATGATCAAAACAGGGTAATGTTCGCTGAAGACCTGTTTATTAAATTACGGTAACGCATGTACGAAGTAAGGGAAGCGTCTGTATCCGACGCGGGCATCATCCGGCAATTAGCTTACGACACCTGGCCATCCGCCTATGGCAACATTCTTTCTGATGAGCAAATCAGTTACATGCTCAAGCTCTTTTACAGCGAACCTTCCCTCCTGCATCAAATGCAAGCTCAGTTGCACCGTTTCTTAATTCTTTACAGGGATGGACAACCTGTCGGCTTCGCGTCATTTTCCCCCAAAGCCGGCGGGCCCCATGGACTTTTCAGGCTGCATAAATTGTACGTCCTCCCTTCCGAACAAGGCAAAGGGGGAGGCAAAAAACTCATGGACGGCTTATTCCAAATCATAAAAGCCTCATCCGCAACCGCCATTGAATGCAATGTAAACCGCTTCAACCCCGCGAAGCTTTTTTATGAACGCCTCGGCTTCAGGGTTGAACGGGAAGAAGATATTGATATCGGTAACGGGTATTGGATGAATGATTATGTGATGCGGAAAGATGTGTAAGATGATGTTGGATGCCTTATAAAACCTTATGCGTTTCCTTAATGACACCCATCACAAAAACACTCTGCAGGTTCCCCACATTTTCAATCTGGCTGAGTTTATTCACATGGAAATGATAGTAATCATCCATATCACGGCTGATCACTTTCAGCATAAAGTCGAATGAGCCCGAAATATTGTAACACTCCAGCACTTCGGGTAATTCCTGTATGGATTTTATAAATGCCATGCCTGCTTTTTTATTATGCTCTTTCAACGATACATAACAAATCACTTTCAACCCTTTCCGCAACTTTGCATGATCCAGCAATGTGGCATATTGCCTGATCACACCCCGCTGCTCCAGCCGCTTGATCCGCTCATGCACCGGCGTGGTGCTGAGGTGTACCCGCTCGGATATCTCTTTCACGGTTATTCGGGCGTTTTCCTGCAATAAACGCAAGATCGACAAGTCGATATCGTCCAATTCAGGCAGAGCCTCAGCCGGTTTTTCTTTTTTATCCTGGTAAATGGCCATAATATTATATTTTATCCTGTAAATTTAATTAAATCTTTTATTTTATCCTGTTTTTATAATTTAACATAGGATATTATCCTGCAAATCCTAATTTTACATCCTAAAACTCACCAATTATATGTCTACCATCGCACAAAAAGGCATCGACTTCAACCTTGCCTACAAAGTAGCTGATATCTCCCTCGCCGAATGGGGCCGTAAAGAAATTCGCCTGGCCGAAGCTGAAATGCCCGGCCTGATGGCGATCCGTGAAGAATATGCCGGAAAGCAGCCCCTCAAAGGCGCACGCATCGCCGGTTGCCTGCACATGACCATCCAAACCGCGGTATTAATCGAAACCCTGGTAGCCCTGGGCGCCGAGGTTAAGTGGAGCAGTTGCAACATCTTCTCTACACAAGACCATGCCGCTGCCGCCATTGCAGCCGCCGGTATCGGTGTATATGCCTGGAAAGGACAAACCCTCGAAGAAGCCGACTGGTGCATTGAGCAAACACTGTTTTTCGGCAGCGCCGACAAACCACTGAACATGATCCTGGATGACGGTGGCGACCTTACCAATATGGTATTTGATAAATACCCTGAACTGATCGCCAACATTAAAGGATTGAGTGAAGAAACCACAACCGGCGTTCACCGCTTATACGAGCGCATGGCCAATGGCACACTGCCCATTCCCGCGATCAATGTAAACGACTCCGTTACAAAATCGAAATTCGATAATAAATACGGTTGTAAAGAAAGCCTGGTGGACGCTATCCGCCGCGCAACCGACGTGATGATGGCCGGTAAAGTGGCCGTTGTGGGTGGTTATGGCGATGTGGGTAAAGGTTCAGCGGAAAGCCTCCGTGGTGCCGGCGCCCGCGTAATTGTTACCGAAATCGATCCGATCTGCGCCCTCCAGGCAGCTATGGATGGTTTCGAAGTGAAGCACATGATCGATGCGGTGAAAGAAGCCGATATCATCGTTACCGCTTCCGGTTGCCGCGACCTGATCACTGCAGAACACTTCAAACTGATGAAGGATAAAGCGATTGTCTGCAATATCGGCCACTTCGATATCGAAATCGATATGGAATGGTTGAATAACAATTACGGGCACACGAAGAACACCATCAAACCACAGGTTGACCTGTACACTATTGATGGCAAAGACCTGATCGTGCTCGCTGAAGGCCGCCTGGTTAACCTGGGTTGCGCAACAGGCCACCCAAGTTTTGTGATGAGTAACTCATTCACCAACCAAACATTGGCACAAATTGAACTCTGGACCAACAGCGGTCAATACGAAAATAAAGTGTATGTGCTGCCTAAACACCTGGATGAAAAAGTAGCCCGCCTCCACCTCGCGAAAATCGGTGTGGTGCTCGATGTGCTCACCCCGGCTCAGTCTGAATACCTGGGCATCCCGGTTGCCGGCCCTTACAAAACAGATATGTACCGTTATTAATCGGCACAAATCATATTACCAAAAGCCCGCTTATCTTTAAGCGGGCTTTTTCGTAACCGGTATCCCATTTATGTTCATCAATATACATACACATAATCCCAGGCATGCAGGCGAATGGTCGATCCGTAATATCTACCGAAATTTTGACCATGCTGCAACCGGGAGCCCCCTCTCCATGGGGCTTCACCCCTGGAATATTGACCCGGGTACCTGGAAGGCCGGCCTGGACCAACTCAAAAAATACAGTACAGCGCCCAACGTATTGGCCATAGGAGAAGCCGGGCTGGATAAGCTTTGCAAAACCGATTGGGCGTTGCAGGTTGACGCGTTCGCCGCCCAACTGTCATGGGTACACGAAACCCGGAAACCATTGATCATTCATTGTGTGCGCGCGTATGATGATATCTTAAAAATGCTAAAGGCATACAATATCAAAACAGCCTGCATCTTTCACGGGTTTAACCGCAACGTAAGCATTGCCAAACAAATCATCGGGCATGGGCATTACCTCAGTTTCGGATCAGCCTTGCAACTAAACCATGTGCGGGAAAGCTTACGGGCTGTACCATTAAACCGGATTTTCCTGGAAACAGATGATGCCGAAACCCCCATCGCAGTTGTATACCAACTGGCCGCGGAAACACTCGGGATGAGCGTTGATGATGTAATTTCGCAAATCCGGCAGAATACAACATCCGTATTCGGCATAAACATAGCTTAGTTGTACCATGACAGATATTTCCTGGCTTTCCAGAACCAGTTTATTGATAGGTGAAGACGCGGTCATAAACCTCACGACAAAACATGTACTCGTGGTGGGCATGGGTGGCGTTGGTTCATACGCCGCTGAATTCATCTGCCGCAGCGGCATCGGCCGCATGACGATTGTTGATGGCGATGTGGTTGACCCCAGCAACCGGAACAGGCAACTTCCGGCACTGGCAACCAATCACGGTGAATCAAAAGCTGAGATTATGCGCGACAGGCTGATGGCCATCAATCCCGAACTCGACCTGACCGTCATCAAAGCATTCATAAACCCAAACATGGTGGAAGAAATCCTGGAAAGCAGGCCCGATTACATCATTGATGCCATCGACAGCATCACACCCAAACTCACATTCCTGAAAATCGCTTATCACAAAAAAATACCGTTGGTCAGCAGCATGGGCGCCGGCGCCAAACTTGACCCGACAAGGCTCCGCGTGGTTGACATTTCAAAAACTTATAACTGCCCATTCGCCCAACAGATCCGGAAAACACTGCGCAAACAGGGCATCATGAAAGGGATCAAAGTGGTTTTTTCACCCGAATTCCCCATCAAGGAAAGCCTGATGATGACAAACGGCAGCCCATTTAAAAAATCTGCTTACGGCACCATCTCCTACCTGCCGGCTACCTTTGGCGCTGTGGCCGCATCCGTAGTGATCCGGAACCTGATCGGCAGGCAATCAGGGGATGAAAAAACAGGAAAAAAGAAAATCCCGGGTTAAACCTTCCGGTTTTTTATAAGTCTAATGCGTTAACCATAATTGTTTCTATGCGCTTTTTATCCATACTGGCCCTGGCCGTTACGATCCTGGTTTCCTGTTCAAAGGAAAATGACCCCTCAGCATCCAACCCGAATAACCCAACGATCCCCAACCCGGATACCACGAGCGCGCAGCCCATGTATTTTCCGCCCCTTACAGGAAACAGTTGGGAAACCACACAGGCATCAGCCCTTGGCTGGGATACCAGCCAGATCACTAACGTGTACGACTACCTGCAGTTAAAAAATACCAAAGCATTTATCGTACTGCAAAACGGCCGCATTGTATTGGAGAAATATTTTGGCAATTTCACGGCAGACAGCAACTGGTATTGGGCATCCGCGGGTAAAACCATGACAGCCATGCTGGTGGGTATCGCGCAAAGCGAAGGACTGCTATCGATTCAACAACCGAGCAGCGA
Source organism: Chitinophagaceae bacterium UBA2375 (assembly GCA_002343985.1). Classification (GTDB taxonomy): domain Bacteria; phylum Bacteroidota; class Bacteroidia; order Chitinophagales; family Chitinophagaceae; genus Ferruginibacter. The sequence continues at coordinate 138,082 of DDTB01000032.1, read as the reverse complement.
CTTTTTAGGAAGGGGCTGGACCTCCTTATCCGCCGCGCAGGAAGAGCAGATCCGCATCGTACACCAGCTCAGCATGACCACAGGATTGGATGATGGTACAGGCGATACCGATTGCACCCTTCCCTCCTGCCTTACATACAAAGCCGCGCCAGGCAACCGCTGGGCCTATCATAACGCGCCGTACACCCTGCTCGACAAAGTGGTGGAATCCGCTTCGGGCCTCACTTATAACGCGTACTTCCAGCAAAAAATCCGCAACCGCACCGGCATGAACGGCCTCTGGCTGCGCACTGGTTACAACAATGTATATTACAGCACACCCAGAAGCATGGCAAGGTTTGGCCTGCTCCTGCTTAACAAAGGGAAATGGGACCAAACGCGCATTCTGACAGACACAGCCTATCACCTCACGCAAATCAACAGCTCGCAGAACATCAACCCGTCGTACGGTTACCTTACCTGGCTCAATGGCAAGCCCAGTTATATGTTGCCGACAATCCAACTCAGTTTGAATGGATCATTGATCCCCAACGCGCCGGCAGACACATACGCGGCATTAGGCAAGAACGACCAGAAAATTTATGTAGTCCCTTCCAAAAAACTGGTGGTCATCCGCATGGGTGATTCCGCGGGTAATGTGCAACTCGCCGTATCCAGTTTCGACAATGAACTGTGGGGCAAACTACGCACACTGATGCGCTTCTAATGCATTGCCTTTAGTTGTTTGTATCTTGCAGGTTCAATCAACCGGCATGACAAAACTTTCCGTCAACATCAATAAACTGGCCACCCTGCGCAACGCAAGGGGCGGCAATAACCCCGATATCCTCAAAGCCGCTAAAGACATTGAACGCTTTGGAGCGGATGGCATTACGGTGCACCCCCGGCCTGATCAAAGGCATATCAGGTATGATGATGTGTATGCCCTGAAAAACATTGTACAAACGGAACTGAATATCGAAGGTAACCCCACCGAAGAGGCATTTGTACAATTGGTACTCGATAACCGCCCAACCCAAGTAACGCTGGTACCCGATGCCAAAGGTCAACTCACGAGCAACCATGGATGGGATACCGTCACACACCAGGAATACCTGAAGGAAATCATCGCGACCTTTAAACAAGCCGGCATAAGGGTTTCCATTTTTGTTGATCCCATACCGGAGATGGTGGAAGCGGCCAAAACTACGGGCACCGACCGGGTTGAACTTTATACGGAAGCCTATGCGAAAGGTTATGCCGAAGGCAGAAAAGAAGACGCCATCGCCCCATATATCATCGCTGCGAAAAAAGCCAGGGAATTGGGTATAGGGCTGAATGCAGGACACGATCTCGACCTGCACAACCTGGCGTATTTTGCGGCAAATATTCCCGGATTGCTCGAAGTCTCAATCGGGCACGCGCTGATCTGTGATGCCATTTATCTTGGCCTCGAAAACACCGTACAATTGTATAAAAGAAAATTACAGCATTGACCTGCCGTATGCATGTCTGTAACAGCCTGGGTCATGGGGGCTATAGAGACGAATCCCCACAATTGCAATCCCGATAAGTAAAATAATTATTTAATCAGGCTGGCGAGTTTGCTTTCCAATGCCGCGCCCCTCAAATTTTTTCCAATCACGATGCCATTCGGATCGATGAGGAAATTCTGCGGGATGCTGCTGATCTGGAACTGCAGCGCAACCGCGTTTTGCCATCCTTTGAGGTCGCTGACATGTGGCCAGGTAAGGTTATCGGCCTTAATGGCGTCTATCCATGGCTGTTTGGCTTTATCGAGAGAGACACCCAACACAGTGAAGTTTTTGTCTTTGTATTTTTGATAAGCGCTCACTACATTGGGGTTTTCCTGGCGGCAGGGACCACACCAACTGGCCCAGAAATCAACCAATACATATTTCCCCTTTAGTGACGATAAGCTGAATGCATTTCCGGAAGTGTCGGCCTGTACGAAATCAGCTAATGGTTTACCAATGGGATTGCGTTTGGCTTCATCAATTTGTTGCGCGATGTAATTGCCCATGGGCGATAAGCGCACATCGGGGTTCAAATTCTTAAACAATTCCTCCATTTGTTCCGCATTCGATGTTAACTGGTGGTTGCGGAATATTGCAATGAGTGAGATATGTGAATTGGGCCTTTGGCGGGCGAAATTTTCCATACTGGCGGCCACTTTTTTCACGGTTGCTTCATCGGCCTGCATTTCGCCGTTGAATATTTTTTCATATGGTTTCGCGAGATTGGTATAAGCTACAAAATCGTCATGGCTGGCAGAACCTGTGATGACAGCCTTATCTAAAGCATCCTTTGAAGCTTTTACATTTACCCGCGCATTCTCAAGAAAAATACTGATATAAGGAGCGGTTTTATTAAAAGCAATAAGCTTTAAATCAGGATATTCCTGTTTGCCATTTAGCACAAATTTTCCATTGCTGATGGTTGTGGTAGCTTCCGGCATCCCACTACTCGCATTCATCAGGTCAACCACGGTACCGTCGGCATAACCGGTCATCTCACCAGTAATCGTATAAGCATCGGAAGTGACCGGGGCAGACTGTTGATTCTTTTTGCTTTTTTGTGTTTTCTGTTGTACCTGGGCAAACAGGCCGATAGGCAATAAAGTGATGAATAAGAGGTACTTCTTCATGAAATAAAACGCTTTAAGATGCATGCAAATTAATCCCTTTCGATTGGTTTTCCTAACCGGCCATTGAATTTAACAGTTCTGTTCGGGCATGCCCAGCCAGTTGCGCAGGATCAGCGCACCGGAAGGCGTCAGCACGCTTTCCGGGTGGAACTGCAGGCCGCAGATGTCAAACTCACGGTGCTGTATCGACATAATCATGCCTTTTTCATCCACGCCCGTAACCCTGAAGCAGGCTGGCAAATCTCCGGGTGATACCACCCAACTGTGGTAGCGGCCTGCACTAAATTCAGGGCCAAGGCCGCGATACAGGTACCAGTCGGGGTCAGTTACCAAAACCTTTGTGGCAACCCCATGGTACACCTCTTCAAGGTTCAGTAAAGTTCCGCCAAAAGCTTCAGCCATGGCCTGCTGGCCTAAGCAAACACCCAACATGGGCACCTTCCCGGCATAAGCCCTGATCAGGGGAAGGAGCTTGCCGGCTTCTGAAGGGATGCCGGGTCCGGGTGATAGGATAATTTTATCGTACCCTGTTAAATCTTCAAGGCGGCATTGGTCATTGAGTACCACATCCACACGCGTGTGCAGGATATGCTCCACCATGTGCACAAGGTTATAGGTGAAGGAATCGTAATTATCAAAAACCAGTATCCGGGATGGCATAGCGATTTAATGAATAGCAAATATGGCCCCATTTCACGGGATTGGACTAATTTATGTAAATTGATGAAAAGATCAGGTTATGGACATACAGCATACGGAACAAGACCACCGAGGATCCTTTTATATCAAAGAAGGTTTTGAAGTGCTCGCGCAGATGACCTATTCCCTCTCCCCCGATTTAATGATCATCGACCATACGGAAGTGGATGAAAAACTCAAGGGCCAAAAAATCGGGAATAAATTACTCGACGCGGCAACTTCGTATGCCCGTAGCCGTGAGTGGAAGGTCTTACCGCTATGCCCCTTTGCCAAAATGATGATGGACAGGAACCCCGAAGCCTATGCCGATATCAGAAAATAAATACCCTTAAAAAAAACACAGATGCGCATCAGTATATTTGGAGCAACCGGGCAGGTAGGCCGGCAACTCGTCAGGCTTGCCCTTTACCAGGGCCACCAGGTAAAAGCATACGGAAGGAACATCTACAATGCAGGGTTTCAGGATGACGACAAACTGGAGCTTTGCCAGGGAGGATTGTTTGATGAAGACCTTGTGAAAGATGCCGTTGAAGGTTCCGATGCCGTATTGTCGGTGATAGGCGGCTCCTTTGATGGCACCGATAAAGCCCGGTCGCTGGGGATGAAATACATCATCGCGGCCATGCAAAAAAATAAGGTTAAGCGGATCATAGCCCTGGGCGGCAAAGGGCAATTGGATGGCCCGGAAGGACAAATGCTGATGGACGACCCGGAATTCCCGGAAATCTTTCTTCCCGTAAGCCGGGAACACCTGAAAGCATTGCAGCAACTGACTGATTCCGGGCTCGACTGGACCTTTATCTGCTCACCCGATATCATTGACGGCGACCCGACAGGACATTTTCTAACTTCAGCCCATACAGCGCCTACGCCCGATAAAAACCGGGTTTTTTCCGGCGACCTGGCCTTATGTATGTTACAGGAACTGCAAAAAAATGAATACCTCCATCAACGGGTGGGCATATCAAATTAATCATCCGGGAGATATACATTAAGATGCCCTTAACGTGTGATCATGTAGCTTTATATCAGTTTACAGACATGCGAATCATTTATACAGTCATGCTTTTATGGTTTTCGGGAACTAATGTCCTGGCGCAGCAACCGGATAGCATTTTTGTGCACCTGTATACCGACAGCCTGAAAAAAGGAACACATAACTACATCAATATCGACGGGCTCTTCCCCAATGGCAGATACCTGCCCCTGGATACCACGCACCTGGTTTTCTCCAGCAGCGCGGGACAATTTTTTGGCAACAACCTGTACATCGACAAAAATTTCATCGGAGATAAAGTCAGCATACGGGTAGCGCTGAAGGGAAGCGCCATCGTCAAAGAATTCGATATCTATGTTAAAAAAGCGCCCGATCCGGCTCAGCTGCCAACAGCGGAAGACATCCTCCGACAGCCCCCATCACGGAAACAAAAACGTTCCGGGAACTAATTCGGACAAAAAAAACCGGCATGTGCCGGTTTGTTATTTTTCGTTTATATATAACGGTTACGATTAAGCGAATTTCTGGGCGTCTTCCAGGAATTTGGCAAGGCCGATATCCGTTAAAGGATGTTTCAGCAATCCGAGGATGGAATCGAGCGGGCAGGTGCATACATCCGCGCCAGCCTCAGCGCATTTGATGATATGGTTCGGGTTACGGATAGACGCGGCGAGGATTTCCGTTTTGAAACCCTGGATGCTGTAGATCTGGCGGATCTGGTGGATCAGTTCCATTCCGTCCCAACCGCTGTCATCAATGCGGCCAATAAATGGAGACATATAGGTGGCGCCTGCTTTCGCGGCCAGGATGGCTTGACCTGCTGAAAACACCAATGTGCAATTGGTTCGGATGCCATTATCCGAAAACCATTTGATGGCCTTAATGCCATCCTTGATCATCGGCACTTTCACCACGATATTCTTATGTATGGCCGCCAGCTTTTTACCTTCGGCGATGATATTTTCGAAATCGGTGGAGATCACTTCCGCGCTGATATCACCGTCAACCATTTCACAAATGGTTTTATAATGCTGCATCACCGCGTCGTTACCCTTAACGCCTTCCTTGGCCATCAGGGAAGGATTGGTGGTTACCCCATCCAGGATACCCAGGTCGTTGGCTTCTTTGATTTGTGCCAGGTTGGCCGTGTCGATAAAAAATTTCATGTTGAGTGTATTTGATGATTGGCTGAACAGGTTTCAGCGGCCCAAAGATAATGCCTGCGCATGAATGATCATAGTGGCCGGAAACAAAAAATGGCAAGTTACTTACATCGCACCGCTCAACCATCTACCCTTGCTACCTTCCGGTCCTGGGGGAGTTCAACAGGAGCTGGTCGTATAAGACTTGCCGGCGCAAAGATACGGCCTTGAGTTCAAATTTTTACCGTTGATCTGAAAAAACAGGATTAAAAGCTGAATCCGGGTTTATCTGTACGGGAGTTGATGCTGGAGATGCCGATTAACTGGTCGCTTCTGTCGGTAAATGATTTATAGTAAATCAAAACAGTATATGAGTTTTCCGTTTCCCAGTAATTACCCTCCAGTTCCTGCTTGTTTTCGGGGTTATTTTTATCTACCGCCACATAAGTATAATTGTAGTATCCCTGTTTCATGAACGCGGTACACTGGTATTTCTGCTCTTCGAGGTTATACTTCATTTTCCATTCATCACTCAGCCGGTAACCGGTGAATTGACCCAGCAGGTAAATATCCTTATCGGGGTATGGCAATCCGTCCTGCCGTGCGAAATTGAACAAAACGGTCGCGTAATCGCCCTGCCAGTCGGGGTTAATGCTTTCATACGTAACAATATTGTACATGCCATTGTAATCAGGGAAATAAACATAGCGCTGGCCGGATCGGTCAATATCCGTCCTGAGGTAAATCTTAGTATCTTTTTGTGTGTACTTCGCGCTGTCAACCCTGTCGCTCTGCAGCCTGAAACTTCGGAGGTCGAGCCACCGCCATTCCTTGCCCCCGGGGAAGATGCCAATGTTTTCCGAGTTAAACTCAAGCGTATTGCCCCGCACAAATGTGGGAGGGATATCGCGCAGCGACATATCCCAACGGTTGTTTTGCAGGATCACCACTTTCACCTGTTGTGCCGCGCTGAAGCTATTGATGTTTTTGATATTGGCTGAAAAACGAAGTTTTTGGTGTGTGCTGAACAGTGTGGGCGTGAACGGTTGCACCACCTGGGCAGTGACAGATGCTTTTGGATCAAGGACGAGCATTTGCTTGGTGAATACCAGTTTGGATGTATCTCCGTCGAGGTAAACTTTCAGCAGGTAATTGCCTGAACGGGTGGGTACGGAATTCGCCTGTGGCAATTCGGCGCGATAATGTGTGTACCGTGTAAAAGCAATGGAAGAATACCGGTAAGTGGTGATGCGGTTTTGCGTAAAACCTTTCATATAATCAAACTGGCTCAGGTTAACGGGCTGCCAGTTATAATCGCATAACACATAGGTATAATAATACGCTTTGATATTACCATCAAGGTCATCAAAAGCCAGTTGCAGCCTGTCGCTGCTGTTGAGTGTGTACACCGGGAGGCCCTGTTGGTTACCATATGCATAAAGCTGCGCTGTATGGATATAAGGCTGGTACACCTGCTCCACCAGTTGCGCGTGCAAATTTGATACCCGGGCTGCGGTTAAGAACATGCATAAAAGAATAGGAATGCGCAGGCGTAACATGAATTGATGAATTGATTTACTTTTGAAAGGTAACAAAAATTGACCTATTGAATGTATCCTTCTTTATAGCGCGGCGCCTTGCCTCAAGAGGGCATCAGCGATTTTCCCGTTTCATCATCCGGTTGGCCATTGGCGCAACAGCTTTGAGTGTTGCGGTTATGATTGTGGCATTGAGCTTTGTGAACGGCTTCCAGGAAGCAGTCGGACGCAAAGTGTTCAGTTTTTGGGGACATGTACGGGTGCAGCAAGACATGGAGCAGCGCGGCAGCATCGCGGAAGAATACCCCATCCTCAGAAATGACACCGTTGAAAAATACCTGGCCAGCCTTCCTGAAGCGGCATTCGTGGAGCGATTTGCCACAAGGTCTGCCATTTTAAAATACAAGACAGGCATTGAAAGCGTATTACTGAAAGGGATCGATCATGGGTTTCATCCCGAAAGGATGTCGCAGTTCCTGATGGAAGGGCGATGGTTGCGCGTGGCAGACAGCGGTTACAGCCGTGAGATCAATATTTCACAGTATACGGCGAACCGGCTGGATATCAGAACCGGCGACAGTATGCTTGTATTCTTCTTCAGGCAGGATGGCAGCAAATCGGCCCGGCGTTTAACCGTTGCAGGCATATATAAAACAGGCATCGACGAATACGATAAGAATTTCGCGCTGGCCGATATGGCCATGATCAGGAGATTGAACAACTGGGACCCGAACCAAATTGGAGGGTACGAGGTATTCCTGAAAGATTACAAACTAACGGATACGATTAGCCGAAAAATATACAGGGAACTCCCCCAAAGCTGGTACAGCAAAAGCATACGCGAAATTTATCCCAATATTTTCGACTGGCTGAACCTGCAGGGACAGATAAAAAATATCCTTTTATCCATCATGATCATCATCGCCGCCGTGAACCTGATTACCTGCCTGATCATACTGGTACTGGAACGCACACGCATGACCGGTGTCATGAAAGCATTGGGCGCAAGCAACTGGGATATACAACAGGTATTTTTATTCAATACGGGATTCATCGCGCTGGCAGGCATCCTGATTGGCACCGCTATCGGGCTGGGCATTTGCCTTTTACAGCAACAAACCGGGTTTATCCGGTTAAATGAGGAAGCTTATTTCATCAGGGAAGCACAGGTCCTGATCAACGGATGGCAGGTATTGTTCTTAATGGGCGGCACATTGCTGATTTGCATGGCAACCCTGATCATCCCCACCCTGCTCATTCGAAAAGTGAATACGGTGAAAGCGATACAGTTCAGGTAAACTAACGGCCAACGGTAAACGCATATAACAGTACCGCTGCTGCAGTGGCGGCATTCAGCGACTCGGCCATTCCTAACCTTGGGATGGTCACTTTACCTTGCGAAGCATTGATCAAGGCCTCACGCACGCCAGCCGACTCATTACCTATAATCAGCGCCGTTGGATCTGATTTGGGAATATCTTCCGGGGCCGTGCCATCGAGGGTGGCGGCTAAAACCTGGCAACCTGGGTTTTGCCCTATCCAATGAAGCAAATCCGTGTAATACAGGTTAACCCTGCCCAGGCTGGCCATGGTACTTTGCACCACTTTGGGGTTGTACATGTCTACAGTTTGTTCGGAGCAAATGATTTGATTGACCCCAAACCAGTCGGCCGACCGGATGATGGTTCCGAGGTTCCCCGGATCCCGGATATCGTCGAGCAAGAGGCAGAGCCCCTGGCAGGGAACCGGGGGTGTTTCCGTTTTTTTTCTGAATACGGCTACTACCTCGTTTGGACTGGCATAAGCAGCGATCCTGTCTAGTTCATGCTTTTGTATTTCATGAAGGCTCGTTGCGGGTAACTCACGAAAACGGTCATGATTGGATTGAATCCATGCCGGCAGGGCAAAGACGGCCTCGCATTCAAAACTTCTGCCATCTATCAGTTCGAGCACCAATTTTGGGCCTTCAGCCACAAAGCAACCATGCTCATCCCTGAATTTTTTCTGCTGTAAACTTTGAATATATTTGATCGTGGATTTGTTCAACATCGACTTATTTTTTAAGAAGCGCCCAGCCATTGGTTTAAGCAAACACCGATTGATCTTGCTTTTCACATGGGCATTCCTGCTGGCCCTGGGGTCATGCACCATCATCCGCCATGCTCCCGAAGGACCATATCTTTACAAAAACCACTTCGAAGTTAAGGGAGTAAACCTAACAAAGGAGGAAAAAACATCCATACTGCAAAGGTCTAAAAGCCAATTGGAGGATAGCGCGACAAACCGGGTGAAGGATTTCATGTTTGTGTTTCACAGCATCAAAAATCCACCGGCATTCGATACCAGTTATGCAGGCCAATCAGCCAGGAACATCAAAGCGGGATTGTTCCACCTCGGATACTACCGGGCGGATGTCACGTACCGGGCCGATACCGCCAGGAACAGGATGGTAAAAGTGTATTACAGCATCATACCCGGCAGGCCAACTATCATCAGCAGCATGCAGTACAGGCTGCGGGTACCCGATTTGCAACAGATTGCCATAGAAAGCCAAAAAAACGCGTTGCTGAAAATCAATGAGCCCGTGAGCAAGGGCGCGGTGTTGGGGGAGATCGGTCGACTGGTGGATACATTCCGCAACAGGGGTTATTATAAAATCACGCCGTCTGAATTGAAGATGTTGGGCGATACCAGCATTGAGGCCTTAACCAACGTCAGCGATGACCCATTTGAACAACTGCAATTGCTGGCGGAAGCTGAACAGAAAAAAGACTCCCCGCAGATTAAACTGGCCATGGTCATCAACCCGCCGGCAGACAGCAATATCCTGAAGCCTTACCGAATCAACAATGTGTACCTGCTGACTGATTACCAGTCTGGCGACAACCTGGAAGACACCGTCAATATAACGGAAAGGGCTACCCGTAGATTTGTCATCCGACAACATACAAAAAATATCCGCACCGGTTTTCTCAACAGGACCATCACCTTGCAGAAAGGCAGCCTGATCAGCCAGGATGAATATAATCGCACATTAAACAAGTTGTCGCAATCAGGCATCTGGCGAAATGTAAACCTGCAGATACAGGAATTAAAAGACAGTTCCGGAAAGGCCAACCTCATATTTGAGATGACGCCGTATCCAAAATTCAATTTCCAGGCCGCGCTGGAAGCGAGTTATGCCGCATCCAGGAATATCCTGGCGGGTAATTTATTTGGTACCTCCATCAATTTCAGCCTCCTGAACCGCAACTTCAGGCAGGAAGGCATACGCATGACGCATAATGTGCGTGCAGGTATTGAACTGAACAACCGCAGCCGCGGGCAAAGCATCAGTGCCATTAACTCCAACGCCTTCAGTTACGCGAACAATATCAGCATACCCCACCTCACCTGGCCATTCAACCGGGGCAATACGTTCCGTAAATGGGCGCGTTCCCCTGAAACATTTATCAACAGCAGTTTATCCTACAACAACAGGTTAAACCTGTTCAACCTCCAATCATTCAACCTGAACTATGGATTCAGTTTTTTCGATAAAAGGTCGGTAAAATGGTACTTCAAGCCGTTGAATGTGGAATTCAGTTATTTGTTTAACCAGTCGGACAGTTTCCGCACTATCCTCGGTGAAAACCCTTTCCTCAGGTATTCCTACAACACCGCATTCGCGCTGGGCATGAGCGGCGGATTCAGCCATTCCAAAATTTCCCATAACAGGTTTAATACCATCAGCCGGGAAAGGGTATTTCGGGTGAACCTCGAAGAATCCGGCTTAACATGGGGTTTATTGCCGGTTTTAAAAAGGTACAAACGTAGATTTGTAAAAGCCGATGTAGAATATAAATATTCCATCACCTATCCAAAAACAAGCCTGGTATTCAGGCTGTTTACCGGCATTGGCGCACCATTAATGGGCAGCGACACCAACAGGACTTTACCTTTCTTCAAGCAATACTTTGGTGGCGGCAGTAACAGCATGAGGGGCTGGCCTATCCGTGGCATCGGGCCAGGCGGAACCGCATTGATCCCTTATTCATCCGCAAAGACGATATTCAATGACCGCACCGGCGACATTCAAATTGAAGGAAACATAGAGTACAGGTACAAAATAGCACAAATCATTCCCAACACACTGATCATGCGGGGCGCATTGTTTGTGGATGTGGGAAATATCTGGAATTTCAGGAATACCAAATCAGATGGATCAACCGACAGTTCCAGGATCGAATTGAAGAACCTGTATAAGCAACTTGGCGTTTCTGCCGGCACTGGTATCCGCTTTGATTTAAGCAACCTGATCCTGAGGTTTGACCTTGGCTTCCGCTTTAAGCGGCCTGAACTATACAATCAAAACGCGGGATGGAAAGCACCCGCCATTGGCTTCGACGATTTCCTGAAAAAAATATTTACCAGGGGGCCAAATGATGAGTACAGGCAATGGCGCTATGAAAATTTCAATTTCTCCATTGGCATCAGTTACCCGTTCTGAGCCGGCGAACCATTGCCAGCAGCGCCTTCCACGGGTATTTCCTTCCAGGATTCCATAAGCTGTGCGGGCGTTAAGGCATCCCCCACCCTGCTGTCACCAATCCTTGTTCGCCGAAGCGCAGACAGGTATGCGCCGCAACCCAGGGACTGGCCAAAGTCGTGCGCTAAACTTCGTATATACGTTCCCGTTGAACAAACGACCCTGAAATATACAAGGGGCAGTTCAATGCCGGTAATATCCATTTCATGTATGGTTATGGTACGGGCTTCCAGTTCTACAGCTTCACCCCTGCGGGCGAGCTCGTACAGCGGGGTCCCTTCTTTTTTGATGGCCGAATAAACAGGCGGGAATTGAGAAATGGTTCCAATAAACTGCTGGCATGCTTGCCGGATATCCGTTTCCGTTAGTTGCGATATGTCACGGAAATTTTCAGGTTGGCTTTCCAGGTCGTATGTAGGCGTTACCGCGCCAAGCGTGAAACTGCCCGTGTATTCCTTCTCCTGCTTCATGAACTCATTGATGCGCTTGGTGAATGCGCCGGTGCATACAATCAGCAACCCGCTGGCCAATGGGTCCAATGTGCCCGCATGGCCGATTTTTTTGATTTGGAGGAAACCACGCAGCTTTCGCACCACGTCAAAAGACGTCCAGTGCATGGGTTTATCTATGAGAATAACCCTGCCTTCTCCGCAAGCCTTTCGCAGCTCTTCCCTGGCCATAACGCGCTCTGTGCCAGTTTCACCTGTTTTCTGCAGGCCATGCCGCTTCCTGTATGTTTGTTTCCTCGCCAAAATAAAATTTTTGCAAAATTAACACGAACAAAGCAGGATCAGAGCGCCTGCTTGTTTTTTAACTCCAGGTATTTGTTGACGGTTTGAACGGTAAGGTTTTCCGGCCTTGTCAGGAGCGAGAGGATTCCGTATTTCTGCAATTCCCGGACGATCAGTTTCTTTTCAAATAAAAACTTCTCCGCGATGGTTTTAATATAAACATCTTCCAGGTTTTCGGCATTAGCCTGAGACAGTTTAGACAACTCGGAATTTTCAAAAAACACCACCAGTAACAAGTGGTACCTGGCGATGGAACGCAGGTAAGGCAGGCGCCGTTTTAACCCGTTCAGGGTTTCTATATTCGTGTACAGGATCAGCAGGCTCCGCTGTTTGATTTTATTCCGCACCTGCATATACAGCATGTCAAAATCCGATTCCAGGAACCCTGTCTGCTGTTTATATAAAACCTGCATGATTTTATCACGCTGCAAAGGTTTACGGTCAGCAGCCACGAGCGAACCCATTTTATCACCGAATGTCATTAACCCCACCCTGTCTTGCTTATGCAGGCATATATCGGCCATAACCAGCGTACTGTTGATCGCATGGTCGAGAAGGGTCATTCCCTGGAATGGCATTTTCATCAAACGGCCCTTATCCAGGATACAATACACCTGTTGCGATTTTTCTTCGACAAAACTATTTACCATCAACCCTCCTTTTCTTGCCGTGGCTTTCCAGTTGATCGTGCGTATATCATCACCCGGTACATATTCCTTGATCTGCTCGAACTCCATACTTTGCCCGATTTTTCGGATCCGCTTTGCCCCCGCTTCATTCAACTGCGCGGCCTGGGCAACCAGTTGGTACTGGCGGAAATGCATAAACGAAGGATACACGGCCACGTCCCTGGCGGCCGAAATGCTGAACCTGCGCGATAAAAGGCCGACTATGGATTGCAGGTAGAGCAGTATCCTGCCAAACTCATACACACCGCGCTCCGTGGGCCTTAACATGTATGTGACGTTTGTTTTTTCCAGTGGCGCGAGTTTTCGCCTGATCAGGAAATTCCTTTCCTGCATTTGCTCCGGCAATTCATCAATCAGCTCCGCGAACATGGTTTGTTTCATCCTGTTTTGCAGAATTATCGAAACCCTGTTTTCATCGCCATTGCTGAGGCGGTCGCTGATTAACCTGCGCACGGCAGGCTGGCGGCAAATAAAAAAAAGATTGATGTAATCCGCCAGGCATACAGCGAGGAAAATGAGGAATAATAAATTAACTACAGGCAAGAGCACAGGGAATAGAAAAGCCAATATATACAGGCATACAAATGAACCCGACACTATATACATTCTGCGGGTCATATATAAATCGCCGATATATCGCTGGATAAAATTCAAAGCCGGTTTGGTTTAGATTATCGGGGTACCTCCACCGATTTGATGATCAGTTCAATCTGCGCATCTGCTGTCAGCCCTTCCATTTCTTTTTCAGGCGTGAGGATGATGCGGTGCCTCAATACATGCGGGGCCATATCAACAATATCTTCGGGTATTACAAAATCGCGCCCCCTCAGTGCAGCCGTGGCTTTTGACGCTTTCAGCAATGCCAGTGATGCCCTTGGGGAAGCGCCCAGGAACAATGAAGGGTTATTCCTGGTTTCATGCACAATGGCCGCGATGAATTCAATAAGTTTTGGCTCAATGGATACCTGCTGAACAATCTGCCTGTAATACCTGATGGCATCGGGGCTTAACACATGCTGCACATCGCTGAGTAAATCATCCTGCGATTTATGCTGATGCCTGGTAAGGATATCAACCTCTTCCTGTAAGGCCGGGTAACCTACTTCAATTTTAAACAGGAAACGGTCGAGCTGCGCTTCGGGCAAACGGTATGTACCTTCCTGCTCAATTGGGTTTTGGGTAGCCAGCACAATAAAAGGGAACTCCATTTTATGCGTGTACCCATCAACGGTCACCTGCCTTTCTTCCATCACTTCAAACAAGGCCGCCTGCGTTTTAGCCGGGGCCCGGTTGATTTCATCGATGAGTACAATATTGCTGAACACAGGCCCGGGCTTGAACACGAAACTGCTCTGCCCGGGATTGAACACAGACGTTCCTATGACATCACTGGGCATCATATCGGGCGTGAACTGAAGCCTGGCAAAGCGGACGTCAATGACACGCGCCACCAATTTTGCCGCAAGGGTTTTAGCCACCCCGGGAACACCTTCCACCAGGATATGGCCATCGCATAAAAGCCCCGTCAGCATCAGGTCAACCATTTGATGCTGGCCGATGATGACCTTTCCGATTTCTGCTCGGATGCGGTTGAGCGCATCGTTCAATGCAATGATTTCCTGTTTCTGCTCAAAAAACTGTTCACTCATTATTTCCTGTTTTTATAAAATTGTTGAATGCGTTCATTTAATTCAAGCAGTTGCTCATCCGTAACTTCTTCTTCCATGCCGGTCAAACGGATGCTGCCATACAATAAATTCACCTGCTCCAGCGGCACACCACTTTTACGGCTTAGTGCAATCCTAAATTCTTCGGTGCCCGTGGCAACCTGCAAATAATAATGACTGCGCACAAATTCGTTAAAATATGTGATCATCTTATCCGCAATGCTTTTGTTGTCTTTCTTCTGGAGATATAACCTGGCGATCGTTTCCGTAAAAGCGATGGAACTGTTGGCCACCGGTGGCCTTTCCCTCAGGATGCGTTGCCTGCGTTTACCGCCAAATAAAATATACAGGAGCAGTGAGGCAACAGCCAGCCAGAAAGCGGCGGCCAATGCCGGGTACCTGAAAATTTCACTGAATGTAGAGAAAGAACCGGGATTCCGTTTTTGATTTTTGGTTTGGTAATAGGTATCCCACACCACCTGGCTTGTACCTTCCTCTATGGTTTGCAGGAGTGTCAGCCAATAATGGTAATTATCGTCCGATAATAAAAAATAATTACTGAAAGCCCTTGGCTCAGTATGTAAAATCAGTTTGCCATGCCCCCAGAAAAATACAATGCAATTGGGCTTCCCATTTTCGTTAAAGCCGAGTATGCGCGCATAACGGTCATTGATATCCGAAAAATAAGAGGAGAAACCTGTATAGTAGTAACCAAATGAATCACGAACGGGTTCCAGCGCGGGCACGAGGCGCACATGGGCCTGGTGCAGGTTGGTTTCCATGGGAATATCCATTATAGGGTTGCGCGTAACTTCACAATAAATGCTGTTCAGGAAAACCGTATCGATCTGGCTGCTCGACAAAAAGAACGTATTGCCGTTATATACATAATCGAGGATCGCCTTAGCATCGTACTCTTCCACCAAAAAACGCCTGCAGATGCTGATATACGCCGTGCCACTGTCCCTCAACTGGTTGTTCCATGTTGACAAAAAAGGCTTCCTGCTTTTTTCAAAATCGGCTTCGCTAAATACATGTTCCACCAGGCGGTATGCGATTTCTGCACCAAAAGGCCGGGCATCGTTGTACCTGTATGTTTCCCGCAGGTCGGGCATACCGGATTGGTTGCCGCAAGCCTGCAACATTAAGAGCCAAAATGCCAAAATGACTATAACGACGGGATTCCTCATTTACGCATGGTTTCCATTCATAAAACGGTTGAACTTATCTGATATGCCCCTGTATTGTTCTTCGTTGAGATTGAGGTGCCCGTACCACGTGTATTCGAACATCAAAACCAGCGAAGAGAAATCCTGTTTTTGCCCGGGTTGTATCTCCTGCACATAAGCTGAATTGGTTTTATCCGGCGCCCATTGGATGTATCCTTTATCAGACAACTGGCGAAGGGTACGAAGGAACAAACACCTTACCGCTTCCCTGTACTCACCCTTACGCGCAAACGCTTCTGCCAGCCTTCCGTAATCTGATTCTTCCTTCAGTTCCTCTTCCGGCAACTCTTCCCTTACTGCCGCTTCCATGCCCGGCCTCACAAATATTCCCCGGCTGATCAGCAAACGGTAAACAATAAACCCTACAAAACCCAACGCGCACATCCACAAAAAAGCCTTGAAGATTCCGGTTTCAATAAGGTTTGTGAACCATGATCCCGTAGCGCTTCCTGAAGGGATATCACGGGGCATTTCTACCGTATCTCGTTGACGGCGCAACAAACTGTCTAATATAGCCATATACGCAAACCCTTTTTCCTTCCTCCATCGCCCCAGGGTGTCCTTCCCAATATGTATCGGGCGAAGGGTTATGCTGGTATCACTCAATATGTCTGGCTCCTCTTCCTTTCCATCTTCCTGGTCCTGTTGTTCAGTATCCACCAACAAAACTTCTGACGTATCTGCCACATAACCGCTTTCATCGGAAGGCTGTTGCGCATCCGTATGGCAGACCAACAGGAATATGAAACTAACGGTAAGGAATAAACTACGCATGTGGCTGGTTTAACCTGGCAATGATGCCATCATTCATTTGCACTTTTCCCCTTTTACTGAGTTTCAGCGGCCAGATTACAAAATACCAAACCATCAGCCAAAGGGATGATGCCAGGATGAGGATGCTGGCCCAAACGGGAAGCCCGGTATTGTCGGCCTTGTCATAGGTTTGGCTCATCAGGTGCGTGATATAACTTTCCAGGAATGCCGCGGTGATAAAAAAAGGGATCAGGCAAATCAGCACTTTTACGGCATCTTTAGCGCCCCTCCTGAACGATGCCATCCGGCTATAAGTTCCCGGGAACAGGATGCCATTGGCAAGGATGAAACCTGCCGCTCCAGCGATGATGATGGACCCGATTTCGATGGTACCATGTATCCAGATCACTAAAACAGATTGCATCCCCAGTCCCTGTGAAAAAAACAGGTACTCAAAACAACCGAGCATGATGCCGTTGCTCCACATCAGGTAAATGGTAAAAAAACCAAAACTGAAACCGCCCATGAACGTGAGAAAAGACACCCTGATATTATTCACCGCGATACGGATAAACATGTTGAACGGGCTATTGTCTTTGTACACGCCAAAAGGGTCGCCATTGGCAATATTCTCTTCCGTCATATCAACATACCCGTCACCCAGCACGCCCCTGACAAACTCGGGGTTGTGTATCGAAGAAAAAACCCCAACCGTTACGAAGAGGCAAAAGGCGACCGTGGTAAATAAAAAAATGCGGTGGTATTTCCGGAATAAAAGGGGCAGTTCATATTTCCAGAACTGAAATATCCTGCTGTACTTTTCTTTCCTGTTGCTGTAAATGCCCTGGTAAATGGAAGCCGCGATGCTGTTGATCCAACGGGTAACCTTGCTTTTGGGGTAAAATGTTTTCGCGTAAGAAAGGTCATCAATCAGGGTCATGAAACGTTCGGCCTGTTCATCCGGGTTCCGGGCGGGTTCATGCTGGTATGTTTTCCACTTTTCAGCATTTCGTTTAATGAACAAGGCTTCTCTCAATGTCCTATCAATTTTGAACAGTAATGCCATACAATTTGCGGCATTTTTTTCAGAATAAAAAAAATCGTTTCCCCGAATATCCTAAATTGCCTGTAGCATGTCGGTAATCAGAATCTCAACGGCCCTGCATATCGACCTTGAATTCGAGGTCGCTGCTTTTCATAAAAGGCTCCTGGCTTACGCTATCGACCTTGGCGTACTGGTATTGTACCTGTACACCATGAAATTTGTGTTATATGAAGGCCTGGGTATCAGCCTAAGGGACTATATCGGGTTCGACATACTGGTGGTGTCGATGCCCATGTTCCTCTATTCCCTGCTGATGGAGTTGTGGATGAACGGGCAAACGATTGGAAAAAAGATCATGTCGATCCGCGTCATCAGCATGGACGGTGGCGAGCCCACCCTGGGGCAATACCTGATCCGCTGGATCACCAAATTATTTGAATGGCCCTTCCTGTTTGGATATATCGTAGGCGATGAAAGCATGATCATCGCGTACCTCATCATTACTGCCATATTAGGTATTGGCGTAGTGATCCCGATAGCAGTCAGCCATAAAAGCCAGCGCCTCGGCGACCTGGCCGCGGGCACGGTGGTGGTGAACAGCAAATCGGCCATGAGTGTGGATGATACTGTTTTCATGGAACTCAATGAGGAAAACTACAAACCCGCGTTCCCGGAAGTGATGCGACTGAGCGACGGCGATATCAATACCATAAAATCCGTATTGACCCAAGCCCAAAAAACGGGCAATACGGAAATGTGCCACCGGGTAGAATGGAAAGTGAAAGAAGTATTATCAATCAGGTCAAACATGTCGGGCACCGAATTCCTGGAGAAGTTGCTGACAGATTACAATTACCTGGCTACTAAAGAATAATCTCAGCGCAACGGCTTACCTAAAATATCCCTAATATTTCCACCAATGGCTTCCGCCATCCTTTGCATGGGCAGATCGTTGCTGTCCTGCCCGAACGGATCTTCAATTTCCTCCGCGATCAATTCCAAACTGGCCAGTACATAGAAAATAAAAGTAGTCACCGGTATGCTGTAATACCCAAGGTTAAACGCGAAACCAAAAGGGAGCGTGAGTACATAAATAAAAATAAACTTCTTAATAAACGCGCTGTAACTGTATGGTATGGGCGTATTCTTAATACGCTCGCAGGCCCCGCATATATCCGTAAACGATTGCAGTTCGCTGTTGAGTACAATCAATTGGTCGCCCGTCAGTTTCCCTTCTTTATAGAGGCGGTTCACTTTTGAGATCATGCTCAAAGCGATATCGTTTGGCAGGTGCGTTGTGCTGTTGATATCAGGCAATTCCGGGTGTGGAAGCTCATCCAGTTGCAAGCGTGTACTCTCCTTCAACAAATGCCGTTTGAGCGCGAGGGCATACAGAGGTATGAGTTGCTTGAAAAACTGCCTGGATGCCGGGTCATCTTCCGGCAACATAACCTGCAATTTTATCGCCAGGTTCCTGCTGTTGTTAACCAGGGAACCCCATAACTTACGGCCCTCCCACCACCTGTCGTACGCGGTATTGGTGCGAAAAACCAGCAACATCGAAATGGCAAAACCCAACAGGGTATGCATGACCGTTATATTCTTCGCATGGTTGTTTTCTGAAAGCTTCAGGTACTGTATTTCCAGGTATACAATACCCCATGAATACAATCCCATGAAAACCAGCAAAGGAAACAATGCACGAAACGTATCCGCTTTGTGAAAACGGAAAATTGCGACAAACCAGTCTTTGGGATTATAAAAAATCATAGTACATGCAATGCCCTGGCCCCTTTTTGGAGCCGCAAACATACGTCAATAAAATCGTCTTACCGGCTGACGCCCGCGATGATGCCAACGATAAGGGCCAACACAAGGATAACAAGCACCACAATGGCCAGGATGCCAATCACCCTGAAGTATAATGTGAACTTCGATAAGCCTTCATTAAATGTTGACTGCTCCGAATGCAGCAAAGCCTTACGGATACGGGTAGACGCACCCCAGAGTGTCAGGTTTAAAAATATGGATATGGCAAGCCCGAACAGGGCACCCACCAGGCTTGATCCCCCGGACGGTTGCTCATACGTACCATTCCCGAAATTGAGGATGATGGTTAATACACTCACGCCTATGGATGCAAATCCAATGACCGCGCTGTAATATACCCATTGAAATAAACCCTGGAAACTGTTCTGCGCTTCATGGTTCATATTCAGGGTGAATAAGTCTTTTGACAATTGATCAGTTGACATAATATTTTATTTGGTATTCAAATTAATTAGCAAATAATCCAATGAAATTCAGCAATAGTGCCAAACCCGATAGTACGGTAGTGATGACAAAATAGGTTTTCATGGAACCGAGGCTTATCAGGAAATCCTGGCTGTTTTCAGTGGCCAGTGCCGATTTCATTTTCTGGGCATACCGGAATAAAAAATAATTCACGGTAAACATAATGGCGACAACGAGGATGACAAAAACAAGAATAAAGCCGCTTAAGCCTGAGATGTTGCGATAAGCCGAAGATAATTCCTCGATGGCGCTGAGCATACGGGCGCCCCCAACAATCCCGAATAAGAGCATAATCGCTCCAAAAATGAACACAAGGATCGACAAGAACCGGGTCCATTTTGCGGAGTCATGTAAGGATTGCCGGGACTCGCCGTCTAATTCAAGCCCCAGGTTTGACAAGTGGTCTGATTGATTTTGTTCCATACAGTTTTATTTTGGTCATGGAATATCCAAAATAATTTGCATATCACCAACAAAAAAGGCATTCCGGGGAATGCCTGTTGAAAATTCATCAATATCTGTTAACCTTAATATGCCCTGGCAAATAATACCCTTTGCGAGCTGGGCTTTCCGCTGAGGATGCAATTTCCGGCTTCCTGCGGATTGTGTAAAGGGATGCAACGGATGGTTGCTTTTGTGAGCTCCTTAATTTTTTCTTCCGTTTCACCACTGCCATCCCAATGCGCTGACACGAATCCGGCTTTTTCATCAAGCAACTGAACAAACTCATTCCAGCTATTGGCTTCGCGGATGTTGCTATCCCTGAAACCTTTTGCCTTATGGTACATGTTCTCCTGGATATCCTCAAGCAACTTTTCCACAAAAGCGTCTATGCCTTCCAGTGATACCGTTTGCTTTTCGCGGGTATCCCGGCGGGCTATCTCCGCTACGTTCTGCTCAATATCCCTCAATCCAAGCGCGATCCTGACGGGCACACCCTGCAATTCATACTCCGCGAATTTCCATCCCGGCCTGGCGTTGTCGTGATGATCATATTTCACTGATACGCCTTTTGCGCGTAATGCGTGCACGATGGCGTTTGCTTTTTCATCAATCACCGGCTTGCTGTCTTCTCCCTTATAGATGGGAACAATAACTACCTGCAGCGGCGCGATGCGTGGGGGCAGCACCAGTCCCTGGTCATCACTATGCGCCATGATCAAAGCCCCGATCAAACGGGTAGAAACACCCCAGCTGGTTGCCCATACATATTCCTGGCTGTTGTCCTTATTCAGGAATTTTACGTCGAAAGCCTTCGCAAAATTCTGGCCGAGAAAATGCGAAGTACCTGCCTGCAATGCTTTACCGTCCTGCATCAAAGCCTCGATACAATAGGTATCTTCAGCGCCCGCGAACCGTTCGTTGGGCGTTTTCACACCTTTGATCACCGGTACCGCCATATAATTTTCCACAAACTCAGCATACACATCCAGCATTTTTTTGGTTTCTTCAATCGCTTCTTCCTTGCTGGCATGCGCTGTATGGCCTTCCTGCCAAAGGAACTCCGCGGTGCGCAGGAACAAACGCGTGCGCATCTCCCATCGAACCACATTGGCCCATTGGTTGATCAGCAATGGGAGGTCGCGGTAGGATTGGATCCAGTCGCGGTAAGTGTTCCAGATGATTGTTTCAGAAGTTGGGCGTACAATCAATTCTTCCTCAAGCTTTGCCTCCGGATCAACCACAATGCCGTTTCCATCCGGGTCATTCTTCAGGCGGTAATGCGTCACTACAGCGCATTCCTTGGCAAAGCCCTCCACATGCGCCGCTTCCTTGCTCAAAAAACTTTTTGGTATGAAAAGCGGGAAATAGGCGTTCACATGGCCTGTGGCCTTGAACATCTTATCCAGTTGGTCGCGCATGTTTTCCCAAAGGGCATACCCGTATGGCTTGATCACCATACAGCCCCGGACAGCGGAATAATCCGCCAATCCCCCCCTGATCACCAGGTCGTTATACCACTGCGAATAATCGGCTTCCCTTGTTGTAATTGCTTTACTCATAAATCAATGTCAAAAAATGATGAAAACGCAGCATGCAGGCTGATTCCAGGTTAAAAAAAACATTTTGATTTAGCACATATTTAACAGCATATTGCTCTAAATGAGCGTCTTATACGTATAGCTTTGTGCCATGCCCTGCATACCGGCGGTGCAAAAGTAGTAACTTCATTCAAGAATACCTTTTAATCGTTCAGCCATGAAACACAAAATTTTACTCCTCGCTTGTACCACAGCTTTGCTGGCCAGTTGCAGCAGTACTTACCGGAATGGCCAAACCCCGGATGATGTATATTATTCCCCGGTGAGGCTGACAGACGATGACAATCAAAAAGAGGAGCAGAAAAGGGACCAGGTCAGCAACCAGCACGACCGCCAGATCCGTATGGCTAGGTACGACCGCCGCTGGCGCGACCTGGATGATTTTGATTGCCGTTACGATCCTTATCGCTACGGATATGGATACGGGTATTATTACAATCCATACTACTACCCTTTCCCGGTATTTTTCTCTTCACCGATCAGGAACCCTAAAAACAATGCACCCCGCACGACCAGTTTGGGTTCATATCGTTATGAAGAAATCAAGACCGTAAATCCTAAAACGGGTGTCGTGGAAAATATTTACCGTGGCCGCCGATACAACCAAAGCAATGCGGGAAGGGTGATCCGTGAAATTTTCTCACCATCCAACAACCAGTCTTCCGGCGGCAACAACAACAGAACGTATTCCCCTTCCTCTTCCGGCAGCAGGAGCAGCGGAGCGCCCGTCAGCAGGCCTGCGCGCGGAAACAGGTAATGGCCCGCACCTATATCGTTCGCCCTATTTTTTCACATCGCAACCAACGATGCAAAACCTTTGTGTATGAAAAAAACACTACTTAGTCTATCCCTAATCGTTATACAACAGGCATACGGACAGGTTCCCGAAGACGCTATCAGGTACAGCTGGTTCCCGCATAACGGCTCGGCCAGGAACATGGCCACCGGCGGCGTGATGGGTTCCTTAGGCGGCGATTTGACCGCGCTTTATGTTAACCCGGCCGGACTTGGATTTTTCAAAACCGGCGAAGCCGTGATCAGCCCGGGTATCCTGATGAACAGGAATACGGCCAATTACCGGGACGCGAAAACTCAAACGGATAAAAATGTTTTCACATTTGGCCCTACCGGAGTGATCCTCGGACAAGTGAACCGCCATCAGCCCAAAAACAGCCATGCATTCGCTATCGGCATTACGCAACTGGCCAATTTCAACAACCTCATACAATACAAGGCGCTGAATAATTTCAGTTCCTTCAGTGAACAATTTGCGGAAGAATTTGCCAAGAGTGGCTATAGCATCAATGATGTACTCACTACCAATTCGCCCCTGCCCTTCGGTTCCGCACCGGGATTGTACACTTACTTAATCGATACGGTTACCGTGAACGGCGGCATACAGGTAAAAGCCGCACCGGAATACCTGCTCGATGCAGGCCAGGCGGTGTTGCAGGAAATGTCGAAGCGCACACGCGGCGGATTGTATGAACTTTCGCTCGGTTACGCTGAAAATAAAAACGATAAATGGTACTGGGGCGGCAGCATCGGCATTCCCTTCCTGAGTTACAGGAGCAATACCGTTTTTACCGAATCTGATACATCTTCAAATAACTTCAACAAGTTCCAATCCTTTCGGTATGAAGACGAATTCAAAACGCAGGGCGTGGGCCTGAATGCCAGGTTTGGCGCCATTTACAGGCCACAGGAGTATATACGCATTGGGTTGGCGCTGCATACCCCTTCATTCTTTGTGTTAAAAGATACCAGGCAAACCTCATTATCAACCGTACTGGAATCAGACAGCGGAACCATTGAACGGTACAGCGTTTCCTCTAACCAGTTCAGCAACGGTTCGCCCGGTGAAAACCGTTATTACCAAACTTCGCCTTGGCGTGCCGTGTTGAGCGCTTCCTATGTATTCAGGGAAGTGGAAAACGTTAAAAGGCAGAGGGCATTTATTTCCGCCGATATAGAATATGTAAACCACAGGGGAAGCCGGTTCAGCTCTTACCAGGAAGAACCCGGCGATGAAGAGAAAAATTACTACAAAGGCCTGAACCGCGTGGTGAAAGAAGAATTCAAAGGAACATTTAATTTCCGGGTAGGCGGCGAAGTGAAATTCAATACCATTATGGGCCGCTTAGGCTTCGCGTATTATGGCAACCCTTACAAGGACCGTGACCTGAAGGCCAACCGCATGCTGCTGAGCGGTGGTATCGGGTACCGCCATCATGGATTTTTTATTGACCTGACTTATGTGCACCACATCAACCGCGACGTTAACTTCCCTTACCGCCTCGAAGACCGCGCCAATACATTTGCCAATATCAGGCAAACACAGGGGCAACTGATGGCAACTTTCGGTGTGAAGTTCTAACGGTTTGGGATAAACGCAATTTAGGTTAATATGTCAGACAGAACCCGGATGACCTGCTTCGGATCGGGCGCGGCGCTGATGATGCCCGGCTCCCTCCTGAACCAGGTCATCTGCCTTTTGGCATAGTGCCGGGTATTTTGCTTGATTTTTTCAACCGCTTTCGATAAAAGAACGGGGTCTTCCTTGTCACCGCTTTCTTCAAAGTATTCAAACAATTCCCTGTACCCCACTGTTTGCAATGCATTCAGGTGACGGTAAGGCCAAAGCCCCCTGGCTTCTTCCAGCAATCCATCTGCCATCATTTGATCCACCCTGGCATTGATACGGGCATATAAAATATCGCGCGGCAGTTCGAGGTTTATGATGATGATGGAAAAATCCCTTTTCTTTTTCCCCCCGGCCTGGAATGAGCGGATCGATCGGCCGGTAGCTATCATTACTTCAAGTGCCCTCATCAGCCTCTGCGGGTTATGAATTTCTCCTTCCCGGTAATACAAAGGGTCAAGCTGCTGCACCTGGCTCTGCAGGAACCCGATTCCATTTTCATCAAATGCCTTTTGCAATGATTCCCGGATCAGGGGGTCGGTTGGTGGCACAGGATCGAGCCCTTCACAAAAAGC
This sequence comes from Chitinophagaceae bacterium UBA2375, assembly GCA_002343985.1. GTDB lineage: Bacteria > Bacteroidota > Bacteroidia > Chitinophagales > Chitinophagaceae > Ferruginibacter. The sequence continues at coordinate 113,023 of DDTB01000032.1, read as the reverse complement.
CCGGATATATAAACCGGTTCCTCCCACCATAACGGCGATATCGGAACGTGTGAAAATATCATGTACCGCGCCCAGGGCGTATGCCTCAAAATCCGCGGCGTTGAGGTTGTCGGTGATATGGTGTGTATTGATGAAATAGTGCCTGGCGGCACTTAATTCGTCAGGCCGGGGCTTTGCCACGCCAATGTTCAGCCCTATATAACACTGACGGCTATCCGCAGAAATAATATCGGTGGAAAAATGTTTAGCCAGTTCAACCGCAACGGCTGTTTTACCCACTGCCGTGGGGCCTGTAATGATGACGCAGGTTTTATTCATGTAATTGTATGGCTTGTACAGAACCTACAAAAAACAATTCAGAATGATAATGTGAAAAGCCGTTTTAAAATTGGTCGTCCGAAGCGCCTGTGTCGCCCGATTCGCCGCCATCATCCGTCATCAAATCGTCTTCCTCCCCTTCTTCGCCGAACCCTTCGCGCATCGCTTCAGGTTGCAGGTCGTATTTCTCTTCCATCTCGGCAAGGCGGCTGTCGATCAGGCCCTTGGTACCATATTGAGAAGGCGCAATGCCTTCGGTACGAACACAAACGGGATAAGTAAGTTTCTTATTTTCTTCTTTATCAATATGGATCAGCTCCACCATGAAATGCCAGTTCTTGTTGAAGTCGTATTCATAAATGAATTTCTGGTTGGGGTCCATCACCTGGCTGCCGATAATCGTTTCAGCCATCAGCAATGGTTCGGCCTTGTAATCCTTATCATACTTCTCCAGGCTGATTTCCCGGCCCTTTTGCCAGTTATCGTTGCTGCGGTAAAAAGTAGCTTTATGCTTTTGGTCAAACTCATAACTTTTGAGTATTGCCGTATGCAGATCAAGGAATGTTTGCGTATGGCGTATCACCACATCGCGGTACACGCTTTCATCTTCTTCCCAGTAAATGCGAAATTTTAAAATTGCCATATATCAAAAATATGAAATTAACGGATTGCCTGTTACCGGTTTACGGAAAGCCGGTTTATCCGCTTTGAGATTTTTCCTTGATCAGCCCCAGCTCCTTTCCTTTATCCATCATAAACTGCCAGGCAGCATCATATTCGTTCGGTATCATACCATCTAGTATAGCTTCGCGGATGGCGTTTTTGATAATGCCCACTTCCCTTCCGGGCGGGATGCCAAAATAATCCATGATCATTTCACCGGTAACAGGAGGTTGCCAGTTCCGGATATGGTCTTTGGCTTCCACTTCGTTGCATCGCTGCAAAACCAGCTCAAAGTTTTCGAGGTAGCGTTTCACTTTGGCTTTATTCTTCGAAGTGATATCGGCCCTGCATAATGTCATGAGCGATTCGAGGTCTTCCCCCGCGTCGAAAATCAATCTTCGTATAGCCGAATCCGTTATATTCTCTTTTGTAAGGCTGATGGGCCGCAAGTGCAATTCCACCATCTTCCTCACAAACTTCATTTTCTCATTTTGCGGCAGTTTCAGTTGCGCGAAAATCTTTGGAACCATTCGTCCGCCCACCACTTCATGCCCGTGAAATGTCCAGCCATGGCCTTCTTCAAACTTTTTCGTCTGTGGCTTGGCGATATCGTGCAAAACAGCCGCCCAGCGGAGCCATAGGTCATCGGTATGCGGGGCGATATTGTCGAGCACCTGGAGGGTATGGTAGAAATTATCCTTATGCCCCTTACCGTCAATATACTCCGCGCCCGACAAAGCGGCGAACTGAGGGAATACCCGTTGCATGATGCCCGAGCGAAACATGAGGTCGAGGCCAACGGAAGGCTTGTTGCACATCAGCATTTTATTCATTTCATCGCTGATGCGTTCGGCGCTCACAATGCTGAGGCGGTGCGCGTTCCGGCCCAAGGCCTGCCAGGTGGCATCATCAATGCGGTAGTTGAGTTGCGCGGCGAACCTGACGGCCCTCATCATCCGCAGGGGATCATCAATAAACGTTTGATCAGGCGCGAGTGGTGTGCGAATAATGCCCTCCCGGATATCGCTGATGCCCTGGAAAGGATCCACGAGCTGTCCAAAATCATTTTCCCTGAGGCTGATGGCAAGCGCGTTGATGGTAAAGTCGCGCCGCAACTGGTCATCGCGCAGCGACCCCGCCTCCACTTCCGGTTTTCGGCTGTTGGTGCGGTAACTTTCTTTCCGGGCGCCGACAAATTCAATTTCGAGGTCTTCAAACACAATCTGGGCCGTCCCGAAATTGCGGAAGAAATTCACTGCGGGCGAAGGCGTAAGCCTGGCGGCTGTTTCATGCGCGAGCGCGATGCCATCACCCACACAAACAACATCAATATCCTTTGTTTTGCGGCCGATGATTTTATCCCGAACAAATCCGCCGATCACATAGGCATCAATATCCAGTTGGCGGGAAGCATCAGCTACCTGCCGTATGATATGCATTTCTTTGTCAGTGCAGCGGATATCCATGGCTGCAAAAATAACAGATTGATACTGTTTGTACTGCAAACATGCCGGTTTTGATACACAGAAATCATATCTGCGCGGTTAATTGCATACCTTGTATGGTTCTGGCACTAAAGTTGACATAGTACCGGATTCCAGCCTTTTGAAGGTTTGGGACGTATTTATTGACAAAATGACCGATAGCATGAACATGGATCAAAATTTTTATTTGCAGGGTGGCGAGGAGGAGATGGAATTTATGCCCATAATCCCCATAAATGAAGAAGAAGACCCCAATGCGGATGCGCAGGAAATACCGGAGGAATTACCGCTCCTTCCCTTGCGGAACACCGTGTTGTTCCCTGGTGTGGTGATCCCTATTACCGTTGGCAGGGATAAAAGCATCAAGGCTGTAACTGACGCATACAAAACCGATAAACTGGTGGGCGTAGTGGCACAAAAAGACAGTAATGTGGAGGAACCCGGCATGGCCGACCTGGAGGCGATTGGCACCGTGGCAAAAATCATTAAGCTGATTAAAATGCCCGATGGCGGAACCACCATCATTATCCAGGGCCGAAAGCGGATTTTAATTGAGCAAATCATCACTGAAGACCCTTATTTCAAAGCCCGAATCAAGGTTTTGGAAGAAGAGAAAATCAAAGGTGATGTGGATTTTGAAGCGATGGTCAGCAGCATCAAAGACCTGGCTTCGCAAATCGTGAGCCTCTCCCCCAATTTGCCCAGCGAAGCGGCCATCATCCTTAAAAACATAGAAAACCCTTCATTCCTGATCCATTTCGTGAGCAGCAACCTGAGCAGCGACATCAAACAAAAACAGGAACTGCTGGTCATCAACAACCTGAAATCAAGGGCGGAGAAACTCATGCAATTATTGCAGACCGAATTGCAATACGCGGAGTTGAAAACCAAGCTCACCAATAAAACGCGCGCGGAACTGGATAAACAACAGCGTGATTATTTCCTGCAACAGCAACTCAAAGCAATCAAAGACGAATTGGGCGGGGAGAATATGGCGGAATTGAAAGACATGCTCAAAAAGGCCGAAACCAAAAAGTGGCCCGACAATACCCGCGAAATGTTTCTTAAAGGCATTGAGAAGCTCGAGCGCATGCACCCTTCCACGCCGGATTATTCCGTGGTGTACAATCACCTCGACCTCATGCTTGACCTTCCATGGAATGAGTACACAGAAGATTCCTATGATTTAAAAAAAGCGCGGAAGATCCTTGACCATGACCATTATGGCATGGGCAAAATCAAGGAGCGCATCCTCGAATACCTGGCCGTATTGAAACTCAAGGGCGACATGAAGAGCCCCATCCTTTGTTTTATCGGGCCTCCGGGTATTGGTAAAACAAGCCTGGGAAAAAGCATCGCGTCGGCCATCAACAGAAAATATGTGCGGGTGAGTTTAGGCGGGCTTCATGATGAAAGCGAGATCCGCGGCCATCGTAAAACCTATATCGGCGCCATGCCGGGCCGCATCATCCAGTCGATCCGGAAAGTGAAATCAAGCAACCCCGTGATGATCCTGGATGAGATTGATAAGATTGGCACACATCACCAAACAGATCCATCATCCGCTTTGCTGGAAGTACTGGACCCTGAACAGAACAATACTTTTTACGATAACTACCTCGAGCTCGAATACGACCTCAGCAAGGTATTGTTTATCGCTACAGCGAACGACCTGGCAAACATCCAACCTGCACTGCGCGACCGTTTGGAAATCATTGACCTCAGTGGTTATGCCATTGAAGAGAAAATTGAAATCGCGAAGCGCCACCTGGTTCCCAAACAAAAAGATATGCATGGTTTGGGCAAGGACAGTTTTAAAATCGCGGATGCGGTTTTGGCAAAAATTATCAGTGAATATACCAGGGAAAGTGGCGTACGCGAACTCGACAGGCAACTGGCCAGCATCATGCGCTACCAGGCAAAGGAGTTGGTGGTGAAAGGCAAACTCAAGGCATCCATCAGCAATGGGGATGTAGAGAAGATTCTGGGCAAGCCTCGTTATTCAAATGAAATTTACAAAACAGCCAATATGCCCGGTGTGGCCGTGGGCCTGGCCTGGACATACGTTGGGGGCGATATCCTTTTCATTGAAACACAATTAAGTGAAGGCAAAGGCGACCTGAAACTCACGGGGAACCTGGGTAATGTGATGAAAGAAAGCGCTACCACCGCATATACCTGGTTGGAGGCGAATGCCCGTAAACTGGGAATGGATCCCGAACTATTTAAAAAGAAGAACGCGCATATCCATATCCCCGAAGGCGCGGTACCCAAAGACGGGCCCAGCGCAGGCATCACGATGATGACGGCCCTGGCGAGCGCTTACTCAGGCCGCAAAGTGAAATCATACCTGGCCATGACGGGCGAAATCACGTTGCGCGGACAAGTATTGCCAGTAGGCGGTATTAAAGAAAAAGTGCTGGCCGCCAAACGTTCAGGCATACGCGAAATCATTATGTGCTGGCAAAACCAGAAAGATGTGGAAGAGATCAACCCTGAATTCATCAAGGGTATTGACTTTCATTACGTGAAAACCATGCAACAGGTACTGGACCTGGCATTGAGAGCATAATGTCATAAAAAAATGACATGACCCGATCAACTTTTTCGATCAAATGCTGTTTTAAGATTATTTGATCTTCATGTTGGTTGTTTTAAGGGTTAAAGACAAAGAACCTCCTGATTCCTCAGGAGGTTCAGATTTTTAGAAGGGTACTATGAAATGTAAAAAAAACACATTAGTTTTGCCTTACCTCCTCACCTCTGCGATCCACTTCCTGTAAAAATCCCATTGCACAGATCTGATTCCTGAAAGCCTCCCGGTATGGTTCCGGCCAATTTTGTTTACACTCAATCCATAAAATATGAACAGAATGTTACACAAATGTGTATTCACGGGGCGTTTTGCAATGATCAGCCTGTTGATTGCCTTTTTTTTAATCATCGGTACTAACCAATCATCCGCGCAGGAATTTTGCGATGATGAAACCGTTTTCTGGTTCGAAAACTTTGGTACAGGCATCACGCCATCCAGCCACCCCGACATCATCCCGGGATCACTTACCTACCAGCCATCAGGCGTGCTCAGCAGCGAGGGTACTTACCGGGTGATCAATAACACGCAGCAAATGCCCGAATGGCATTTTTCTGCCGACCATACCCCGAATGATATTGATGGAAAAGTAATGGTGATTAACGGACAGTCTGAAACATTTTTCAGGCATGTCATTAACCTGCCCACAGGCTTTGCACCTGGCCCCTACGCGTCCAGCCTCTACCAGATGAACGTAAACACACCGGGCACCTGCGCGCCAAACCCTCTTCTGCCCTATATCAATTTCAGGGTGGAATTCCTGAATCAAAATGGCGCCTGGGTTGACATGCAAAACTCACCGGTATCTTCAAACTTTGTACAGCAATCGGCCAACCCCACTTGGGTATTGCTTGGAGGTGTTTTTAATTTGCCACCTACCGGCGCTTTTACGGTTACCCAAATCCGCGTGACATTATCCAATCAAACATCCGGGGGTTGTGGCAATGATTACGCGATTGATGACATCAAGTTCGCGTCATGCCCTTCCGGGGGCCCCGTTCCTGTTACATTTGAGCGTGTAACAGCCAACCGAAAAGGTTCGGGTGTACAGGTAAACTGGTCAACATCCACAGAAATCAACAACGACCGCTTTGAAGTGGAGCGCAGCAGCGATGGCCGCGACTGGCAGGTGATAGCCACTGTAAAAGGCCGCGGATATTCCAATACGCTTGCCACATACGGGATCTATGATGCCAAGCCGGAAATCGGGCGCAATTTGTACCGCATCCGCCAGGTAGATACGGATGGCCGTTCTTCCTATTCTATCACGGTATCTGTACAGGTAAAAGCAGAAGGTACAACCGTAAGTTTACTGAATAACCCTGTAACAAGCAATATCACCCTTGACTTCCTGAGCGGGTCAAGGTCAAATATTCGTGTACGCATGGTTGATATGTCGGGGCGCTTGGTCAGCACAAAAACATTATCCGTTCAATCCGGCGCACAACGCCTGCAACTGGATATCCCTTCAGGAACAGCCAGCGGCTTGTATGTATTGCAATTGACTGACGAAAGCGGCCAGGTTATATTCAAAGAAAAAATCATTAAGCTGTAAATACCAGCAGTGAACAGAATAAAAAAAGAGAGCCATTGCGCTCTCTTTTTTTGTAAAAGCTTAAGGCTCACGTTGCAGCCAGTCTTTTTCCTTTTCGGTGGTCAGTGCCTGTATGATGCCAACCAGGAATATGGCGAAAACATTTCCGGCCAGGAAGAACATGCTATAAGAGGCATATTTATCAATGCTTGTATAAGCGCGTTTAAAAAATATACTGACATCCGCATACAAGCAATACGCCCAACCGGCAAGGGCCGCGGCAAATATTCCGTACGACAGGTATTTTACCACGGATGATGGGTGCATTTTTGTCCTTCGCCAAAAAACCAGGTAAATACCCGTGAATAAGCAGAATGGCAGGAATATGATGCCCGACATATACACGTACGTGAGCCAGGGCACATATTTCAGGAGCCCGAAAATCCCCCTCATCAAGAGGAAAAACAGCACCAGTACCAGCAGGAAACCCAGCACCAGCGCAATTAACCGGAGGATGAGCCCGATATATTTATCCTCACGGTTATCCATACGCGAATTTTTCCTCATGGTATATTTACCTGAAATAACTCAGGTTGGTTTTTGGTGTAATCGTCAGTAATGTTTCATACATAAGCCTGATGGTTTGTTCAATATCTTTTTTGTGCAGCATCTCTACTGTGGTATGCATATAGCGTAGAGGTATTGATACCAGTACCGAAGGGCATCCGTCGTTTGCATAAGCGAATGAGTCGGTATCTGTCCCTGTGCTCCGGCTGACGGCCCTGAGCTGAACCTGGATTTTTTTCTTAGCAGCCACGTCCTGCACAAGGTCAAGCAGTTTATTGTGCACCGCAGGCCCGTAACACAAAACGGGGCCGTTTCCGCAGGAGCAATCGCCTTCAATGAATTTGCTGATCATTGGCGTGGTGCTGTCGTGCGTCACATCCGTAATGATGGCCACATCGGGCTTGATGCGGCGGGCAATCATTTCGGCTCCCCTGAGGCCAATTTCTTCCTGAACGGCATTAACCACATACAGGCTGTACGGGAGTTTAATTTTATTTTGTTTGAGCAACCTCGCCACTTCGGCAATCATGAATCCGCCGATGCGGTTATCAAAGGCGCGGCCGATCAGGTAATCGTGCGCGAGTTCATCGTATCCATCTACATAGGTTACCACAGCGCCAACATGAACGCCCAGGGCTTCCACTTCCTTTTTGCTGCGCGCGCCGCAATCAAGGAAGAGGTTGTCAACTTTTGGTTGGGGCTCCTTATTATCTGCATTGCCCAGACGGGTATGGATCGCAGGCCAGCCGAAAACCGCTTTTACGATGCCCTTTTTTCCATGTATCATGACACGCATGGATGGTGCAATCTGGTGGTCTACGCCGCCATTTCTTTTAAGGTAAATCAACCCTTCTGGTGAAATATAATTCACAAACCAGCTGATTTCATCAGCATGCGCTTCAATCACCACTTTGAAAGCCGCGCCGGGATTGATCACGCCAACAGCAGTTCCGTATGGGTCAGTAAAAAATTCGTCCGCGTAAGGACGCAGGTAATCCATCCATATTTGCTGCCCGTTTTTCTCAAAACCTGTCGGAGAAGCGTTATTGATGTAATTGCGCAAAAACTGGTAAGAAGTATCGGGTAAAAATTTTTTAGCGGCGGTAGATTTAGCCATAATGGTATAGGTTTTCGGCAAAATAATTAAATAGTTGCGATAAATGTGGAAACTGTCGAAACCAAGATCAATCCGTCAACTACGAAGTAATAAAAATAGTATCCCCTTTGCGATCCAGACATACGATAAACCCATGCCGTTATGATCACCGTACATGCAGATGCCACAGCCAGTGTGTGGTTTTGAAGCCTCCAGGCAAGGGCAAGGTCGGTGAGCATACAAATGATCAGCAGCAGGTAACAGAGTACTCTTAATTCCCCGGGGCCTAATACCGTAGCCAGGCTTCCGGGAAACCGGAGGATATCGACAGATTGATCGCGGGTATCAAATATGATGCAGAGCACCAGCATAAAGCAAAACCTTGACATAAAAACAAGCCAGGTATCTTCGAAAGTTATGAGCCCGTTCACAGAAGCAGGAATTAGTGTGGTCGCGATGGTCCAGGTTAATGCCAGCAAAATTGTTTTTACGGGCGCCCATTTGTCTGACACCAGGCGGGACGCCCTGGGCAATACAGGCAACATATAAGCCAATGAACAGATTGCGCTGATCGCCAGGTAAGGCCATGCAGCCTGTTGAAGTATGCACAGCCAGGCCGCTGCTACAGAAGCCAGTGTAATGATCAAAAGGTCTGGCTTATGCTTTAGCCAAAGCTCTTTGCATAATCCCGGGATGGAATTTGCGCCGGAGCCAGACACAAGCCTGTAGCAATTGTATAACGCGAAAGTGGTTAAGAACAGCAAGGTAGTGGCCCGTGCATCAAAAGGCTCATTGAGCAGCCAATTGGTTTGAGCGGCAAGGCCTGCTGCACAACAGGAAATAAATATGGCATGGCTAAAAATAAATTTCAGCCCGGGCCTCATTCAGTGATCAGATAAAAAGGTTCAGGAGTGGTGATGACATTGCTCTTATTGCCCGCTTTATCTTTCACATACACTTCAAAAAACAATGTATCAGTATATGGCCTGTTGGGTTGGTTGGAACTGGTGAGCACACTGGAGATTTCGGCGCTGACTTCCACTTTCAGGTTTTTACGGACGAGGGAAGAAAGGTCTGGCAACTTGAATGAATCTTCCTTCATAGGCGGTACGGTGATGTTTTTCACATAAATAAAAGTGGGTTCATCTATATATCCCAGATCTCCTTCGGCATCCGTAACCTCAATTTTCAAAGAAGGGCTAAACTGGCTCACGGTATTAAACCAGACATTGGAAGAAAATGATTTGAAACTTATCTGTGGGGTGGAAGTATATTTATCCTTGCTGCAACCTGCGCAGAATAGTAACAAGCCCGCTATCCAAAACCATGATTTCATAGCCAAAAATTGTACTTCAAATGTACTCATCCCAATTCATATAGCAATCTTAAAATTAAAGCGCATTTTTGCGGAAATATGTCGTTTGTGCAGCCAAGCTTCAACAATACCGAACTGGAAAAAAAAATATGGCAGGTAGAGGATGCCGGCTTTGAAGCATTGGCGCTCGAAGTATGCCGGTTTCAGTACCAGTACAATGAACAGTACAGAACTTTTTGTGATTTGTTGAAGCGGGATGTGTGGCATATTACCCGATTAGAAGATATCCCTTTTTTACCCATTGCCCAATTTAAGAACGCGGCGGTAAAAACAACAATATTTGAACCTGAGGCAATTTTTGAGAGCAGTGGCACCACAGGTACTGCAACCAGCAAGCATTATGTACGAAGCCTCGGCCTGTATGAGCAGAGTTTCCTGGCATGTTTTGAAAAATTCTACGGGAAGCCGGAAGAATATCGCATCCTGGGGTTGCTGCCCTCCTATCTTGAGCGTAAGCATTCATCCCTGCTTTACATGGTTAACAAACTGCAGGCATTAAGCAAGCATGCCGACAGTGGCTTTTACCTGTATAACCATAAAGACCTCGCGGAAGTGATGGAACATATGGAAAGCAAAGGCCAAAAAACGCTGCTGATAGGCGTCACATTCGCGTTGCTGGATTTCGCGCAGGATTACCCCATGCCATTGCAGCATACCATCGTCATGGAAACGGGTGGCATGAAGGGCCGGCGCCGGGAGATTACCAGGGATGAAGTGCACGCGATATTAAAAGAGCGTTTATCCCTTCCCGTCATACATTCGGAATATGGCATGACGGAACTGCTTTCGCAGGCATATGCATTACAGGATGGAAAATTTAAATGCCCTGACTGGATGAAAGTATTGCTGAGGCCTGATGATGACCCATTGGAAGTATATCCCTTTCAACCCGGGGATGATGAGAAATTACAAGGAGTGATCAATGTGATTGACCTGGCCAACCTGTATAGTTGCTCCTTTATCGCTACGGATGACCTGGGGCGTTTACACCCCGATGGGAAATTTGAAGTGCTTGGCCGTTTAGACAACAGCGATATCAGGGGATGCGGGTTGATGCTGGTTAACTAGGGCATAAAAAATGCCGCGTGAAGCGGCACTTGTGTTGTTTGTGAACTGGCTGGGACTCGAACCCAGGGCCCATACATTAAAAGTGTATTGCTCTACCAACTGAGCTACCAGTTCTCCAATTTGATGGGTAAAACCCTCAAAGGGAGTGCAAAAATAGGGTAAAAATGATATTGATCAAATAAATTTGAAAAACTTTTTGTTCCCAAATGGGAAAAGCCCGCCCATTTTGATTTCCATTGCCCATCGAACTGGCTTATTTTTGTTTCAACAACTTACACATGAGCGATTTCTTTCAAAATAAGGTGGTTGCCATTACAGGTGGCAGCGACGGCATTGGCCGGGCCCTGATTGAACAATTATTGCCCCTTGGCGCAAAAGTAGCGACCTGCGCCCGTAACCAGGATAAACTGTACGACCTGCAGCTCCGGCATTCCAACAGCCCGTTGCATTGTATTGTAGCGGATGTCAGCAAATACAACGATTGCAAACTGTTTATTGAATCCACCATTAAACAATTTGGGGGCATCGACATCCTCATCAACAACGCGGGCATATCGATGCGTGCTTTGCTACGCGATGCCGATATGGAAGTATTCAGGAAAGTGATGGACATCAATTTCTTTGGGGCGCTCTATTGCACCAAATTATCCCTTGAATCAATTATAGCCCGCAAAGGAACAATTGTCGGCATTTCTTCCATTGCAGGTTACCGTGGCCTTCCCGGCCGAAGCGGTTATTCGGCCAGCAAATTCGCCCTGAACGGTTGGCTGGAAGCCCTTCGCACGGAATTACTGGAAGAGGATGTCAACGTGATGTGGGTATGTCCTGGCTTTACCAGGAGCAATATCCGGAATGTGGCATTGAACAGCGAAGCCAAATCGCAAGGGGAAAGCCCGATGAATGAGTCATCGCTGATGAGCGCCGAAACCTGTGCCAGGCATATCATTAGAGCCATTGAACAAAGGAAAAGGACACTGGTATTAACATTCAAGGGCAAACAGACCGTTTTCATGAATAAATTTTTCCCTTCGTGGACGGACAAACTCACCAGAAAGTTTTTTTTCAGGAAAGGAACCCTGATCAAATAAATAAGATGGCAATACATTTGCATCTTTAATAGTAACCATGCCATTTATAACGCTGACGAGTGATATCGGAACACATGATTACCTGATAGGCGCTATCAAAGGGCAGATTGTACAAAGCATTCCCGGCGCGATCATTGCTGACCTGAACCATCACTTATCATCATCAAATTATACGCGGTCGGCTTACCTGACCAGGCCTGCCATCAAACATTTCCCGGGCAAGAGTGTTCATATCATCCTCCTGAACATGTTTGAACAAAAACCTGCACATTTACTACTGGCCCGGCATGGGGATCAATATTTCGCGTGCGCGGATAACGGTTTTCTGCCATTGGTGTTAGAATCGCAACCAGATGAAGTGGTGGCGCTGCCCTTAAGTAAAACACAGCCAAAAAATTTATTATACTGCACCGAAGTGATGGTACAAGCCATCAGCCGTTTACAAGCAGGAAAACCTTTATCTGCCATAGGTGAAACAGATGTGCAGATCATCAGCAAAAACCCATTGAAGCCAACTGTAGGTACAGATTGGATTGAAGGACAAATCATATTCATAGACCAGTTTGAAAATGTGGTGGTGAATATTACCCGGGACGATTTTGAAAACCAACGCAATGGCAGGAGGTTTTCCATTGAATTCAGGCGGGATGAAATCATTGATAAAATCAGTGAAACCTATGCCGACGTCCCGGAAGGCGAAAAACTGGCATTGTTTAATTCAGCCGGGTACCTTGAAATCGCTATCAACAGTGGCAATGCCGCCGGATTATTTGGGCTGAGGAACTTTTCCGATAAGATGCAAACCCCAAACCAGCAGCAGGTATTAGACAACCAGTTATTATACCAAACCATTAAAGTTTTTTTTGAATAATTAAAATCATCAATCATGAAAAAAATCAGTTTGTTAATTGCCGCGGCGTTCCTTGCAGGATCAGGATTCGCCCAGGTAAAAATGCCGGCGCCATCGCCTTCGCAAACCATCAAACAGGAATTTGGTATTGGGAGCGTTGAAGTGAAATATTCCAGGCCAAGCATGAAGGGCCGCCAGATTTTTGGCGATCTCGTACCTTATAATAAAATATGGAGGACAGGCGCCAATGCCGCCACCATGATCCGTTTTACTGAACCAGTTGAAATCGGCGGAAAAAAAGTTGACACCGGAAATTTTGCCTTGTACAGCATTCCCGGTCAAGACAACTGGGAGATCGTGCTGAACAAAGGCACGTCTAACTGGGGCGTTTCGGGTTACAAGGAATCAGATGATGTAGCCCGCTTCAAGGTTCCTGTGATGAAAATGAGCAGCGCCATGGAAACCTTCACCATGCAATTTGCGAAGATGATGCCCGAGAGCTGCGAACTCCATATCATGTGGGATAAAACAGCGGTTGCCATCCCCATAAAAGTTGATGTAAAAGATAAGGTAAGGACACAGATTGAAGAAGCGTTAAAAGGCGAAAAAAAGCCTTTCTGGCAGGCGGCGCAGTTCTATTATGAATACGACAAAAACCTGCCCAAAGCATTGGAAAATGTAAGCAAAGCCACAGAAGCCAATCCCAAAGCCTATTGGGTTTGGTTGTACAGGGCCAGGATCCAGCATGAAATGGGCGACCGCGCGGGAGCCATGGAAAGTTCACAAAAATCACTGCAACTGGCAACTGAAGAAGGGAATGATGATTACATCAAACTCAACCAGGACTTCCAAAAGAAATTGAAATAAAAAAAGTTTAAAAGAAAAAGCCAGAAAGCCGTCTGAAAGGGCGGCTTTTTTATGCCCTTTACGTTGAAGTGGCGTTTCCGGAAACCCTGAATATGATTTCAAATAAAACACCAAGCAACAAAACCAAAACGGCGCCAATCACATTCAACCATAAGAATGACACAATGTTTTGCTGATAAATAATAATGATGATACATTCAGATACCAGGGCTGCTAAAAAAACGGCTTTCCCTTTAACCTGCCTGATCCAGAATGCAACAAGAAATATTCCGAGGATGACACCATAAAAAAGTGAACCCAGGATATTCACCGCTTCAATCAAACTGTTCCCGATATTATGTGCAAACATGGACACCAGGATGCAAAACATCCCCCAGCCTAATGTGTACCATTGAGATATCCTGTATGCATCCACGGGTTTATTGCCTGCAAGATACCGTTGATGAAAATCCACCACCGTGCATGCTGCTAGCGAATTCAATGCTGCGGCAATGCTACCCCAGGCAGATAAGAAGATGATGGCAAACAGGATTCCGATCAGCCCCACGGGCAGGTGGTCTTTCACAAATCGGAGGAATATATAATTTGTATCATTCACATCTTCCCCGGGGATGGCCCTTGCGAGGACCTCCTTGTATTGCAGGCGATAAGCGGAGGCATCACTATGGTTTCCGGCTTGCAAAGCCATTTGGTATGATTGCTCCGTAACCAGCAGTGAATCGCGGCTGGCAGTTTGCAAGCCCTTCTCTATTTTAGTTTGATCAAAGAATACCGGCGCTTTATAGTTGCTGTAATAGGCAAATATGAGGATTCCCAATAAAAGGATGCCAAATTGCATCGGTACTTTCACCAGTCCGTTCATCAGGAGCCCCAACTTCGATTCGCGTGTACTCTTTCCCGTTAGGTAACGGCCCACCTGGCTGTGGTCGGTACCAAAATAACTCAATGCCAGGAAAAACCCTCCGATCAGCCCGCTCCAGATATTGTACTTATCCTGCCAGTCGAAAGAACCGTTCTTCATCCCGGTGCTGATGATGTTCAATTTCCCGGCCTCACCGGCATCCCGCAAAGCGTGCACAAAACCTTTCCCTTCCGGCAGCAATTTCACAGACAGGTATCCAACCAAGAGCAGGGTTGACAGTATGATGATCATCTGTAGTTTTTGGGTATGCGCCACAGCCCTCGCGCCACCCGTCATGGTATACACTATCAGTACACCGCCCATGACCATATTGGTGATATATATATTCCAACCCATCAGCGAACTCAGTACCAGTGATGGCGCATAGATACTGATCCCGGTGCTCAATCCCCTTGATATCAAAAATAAAAACGAAGTCAGCGACCTGGTCCGCGCATCAAAGCGCTTTTCGAGGAATTCATAAGCGGTGATGACCTTTAAGCGACTGAATACAGGCACGAAAAAAATACAGATAACAATCATTGCCAGCGGCAAACCAAAATAATATTGTACAAAGCGCATACCATCCGTATAAGCCTGCCCGGGCCCGGTGAGGTAGGTAATGGCACTGGCCTGTGTGCCCATGATGCTGAAAAGGATCACATACCAGGGCATATCCCGGTCACTCAAAAAATACCCTTCGAGGCTGCGCTTCGACCTTCGCTGAAATACACCGTACAGGATGATGCCTGACAGTGTGGTGAATAATATGATCCAGTCAATTTGACTCATGATTAGCCATGATTACATGCATTAGGGTGCTTGTTGAAATGATACTGTAATTAATTGGTAAACCACGATCTGCAGCAACAGGAATACCAGCACCGCAACATACCAGGCGGTCCAGTTTGATTTAGGTTCTTGTTGATGTTCGCTCATACCGGTTATCGCGTATTGGGTTTAGCTAATAGGTTTGCCAGCAACCTGAAGGCTCCGGGAACGGCCGCGGGCAATTGCCTGAACAAGGACAATCCTGTATAAATAAACCTGCCCTTGCCGTAATCAGCCACGATCAAAGCACCATTGTGTTCTTTTTCACCCGGGTCATTCATCGAAATTATGGCACTGTACGCGGGATCGGCTTGTTCCGCGTGATACACGCTCCTTTCCTGTACCCATCCTGAAAAATCGGATTGATTAATTTTATTGGGCGTATTCAACACCGGATGATCCGGCTTAAGGAACTTCACCGGGGCCTGTTCATCGGTAATCCTGTTCCTGCTGATCTGAAAAGGGTATGGCGCAATGTTGGCTTTCAATGGCCCGATGCCGCTATTGGTATTATACTGGCAAAGTAAAACACCGCCTTCGCGAACATAATTCATCAGCACATCATACTTTACCGTAAGCCACTCATGTACATTATACGCCCTGACTCCGGTAACCAATGCGTCGAATTGTAAAAGCGAAGGCATGCTGATGTCTGATTCCTTGAGGATTGTCACATCGTAACCCATCTGTTCCAGGGCTTCCGGGACCCTGTCTCCCGCGCCCTCAATATAACCAATACGCCTACCCGAAATTTTCAGGTCGAGGCGCAATACGGTTGCCTGGTCTGCGAAATGATAATAAATCTCCGGGATATGGTCGTATGAAATCTTTCTCAGCGCGTGATATTGTGGTTTAAGGCCGGCATCACCCGTTACCCTTGCCCTGAAGGTTTGTTTCCCGTTTAATGGCAGCTGGCTTTTTTTGATATCATAAGACACTATTTGTTGCTGCATGGATTGTAAGCCGCCTTCGATAACCGGCATAACCATGTCATCTTTATCTGAAAGTAAAAACGGTTTCAACTGACCCTGCAGGCCCCTTTTTGCCTGTATGGATACCTGTATTTTTTTTGTATTGACGGTATCATGATCAGAAAAAATCAATAATGAAGGTGATACATTTATTAATAAAGGCTGCACAAACTGAACCGGTTGAATCAACTCACCTTTTACCGGATCGGTGTACTTGAAGCGAACAGGCTTTTTGACCTGTATATCCCGCCCTGCAATATTCAGGGAAAAAACAGCCATAGCTGTTTCTGTCTGCGCCATACCGGTTAATGCCGGATCATCTATCACAAAACGTCCGTTATGCAAACCCCTCTCCAGCCAAAATGGCTGCGATGGCGAAAAATCTGCTGGCAAAAGCAATTTAATTTGTTCAGACTTATTTTGATTCGCCGGCAAACTTTCCAGAGTCCAAATCTTTCCCAGTACTTCCACTTTCAATCGACTCACGGGGGCACCTAAACGATTATTCGCCAGCAGGCTGATACGCATACTGTCGCCTGTCACCTGTAATTGTTTGCCTGATATGGCTTCGAGGAACAGCCCGCTGCAATCAACCATAAGTTCCTCCACTTCCTGCTTTTTTCTGTCTCTCCAATATGATGCAGGCAAATCAGACAGCAACCGGTGAAGTTCTGCCAGGCCGGCCAGGGATGATTGAGGCGATTGCACTTTATATGCATCAATAATTGATGCCACTTTTTTTTCAATATTTGTATTCCCCAACCGCTGCCAACCGGTAACAATATCTTCCATGATATCAGCAACTGGTTGATTGCCTTTTAAGGCGCTGAAATATTCGTATATGGTTCCACGTTGAGAAGGCACGCCAAATCCCTGGCTCTTATGCTGGCTGCGGCTTATGGCAGCCACTTCACCATAGCTCATGCCCATCAACGGATTAAACTGCCCTACATTCAACTTAAACTGATCCTCCCTTTGGGTATTGGTATTACCGAAATTAAACGTGTTCCACAACATGCGCTTTGCCTGCCATACACTGAGCCCAGCCTTGATTTGCTCGGGGAAACGGCCCGGGTCGGCAGCTGCGTCAAAAGCCTCCACCGCAAGCAAGGCAGAAGCGGTATGGTGCCCGTGGCCACCTTCGCCCGTGGTTGGGAAGCGGGTGATGATGATATCCGGTTTAAACTGACGGATGACCCAAACCATTTCTGATAATATCTGTTCCTTTCCCCAAATGAGTAAAGCTTCTTCCGGGCTCTTGCTGTATCCAAAATCAAATGCAGAAGTAAAAAACTGCTCTGCGCCATCCACCCTTCGGGCTGCCAGCAATTCCTGCGTTCGGATTAACCCAAGGTCAATGCCCTGTTCATCCCCAATCAGGTTTTGGCCCCCATCTCCCCTTGTCAAACTCAGGTAACCGGTACGGTAATGCCTTTCATTGGCCAGGTAGCCGAGCAACCTTGTATTTTCATCATCAGGGTGCGCGGCGATATATAGAACAGAACCCAAAACATTGAGCTTTTGCATACGCTGCAGTATAGCAGCGGAATGCACATAGTTGTTTGGCTGAGCATGGCAGATTAAGAAAATGCCCATTGCCAAACAGGTCAATAATTGTTTTTTCATGCGGGTAAAATATGGAACTACTCAGGTAATATACGCTGGTACTTAGCAGCGATCATAATAGGAAATACTGACTGTCCGTCTGACAGGTTAACATTTGGATTACTAACCGTAATTTCATTTTGCGCGAGTGCCAACCAAAACCGTGCTTGGCCTTGCACCTGAAAGGCACAAGTCGCTTCCGGGATTTTGCCATTGAAGACGGCATTTCCCATTTGCTGGAAATATAATGGGCAGGCATCGCTTTTTTTCAAACTGGCATAAGATAATTTCAGAAGCTGTGACTGTTGCCTTGTAGCGTTTGCAAAGGCTGATGGATCAGTTAATGTGTAAGTCTCGCAAACCAATTCACGATTATTTGACACATAAAAATGCAATACGGTTTGCACGGCAGGCAATTTATCATCAGTAGCAGCAAACTGCTCGAGGTACAGCCAGTATCCATCTGAACGGTCTTGCCATATTGGCCTTGATTGTAAAACAACATAGTCATGTTGACGGCCAACCTGCACTTTTTCCATGCTCCTGAAGTCGCCTGTCATCATATCGCGCAGTTGACTTAATTCTACATACTTTGCCTTATCCTGTGCAAATGACGGTGTGCATAACAGCATGGCATAGACGAAAGATAAGTACCAGGATATTTTTTTCATATTAGTTTGATTTATTGTCCGGCCAGGAACACCGAATTCACAAATAAGAGTTTGCCATTTTGCCAAAAGCTCCTGAACAATGGATTATCGGCAAAGTACACAATAGTGCCGCGTCCCATAGGCTGCACAGCCAGTACTGTACCGTCTTTTAATTGTTCCTTCAATTTATTGCCTACAAACCCTGAAACCTGCTTTTCCTTCTTAATTACACCCACGTTCCAGCCGTCTTTCATAAATTCAATGAGGTTGCCATTTTGTTTCAGGGTGTAATAAGCAGACCCATATCCGAAACAAAGTGGATGGCTGTTATCCAGTTCAACCCGGTAGATGGCACCGGGTATATATTGCGAGAGTTGATCCCTGTCGCGGTTCTCGTATTTCCGCAAGTCGGCATATTCACCTGTTGATTTTTCATCTTGTTTTTCGGCATCCTGCTTTTTCAATTTGATACCCCATTCTGATGATGCCATCTGCGCTACGGCTTGTCCAAGAACCACCAACCGGCCACCCTGGCGCACCCATGTTTTGATATCGGCGGATATTTCCTTATCGCTGATAAACTTGTACTGTCCTTCAGGTACAATCAGTACATCATAGTTTGAGAGGTTGAACCGTCCAATAGACTGGCTGTTCAGCAGGCTGACCTGGTAATCGAGTTCCTGGTCAAACAAATGCCATATTTCACCCATATTTTCCGCGTATGTTTCTTCTCCGGATAAAATAGCTACTCTAGGTGAACGGATAAACCTCAGTTTATCGGAACCAAAGTCAAGCCCCGAATCCATAAACCCGGTTTGAACAGGCGTAACATTTGCTGAATGCCGCATCAGAACGGAACGGAGTTTATCCATCCTTGATTCATTTTCCTTTCGCAAAACCACAAGTGTCCCTTTCGAGAACTTCTTCCCCTCGTACACAATATCCTTTTCCGTTATGCGCACCCTGAAACCCTCCGACAACAAAGCAGCAAGCATACGCCCATCACGAAAAGCGTTGTATGCTAACAGGTAAGCGTATTCGCTTTTTAATTCGGGGAAAACCGGCGGATCAATGGCTAAAGGCGCGGCAGCTATTTTTTCTTTAACAGCATAAGCCTGAATACCATATGCATATGGAAGCGCCCATGCGGTAATGTCGTATGTGGCTGAATCAGACAATTTAGACAAAGGCTCAAACAACACCCTGACCAGGTTGGCTTTTGGTTGTTGCGTATGCACCACAATATCGAGCGCCTGAGTGCTGTATGCTTCCTCCTTACCGGTAAAATAATTATACCCTTTCAGCGCGGTGCCAGATTTCACATAACCCCAATTAATTTGATTATCCCTGAGCAAAGACAATAAATCTGCAATCTTCCGCTGGTTGGCGCCGCTGATGATATAAGACGCGTAAGCGCCGCTTCCATTTTTCCGGCTATCATCAAAATACTGCCTGAACTCCTCATTGACTTTTTTAGAGTTTGAAGCAACAACTTCGATGGTACTCAGGCTGGTTGCCAGGTGGTGTGCTATGCGGTCAGCCAAAGTCAACGTGTCGCCTGATCTCAATGCAATGGCCCTGCCGGCCAAACCATGCCCTGCCTGTTCAAAGGTCATGCCGATTGAACCGTTAAAAATCGGGTAGGTATCACCGTAAGAAGGATAAAAAAGGTCAAAATATTCCCGGGTGAAATAGAGCCAGCCGTTGGCATCAAAATATTTCGCGTGGTTTTTACCGATGCTGAACTGAAAACGGCGCTGCCAGTCGGTGATGGCTTCATGAAACGGTTCCGCCGCAGGCGCGAAATAGTAAGGGCTTTCGGGGTATTGCTCATGGTAATCGCCGTGAATGGAAGGCATCCATTGATGGTATAAGCGCACCCTTTGCTTTGTTTCGGGCTGAGTTTGCCAGGCCCAATCTCGGTTCAGGTCAAAATAATAATGATTGGTGCGCCCTCCCGGCCATGGCTCATCATGTTCCCTCGACTGGGGGTCGGCCTGCGGTCTTTTACCCGTTTGCTGGTTATACCACTGCACATAGCGCTCACGGCCATCAGGGTTCAGGCACGGGTCGATGATCACCACCACCTGTTCCAGCCAACGTGCAACCCTTGCATCATTTCCGGAAACCAGTTGATGCAACAATTCGATGGCCACTTCTGATGAACTGGCTTCGTTACCATGTACATTATAACTTAACCATACAATGGCAGGCATGTTGGCGTCTGATGGCTGATCCAATAAAATGCCTGCCATGCGCAAGCTGTTCTTACGGATATCCTCAAGCCTGCCCATATTTGCAGGCGAGCTTACAGCTGCAACCATCAGTTCCCTGCCAGCATGGGTTTTACCATAAGGGATCAATGTCACTTTATCCGGGGCCATCCTGGCCATTTCCCTGAAATACGCGGTGAGCATATGGTGCGGGGTGAATTTCGCTCCGGGCTTATACCCAAGGAATTGCTCAGGCGTAACCAGGCTTTGTGCCTGTAAAAGCGAAAAAGAGAAAATCATGCATGCAAAAATCAAGGACAGGAATCTTTTCATAATCAGGTGCGCGCCGGAGCAGGCATATCCTGATTCCGGCCTATTTTGGGATTCTGATAAATAAGGCATGAAAATAGTAAACATTAGCGGCACTTTACAGATAATTTGGTCCAACGGCAAGCCAAAAACCCTAACCCGGAAGAATGTGTGGGCTTATTAAAAAATTTTGATAAAATACCGTAGCTCATTGTCGCCTCGCTTTCATTTGGCTATTTTTACAACTGATTCTACTTTCTGAGAAGATTTATTAAAATATCGACCCGCATTATCCTGGGGGTGGTCCTTTTATGTTTGATTTTATATGGACTGCTCCATTTGTCGTCTGTACAAACATGGCTGGTCAAACAGGTAGCCGGCAGGCTGTCAAAGGAACTGAACACCAAAGTAAGCGTCCGCAAGGTTGATGTCCGTTTTTTCAATAAACTCACTGTTGAAGAATTGCTGATTGAAGACAGGAACCGAGACACCCTGCTTTTTGCCGGGTTGGCACAGGTAAGGATCACCGACTGGTTCTTTCTGAAAGACCGCGCCATTATCAAATACGCGGCATTGGATGATGCCGTCATCAACCTGAAACGTACCGATGCCACCTGGAACTATCAATTCCTGGTTGACCATTTCAGCAGCCCGTCAACCGGACAAAAAAAATCAGGCGGCATTGAGTTTGACCTCAGGGAAATCGAAATAAACCGGCTGCGGTTTAACCAGTTGGATCAATGGCTGGGAAGAGACATGTCTGTTTCACTAAATGCATTCGAAACCTCCGTAAAATCGGCAAACTTTACCAAGCAGGAAATCATCGTGAACCATATCAGGATGACCGATCCCCAATTCATGCAATATGATTACACGGGCAGAAAACCGGAAGAAACATCAGCACCTGCGCAAGTGAATATAAACGTCAGCCAGGCGACTGCAGCAGAAGATGCCGGCTGGACCCTGATGGTTTCAGAATTGTCATTGACGAATGGCGCTGTGCTAATCAAAAAGGAAATGGACCGGGAACTTTACCCGGATTTCTTTGAAGGGCAACA
The DNA here is from genome assembly GCA_002343985.1 of Chitinophagaceae bacterium UBA2375. Lineage (GTDB taxonomy): Bacteria > Bacteroidota > Bacteroidia > Chitinophagales > Chitinophagaceae > Ferruginibacter. Next base: position 90,982 of record DDTB01000032.1, on the reverse strand, counting down.
TTTGTTTTTTAACCAGATAAACGGAAAGTTTACCAACACAAGATTTGCAAACGACAGCCTGGTCACACACCTGGATATACAGGCAAAGGAAAGAAGCGGCTTATTTATTCAAAAACTTGAATCAGACTTTAGCTTCCTCCCTTCAAAAATGGAATTCAAAAACCTTGACTTGCAAACCAATAAAAGCAAGTTGGGGACATACTTTTCCATGTCTTTTGACTCATTCAACCGCGACATGAGCCGGTTCCTGCATAATGTAAAACTTGACGCGCAATTCCAAAATAGTGTACTCCACAGTGATGACCTGGCTTATTTCGCACCTGGGTTGAAATCATGGAAGAAAACTTTCGCCCTTGCTGGAAAAGTGCAAGGGACGGTAGACGATTTCAGTACCGAAACCATCAGCATCGATGCCGGGAGCACTAAGTTTTCGGGTAAAATCAGCATGCGCGGGCTACCAGATATCAACAGCACATTCATTGATTTAAAATCAGACGGGCTAACAACGCATTACCGTGACCTGAGCACGCTGATCCCTTCATTGAAAAACATCCGTCAGCCTGCCCTTCAAAAACTTGGCAACATTTATTATAAAGGCAATTTCACGGGTTTCATCAATGATTTTGTGGCTTTTGGCAGCATCCGTACCGATTTGGGCAACCTGACAGCAGACCTGAATATGAAGCTTCCTGAGCGGGGCACGCCAAGTTATTCTGGAAATATCATGACGCAAAGTTTCAGGCTTGGCAGCTTCATGAACACAGCCGCGCTGGGAGATATCGCCATAAATGGAAAAATAAATGGCAGGGGATTTACCCTGAAAGAACTTGACGTGAAGTTTAATGGCTATGTGCCGCAAATTGCGGTTAATGGTTACCGTTATACTAACATTGCCATAAATGGCGAATTTAAGCGGTCGCTCTTCAACGGGCATTTGACAACAGACGACCCCAACCTTCGGATTAAATCATTAAATGGCACCGTTGATTTTGCAGGAAGGGAACTCGCATTTAACGCCGATACGGACCTGGATTACATCAACCTGAAAAACCTCGGCTTCAGCAAAGAAAATGTTAGCATCAGGGGCCTGCTTAACCTGAATTTTACGGGAAATAATATCGATGCGTTTTTTGGCTCGGCCACCATTAAAAACGCCACCGTTACCCGCGACAGCCTCTCACTTTCCTTTGATTCGCTAAAGCTTGAATCCACAAAAATTGATAACGAAAAACAACTCAGTGTCCGTTCTTCGCAACTCAACGCGGACATCACCGGCCAGTTCAGAATCCTGGAGTTACCAGACGCGTTCAGCTATTTCCTGAGCAGGTACTACCCTTCTTATATACGCAAACCTGATTATGCCCTGAGCAAACAGAACTTCCGCTTTAATATTCAAACCATGGAGGTGGATGAATACCTCAGGCTGTTTGATTCCCGCATTGGCGGTTTAAATGACGCGAGCATCAATGGAAGCCTGAACCTGGAAGCATCCGAACTGAACATCACAGCCAGGGCGCCCTTGTTTATTTATGACGGAAAAAAATTCAGTGATATCCGCTTGACTGGAAAAGGGAACATGGATACCCTCCTGGCTGATGTAGCGCTAAGCGATGCCAGGATTTCAGACAGCATCAGCTTCCCTGAAACCCGCCTCCTTTTGCGTGCGAACAATGACAAATCAGATATCAACCTGAAGACAAGCGCAGGAAAAACTTTAAATGAAGCCGAGATCAATGCCAGCGTTCATACCATGAAAGATGGTGTCAAAATCCATTTTTATCCATCCTTCTTCACCCTCAACAATAAAAAATGGAATTTGGAAAAAGACGGTGAGCTAACCATTACCAAAATCCTGAACGCCAGTGAAATCAGTTTCAGGCATGAGGATGAACGCATCAAAATTTATACAGAACTGGACGATATCACAGACAAAACGCATGTGGTTGCCAAACTGGAGAAAGTCAATATTGGTGATTTCGCGCCCTTTTTTGTCCGGAAACCTGAACTCCAAGGCATCCTGAGTGGCATGGCAACGGTACGCGACCCTTTCGGGAGGACAACCGTTGATTTCAAAGGAACTGCAGATAGTTTTTCGCTGGATCAGAAATATATGGGTTCGGTTAACCTTGACGCGAATGCCAATACACAAACCGGCATGGTTAAGTTTAAGGCCGACGCGAACGAAGATCAATATAAGTTTAAGATAGACGGTTTTTATAATTACCTCGATTCTACAGGAAACAACATGTCTATTAACCTCGAAGGAGACAAGATGAATTTGACTATCCTTGAGCCTTACCTGGGAACCATATTCAGTAAGATGGACGGCATGGCGGAAACAAACTTAAAACTGTCAACGGAGAATAATCAAACTTACCTTACCGGTATCGCTAAAATCCGTGAAGCGTCCCTCCTGGTTGCGTATACCCAATGCCGTTACCTGCTGAGCAATGAGGTATTGAAATTTGAGAAGAATGTAATTGATTTCGGTAAAATGAGGCTAAGGGACACATTAAAAAATACCGCGACCCTGACGGGTAAGATTCACCACAAATTCTTTGATGACATGTCGTTCGACAACATCAAACTCGAAACGGGCAAACTGTTGTTGCTAAACACCAAAAAAATCCACAACAACCAGTTCTACGGAAATATCATCGGCAATGCCAACATGAGCATCAATGGCCCGCTGACCAATATGGTAATGAATATCAGCGGAAGGCCCAGTTTTGTTGACAGCAGCCATATCTACCTGCCCACCGGTTCAGAAAAAGAAAGCAACACGGTTGATTATATTGATTTCGTTCAGTTTGGTACGCTAATGGGCGACAACCTCTCCTCAAAAGAAAATACAAATATCCTCGTCAACCTGGCACTAACGGCAACGCCTGCCTGCAAAGTTGACCTGATCCTTGATGAAGCCACCGGCGACATCATTAAAGGGCAAGGCGAAGGCCAGATCAATATCCGGGTAGGCACTTCCGAACCTTTAAGCATCAGGGGCAATTTCGAATTGAAAAAAGGGGAATACACATTCAATTTTCAAACCTTCCTGAAAAAACAATTCTCGCTGAACAGCGGCTCCATTACATTCAACGGCGACCCCTATGAGGCCATCCTGGACCTGTATGCCGATTATACCGCGGAAAGGGTTGATATCAGCGGGTTAAGCCCTACGGGCGGGTTCAGGCAAAAGGAAGATGTAAAAATCATATCCCACCTGACCGGCAGCCTGAAAAAACCTGAAATTGATTTCGAGTTCAAACTTCCCGAAAACAGCGATGCCAACAGGAACGATATTGTCGTAAAAAGGCTGGCTGAATTCAGGAACGATAAAAATGAATTGAATAAACAGGTCGCGAGCCTCCTGCTGTTCAACTCATTCCTGTTTGGGGAACAAAACTTTTTATCCGGCGGAAATACATTTTCTTTTGCTACGAATACCATCGGCGGCATCATCAGCGGCTGGCTGACCAATTTATTCAACCGTGAACTGGAACGGGCCACGAAAGGGGTATTGTCAACATATATTGATATCAACCCTACCCTAAACCTGCAGCAAAATGCCAACCAGTTGCAGGCTTATGTGCGGGCTGGCCTGAAGTTTTTCCTTGATAAACGACTGGTATTACTGGTTGGCGGCAACCTCGATTACAACAACCCCAACCTCGCGCAGCAATTGTCGCGCCGCAGCCTGGTAACGCCGGATATTTCCCTCGAATACCTGCTGACCAAAGACGGCACTTTCAGGGTTGTGGGTTTTAACCGGACCAGCATCGATTTCACCCTGAATCAACTCAACCGGTCGGGCTTGCAGTTATCCTATCGTAAAGACATTGATAAATTATCCGACATCTTCCGAAGCGCCAGGAAACGAAACCGGCAATCCAGGCAGGATGGCCTTCCCATCGTTATTCCCGCCGACAGCCTGCAACCCCGTGGCTGATTTCAATACATCTGTTTAACCAGCGATAAGCTGATGCAATGTACCTTTGTGGCATGCGTAAACATTTTCTTTCCATAATATTTCTTGCCTTTGCCGCCTGGCTGATGCCTTCATGCAAAAGCACGCAAAAAATCGGGCAAAAGGATGATGGCCTCATCCAAATCAACCTGGTTCAGGTAAATGATGTGTATGAAATAGCACCCGTAAACCAGGGACGCGAAGGTGGCCTGGCCAGGGTGGCTTCAATCCGGAAAAAATATGTTTCCGCCAATCCAAATACCTTGTTGATTATGGCCGGGGATTTCCTGAGCCCTTCCGTGTACAACAGCCTTAAGCACGAGGGCAAAGCCATCCGCGGAAAGCAAATGGTTGCTGCCATGAATGCCGCCGGTTTCGATATTGCCATTTTTGGGAACCATGAATTCGACATCCGTGAACAAGAGTTACAGGAACGCATAAACGAATCTACTTTCGATTGGATATCATCAAATGCCTACCACAAAAAATCAAACGCGTTAACCCCATTCGTGAAAACCTCCGGAAAGATGTCGCAGCCACTGCCCGAATATCAGATCAGGCGTTTCCGTGATGCGGATGGTACCGAAGCAAAAATTGGTTTTATCGGGATTGTACTTCCATTTAATAAAGCAACTTATGTAGGTTATACCGACCCGCTCGGCAAAGCGGCTGAATTATACGCGCGCATCCGCGATTCCGTGGATGCCGTCGTGGCGCTGACACACCAGTTTATTGAAGATGATATCAGGCTGGCCGAAAGCCTTCCGGGCCTGGCAGCGATTATTGGCGGACATGAACATGACCAGCGTTTCACAGTTGTGAATGGCATTCCCATCAGTAAAGCCTTAGCTAATGCGAGGTCTGCTTACATCACGGGATTGACCATAAACACCCGCCGGAAAAAAGTCAGGGTAAAATCCTCACTGGAACCCATAGACGAAAAAATAACTCCAGATAGCCTGACACAACAAGTAGTGGATCATTGGGTCAGGATTTCAGATGAAAGCCTGTCCTCCATGGGTTTCCAGGCAAAAGATGTTTTAATCGCAAGCGGTGAACCGCTGGAGGGGAGGGAAACCTATGTCAGGTCTCAGCCTACTAACCTCACCAAACTCATTGTGGCTGCCATGCATGCGGCTGCACCCAAAGCAGACATCGTACTATTAAACGGGGGATCAGTAAGGGTTGATGATGTACTGCAAATGCCATTAACACAATATGACCTCGTAAGGGCACTCCCCTTCGGCGGAGGTATCAGGGAAATTGACATAAAAGGCTCCCTACTGTTACGCATACTCGAAAATGGGAAAGCCAACATCGGAACCGGCGGTTATTTGCACGTAAACGAATCCCTGCAATGGAATGAAAAACAGTCCCAGTGGGAATTAAACGAAAAGCCTGTACAACCGGAAAACATGTACAGGGTAGCTTTGACAGATTTTTTGTTGACAGGAGGCGAAGCCAGGCTGGAATTCCTGAAACCGGGGCATCCGGATATTGTAAAAGTTTATGACGGACCCGCATCATCTGAGGTAGCATCAGATATCCGCAAACTGGTCATCGAATATATCAGGAATTAAATTTAAGGCTGAAGGCCATTCAATATTTCATGTCCTAATTTATCGCGCTTGGTAAACAGGTATTTTTCATTATGCCTGTTGGGCTTCATTTCGATCGGCACCGTTTCGGTCACTTCCAAACCATACCCCAGGATTCCCGCCCGTTTGCGCGGGTTATTGGTCATGAGCTTCATTTTGGTAATGCCCAGCTGCCTCAATATCTGCGCACCCACGCCATAATCCCTTTCATCCATGCCAAAACCCAGTTTCAGGTTGGCTTCAACGGTATCAAGCCCTTGCTCCTGCAATTGGTAAGCCTTAAGTTTATTTAAAAGTCCAATGCCCCGCCCTTCCTGGTTCATATAGAGTAAAAGCCCCTGCCCCGCTTCATCAATCATCCTTAATGAATGGTGTAACTGCTCGCCACAATCGCAGCGCAATGACCCCAGGATATCCCCGGTCATGCAACTGCTGTGCACCCTTACCAGCACAGGCTCGTCGGGTTTCCAGTTTCCTTTTTTCAGCGCCAGGTGGTTCTCGCCGGTGTTCAGTTGCGTAAACGCGATGAGTTCAAACATGCCATATTTGGTAGGCATCTCCACCCTCACTTCCTCGCGGATCAGGGTTTCTGTGCGCAGGCGGTATGCAATCAGGTCTTTGATGGAAATGATTTTAAGCCCAAATTTCTGAGCGATTTGCTGCAACTCAGGCAACCTGGCCATGCTGCCATCCTCATTCATAATTTCCACCAGCGCCCCTGCAGGTTCGAGTCCGGCCAGCTTAGCCAAATCCACCGTAGCTTCCGTATGGCCAGCCCTGCGGAGCACACCGCCCCTTTTGGCGCGGAGGGGGAAAATATGCCCGGGCCTGCCAAAATCTTCGGGGGTTGATTCGGGATTGATGAGGGCCTGTATGGTTTTTGCCCGGTCATGGGCGGAAATGCCGGTGGTACAACCATGCCCCAACAGGTCGATGCTCACGGTGAATGCCGTTTCGTGCAGGGAGGTATTGGAAGCCACCATGGGCTGGAGATCCAGTTCTTCGCAGCGTTCTTCAGGAAGGGCTGCGCAAATCAGTCCCCGCCCATGTGTACTCATGAAATTAATGACTTCGGGGGTAACATGACGGGCCGCAACCACAAAATCCCCTTCATTTTCTCTGTCTTCATCGTCAACCACAATCAGGAGTTTGCCGTTTTTAATGTCTTCCAGAGCGGACTCAATGCTGTCTAACATAGATCGTATTTAGCTGCAAAGGTAACAAGCTTTAAGCTGTCTGGTTGAGTCATGCGGGGTTCTTTTCGGATCTCGCAACTGCTTGGCGGGCAGCGAATATGATATTTTTGTTGCCTGTCAATTTGTTAATAACTGTTAACATATATTCATCAATTATTCTTTTTCTTTGCCTTGAAAATCCTCACACACATGAAATTCAGCAAAATTTTACCGTTTATTCTGGCATTTCTGACCCTGCCATTCCTGATGGATGCGCAGATCACCACCAGTAGTATTTCCGGTTTAGTGAAAAACGCTTCCGGGAACCCATTGGCCGGTGCCACCATCACGGCTACTCACCTCCCAACAGGTACCGTGTACACGGCAACCGCCCGGGCCGGTGGCAGGTTTGATATCAATAACATGAATGCCGGTGGCCCGTACAAAATTGAGGCTACGTTCGTGGGTTTTGAAACAGACAGTAAAACCAACCTTTTCCTGACTTTGGGTGAAACACAGACATTCAGCTTTATCCTGTCTGATAAAACAGGTGAGATGTCGAATGTAGTAGTAACCGCCCGCAGGACTACATCCGCTAAAACAGGTTTGGAAACCAATATCGGGCGCGACAAACTGGCGCTTTTGCCGACCGTTGGCCGGAACCTGAATGATTTCTTCAGGTTTACCCCCCAGGCAAAACTTACTGCCACAGGTGGTATTTCTTTGGGTGGACAAAACAACCGTTTCAACGGATTCCTGATTGACGGCGCAGTAAATAATGATGTATTCGGATTGAGCGACCAGGGAACAAACGGTGGCCGCTCCGGTACTCCGCCCATCAGTATTGATGCGATTGACCAGATTGTAGTGCAATTATCGCCATACGATGCCGCCCTCGGTAACTTCACCGGTGGTGCCATCAACGCGGTGACCAAAAGCGGTACCAACGATTTTCATGGTTCAGCATACTTTGTGTATCGCGACCAAAACTTCGCGGGCAAAACACCCGGTGTAGCAGACAGCCTGCGCAGGAAACTGAGTGATTTCAAAAACCAAACTTATGGCTTCACGCTCGGCGGTCCAATCATCAAAAACAAAGCCTTCTTTTTTGTAAATGCTGAAATGCAAAAAGATAAAAGGCCACAGCCATACACACAGAGCGGTAGCTCAAATTTCAATGTGGAAGATACCCTGGCTAAATTGATCGACCACCTGAAAACCAGGTATAATTATGATCCGGGAGATTGGAGGAATAACCCGGACGAAGTGGAAAGGATCAACATCAACACCCGTTTTGATGTGAACCTGAACAGTAAAAACAAATTGACCCTTAGTTACAGGTATAATAAGGCTGAAAGGACAAACCCTTCGCGGAGTGCATATACAGGTGCCACTAACAGCGCCAGTAATATCAACTTCCTGTCCAGCGCAGAATTCTTCCCAACAACAACCCACTCTGGCAATGCTGAGTTGAATACCAAATTCAACAACAAGATGAACAATAAATTCAGGGTATCATTTACAGATGTGGTGGACGACAGGGCCCCGGTAGGCCAAGACTTCCCGGCCATCCAGATCCTGGGTTGGGATAATGGCCCGAATATCAATATCGGATCTGAAGTAGCATCCAGTGCCAACCTGCTCAAGCAACGCATCATCAATTTCTATGATGCCTTCAAATACTATGTAGGTAAGCACTCCTTCACTATTGGAGCTGATATCGATATCAACAAATCGTATAACCTGTTCATGAACCGTAATTACGGTTTATACATTTACAATACATTGGGAACAGGCGCCAATGCCATCAACCCATTGCAGGCATTTATGGAAGACCGTGGACCGGTTAGGTACCGCAGGGGTTATTCACTTGTAGATGACGGCAACAAAGGCGGTGATGCCAATGTTAACTCTGCGGCTAATTTCAAATCATACCGCATTGGTTTCTTCCTCAATGACGATATCAGGATCAACGATAAATTAACCCTGACATTGGGTGTAAGGGCCGATCGCACCAAATTCACTACGCCGGTGCCTGAAGATAAATTCTTCAACGATTCTGCCCGTCCGGTTATCGCTAATTTCTATAACCTCGAAGGCGCATTCTCCGGACAATCTTTCGCTTCAAAATGGCAGGTATCCCCCCGCCTTGGTTTCAGGTATAACCTGGATGAAGAAGGTGTCATCATTCGTGGTGGTATCGGTGTATTTGGCGGACGTACCCCATTTGTATGGCCCGGTGGCGCTTACCAAAATACAGGGGTAACCATTGGCGCTGTGGATACAGCTTTGACCAACGGACAACGCACTGCTGCCGGCCGTGAGTTTGGTTTACAAATTGCCGGCCAGGCTGTTGGCTTCCGCAGCGATGTCAACAACCAATACACACAATCTGATTTTGGTTTATCCAGCAACCTGCTGACACCCCAGGGCGACCTGAATATCTTTAGTGCAGACTTCCGCCTGCCTGCCGTAATCAAAGCATCAATAGGTGGTGAAAAAAGGCTGAAAAATGGCTGGACACTTGGTTTCGACCTGATGTACACCAAAAATGTATATGAAGTGGATTGGGTGAATGTAAACTTCGCGCCACCAACCATTCAAACATCAGGCCCGGGCAGCCGACTGGTGTATTCTACAACTGGCAACCCCAACAGGTTGGTGTACCGCCCCTGGTCTGGTTCACCTGCCATTCGTAACCCTTACAGCAATATCATCCTGGTACGTAATACTACCGGACAAAAAGGATTTGCATATAACGCTACGTTCACTATTGACAAGCAAACCAAAAACGGGTTCAACTTTAATGCAGCCTATACCTACGGCGCTTCACAGGTGCGCAACGAAGGAACCAGCTCTATCAACACATCCAACTGGCAAAACATGGAAGCTGTGAGCAGCCGCAATTACCTGCCCCTGGCTAATTCTGATTTCGACCTGGGACACAGGGTTTTCGCGCTGGCATCTAAACGCTTCAGCTATGCCAACGACCATGCAGCTACTACCATTGCCTTTACATACACCGGACAATCGGGCAACCGTTACAGTTATACCATGAGCAACCTGTCGATGATTGGCGATGGCGTTACTTTCAACGACCTGATGTATGTTCCGGCAAGCAGGGCTGAAATGGATCAAATGACCTTTACGAGCAGGCTCCCATCAGGTGCCTCGGCTCAAGCCATTGCCGCTGACATCGCTTTGCAGAAAGACCAGTTCGAAACCTTCATCAACAGCGATAAATACCTCCGCAAACGCCGCGGCCAGTTCGCAGAACGCAATGGCGCCCGTGCTCCATTCACGCATATCGTTGACGTGAGTGTGACGCAGGAATTCTCTGTAAAAGTCGGCAAGGTCCGCCACGCCATGTCCGTAAGGCTCGACATGTTCAACTTCACCAATTTCATCGACAAGAATGCAGGTCGCCAGTACTTCTTTAACTTCGACCAGGCCCAGGTTCTGTCGTTTGAAGGCTTCACAGGAACAACCCCGCGTTACAGGTTTAATCAGCCAGCCAATAACCGTGTAGGTGTGCTCAGTGATCCGGCCAGCCGCTGGAACGGTCAAATGACCATCCGCTACAGCTTCTAACAATAACGCATACCCGAAATAAAAAAAATCCTCCTGAACCGGAGGATTTTTTTTATTCATTTCAATTAAGCTAATTCTACTTTGGTTCATTGGCATCATCAGTCCCCCAAACCCACTGAAGGTAAGATGGGAACGCCCTGGCCCAGGTTGGAACATCATGGCGACCGTCGGTCAGTTCTATATACCGGATATCAAGATCAGTATCATACCCTTTGGCAGATAACTCCCTGATCAGCGCAAGCGTGTCGTCAATGGCATCTATAATACCGTTATTATTCCGGTCATTGGTTTCATCAAGGGTGCCCACCTGGAAGAAAAATTTCAACCATGGGTAATAGCCGCCATCCTTCACCTGCCGGTGCATGATCCTGTGCAAGTCTTCATCAAAATCCTCGTCTTCCTGGTCCTTATCCCTCCACCACAGTGAACCGCTGAATACAGCAGCGGAATAAAATTCCTGTGGATGGTTCCAGACAATATCCAGGGCGCTTAATGCGCCAAGTGAAAAACCCGCGAATGATTTGTGGATGAATGACCGTACTTTAAAATGATGACGTATAAATGGGAGCAGTTCCTCCAGGATAAAACGTGTGTACCAGCCGGCCTTTGCACCCCGGCCTTTATAATCGAGGTACCGGGCTGTACCATATTCATTCTTACGGTCGGATGAGCAATGGATACCTACACAAAAAATGGGCTGCATGTGTTTGTTACTGTACAAATCATCCAGGATTTGTTCAAAGCGCATGGTTACCAGGTCCTGGCCGTCATTGACAAGGAGCAGGTGTAAATCCGAAAGGTCTGTCTGTTCCGCCGGCAGGTAGCAATCCAACTTTACCGTTCGTTTCAGGTGCCGGGATTCCAGGGTCAGGTGTTCCACCCTCACGGCGCTCAAATTCTTCTCCGACATAAAGGTCAAATGTACAAAAAGCAGGTTTTATAGGACGCAAAACATAATTTGTTTTATTGATCTGTTGAAAATATATTTGAAGAAACCAGTTCACCTCATCAAAAAATTGATATATGAAAAAAATTGGCGTTTTGCATGGTAAAGAAAGAAGTTTCCCCGAGGCTTTTGTTGAAAGGGTTAACAGTAAAAAAGTTGATGGCGTTTATGCCGAGCCTGTTAGGATTGATAAGGTTATGCAAGGTGAACCAACAGAATACGCGGTCATCATTGACCGTATTTCACAGGATGTACCATTTTACAGGGCTTACCTGAAAAACGCGGCGCTTTGCGGAACAGCCGTAATCAATAACCCATTTTGGTGGAGTGCCGATGAAAAATTCTTTAACAATTGCCTGGCCACAAAAATTGATGTGCCGGTCCCCAAAACGGTCATCCTGCCTTCACGCGAATTACCGCCTGACACCAGCGCGGAATCATTCAGCAACCTGGCTTACCCGCTTGATTGGGACGGCATCTTCAAATACATTGGTTTCCCTGCCTACATGAAACCTTTTGCCGGCGGTGGCTGGAAGAGTGTTTACCAGTTAAACAGCATGGATGAATTCTTTGAAAAACATGCTGAAACCGAGCAATTGGTGATGATGCTCCAGGAAGAAATCAAATTCGAAGAATATTATCGTTGTTATTGCATTGGCGGCAAATATGTGCGCATCATGCCATACGAACCCCGCAACCCGCACCACCTGAGGTATGTAGCCGATTTCAGCCCAAGCGCGGAACGCTATAAACAAATGGAAGACATTGTATTGAGGATTTGCAGGTACCTTGGTTATGATTTCAATACCGTGGAACTCGCTGTACGTAACGGCGTGCCTTACGCGATCGATTTTTGCAACCCCGCACCGGATGCCGACATCAACAGTGTAGGGAAAGAAAATTTCGATTGGGTGGTTGAAACAGCCGCCACATTCGCTATAGAAAAAGCGCTGTCGCACAAAGACGGTGCCGATAACCTCACCTGGGGCGAATACATCAAACGCAGTTCCGCGAAACAAAAACTCTATTAAACCTAAAACTAAAGGGATACATGGCCTTATCGTATAAACATTTTACCATTGGTGTTGAAGAGGAATACATGGTGATTGACCCCAAAACCCGGGAGTTAAAAAGTCATGAACAAAAAATTGTACATGAAGGGCAGAAAGTGATTAAAGACAAGGTAAAAGCTGAAATGCACCAAGCCGTTGTGGAAGTGGGCACGGATATATGCAACGATGTGGATGAAGCTTTCATGGACGTGGCTACCTTGCGCAAAACCATTAGCGGCATTGCTGACGAGTTGGGCCTATGGGTTGGAGCTTCCGGTACACACCCTTTCAGCCATTGGGAGAGCCAGCTCATTACGGAGCATGTCCGCTATAACGAAATCGTCAACGAATTGCAGGAAGCAGCCCGCAGCAACCTGATTTTTGGCCTGCATGTGCATGTGGGCATGGAATCCCGCGAAATGGCCATCCATATCGCCAATAGCGCCCGCTATTTTTTACCGCATGTGTACGCCCTGAGCACCAACAGCCCATTCTGGGAAGGCCGTATGACAGGGTACAAATCGTTCCGTACGAAGGTATTCGATAAATTCCCGCGTACCGGCATACCCGACTTTTTTGAAAGCATTGAGGCGTACGATAATTATGTGAAGCTCCTGATCAAGACAAATTGTATCGATAACGCGAAAAAGATCTGGTGGGACCTTCGCGTACACCCGTTCTTCAATACCGTGGAGTTCAGGATTTGCGATATCCCCATGACCGTACAGGAAACCATTGCCATCGCGGCCCTGTTCCAGGCTATTTGCGCGAAATTGTACAAACTGAAAAGCCAGAACCTCAATTTCATGATGTACAGCCGCGCCCTGCTGAATGAAAACAAATGGAGGGCCAGCCGCTACGGAATTGATGGCAGCATGATTGATTTTGGCAAGGAAACCGAAGTCAATACGCGCATCCTGCTTTATGAATTGCTTGATTTTGTTGATGATGTAGTCCCTCACCTCGGAAGCCGCCATGCCATCGGGCATATCCACAAAATACTGGATCATGGCACCGGCGCCGACAGGCAATTGAAGGTTTTTGAGGAAACCAAAAGCCAGGAAAAAGTGGTCGACTTCATCCACAATAGTTTTTTATGGGGATTGTAGTTTGGTGAAAATCAGAAAAAGACCTATTTTTGCATCCCCAAACGGGAAATCGGCCTCGTAGCTCAACTGAATAGAGCATTTGACTACGGATCAAAAGGTTTCAGGTTTGAATCCTGACGAGGTCACAAAAGCCACGCAATTGCGTGGCTTTTTCGTGTATGTTCATTACTGGGATACAGCTTTATCATACCGTCTTGGGCTGCTTGACGGTTTTCATTTGGATGATATCGACTAAAAATGCGAATGCCATCGAGAAATAAATATACCCCTTAGGGATCGCGAAATGCAAACCTTCCGCAATCAGCGAAACGCCAATCATCATCAGGAAACATAAAGCGAGTATCTTAAATGAAGGGTGCTTACGGATAAAACTGCTGATCGGCCCGGATGCGAACAACATAATCACAACTGTTACAATAACCGCCGTATACATCACCCAAAGTTCCTTAACCATGCCCACCGCGGTAATGATCGAATCGATCGAGAAAACAAGGTCAAGCAGGATAACCTCGGATAACATCCTGGAAAAACTGCTTTGGGCAGGTACATGCGGACCCTCCTGTGCCGCAACCTCTGTTTTGTGGTATATCTCGCGGGTACTTTTATAAATCAGGAACAACCCGCCTATCAATAAGATCAGCCCCTTGCCGGAGAATTCAATATCAAACAACGTAAACAAAGTCTTGTCCAGTTTCAAAATCCATGAAATAAATGCCAGCAAAACCAGCCTGAGTATCATGGCCAGGCCAATACCCCAGTACCTCAGCTTGTTTCGTTGCTTCTCCGGCAACTTATCGGCTAAAATGGAAATGAAAATGATGTTATCGATGCCCAAGATAACTTCCAGCGCGATCAATGATATTAAGGGGACTATAGCGTCTATCATTAGTATTTTATTTTACATCCTGCAAGATCCCGTTATTTGGGGCCAAGACAAAATGAGTATTTGGTAATCCGAAACGATAAAGCGGCAAAATAGTTCATTTCGGGATATTGCAAAAAATAACAGGATGCGCTCTATGATGCAAAAACCGTAATTTTATTTAATATTATCGTACATCATTAAACCATCTGATTATGCGTTGGCAAGGACGTCGGGAAAGTGAAAACGTAGAAGACAGGCGAGGTATGTCTACCGGTGGCCAGGTAGCCATGGGTGGCGGCATACTTGGTGTCATCATTCTGGTATTGCAGTTATTCATGAATAACGGGGATACCAGCAACTTGCAGATGCCCGACCTGCAGCAAACAACGCCCTCCGCAGGTTCAACCTTGAGCCCGGAAGAAGAAGCCGAAGACAATGCCCGTGCTTCATTTGTGAAAGTGGTTTTGGCCGATACGGAAGAAGTTTGGACTAAACTCTTTGCACGCTCGGGTGCACAATACCAAGCCCCTGTGCTGGTGCTGTTCCGGGATGCTGTAGAATCGGCCTGCGGCAGGGCCAGTTCTTCTTCAGGCCCCTTTTATTGCCCTGCAGATAATAAATTATACATCGACTTATCCTTTTACCAGGAGTTGCAGACCAGGTTCCGCGCTCCGGGCGATTTTGCCATGGCCTATGTGGTGGCACATGAAGTGGGGCATCATATCCAAAACCTCATGGGCACTTCTGAAAAGGTTCAGCGTATGCGGGGCAGGGTTAGCCAGGAAGAATACAACCAATATTCCGTCCGCCTTGAATTGCAGGCCGATTTTTACGCTGGCGTTTGGGCACACCATGCGCAACAAATCACCACAGCCGATGGCAGGAGTATCATTGAAGCCGATGATATTGATGAAGCGTTGAGGGCCGCAAATGCTATCGGTGACGACAGGCTGCAAAAAGAAGCGCAGGGATATTCGGTACCTGAAACCTTTACCCATGGAACTTCCGCCCAACGCATGTTTTGGTTTAAAAAAGGGTTCCTGACCGGTGACATCAAACAAGGCGATACATTCAACGCCAGCACACTTGAATAATACCGGATAAAAAGGCTTATCCTTACGAACCTGGGCAATCAGTACAAACCTGGTTTAATACATTAATTGTTTTTTCAAAATAGGCACGGGCTTCTTCATGCGAACCACCAATGCAAACCATACCCAATTTGCCAAATTCCGACAAAGCCCCGATCATGTGAAACATCACACCACATTGTTTCGCCCCATCGTACAATAATTTATGGCACATGGCGATGTCGATCAGGTCATGCGGGGTCAGTCCCTTATAACGCGCATCCTCCACATTATCCGAAGCGAAATAATACCTGCTTTGCCCGTTGGGCATCCTGTATTCACCAGATTGCATATCATATTCCCCGTTGGTGAGAAACTGCAACATCAGGAAAGGATGGGTAGTACCACCCTTCCGTAGGTTTATTTCGATGGCATAGTGAAACCATGCCCCATTTCGATAAACTGATAAAAAATCAATACCGAATCGGCCCAGGACACCAAGTTGTTGCATGGCTCCGGCTATAGACATGGCGGGTATGGCCAGTTCCCTGCTGTATGCTTTCCTTGCAGGAAATGTCGCCCCCAGGAAAACCTGTCCGCTCTCACCACCCAGCACCTGGTCATGCGTGGAAATGATATCGCAAACACCAAGCGGATTGATCCGGCATTGCACGGATGGCGATTGCTTCATCGCCCCTTCCATAAATTCTTCCACAATCCCGCCAAGTTTTTTAAACCCGTTCATATAATTCGTGTATCCCATACCGTTAGCCACTATCGACAACCGGTCGGGTAAGCGCTCCCTTATCTCCTCCTGCAGGTTAAGGCTTCCGGCATCCAATCCATTGTAATGAAAAATGGCATTGCCGTCGCCCGAAAAACCTTCATTTATTTTAACCACAGCCTTTTTCAGTAACGGGTTTTGTTGTTTCAACCGAACCAATGCCTGTACAATCCCTTCTTCATCTTCCAGGTTTTCAAAACCTTCAGGCATCGGCACATTGAGTTGCCTGAAAATGTCCCTTGACCCAGACTTACTGCCCAGGTACGATAATGCCGGATCACAACCATACACAGGGATATCAAGCTGCCCGGATAATTTTGCTTCCAGTTCCGTAACATTAAAACAAACCATATGCGCCAGTTCCGGTTTTACAATTAGCGCACGGATCCTGTTTACCAGGCGGGGCCTGTCTAAAATTTTTTGAGTAAGTGAAGCTGATGAACCATCATAACAGCTAAAAAGGTGAAGGCGCTGACGGGCATGGTAACCTGTGATACCGGGTAATAAATGCAGGTAATAATCAATAATGCTTGCATCGATAGGCTGGCTGCTGACATAAATCACGGTTGTCCTGGGCATACGCAATAACATCAGCAGGCAGAGCAGCCGCTCTTCGTAATGCATATGTCCGGTGACCGACTCAAGCATTTTTCGGTCCAATGTCAGGCTGGGCACTATCACTACGGTCTTCTCCGCCAGGTCATTATAAAAAATCTCCTGGTAATGCCCGGCAAACCGTTTTTGCAATTGTTGAAATCGGGTTGATATACCATCCTGAACAGGCATTTGGCCCTGCATATCTGTTATTTTGCCCTGAAGCTACGCAAGGCAAGGCTACAGGCTTATGGGCTGGCTCAGTTTTCATACTGATTGTCATCAGGTTCTCCCAACATTATGTGTACAGGATTGTTAATTTTACTATTGAATCAGCCATTTCATGAAACAAGCCTGGACTTTTATTCTTCTGATCGCATTACTGCCCCTGTTCTGGCAATGCCGCCGTTCAGATGATATCCAAACAATACCGGCGCAAAACGACACAGGCTCCGGCAATAATACCCCATTGCCCCCGGGTACAAAAACATTCCTGGCACTGGGAGATTCATATACGATAGGACAAGGTGTTCCTGAAACAGACCGGTTTCCGGCTCAAACCATTCAAATACTAAGGAACAATGGTATTTTTTTCAGCCAGTTAAAGTATATCGCAACCACCGGGTGGACAACCCTTTCCCTGGAAAATGCCATCAATACACAGCAACCGCAACAACAGGCCCCATACAGCATCGTTACGCTGCTAATTGGGGTGAATGACCAGTATCAGATCCACGATACATTTGGGTATCGCGAACGGTTTACGCGTCTCCTGAATACAGCCATCAGCCTGGCCGGCAACCAACGGCAACGGGTTTTTGTGTTATCGATACCCGATTACAGCGTTACCCCTTTCGCGCGTGGCTTTGATACGGCCCGCATCCGCAGGGAACTCGACTTATTCAATTTGATCAACCGCTCGGTGACCATTGATAATAATGTAAGTTATACCGACATTACCCCATCCACAAGACTGGCGGCAACGGATAAAACGCTGTTATGCCCCGACAGCCTGCATCCCTCCGGGAAGGAGTATAGAAAATGGGCAGAACTATTATCCCCGCAGATGCAGCAAGCTTTACAATAAAAAAAGCCGGCAGAAGCCGGCTGGTACATGCATGTATAAATAAGAAATCGATTATCCCACATTTGAACGGACTTCCTCCTGGGGTAATTGTACAATATTGATAACCTTGGCAGGTTGCGCAGGCTCCCGCATACCGTCAAGGATCTGGTTAATGATATCAGGATCAGAAATTCCAGCCAACTTACAGGCCTTTATAAAGTCCGTATGCATGCCAAAACCATCCTGCACATCAGGTACATGTGCCAAATTCGGGAAGTGGAGAAACCTTTTTACAAAAAATGTTTCTGTACCGTTTACCTGTTTTGAATAAGCCTGATAAATGTATTGCATAACCCATTTGTTTAACCTGTGACACAAATGACGACGGCCCAAGACAATGATTTGCCTGCATGGAAGCCGAAACGCCGGATGTAAAGGATTAAAGGGAATGCTACGCCGCAAAAAGTGACAGAGATAGCATAAGGCTCAGTTCAGAGGATATAGGGAAGGAATTCAGAGACAGCATTGTACTGCACTTACTCCTTTAAAGATAAGCCAATAAAATCAGTTTTACAAGCAACCAGGCTGTTATTTTCACCAAATTAACATAGCGATTTACGTTAAAAATCCGGGTGATTGGTATCGAATCAATACAATCCACCTCATTATTCAGACATGTTAATAAAACAGGCCGATATTTTAACAAATCCGCCAAACCCTTACCAGGCAAGGCTTTACAAAAATCAATTTCCATACATCTGCCCTTGGTATGGCCCTTCAACCCAAAAATGGCACGGTTTTGGAAATTGGGGTGTTACAACTGTACAGGAACAAAAATTTCTTCATCAATTAAATTAAAATACGATGAGCAACACATCAAATATGCCGGTCTCCACCCCGGAAATAACTGTAGCCAAAAAGAATTATAAAAACGCCATCATTGCCGGTTTATCGGTGGCACTGGTTGCCGTTGGCGGCTATTTGGTATACCAGAAAAACCAAACCGATGGCACCATTTCCCAGCAACAGGAACAACTGAGCGCAATCAGTACAGAAAAAAGCGAATTACAATCCAGTTTCGATGCATCACTGGCACGGCTCGATTCTATGGAAACCATTACCAGCAATTTGCAGACGGAATTAAAAGACAAGAACAGTGAAATTGCAAAAGCAAAAAAGGAAATCCGTACCATCCTGAATAAGAAAGACGCGACCGCCGCTGAATTGTCCAAAGCCAAAAAACTGATCGCATCTTTAAACAGTAAGATCACAGGAATGGAAGAAGAGATTGCCCGCCTGACAAAAGATAACCAGCTACTGGCTGAAGAAAAGCAAAACCTGATCAACGAAAACGGCCGCATCAACCAGGAACTGGCTTCCACCAAAGATGCAAACCAGCAACTGGAGAAAAAAGTTGATGTGGCTTCTACCCTTCACGCGTCCAATATCAATATCACACCATTGAATGTAAAAAAGAGTGGTAAGGAAATCCAGTCTTCCAATGCCCGTAAGGTTGATAAGATGAAAGTCAGCTTTGATGTGAACAACCGCATCATTCAACCAGGCACGACTGAACTGTATGTATTGGTCATCGGGCCTGATGGCCAGCCGGTAAAAGCACAATCAGAAAACGGCACGTTCAACACGCGTGAAGAAGGGACTAAGACGTATACCGCAAAAGTTCCTGTTGAACTGGAAACTTCAAAAACCAAAAACGTAGGTTTTTCATTTGAACCTTCAAAATTCCAGCAAGGTGAATATAAAATCCAAATCTACCAGAATGGCTTCCTGATTGGCCAGGGCACACGTTCACTGAAGAAAGGGGGCATTTTTGGATAAGGGTTCCGCGGTTAAAAGACATATATCCTCTGAAACATACAGAAAGCCATCATAGCGATGGCTTTTCTTTTTTCCGGTAAAGGCCTGGCAAATAAACCCACGGTTACGCATACATGAAAAAACCGCCGGGGTAACCGACGGTTTTTAAACATTCTTTGAAATTGATGTGCGTTAACGGGCAATAACCAGTTTCACACTCTTCCATTGAGCATCGGCCAGGCACCTCAACTCATAAACACCTGAAGGCAGTGCACTTGCATCAATCCGCTCAATGGTTAAACCTCCCTGGTTGATCATACCCCTCTTCTGCCATACGGGTTTACCATACATATCCACAATCTGCCATTGCAATATACCAGACTGTGCCCTGGTTTTCAACTTTGCCTGGAAAACTCCCGCGCTTGGATTCGGGAATACCGATACTACATCAAAGCCTTCCGATTCACGTTTGCCAGGTTGTCCGCTGAATGAAGGCGGGGTGCATTCCGCTGCGCTCAGGGCCAAAGCCACGGCAGCACTGGATGAACACTCATTCCTTGATTTTACAGATACCTGCCCGCTGGTAAATTCAGGCTTAAATGTAACCGTGTAGCTTGTTGTTCCCTGCCCGGATACATATATGGCATTAGATGGAAGGTACCATAAATATGTTGTCGCGTTCGATACCGGGTCAATACTAAATGTAACAGTGGCGCCGGGGCATGCCGGGCCTGAAGCTGTGATGGCGCCTGGCTTGGTAACCAACGTTGTAACCGACAAACTGCGGGCAGAACTGCTTCCGCAATTTGCCACCGATGCCACGCTGATATTACCATACCTGAACCCACTGCTATATGACAATGTAACCGTATTTGTTCCCTGTCCGGAAACAATGACCACATTGGCTGGCACTGTCCACAAATAAGAACTTGCACCTGCTACCGGGTTGATGCTATAAGTTGCGGTTGTTGGCTGGCCTACAAATGAGCAAACCTGGGTCGGGCCTGTGATGCTGACCGGGGTTGTTGGGCGTGTAGCCGATACCGATAGTGATCGAGCGGAACTGTTGCCACATGGTGCTGATGCTACAACAGATACGGAACCGGAACTAAATCCAGGTAAATAACTAACGGATATACTTGTACTGCCCTGTCCGGATACAATGCTTGCGTTTACCGGAACCGACCAGAGATAGCTTCCCGCGCCGGATACAGGCGAAATACTGTATGTTGCTGTTGTTGGCTGTCCAACCAGTTCACAGACTGCTGATGGACCGGTAATGGCCACTGGCGTAGTGGGTTTTTGTGCAGTGATATTGATGGTACGGGCGTTGCTGATGCTGCACGCGTTACTTGCCCGTACACTAATGGTTCCGCTGCTGAAACCTGGTTCAAAACGAACGATGACTCCTGTATCCCCATATTGAGATACCAGGGTAATTCCACTGGATAAAGTCCAGCTATAGGCACTTGCATAAGTAACCGGCCTGATGGTATATATAGCTGTTTGGCTTGTGCCAATTATTGCGCAGGGGTTTGCCACAGAAGCAGTAATTGCCCCTGGCGTACCGGGTGCATACCTGCGGATGGTTACATTTCGCGCGTTGCTGACACTGTTATTGAAACAGGCATTAACCGCTACGACAGACAAGGTTCCGGACACAAAATTAGATGGATAAGAAATGGTCACAACAGTATCAGTATTAGAACCGATGATACTGGCACCCGCGGGGGCTGTCCACAAATATGATGTAGCGCTGGATACCTGGTTGATCCTGTATTGTACAGGGGCGCCTCCCATAAAATTGCAGACATCTGTGGGGCCCGTGACCGCACCCGGTGCATTGGGTTTACGAAGCTGGGCAATACGTACCAGCACATAGTTGGCCATGGGTTGGCTGATACCCGATCCGATGTGTGTGGCCAGTACCGAATAATCCCCTGAACTGGTCTGCAGGCCAAAGCTGATTGCAGTACCTGTACCATTCACCGGAGCACCAACATTGATGCTGCCATTACTACGGCGCAATTGATACTGCACTCCGGTTTCTGAACCTGCCAGTCCTACTGTAATGCCATTTCCACCCTGGCAATAGGTTCCACCACCTGTAACGGCAAAAACTGCCGGGGTAACAGACGTAGTAACGGTTACGTTTACACTATTTAACATATTGGCGCTGCAAATACCGGAACTGGCTGTTACCGTATAGGCACCTGCAGCAGTTTGGTTGCCAAAACTAATGGCATTACCGGTACCCGAAACCGGGCTGCCGGTGCTGATGCTGTTTACATATAACTGGTAACTCATGCCAATCTGCGATCCGCTTAAACCCACTGGCACACCCTGCCCTCCTGTTGTATATGACCCACCACCTGTTACGTTAAATAACTGGATGGCCGGAGCGATATCCAATAACAAAGTAGCAATAGAGTCACAACCTGCAGCATTGGTCAATGTCACAGTATATGTTCCACCGGTCGTATACTGCTGTCCATTCCAGTTGTATGGAAGGTCAGAATTACAAATTGATACCGGAGTAGTACTTCCGGTTACTGCTAATATAGTAACGGTAACGGGTGTACGAGTAGAAGACACACAACCGGTCTGTGTATTCCTGGCTGCCGCGTAATAAATGGTATTCGAACTTAATGTACCCGTAGCATAAACATTACCGCTTGCAACACTGATGCCACCGGTTGGCACCACGTACCAGTCAATAACCTGGCCCGGACCCGGTGTCGCGCTGATATTTACCGAACCCGCACCGCAACGGCTGGCACCTTGCGCAGCAGGAGCGGCAGGGATACTATTGACTGTTGCAATAATGGCTGTTCGCGATGCCGATACACAACCAGTGATTTGGTTCCTCGCCTCAGCATAGTATGTAGTGCTGTTGGTCAAAACAGGCGTAGTATATGATGCCGATCCGCTGATCAGGGCTGAACCGCCTGAAGCGGCTGCGTACCAGTCGATGGTTTCATTGGAACCAGGGATGGCCGTCAAAATGATCGAACCTGGGCCGCAGGAACCAATGCCCCCTGATGGAGAAGGCGCCAGGGGTAATGTATGGACAGTTAATAAAACATCATTACTGATAACTCCTTCCGGGTTACATTCATTGCTGATGACACAACGGTACCTCAGCCCATTTTGTGCTGCCGAAGCAATAAAGGAATATGTATTTGCATTTGCCCCATTGATATTTTCAAAACTGCTTCCACCATCATCACTAACCTGCCACTGATAAACGGGATCTGTACCGGTTACGGTTACACTAAATTCCGCCGATGCACCTTCACATACTTGTTCAGCTACAGGATGCGTGTTTATTGAAATAGGAGTTACGCCAATGCATGCACCGGGTAAAATCAACGTAAATGTATCAACCTGCGACTGCAGAATCATGCTGGCATTAAACAAGTTTGATTTGATTTTAACCTGGGCTAATCGGGTCATCAGGATATCATCAATATTCCAACCGGTAACGGCCAGGCTTTCATCTGACCCAAATCGGAAACGGATCAAAATATTTTGATTCTGATAAGCAGCCAAATCCAGTTTTGTCAGGATAAAAGAGCCGCTGTTTCCTGTAAATGCCGCCCTTCCGGTCAAAGGGTTCATGGATGTACCCAAACTGCCGTTATAACCGTTTGCTGTAATGGCATTCCCTAAATCGGCCCAGCTTGAACCACCATTTGTACTGACTTCAATAACACCTCCGTCCCAACCGGCTTCGCTGTTATACCAATGGCGGAAACTGAATTCCGGCACATTAGTGCCAATGGCTATGGAATTAGTAGTTGATAAAGTTTGTCCGGATGTAGTAGTCCTGTTTGGCGTAAAGAATGAATTAGGCGCACTGTAACTACGTGTACTATGGGTAGTCCATACACTGCTCGTTGTTGAACTGGTAGACCATCCGGCCGGAATGGCTCCCGCAGGTCCGGTTAATTTTTCGTTGATTAATGTATCCGGTGCAAAATATGATCCCGGATTTATGGAAACCGTAAAGGAATAATCCTGAGTTTGCCCGGCAGCGAGGTTCACTGGGAAACTCACCACACGGTTACTGCTGTTATAACTACCACCGCTTACATAAGTAACATTAGCGGGTAATGTATCTGTGAGGAGGAAATTATTAACCGGCTGACAATCTGCAACCGAAACACGGTTTGTATATGTAACCTGTAACCCTTCCTGTTGTGCTGTTACGCTTTGAGTAAGACTAATACTTACTGCTCCGGGGTTCACAAAACTTTCCACCTGGTCGGTATAACTGCTTGATGAACCCTGAGATGCCAGCAAACCCATTCCCCTCCGGGAGAAGGCTTTCCAAATCGCGCATTTGTACCTGCCATTATAAAAAATTGAATCCGCTTTTAAAATCGCGTTGCGGGAATCCACGAAACCCGGACTACATGGTTGCAACCGCATCCCTTCCATAACCAATTTCAACGCAGCGGAATTACCCCCTGTAGCGGAAGGGTTAAACAAATTAGGGTTGATGCCATCAACCGCTATCATTTCCCATGTCATATCCCATAAAAAGGTACACCACATTTCACCAATGGTGTGCACAGCGCCTCCGGTACTACCGGCCATCATGCCATACGTCCATGGATTGATGCTCATATTGGTGGTATACCGGTACCGGCGGATACCTGCGCCTGATGTAGGTTGGTTTAATGCATACGTGCCAATACCCCGTGGTATGGAACCATCAGTAACCTGGGCTGTAGCCCAATTGGTGGTAGTCATTAATGCGATATAATCACTCCAACCCTCACCAGCCTGTTCTGCATTACCAAGACAAGACACATTGCTGGGGCCACCCGTTAAACGGTTACTGATACCATGCCCATACTCATGGGCGATAATTCCATTATCTAAATCACCGTCAATATTTGGCGTAACACCTGTCCATAAAAACATCTGCATCCTTGGCCTGACACCATCAGATGGAGTGGAAAAATTGGCATTATTGGTACCTGCTGCATCCTGCGCGTCGGCAATTACATAGTCACCTCCTGCACCACCCCTGCCCTGGTTATTATTCTGAAAATTCCCTGATGGTTCATCAAATCCATAGAGATATGCGATATCATGAACAAGGTTATTCCAATAAAAAAGGTTGGTTATGGCGAATTGCTGGTTGGTTGTTGTTGTTGGCGCCTGGCTGTAATTGGGCGCGTAATCCAAAGTGAGGTTGGGTTGGGCTGTAGTAGAAAGGCCTGCCTTTCCGAAAGTGGCATTACTCGCATCCCTGTCTTCAATTGCCCATACATTATTGCCACGGGTGCTGTCGTGGTAAACAGATCCATCATAATGCCATTGCAATGACGTAGCATTTCCGGATGCCAGGTTCCAGGGATCTGTCACCAATGCTGCCGTACCACCGGGATGAATAGGGCTTTCGGCGGGATAAGGTATGACACGATATGTAGCCGAGTTGACAGCCAAAGGCCCTTCAGGTTGAACGAGCCGGTCTGCCCCTGCATTCAACTTCGTTTGTGCGTGATCGTTATGCTTGTGGCCGTCCTGGCAATTACTTCCATGCGGGTTGCCAAAATGCTCGTAAACAGTGTAGTTGTTTTTATTGATGACCTGGTTGGTATTGGCATCAACACGGATCATCCAGTGGTCGCTCGATTGCTCAGGAGCGAGTTCAATTTCCCATGCCAGCCTGACCTGCTTATCATTTACCGGAACCCATATCAAATGGGCTGTAATGTCTGTGAAATACTTTCCTGGCCGGCCAAAATTCTGCCGCCCCTTATCATCCGTAAACGGTGGCATCAATGCAGGCATTTGTATTTTCACATCCAGTATGGCTGTTTTTACCGCTTCAAATGCGCTGACTGTTGCTTCTCGTGCAGATCCTTCAATACGTTGGTCTACCTGGGGCAGGATAACTCCCGATGAAGAAAGCAGTTGCCCGTTGCGAAATGCCAAAACCAACATTTGGTTGTGCAGAGGTAAGCCCTCAAAGGTTTGCTGGGCATAAACCATCCTGATCCCATCGGCTGTTTGATAAGTAGATGATATCCCGACATTTTTCAGATCAGTAACTGAAAGACCAATTTTTGCAGAATTCTTTTCAATAAGTCCGAGTGCCAGTTGCTGGTCGGCTTTGGATACCTGTGCCTGGCTGAACAGGCTGCATGCCACTGCAATAATCAGCAGTTGAATTTTTTTCATGTAAATGTGTTAAAACGAATGCGGAGTGGCCATATTGCCCGGCCACTGTTCTAATTGTGTGTAATATTGGTTTTAATCATGTGAGAAAGAAGACATCAGCATAGGTTGCAGAACTGCACGAATATATTTTAAATATTTCATATTTGCAATCAAGTCAATTCTTTGTGCATATTTCACAGCTATTATAAAAAAACCAGTTCCACTGGGGAACTGGTTTTGAATATGCTATTTGAGATATAATTATTTGATTGTAAACAGGTTGTAAGCAACGCGAAACCCAAATGCGGAAAACGCGCCACCTGATTTGGAATACCCGTCATACTTAAATGCAGCATCAACAGACTTTCCTTTCTTAGTATTAAAATTATATCCTGCCTGCAATGAGTAAGCAAATGCAGTTTCACTGGAACCACCTGTACTCAAAAAACCAACACCTAACTGGGGGCCTACGTGAAATCCTTCTCCGATATAGTAGCGGGCGCCCAGGCGAATGGGGATGATATTCTGGGATTTATATTTTACATTAACTATCCCCCTTACGGTCTTTCCGGAAAATGTATTGAACCCAAAATATGCCAGTCCACTGACATTATCCTTAAAGAAACGCTCTGCCTGCGCCGAGCCGCCAATGCCTAGTCCCCAGAAGTCCGCAAACTTTCCGGAAGTGAATAATAATTCAGGGCCAATGCTGATGGATGTTTCGCCGGTTCGTTGCGCGGTTACGGATTGAAAACTGCACATAGCAATGAGTACAATTGCCAGGATTTTTTTCATATGATTCATATTTGATTCCTGCAAATGTAAGGCACTGCCGATTCCTGCCAAAATAGACTAACCACAGCATGTCAATAACAAAAAAAGCCTGCAATGCGCAGGCAGTTTTCAACAGGGAAATATGTTGATGATCAGATGTTACCGGGTAATACCGCGTAACCTTCTTTTAAACTGAAAAACGACTGGATGGTTTGGATAAACTTTTTCATAACATACATTTTTGGGTTCATAAAATTGGTCTCTGCATATATGACCCTCCCAATGGAAAAAGATTTAATCCGGGGCTGCTAAAATCATGTTAAAGAGAAAACATATCCATTTTGTACGACAGCTTGTAGTATAAAATATGACGACAAACTACTTAGTATAACGTGAACACACTTGATGATTAAGCTGCATGGATATCGTACAACCACGTAGGACAAAAATCGCCAAAACCCTTATCCACATTGATTTTGGCAATTGTTAAAAAAAATCTTTCATCACACATACTAAACGATATCCTTCATCGTTGTCAGACTAAATGACCGCCCCGGCGGAATCATTGCTAACCACCCGGAATAACCAGTTGACGGCCGTTATGGTAGTTTTACGATGCTGCTGTCGGGCATATCCCGGTTAACCCCAAGCCTATGAAACACATCTACCTGAAAACATTGCTCATGGCATCTACTTTAGCCATCAGCGCAGCAAAAAGCCAAACTAGTAATTGCAATCTCCTGCAAGCTTCCTGCAGGCCTTACGAATCAAGGTGCGCGGCCACCGGTTCCATTAAAATCACGGCTAACGGCGGATCGGGCAATTACAAGTACAAAACCATCGGGCCTGTCACTACAAATTTCACCTCACTCGATTCCATCACCGGTTTATCTGCAGGGACCTATTCGGTCATTGTACAGGATATCATCAGCAATTGCACACGCACCATCGATAATATCGTTATCCCTGGCTCTTACCAGGACCCGCGGTTTTCGCTGATTAAAACAGATGTGAGTTGTGATATGGGCAACAATGGCAACATCACAGTTACCGGCCAGCAATTTGGCAGGGCACCATTTACGTACAGCATCGTATCCCCATCTCCCATGGGCATCGGTACCAGCAATAGCACCGGTGTATTTAATAACCTGGTAGCGGGCAATTATACCATCCGCATGACCGATTCCTGCGGTGGCATTCAAACAAGGCAAATCACCGTAAACAACTATACATGGCGCATCGAAGCCTATCCTTTTACACAAAATTCATGCGACCAGGCCAGCGGGCACATACGCGTTACCGATAGCCGCGGCAATATCAGTACGTCAGGCGGCATACCCGGTTTCATGTATGGCATCGTTCGTTTCCCGGGCGACACCATCTGGTCATCCAACCCGGTGTTTACTTTCAGCCTTGCAGGCCATTCCCAGTTCCAGGTGGTCGCTAAAGACGCGTGCGGCATCATTAAAACAGGCAGCACGTCCGTATCCTTTACTGCATCTGTAGCCAACCAGGTGCAAACAAGTAATTTCCGCTGCGACCGCTTTAACGCGGCTGTTACAGGCATCCAGAATTTTTTCAACCCGCAATTCTGCTTATATGACGCGCAGGGAAACCAGGTATCCTGTAACAGTACCGGTCAGTTCACAGGCTTACCTTACGGCAGTTATTGCATAACCGCATACGATGCCTGTTCAGATACTACCATCAGGAGGTGCTTCTCCGCTTCGGCCCCGCCGGTTTCCATTGGCGCTCAAGTAAACATACGCAACAAAGCCTGCAGCACTTTCACGGCATCAACCACAAACCATGTAGGCTTGACTGACCCTGAATTTTGCCTGCTCGATTCCAGCGGTTCAGTGCTGGATTGCAATAATTCCGGCGTATTCACCAACCTTCCATATGGCCAATATTGCATCAGGATGCAGGATGGCTGCAGGGACACCAGCATCATCCGTTGCTTCTCCGCCGCGCCTCCAACACCTGTGCTTCATGCATTGATACCGGCTAATATGGAATGTGACCAGTTTGATATCATTGTATCAGCAGACAGCTTATCAAACCCGCTTTACTGCCTGACAGACAGTAATGGAAACATCATCACATGCAATAATACAGGCATCTTCAATGATCAGCCTTATGGCAGTTACTGTGTAACGGTGTATGACAGTTGCTTTGATATTACCTTGAGCGCATGCATCAACCAGGCCGGGCCACAATTTAACAACGACCTCCAGATACGAACCAGCAATCAACGCTGCGGAACTTTCAGCATAACAGCTACCAGCGGGCAAAATGTTGAGGAATATTGCCTGTACGATGCATCAGGCACGGTAGTAACCTGTAACAACACAGGAGTATTTGATGATATACCATTTGGAACATACTGTGTAAGGGCAACCCTGGTTTGCCCGGACACCGTGATGCAACGATGCGTAACGGTCCGCGGCCCCATACCATCTGTTGGCGCCAATGTTTCAATTGGCAACAGCACCTGTACAGGTTTTACGGCTACCATCACCCGGTTGGAAAATTTAACCAACCCGAGGTTTTGCCTGTTCGATAACAGGAATGTACAAATCAGTTGCAATAACAGCGGTGTATTTGCCAATATCCCTTATGGTAACTATTGCATCAGGATCACCACGGATTGTTATGATACGGTAATTGTGCGGTGCTTCAGCAGGAGGCCAACGCCTGTTGACATTACCGTGGATGCCCGTTCATCCTGCTCTTACGGTTACGCATACCTGAATATCAGTATGGGTGGTTCGGTGCTTCCTGCCAGCATCAGGATCTACAGGCCGGATGGCAGCCTGGTTCGGCAACTGACTGCCAATCAAAACAATTTCCAGGTAGACAGCTTACCGGGACTCGCATCCGGCGAACGGTATAAAATTGTGGCAACTGATGCCTGCGGAAATTCCGATAGCAGCCTGGCACGCGTTACCCCCAGCTACATCAATCATTCGGCGTCCGTGATACCCCGTTGCCCGAGCGGCCTCTGGCCTAACGGTTCAGGGCATATAAAGACAAACACTTTATCCAATATGGGACAGGTTACTGTTCGCATCATCAAAAAAAATGGCGTCAGTTACAACACACCATTATCGCCGAATGTGGTGAATGGCAACAACGCGCAATTCCAGGACCTTGGCCCGGGCGTGTATATTGTCCGGTACAAACCAAGTGATTGCAGCCGCTATGTGTATGATACGGTGAGCATTGGCACATACAGGTTCCCGAACCTTGACCGTTCCACAGCATACCAGTGCGATTCAAACGGATTCAGCGTAGGCGCCGTCGCATCAAATGGCGTTGGCCCTTTCATGTATGAAATCATCGGATCCGTTCCATCCACACCTTCCATCATAAGCGGACAACAGGCAAGCCCGATTTTCAATATCAACAATGGGTCTACTTACTCCCTGATCAGGTTACGTGCCATCGATGCCTGTGGCAATGCAACTTTGGGTGATGCCAGCATCCTGCCGCTGGCGAATACCGGTATCATCGCCACCAGCAACTGCTTCCAGGATTCCACCACCCTGTCGGTTGACTCTATATATACAGCTACGTATGCCTGGTACAGGAAAGACAGTTTGACCGCGCCTGATTCTGTTTTTGTCGGCGCCGGCGCCAGCGTGCATATTCCTATGCTGCAGGCAGCAGATACGGGCATTTATGTATGTTATTTGAATGTGAACGCGGGTTGCATCAAACGCATTTACCGGTTCAACCTGAATGGTATGTGCCACCAGGTGCTCAGTTATGAAGGCTACACACTACGGGGTGTTGAAGACAAGGGAAAACATATTCTGACCTGGAGGGAAGATATAACGGAAACGAATACACGATTTGAGCTTGAACGGAGAAACATAACTGGCGTTTTCAGCAAAGTACAGGCACAACCTTTACGAAGCAATGGATATATGCGGCTCACAGAGCATCAACCGGAAAAGGGCGTCACATATTACAGGTTGAAAATCATAAAAACGAACGGAAAGGTTTCATACAGCAACCAGGTGGCATTGAGTGCGGATGCAGGGCAAGCAGAATTGGTTGCTTATCCTAACCCGGCTACCGACAAGTACCAGGTGGTACTTCCTGAAATCAATGAGTCAGGGTTTACCATTGATTATTTCTCGGCTCAACAACAACTGGTTCACCGCGAAAGGGTTGCTGCCAATGGATTATCTCAATTGATGCTGACCAGGCCGGGGCAATTGCAAAAAGGGTTTTATATCATCCGATTGACCGGTCATGACGGAAAAACATCATACAGCCTGCGCATGATGTTCAGGTAAAAAAGAAACCGGGGCTTTACCGGCGACTGCCCATGGAAATACTGAAAGGTTTTAGTAACTTTCCATGGGCAGTTGTAAAGCCCCTCAACATGAAAAAAATGCTGATCGCGCTGGATTACGATCCAAGTGCCGAAAAAATTGCAGAAACCAGTTATGCACTTGCAAAATCAGCCGGCGCCAAAGTGCTGATTGTTCATGTCATGGCGGAATTAGCCAACTACATCCCGCTGGATTATTCACCGGTGATGGGGTTCTCAGGATTTCCTCCTGTAGATATGCTGCAACCTGTTGAGTTTGAAGAACTCCGAAAATCCGCTCAACAATTCCTGGAATCCACCAGGGACCATTTAGGCGACCCCTCCATTGATATCCGGGTATTGGATGGTGATTTTGCGGATGCCATTTTGGAAACCGCCCGTGAAGAATCCGTTGACCTTATCGCGATTGGTACACATAGTAGGAGCGCTTTCGAGAAAATATTAACCGGGAGTGTCACAAAGAAACTGATACACGATTCCGACATCCCCCTTTACCTCGTGCCTACACGCATCCGGAAAGAAGATTGATGTCTTGCTTTTATGGCATGATGCCAAGCCCCTTACCCGTCCAACCCGGGAACATATCACCGGGCTTCGATATGTTGAGGTGGTTCATGGCCACTTCCTGGAATACGGCCCTGAAATCAGTCGTCACCGCAAGGTCGCGGCCATCCTCCAGGTTTTCAACTGCCAGTGGCTTTACTTCGCCATATACCCTTCCCCCCTTCACCTTATTGCCCAGGATAAAATTGCAGGAAGCCCTGCCATGGTCTGTACCCCCGCTTCCGTTTTGTTTCACAGTCCGTCCGAATTCCGTCATGCTCATGATGGTTACTTCATCCTGCCAGCCGGGCCCGAGGTCTGTCCAGAAAGCGATGATGCTGTTGCTTAAATCAGCGGCATTGCGCGCGAAAGGCCCCAGTTCCGTTCCCTGGTTGTAATGGGTATCCCATCCCCCTGATTCAGCGAAACCAATTTCAAGCCCTACATCGGCTTTGATCAATTGCGCGAGTTGCTTCAGGCTATTACCCAAACCGGAATTCGGATATACGGCACCGTTAGCAGGTTTGTAATTTTTTGTATCGATTTTTTCCAGCATGCGCACTGCTTCAAATGTTTCCTTGCCGGTATCCTTGTATAAAGAAGATGCGGTTTCATCGTATAATTCTTCGAAGCTTTTTGCCGTAAGGTTCATGGAAGGTGTTTTGCCCCTTCCGCGCAAAGTGAAATCATTGAGGTTGTGGATGGCCAGGGCGGCATTAGGTCCGTATAATGACCTCGGCATCGACTGCGTCATACTCACCGTCCTGAACGGACTGGCATCGTGCCCCAGCAAACCCGAAGCCCTGTTGAGCCATCCGGTCATGTTATTTTTTTGAAACGGAGTGCCCGATTCCATAAAATCCTGCGCGTCGAAATGCGACCTTGTATTATTGGGCGAACCAATGCCATGTACAATAGCCAGCCGCTTTTCCCTGAAAAATGATTCGAAGGCCTGAAACCCGGGATGAAGCCCAAACCGGCCATCCAGGTCAATCAATGGTTTAACGGGTGATGATTTGGCAGCCGACATAAACAAAGAAGGCCTTGCTGCTTTTAGGTATTCATCCGTAAACGGCGACACGGCCATGAGTCCATCCATAGCGCCCCGCTGAAAAATACATATAAGTACATTTTTCCTTTTGTAAGGCAATGCGAGGCCTGCGTTAGCTGCCGCTTTTGCAATGAATGATGGCACGCCGCCCACGCCAATCCCAAACACCGCCAATGCACCTGATTTTAAAAATGCCCTTCTGGTTTTCATACGCTTAATGTCAATTTGTGATCACCTTCTTTGAAATTCCGGGGAACCCAATAATATGCCTACAACCTGCGCCAGCATCAATTGTGTTTGACGCTCGGCCCTTTCCTGTAATTTTTTCTGCCTTGCCATTTCCTGCTCACTTAATATTTCCACCACGTCATCCTCATCCGGTTTTGCCTGCGCCTTTTTGGTATTCATGGGCGCCATTTGCAATCGGCCCTGTATGGATGGATCTGTCAACACCGGTGTCAGCCTCCTGATGGTTGGTGCCGGATCCCTTTCGGGAAGGAGAATGCGGCAATAAGTCATTAAAGCATCCTCCGCGCTTTCGGGTTCGTGTTGCTGATTCAGTTCAAGCAGGTTTACTTTAATACCCCGGATTTGTTGGCTGGCAATCGACATACCAAAATTCATCCTGTTCAATAAAGCGCCGGAATTAATCCAGTATGCGGCCTGGTCAGGAAAACCTGTGGGTGCCGCGTAATGATAGAGTTTCTGGCCCATCCTGTCGGTGATGGTAAATAGTTGGAACGGAGCTTCCACTTCCGCATCAAGGGCGCGCACCGCGCTGACCACCAACTCAAAAGGTGATTTTGTTTTAGACCTAATGGCTCGCGGGGACCAAAATTCACGCGATTGCAACATCGTGAGCAAGACTTCCCGGATATTGCCATTGGTTTCCAAAAATGTTTTCGCCATTTTATCTACCAAACTGGCCGGGGGATCATCCTGCACAAAACGAATGGCCAGTTTTCGGGAAATAAACTTTGCAGTAGAAGGGTGCGAAGCAAGCATCTGCAGCAAATCAACGCCTTCCTGGTAGCCTCCGTTACCGGAAAATGTTTTTCCTAAAACAGTTTTGCTGCGGTCATCATGCCGGCTCATCGCGAACAGGAAATCACCATCCCGGACAAATCCCCTTTTCATCAGGTTTTCTTCGCCGAAACGTTCGAACAGCCTCAAAAACACAGAGCCGGGCCCGTCCTCCATCGGATACAAGGTCCAACCCGTAAGCACACGGGCTGCTTCCGTTACATCCTGTTGCGTGTACCCGCCATCCACACCCAATGTGTGCAACTCCATTACTTCGCGGGCATAATTTTCATTCAACCCTTTGTTTTTCCTGGCCTGCTGAAACTGCCTGATGATTTTATTTGCGGAGGTATCGCCCTTTTTCAACCTGTTTTGTGCCAACTCAAGCCGGCGTGCACCTCGTCCGTCATCAAACCCGTCGTTATCGCCGGTACTGCTGAAATTATCAAGGTATATCAACATGGCAGGCGATTTGGCGGTGGCCAGCAACATATCCGAAAATTTCCCGGTTACAAAAGGCCTGATCGCATCCCGCTCATAGGCCGGTACAAATAAAGCGCAGGGCCTTTTACTGATGGATACATTAAAATGGTTAAACCAAAATTCCGTGAGCACTTCATGCAATTGATTTTTTGAATATAAAGCCCTCATTACTTTGGCATTAAAAAACTGCCGGAATACTTCCGCCTGCGGCCTGAATTTTTTGGATGCGGAATAATCGCTTAAAACCTGGCGGTATTTTTTTTCATCCTTTACCTGCAGGGAATCATCGGTAATGATGCCTTCCGCCTTCGCGAGCCGGGCCACCTGCAAAGGCCTGGGAAAATTCCGGTTGATCTCCGCATTACTCATGCTCAGTACGTCATAATCACGCAAACGGTCTGCCAACGCCTGGTCCTGAATGTTTCCGTTCAATTGCTGATCTACCCATTTTTCCAGTCCGACCGATAACACTTCATCGATCTCACCTGGCTTTGGGCCATATGTGAAGCGGTTCAGTAAATGGGCTGCCGCCTGCCGGTCGGTCAGGCCTTCTTCTTTATATGGGAACCTTTGCGAAGGTTTGTTAAATTGGGTTGCAGGCAATGCCGATAGCAGGAGTATACTTATAACGGAAAGTAAACCGTACCGGGCGTGTCGTCGCATTCGCATAGAATATTAATTCGGTGGCAAAAGGTAAGACTTTTTGTATGAGCAAAGGTTTAACCTATTGTGAAAAAATAAATACATGTGGCATCAAATTATGGTATGCATAATAAATGGCAAAAATGAACAGGCAGCCATATTTTTGCATATTTTACAGCACCCTAACCG
The DNA here is from genome assembly GCA_002343985.1 of Chitinophagaceae bacterium UBA2375. GTDB lineage: Bacteria > Bacteroidota > Bacteroidia > Chitinophagales > Chitinophagaceae > Ferruginibacter. The sequence continues at coordinate 56,123 of DDTB01000032.1, read as the reverse complement.
ATCTGTTCGGCCGGCGATATTGCCATCATTAAAAACCAAATCATGACAACCGTAATTGTACCAGTTGACTTTTCCGCCACTTCACTGCATGCTGCCCGCTATGCAGCCAATGTATTGGTTGGGCATTACGGCGTAACATTATTATTATACCACAGTTACGCGAAAGAATCCGAGGAAGAGGAAGCGATACAAAACCTGGAGGCATTAAAAAAATCCCTCATGGATGAGTTCATCGTGAAGATTGAGACATTACAGCACCTGGAAACAGATTTTGTTGATGGTCTTGAACGCGCCGCGCGCCACCGCAAGGCCGACCTGGTGATCATGGGCATTACAGGGAAATCAGCATTAGGGCAGGTTTTATTTGGCAGCAATACATTGAAAATGGCCGCCACAAAAGCATGCCCGGTACTCATAGTCCCGGAAGAGGCCGAACTGCGCGACATCAAACAGGTTATGCTTACATCCGATTTCAAAGATGTACGCAATGCCACACCCTCCGCCCCCATCAAATTATTCCTGAAAGCATTTAAGCCACAGTTGCATGTGATGAATGTCGACAAGGATCATTATATATCGCTGACTGAAGATTATGAAACAGAAAAGCAGGAATTAAAGGCGATGTTCAGCGAGTTCAATCCAGAGTTTTATTTCATGCGATTATATGATATTGAAGAAGCACTGAACCTCTTTGCGGAAGACAAACAAATTGACCTGATCATCGCGGTGCAAAAGAACTACTCGTTCATGGAAAAAATCTTCCACAGGAGTTTTACCAAGAAACTTTCATACCAAAGCAAGATCCCCATTTTAGTTGTTCATGAATAACAGGTTAACTTAAAACAATTTTAATGATATGGCCGGTACAAAACTTACCATCAAAAGCAATGGATCCATTAAAGTGGAAGGCGATTTTGAAATCGTTGATGCCAATGGCACCGTGTACCAATTAGGCGGGCGCGAGATTGTTTCGCTTTGCCGGTGCGGATTGTCGAAAAATAAACCTTATTGCGACGGGTCGCATAAAGGACATTTTGAGCATGATGCCATCGCCTTTGACCTGCCCCCGAAGAAACAGGAATAACCAGCACTGCAGGCATGAAAATTCAACTTTGGTCAGTCGGCAAACAACATGAATCCTATGTGGAGGAAGGCATCGCGCTTTTTACCAAACGGATCGCGCATTACTATCCGGTGCAATGGAACTTATTACCGGTGCCTAAACATACGGGCATGATGAGTGAAATGGACATACGGAAAAAAGAAGGCCTCATGATCCTTGATTTGCTGAAAAAAGACGACTACCTGGTTTTGCTGGATGAAAGGGGAAAGGATATGAGCAGTGAAGGGCTGGCGGCATTCCTGGAACAAAGGGCGAATGAAGGCCAGAAAAACCTGGTTTTCCTGGTTGGCGGCGCATTTGGCGTGAGTGAAGAAGTCAGAAAAAGGGCCCAATATACCTGGAGTTTGTCGAAGCTGGTATTCCCCCACCAATTGGTGCGGCTGATCCTTACGGAACAATTATACAGGGCCTGCAGCATCATCAGAAACGAAAAATATCATCATGCCTGAAAAGCATATATAGCATCATGGATTATACGCAATTTCCCATTACAATTGGACTGATCATTGCCAATGTCCTTTTTTCCCTGGCCGGCTTCAACAGCCAGCCTTGGCTGAATAAATTTATTATGTGGCCTTACCAGGTCAAACGCAAACAGGAGTATTACCGTTTCATCAGTTCCGGATTCCTGCATGCAGACCTGATGCACCTGTTTTTTAACATGTTCACATTATTTTTCTTCGGACAGGCCATTGAATATTATTTCAAAGCGTACGGGCTTGGTGGAAATATCGCTTACATCTGCCTTTACATGACCGGCCTGATCATCGCCGATTTACCGGGTTACCTGAAACACAGGAACGACGTGCATTACAGGTCACTCGGGGCTTCGGGCGCCGTATCCGCTGTGCTGTTTGCCGCCATATTGTTCAACCCATGGAATAGCGTGTATTTATATGGGGCCATAAAAATATCGGCCCTTCTTTTCGCGGTTTTGTATATCGCTTATTGCGTGTATATGGGCAAGAAAGGCGGGGACAATGTCAATCATGACGCGCACCTTTGGGGATCAGTGTTTGGCGCGGTATTCACGCTGATCCTGATCGCGGTGATGAACCCCCTGTTATTTGATGTTATTATTGAGAAACTCAAGAACCCAAGCTTATTTGGCCATGGCTAATACCATCAGGGCTTAGGCTGAAAATGGATGCGCAGCATGCGTTCTGAAGATGGGCGCAGCCTGAACCGGTTGTCGAGGCGCATGCCAACCACCCATACGATTCTTTTACCCGACTCCATCACCCACACTTTTTCCTTTTCCGCGAGGGACAGTTTTTGATCAACCAGGAACCGGCTGATCTTCTTTTTCTTATCCATGCCTAATGGATAAAAATAGTCGCCGGCCTTCCACTTTCGTAACAGTAAGGGGTAGACGATTTCCCGCGCGTCGAGGCAGGCATGCAATGGATTATTATCCCATCCGCTTTGTGCAGACAGTTCTGTCAGCTCAATGACCCCTTCTGAAAATGATACCTTTTTATCGTCATCAGCAATCAGCAACTGGCTTTGTTCATTACTATCGGGGGCGCTGATGACGAGCCAGTTTCGGTTGCGGAAAATGCGGTGTGTACCGGAGGATACAAACTTCCCGGTCTCGCTGTGCAGCAAACGCAGGGCTTCATCTGTTTGCGCCGTCGTAAATCCGAATTCACGGAGGATTTCAAATAATATTGTCCTGCGGGATGGAATTTTCGCCAGTTTCAACACCGGAATTCTGATTGTTTCCCGGTCTTTCTCCATCAGCGAATCTTTAATTTTTTGCAATGCTGTATGATACAAATCGGAGATATCCCTGAACCGCTGAATATTGTCGAGCATGTTTTCCTCCACATGCGGGAATACAGCTTTTATAGCAGGAATAATTTGATGCCGCACCGCGTTCCTTGTGTAATCGGTATTCGCATTAGAGGCGTCTTCCCTGAAACTGATATTGTTTTCTTTTGCTAAACGCAATAATTCATCCTTCCTGCAAAATAGCAAAGGCCGGGCTAATGGATAACCGGGAGCGGAAGCCGGCGAAATAGCCTGTAAGCCCCTTATGCCGGTACCTTTGAAAAAATTCATCAAAAGCGTCTCCACCTGGTCATCGGCATGGTGTGCCGTCAGCACCAGTACCTTTGGCAAAGTAACCGGTGCAACATTTCGTTTGTCCGTTACTGTTAGTTCACTTAACTCTTGTTCCCGGCATTCGGCAAACCACGCATACCTGAGTTCCCGGGCGGCTTCCTGTATGCCTATACCCTTTTCTTTAGCGTAAGAGAGGGTATCAAAACGGCGCACATGAAACCTCACTTGCAAACGTTCCGCCAGGGCCTGCACAAACGCTTCATCGGCCGTGCTGTCTTCACCCCTGAGTTGAAAATTGGCATGGGCAATGGAGAATGAAAAACCCGCACGGTGGCAGAGTTCACAAAGCATCACTGAATCTACCCCTCCGCTGACGGCGATGACCAGGTGGTCGCCAGGAGCGAATAGATTCTCCGCCCGGATGTATTGCAAAAAACGCTGTAAGAGTTTGTCCATTTTGATTGCATTGAAAACCCTCAGTCTTCGAGTTCTTCCAGGGCCATTTGCAGTTCGTTGTAACTATGCCGGTCTCCGGCAGCTTTGGCCACATCCATACCTTCCCGGTATGATTTTATGGCCTCTTCCGGCCTCCCCTTTCTTTCCCATAGTTTAGCCAGGTGGTAATAAGATCCCACATAACCCGGTTCATCCTTTAAAAGACTGGTAAACAGTTCCAGGGCTTCATCATCTTTTCCCAATTTAATATATTCAAGGGCCAGCGCATGGCGCAGGAAACTATCTTTTGGACTTTGGACCAGGTATGCCAACAAGCTGTCAATTCGGCTCATCCATTAATTTTTTAAACAGTTGATTCCCGCTATCTTTGCAACGCTTATATTTGCACATAGTTGCATAAACAACTTTTATTTTCTCACCATCCTCCCGGCTGCGGGGGATACTAAAAGGAGCATTGCATGAAGATTTTAGTTTGCATCAGCAAAACGCCCGACACGACGGCAAAAATAGCCTTCACCGATAACAATACGAAATTTGCCACCGACGGCGTACAGTGGATCATCAACCCATACGATGAGTGGTATGCATTGGTCAGGGCCATTGAATTAAAGGAAGCCGACCCCTCCATTGCGCTGCACTTACTGAATGTTGGCGGCGCCGACAGCGAGCCAATCATCCGCAAAGCGCTCGCTTTGGGCGGGGATGAAGCCATCAGGGTAAACAGCGAAGAAAACGACAGCTTTTTTGTGGCTTCGCAAATTGCCAATATTGCTAAGGAAGGCGGGTACGACCTGGTATTTACGGGAAAAGAAACCATCGACTACAATGGTTCTTCCATTGGCGGTATGGTAGCTGAATTATTGGGCAACACCTACATTTCACATGCCACAAAATTCGACCTGCAGGATGGCAAAGCCCTGGTGACACGTGAAATTGAAGGTGGAGAAGAACAATGCCAAGCCGCATTTCCATTGGTGGTTAGCTGTCAGAAAGGAATGGCTGAACAACGCATCCCGAATATGAAAGGCATCATGGGCGCGAGAACCAAACCGCTCAAAGTGGTCGAACCTATCGCGGTTGACAGCATGACCAGTGTGGTTTCCTTTGAATTGCCACCGGCAAAAGCGGGCGTGAAATTGGTTTCTGCCGATCAACCGGAAGAACTGGTCCGCCTCTTAAGGGAAGAAGCCAAAGTCATTTAACAGCATAACCAGTTTCATCATCCACATAATATTATATCAATGAGCATACTTGTTTTCATAGACCAGGCCGACGGACATATCAAAAAAGCATCTTTTGAAGCCGCTACGTACGGCGCAAAATTAGCCGCGCAATTGGGCACTACAGCCGAAGCGCTGGTATTAGGTACCGTTAGTGATGACCTGTCAACACTGGGTCAATATGGGATTAAAAAAGTACACACTGTATCAGACGCGTCACTGAATAAAATGGATGCCGCCGTATATGCCGATGTGATTGCACAAGCAGCAGGCCAGGCTACCGTGATTGTGCTGAGCAACAACACCACAGGCAAAGCCGTTGCGCCCCGTTTGAGTGTCAAACTCAAGGCAGGACTGGTTTCCGGCGCCATCTCGTTACCGGATACCAGCCAGGGATTCGTGGTACGCAAATCTGTTTTCAGCGGCAAAGCCTTCGCGAATATTGCTGTGAAAACAGACAAGAAAATCATCGCGCTGAACCCCAACGCATTTGGCACGGAAACAGGCGCAGGTTCCGCGGAAGTAGCAGCCGTGCAGGCAAGCATACCCGCCTCAAATGTGGAAGTGGTTGCCGTCAATAAAGTTTCTGGTGAAGTTCCTTTGAGTGAAGCGGATATTGTTGTAAGCGGTGGCCGTGGTTTGAAGGGCCCTGAAAACTGGGGACTTGTAACGGAACTCGCGCAACTTCTGGGAGCAGCCACAGCCTGCAGCCGCCCGGTTGCCGACATCCACTGGAGGCCACACCATGAGCACGTGGGCCAGACGGGACTTGCCATCGCGCCAAACCTGTATATTGCCATTGGCATTTCAGGTGCGATCCAGCATTTGGCAGGTGTGAACAGGAGCAAGACCATTGTTGTCATCAATAAAGATCCCGAAGCCCCCTTCTTCAAAGCCGCTGATTATGGCATCGTTGGCGATGCATTTGAAGTGGTTCCAAAGGTGATTGAAGCCGTGAAAAAAATCAAGGCAAGCTAATCACATAAGGGCGCTATCTGTCAGTATTTTGATGCCTTTCAACCTGTTATTGAAAGGCATTTGTTTTTATATTTGTAAAAATTAGTCCAATTATACCGGCAGGCATGAAAAAAATTGAACTGGAAATTGTAGCCTTATCGCATAGCATCACACAGACGCATTCCTATGCCGTGGTTTTAGGCGAAATCAACGGATTGAGGCGTTTGCCCATCGTCATTGGCGGCTTCGAAGCCCAAGCCATTGCCGTAGCATTGGAAAGGATGAACCCAAGCAGGCCCCTCACCCACGACCTCATGAAAAATTTCATGCTGGCTTTCAGTGTTGACCTTCATGAAATTGTGATTAATGACCTGCAGGAAGGCATATTTTATGCAAAGTTGGTTTGCAGCTCCTCAAACGACACGGTGGAAATTGATTCACGAACGTCTGACGCACTGGCGCTTGCCGTCAGGTTTGGATGCCCCATTTACACATACGACACCATTCTCGACCAGGCAGGGGTGCTGATGGAAGACGATAACAAAAAAACAGCGCAAACCGGCGTAACATCTGAATCAGGGCCTAAGGAAGACCTGAAATCGATGAGCCTGGAAGACCTGAACAACCTGCTCAACGAAGTGCTCGAACACGAGGATTACATCAAGGCCATCGCCATCCGTGATGAAATCAAAAGCCGCGAATCTAGATAAAGCAGCTGCCAATCTACTATTACGCATAACGGTTACGCATACCTGAAATTCCGACACACATGGTAGTATTCCCCAATGCCAAGATCAACATAGGTCTGTTTATTACCGGGAAAAGGCCTGACGGCTACCATGACCTGCTCAGTTTTTTTTACCCATTGATGATACACGACGCGCTGGAGATCGTTCCGGGGAATGGGGACTTAGAGGATATCCGTTTCAACAGCTCAGGCCTGGCCGTTTCCGGAAAACCGGATGACAACTTGTGCGCCAGGGCTTACCGTATGTTAAAAGCCGATCATCCGCATTTACCTGCCATAGACGCGCACCTGCTCAAAAAAATCCCCATGGGCGCGGGCATGGGCGGAGGTTCAGCGGATGGCAGTTTTATGCTTATGATGCTGAACAGGTATTTTCAACTGAACATTCCCGAATCCGTACTTTTCGAATACGCGTTACGGTTAGGAAGCGATTGCCCTTTCTTTATACTGAATAAACCGGCTATCGTCCGCGGCAGGGGCGAAACGCTTAAACCCATTCATATTGATTTTTCCGGTTACCAAATCCTGGTGGTTAACCCGGGCATACATGTACCCACAGGCTGGGCATTCTCACAAATCAAACCAAGGGAAGAAGAACCGCCTTTGGAAGACTGGCTGCAATTACCTGTGACTTCATGGAAACAATATATTGAAAATGATTTCTTCGCGCCGGTAGCCGCCAAGTACCCGGAAATCAGGGCATTGCATGATGCCATGTATGATACCGGGGCTGTATTTGCATCAATGAGCGGTAGCGGGAGTACCGTATTCGGGCTGTTCCCCAAAGGGCATACCCCTACCCTTTCCTTCCCCCCCGGGTACTTTCAAAAGTGGATTTGATACCTTATCTTTGCAGTATCAAAGCAATCGCTACCATATCATCTTTCTTACAAGATAACCTCGACCTGCTCAATCATCGAGGATAATTCTCTTTTATACCCCCACCGGGGGACATGCACGCATTTACTTTTTTTTCATTTTTTATTTATCATATTATGCATACTCATACCAGCCTGCCTGTATCTTCCAACACGCAATATTACCTTGACCTTGAAGATCGCTATGGCGCGCATAACTACCATCCACTTCCTGTCGTTTTGCAAAAAGGTTCCGGGGCTTATTTGTGGGATGTAGACAATAAAAGATATTTTGATTTCCTGAGTGGTTATTCCGCTGTTAACCAGGGCCATTGCCATCCCCGTATCATTGACGCGCTGGTATCACAGGCAAGCCAACTGACATTGACATCAAGGGCATTCCACAGCAACAAACTCGGGGAATACGAGGAATACATCACGAAATTTTTTGGGTATGATAAGGTATTGCCCATGAATACCGGTGTGGAAGCGGTGGAAACAGCGATTAAGCTTTGCCGTAAGTGGGCGTATGAAAAGAAGGGCTTACCGGAAAACCAGGCAAAAATCATAGTTTGCTCCTCCAATTTTCACGGGCGCACGGTTGGTGTGATTTCATTCAGCACAGACCCAAGCGCCACCAGGCATTTTGGGCCATTTGTGCCTGGATATGAAGTGGTGCCTTTTAATAACCTGCCCGCGCTGGAAAAAGCTATGCAAGACCCGTATACCGCCGGCTTCCTGTTTGAACCCATACAGGGCGAAGCGGGCGTGGTGGTTCCGGATGAAGGTTATTATGCCGGTGCCCGGGAATTGTGCAACAATTATAATGTGTTGATGATCGCTGATGAAATTCAAACCGGACTTTGCCGGACAGGAAAAATGCTGGCCTGCGACCATGAATCGGTCAGGCCAGATATGGTCATCCTGGGAAAAGCATTGAGTGGCGGTGCCATTCCCATCAGCGCGGTGTTGGCGGATGATGACGTAATGCTCTGCATCAAACCCGGGGAGCACGGCAGCACTTACGGAGGCAATCCACTGGCCTGCAGCGTAGCTATGGCTGCGCTGGCTGTGTTAAAAGATGAACAACTGGATTCAAATGCTGAAGAACTGGGCAAGTATTTCAGGGAAGCATTAAGCAAACTGAACAGCCCGCATATATCATTCATCAGGGGACGTGGATTGCTGAATGCCATCGTCATCAAACACGAACACCCGGAAGCCGCATGGGAATTATGCCTGGAGCTCATGCGCAATGGTTTGCTCGCAAAACCCACCCATGGCGATAAAATCAGGTTTGCACCCCCATTGGTTATGACAAAGGAACAAATCGATGAATGTATTGCCATCATTGATCGCAGCCTTCCTGTTTTAGACAACCTAACAGCGTAAGGCATGCCCAAAAATCAAATACATGGCGCGACCACATTGACCGGTACAAAAACTAAGCTGGGCAGGGACATCATCATTGGCATGAGTGATGGATTAGTCATTCCCTTTGCATTAATAGCCGGGCTGACCGGCGCTATGGCCCAAAGCCAAACCATCATTCAAATCACTGCTATCGCCACAGCGGCTTGTGCGCTGTTGATGGGTTTGGGCGGATACCTTGCCGGCAGATCTGAACAAGATGTTTCATCCGGGCAACAATCCCGGGATAAGGAAGATAAAATCAAAGCCTTTTACGCAAACCTGGGCATCAGCCCTGAATTGCAGCATGAAGCCGTACAGGAAAAAATTAAAGAAGATGCTGCCTGGAAGGAAATGATAGATACCTTTTCATTAACGAATGATGCAGGTACCCGTTTTCAACACATTCGAACCGGCATGCGTATTGGCATTGCTTATTTAATAAGCGGGCTTATTCCGCTAATTCCGTATTTCTTCTTAAGCCCATCAATAAAGGCATTACCATTCAGTTTTGCCATTTCACTCATCACATTATTTGTGTTGGGATATATGAAAGGCAAAGGTAGCGGTGAACCGGCATCCTGGCCGGCCATGACTGCTGTTGTTATGGGCTCGCTGGCTGCGGGAGGCGCGTTCTTTGTCGGCAGGTTATTTACTTGATCATCCCTTACGCCGCATCTCAAAAATCAGTTCGTTACCCAAGCGCGGTTTTACTGAACTGAGGCAGGGCTCCATGCGCAGGATGGTAAAATATGGTTCAAACAGTTCGCGGTACTCAGCTTCTGTGCCGCCAAAAGGTGGCCCGCCCTCAAATTCCCGGTTGAATAAAACGCCTGTCAATCTTCCATTTGGCTTTAATAACATATGCATCTGCTCAACGTATTGCCGACGCATTGACGGATCAAGCGCACAGAAAAAGGTTTGCTCCAAAACGAGGTCATACGCCCCTTCATGAGAGAAGAAATCTTCACAAATGATGCGTAAGCCCCTACCCTCATAATCTGCTAACATCTTCTTCAACTCATTGACCAACACATCCGAAATGTCGAGCAGTGTAAGGTTTTGAAACCCGCTTTCCAACAGGTATGCAGCCTCATAGGCATTCCCGCAACCGGGCAGCAACAACGAAATATCTTTCCGCTTCTCATGATCAATGATTTCCTTCAGCGGCGGGGATACTGCTCCCAGGTCCCAACCGGTTTGGCAACTGGCATACCTTTCGTTCCAAAAATCCTGGTCAAATGGGTTTTGCATGGCTAACTGTTTACATTGTGTTTTTGATTGCCGGAAATATTTTCCATCGTCCAGTTAATGGTACGAACAAATGCATGCTTGCGTTTCGGGCAATCCTGTTTGGGACAAATGGGACATGAAAAATCGAGGCAACCATCAGAGTGCACAAACAATTCCACCGATTCACCGTAATCACGTCGGACCATCTCGGAGAGCGCATCAATTTCAGCATGCGCTTCATGTACATTAAAGTACCAGGGAACCGTTAAATGGCAATCGAGGTGCAGGGTTGAACCGTATTTAATAATCCGGAGGTTGTGCAGATCGATCCAGTTTGTGTGCCTGTGTTTATTTAATGATTCCACCATCCTGCGCAAAAGGTCTTCATCCACTTCATCCATGATACCGGCAACGGAACTTCGGATGATTTTATAGCCGGTGATGATGATGATCAATGCAAAGAGCAGTGCCACGGCACTATCAATCCACTTCCATCCGGTGACATACAATAAGATCAATCCCGCAATAATGCCCAATGTTGTGTACGTATCGGATACCAGGTGTTTACCACTGGCAACCAGGGCCAGTGAGTTCCCTTTTTTTCCGGCCCTAATACAATAAGTGCCGGCGAGGAAATTCAGGACAGCGGTAAATGCAACCAGGTAAATACCATAATCCAGTTTTTTTATTTCCCCGGGTGATTGTAAATGGCGGTAAGCTTCGAACATGATCATCCCTCCCGCCACCATAATGAGCGTGCCCTCAATAGCGGCCGATATAAACTCAATTTTCCCATGCCCGTATGGATGGTCAATATCTTTGGGTTTGGCAGAAACATACAGGCTGAACAATCCAATTAATCCGGCCGCCACGTTGACGGTGCTTTCCAGGGCATCGGTGAGGATGGCCACCGAACCAGTGATATACCAGGCAGCCATTTTAACCAGGAACAAACTAATGGATAAGGCTGCTATATACTTCTGAACCTTAAGGTTTTGGCGCGCAGTTTTCAACTATGAAATTTGACACAAAGATACAGAGCGCCTGCAGAAATCAATTTTTAGGCAAATCAACGCGGATAGCCAAAAAATGCGCACAAAGCCCATTTTCTTGGGCATCAAACCTTATTTTTGTGCACCTAAAAACAAACGCTATGCAGTTTCAACTTTCCGAAGAACACCTGATGATTAGAAAAGCCGCACAGGATTTTGCCGTGAACGAATGCCTGCCCGGCGTCATCGAACGCGATGAGCAGCAAATTTTCCCAAAGGAGCAGATTGAAAAACTCGCTGACCTGGGATTTATGGGGATGATGGTTAAACCAGAATACGGTGGCAGCGGCATGGATACCATCAGCTATGTATTGGCTATGGAAGAGATCAGTAAAGTTGATGCCAGTGTAAGTGTGTGCATGAGTGTGAATAACAGCCTGGTTTGTTACGGTTTGCAGGAATATGGAACGGAAGAACAAAAACAAAAATACCTGACGCCATTGGCCCAGGGCAAAAAAGACGGTTCATTATATATCGGCGCGTTTTTACTGAGTGAGCCTGAAGCCGGCAGCGACGCTACTTCGCAACGCACCACCGCTGAAGATAAAGGCGATCACTACCTGCTGAACGGTACCAAAAACTGGATTACCAACGGCAACAGCGCAAGCGTATACCTGGTGATCGCACAGACCGACCCAGCCAAAGGCAGCAGGGGCATCAACGCATTTATCGTGGAGAAGAACTGGCCAGGCGTTGTGGTTGGCGCCAAAGAAAATAAAATGGGCATCCGCGGTTCAGATACGCATACCATCCTTTTCAATGACGTGAAAGTCCCGAAAGAAAACCGAATCGGGGAAGATGGGTTTGGTTTCAAATTTGCCATGAAGACATTAGCCGGAGGCCGCATTGGCATTGCTTCCCAGGCCCTTGGCATCGCGAGCGGAGCTTATGAACGCGCCCTGGCATACAGCAAAGAGCGCAAGGCGTTTGGCACTGAGATCATGAACCACCAGATCATCCAGTTTAAACTGGCCGACATGGCTACCAGGATCGAAGCAGCCCGTTTGCTCTGCCTGAAATCCGCATGGGAAAAAGACAATCACCTCGATTATACCCTGAGCAGTTCCATGGCTAAAGTGTACAGCAGCGAAACCGCTATGTGGGTTGCAACCGAAGCGGTGCAGGTACATGGTGGCTATGGCTTTGTGAAAGAATACCATGTGGAACGCATGATGCGCGACGCGAAGATCACCCAGATTTACGAAGGCACGAGCGAGGTTCAGCGTATCGTGATCAGCCGCGGCATCCTGAAATAACCGATCCATCAATCAAATCATCAAAGTCCATGCTGCACGAAACAGGTGGACTTTTTATTTTCCATAATTTTCTCAAATGGCATTTCTGCTTGAAGCATATAATGGTATCCTGCAAAGGTTAGCCGGTAGCGGCACAACCCTGGTAGCAGTGTCTAAAACAAAACCCGAAGCCGATATCATGGAGGCTTATGGGGCCGGCCAAAGGGATTTTGGCGAGAATTATGTGCAGGAACTTGTGGGCAAACAGGCATCCCTACCCGAAGATATCAGATGGCACTTCATCGGGCACCTGCAAAAAAACAAGGTCAAATACATCGCCCCATTTGTGCACCTGGTGCATGGGGTTGACAGTATATCCTTATTGCAGGAAATCCAAAAACAAGGCGTAAAACACAACAGGATAATAGATTGTCTGCTGCAGGTGCATATTGCCAGTGAAGAAACAAAGTTTGGGTTTGATGATGCTGAACTGGATGCCTGCATCAAAATTATACAAGCATCCCCCGGATCATTTGACCATGTCCAAATCAGGGGCTTGATGGGCATGGCCAGTTTTTCGGATGACCAGTTGCTGCTGGCCAGGGAGTTCAATCATTTACATGCACTTTTTCAGAAATATGCAAACCTGCCGGTGTGGAATGGACGGTTTACGGTTTTATCGATGGGCATGAGTTCAGATTACGCGTTAGCCATTTCCTGCGGCAGTAATATGGTACGGATCGGAAGCCTTATTTTTGGTGAACGGGAAAAGCGGACTGCATAATTACCTGTAATTGTTAAAATTCCTACAAATGCCCGGGATTAAACCTTTCGGGGAAATCAGAATCTAACGAAAAGGAATAATTTAGTTATACCATGTTACACGAGTTACCCAGGGAAGCTGACATACGGAAAAACAAACAAGCCATGGCGTATACCGCTGTGATTTGCGGCATCATACTCCTGCTCTTTTTTATCATTAAATGGAAAGTTGACGAAGTACCTGTCCCGATTGTACAGGATTTGATCGAAATCAACCTGGGCAACGACGAGGAAGGTTTTGGTGAAGAACAGCCCCTCATCCGTGGTGAACGCTCACCCAGCCGGGAAAATATCATCGCGCCTAAACCGGCACCGCCGGCACCTCCCTCATCAGATGACGCTGTAATGCCTGAAGAGTCGGATGATAAGGATGCGGCCCCGGTAGTGAAGCCGAATAAAAATATCAGCAAGCCCAACACAAATACCAATATCAGTACACCCGCCCCGCCTAAACCGCAAAAGCCAAAAATTACATATAACGGGCCAGGCTCAGGTGGCGGAAATAATGCAACTGAGGATAATGGTTACCGTTACCAGGGACAAAAGCCTGGAGGAACAGGCGATGCCGGTTCACCGGAAGGCGATAAGGATTCGTATGGCAATACGCCGGGCGGTAAAACAGGCGGGCCAAGGGTGACCAAGGGCAACAGAAAAATTGTGCGTTATTACTCTTTTACCGGCGAGTTAAATAAAGCGACCATTTACGCAATCATAAAAGTGTCGCCTTCAGGACAGGGCAGTTTTGCAGGATTCGACAAAGGCTCCACCAGCCGCAGCGAAGCTTATGCCAATGCCATCCGCAATTACCTGCGCAATATCCAATTCGATAAAGGGCCGGATGAATCCACCGTAACCGTACAGTTTAATTTTAATGTGAACTGATTTTTCATAAAATGATAGAAAGGGGCAGTTGATAACTGTTCCTTTTTTTATTGACATTTGGGAGGAAATGACGCTATCCGAATGAACTATCCAGAAACCATCAACTGGTTATATGAGCAATTACCGATGTTCAGCCGCATCGGCCAGGCTGCTTATAAAACAGACCTGCACAATACCATCGCGCTTTGTGCCATATTGGGAAACCCAGAGAAAAAATTCCGATCCGTGCATATCGCCGGTACAAACGGGAAAGGAAGCACCAGCCATATGCTGGCAGCCATTTGTCAAACTGCCGGATATAAAACCGGCCTGTACACGTCACCGCATATCCATGATTTCAGGGAGCGGATCAGGATCAACGGGGAAATGATCAGCGAACAAGCCGTAGTAGAATTTGTGGGCCGGATGAAAGAAGCCTGCACTGAAATCAAACCTTCATTTTTTGAGCTGACTGTTGCCATGGCATTTGAATACTTTGCATGTGAGCAGGTTGATATAGCCATCATAGAAACCGGTCTGGGCGGGCGTTTAGACAGCACCAATATCATTACACCGGTATTATCCGTCATCACCAATATCGGTTATGACCACATGAACCTGTTGGGTGATACACTCGAAAAAATCGCCTGGGAAAAAGCCGGCATCATCAAAAAAGGCATACAGGCAGTAATAGGCGAAATGATGCCTGAAACAAGGCCCGTTTTTGAAACGAAAGCCAGGGACAGCGGTTCGGTTTTATATGAAGCGGGCAATTATTATGAAGTGTTATCAACACAATATGAAGACGGGCAGATGATTTGCGAACTGTCTGATAAAAAGAACCACCGCAGGATTGACTACAGGCTTGACCTGGCAGGACAATACCAACGTCAAAACCTTTGCACGGTACTAACGGCAACGCGTATACTAAATAAATCAGGGTTTCATTTACCGGACGAACAGGTGCAATCGGCACTCCGATCAGTCAAAAAATTAACGGGATTGGCCGGGCGCTGGGACCTGATCAGGCGCAGGCCGGACCTTATCCTGGATGTAGGCCATAATAAAGATGGGATCGCTAAAATCATGATGCAGTTAGAGGAGCAATACCCGCAAGGCAACTGGCATTTTGTGATGGGCTTTGTTAACGACAAGGATTTATCGGGGGTTCTATCCTTATTCGACCCTTCAAAAAAATACTATTTCACCCAGGCGCATATACCCAGGGCTTTACCTGCCGATATGTTGCGCGAACAGGCAGGCGCAATGGGATTGAAGGGCGAAAGCTTTGACGATGTGAATGAAGCACTCGAAACGGCGCTGGGCCAGGCCTGCGAAGATGATGTGGTAATTGTATGCGGCAGTTTTTTTGTGATAGCGGAAATCAACCAGGCACTATTTTCCCTCTAACCCGTCTAAGTATTGAAATGCATAAAAAATGCACAGGGCATGCATGCTTTGCCGGATGCCATGCTGTTGCAGCAATGCACGCGTATCGGCGAGTGGCTTCAGGATGATGTCAATTTCTTCGTTGGCATCCAGATTTTGTTCGGCTGTTTTTTTACCGCCGGTAGCCACAAACATATGGGTAACATTATTCAAGACTCCGGGGTTAGCGGCTGTCATGCCAAGATATTGTACATGATCGAAGCTATAGCCGGTCTCTTCAAGCAATTCCCTTTCTACAGCCTGGTGAGGTATTTCACCTTCATCAATAAAACCACCGGGTAATTCCAGCAGGTTTTCGCCCAACGGATGCCGGTACTGGTTGATCAGGATCACTTCATTATTTTCTGTGATGGCCATCGCCACTACGCTGGTGGGCAGTTCCACCACAAAGTACGGATCTACAATTTTACCATCTCGCGTGCGGTAACTGTCGCGCCGGGCGGTAAAATACATATGCTTGTTCAGGTATGAAGACGATAATAATTCAACAGACATAAGAATTGTTTGAACTTGAATAACTAACGGTTACCCCTACCAGCCCATCCTGTTCCTGAGTGAGCGTATATGCGCTACGTGGTGCCTGCCATGCCATGCATAAAGCCCCAGCAGGTACCAAAGGTTCATTTCTTTCTGGTATTCGGGATGAATGACGGTTCTGTCCCAATCCTGATCAGACATTGACAACAGGAGTTCCGCCCAGCGGGTATGCAAGGTATGAAGCAAAGTCAGGGAAATATTGACGGGTACACGCTCCACATCCGGCAATTTGGCCCATGCGTCCTGTTGGTAGGGTTTTATCTGCGGGCGTTCCTCCGTAAGCCCCAATTTGAAACGGATAAACGCGTTCATGTGGCTGTCGGCAACATGGTGTACCACCTGGCGAAGCGTCCATCCACCCTCCCGGTAAGGCGTGTTCAGTTGCGCTTCGTCGAGGTTCAGGATCACCTGTTCCATATCGCCGGGCAACATGCGGATATCGTTTATCCATAACCGTTGTTGGCCCTCACTGTAAGGTTGCTCCACATATTTTCCGATGGGAAAGGAAAGCGTGTCTGCAGACATATTTATTGCGCAGGTTTAATATCAATAAGATTGATTTCGAAAATCAGTGTTGCGCCCGGTTTGATTGTATGCCCGGCACCGTTATCGCCGTATCCAAGTTCGCTGGGGATCACTACCTTCCATTTATCGCCCTTAGTCATTAATTGCAGGATTTTCGTCCAGCCCTGGATCACGCCGCCCACCGGGAAAGTTGCCGGTTCGCCGCGCTGCACGGAACTATCGAAAACCGTACCGTCAACAAGGGTGCCTGTGTAATGAACCACCACCGTGTCTTTGGCTGTTGGCTTTGGCCCGCCGGCTTCACCGCTTTGCATCACTTCGTACTGCAACCCATTAGGCAGGCTGACCACTTCCTTCCTCTTTTTATTTTGCTCCATATAGGCCGCGCCGCGTGCCTTCTCCGCATTGACTTTGTTCTTCGCGTATTCCTGTAGTTTTTGCTGCAATGTCATGTTCGCCTGTTCTTTGGTTAATAAGGTTTTTTGATTGGCCAGCGCTTCATTGATGCCCCTTGCGATCAGTTGTGTATTCACTTTCCCCACTCCCTGCTCCTGTAAGCTCCCGGCAACGCTTAAGCCAACGGCATAGCTGAAACTATCAATGGAATTGGTTAATACAGGCTTACCGGGTGCGGCCGGCGCCGGTTTGGGTTTCTGGGCAAAAGCTGAATAACTGCCTGTGGCAGACAATAAACACAGGAACAATACTTTTTTCATGAATGGACGATTTCTATATAAGTGTATAAAATAATGCTGCAAATAAACAACCAATCATTCATCCCTGATTTCCCTGCCTGTTAAATGTATGAATACATCTTCGAGGTTGGCGGCTTTCACCTGGCGTGGACGCTCGAAACCGGTTGCCACCAGTTCATCTATCATATGATCTGGCGAATCTAACTTAATGATGCGCCCTTTATCCATAATGGCGATGCGGTCGCATAGTTGCTCGGCTTCATCCATATAATGTGTGGTCAGGATAACGGTGGTGCCCTGCTGGCGTATTTCGCGGATCAGTTCCCATAAACTGCGCCTGGCTTGCGGGTCGAGGCCTGTGGTTGGTTCGTCAAGAAATATGATGCGTGGTTTATTGATGAGGGTGGTGGCGATGGTAAAGCGTTGCTTCTGGCCACCACTGAGTTCCTTGCTTTTATTTTTGGCTTTATCTTCCAGGTTCACTTTTTTCAACAGGTCGATGGCATCCACTTCCCTGTTATACAATCCACCAAAGAGATGCAACAGTTCCACCAGGTTCAGGCCGGGATAAAAGCCGGATGTTTGCAATTGCACCCCAATGATTTTTTTAATTTCCTGCGGCGCTTTGTCGAGGTCGAAGCCATCCACCCACACATCCCCGCCGGATTTCTCCCTCAGGGTTTCAATGATTTCGAGCGTAGTTGATTTTCCGGCGCCGTTAGGGCCTAACAAACCAAATATTTCCCCATCAAATACATCAAAGGAAATATGGTCAACGGCCCTGAAATCGCCGTAGTCCTTGACCAGGTTCTTTACTGAGATGATGACTTTTTGTAGTGGTTGAGTTGACACTTGTGAAATTTTAAGGAACCATGGTAATGCTTTCCAGTTCATCCATCATCAGCCTGCTGCCAATGAATAATGGTGTACGCTGGTGCACATCGGTAGGCTCAACGTCTAAAATGCGGATTTGTCCGTTTGTGGCTTTGCCACCTGCTTTTTCCACGATAAAGGCGAATGGGTTGCATTCGTACATCAGGCGCAGTTTGCCCTTTGGCTTATCGGTAGTGCCCGGGTACATAAAAATGCCCCCTTTGATCAGGTTTCGGTGTACGTCGGCCACCATACTGCCTATATAGCGTTGCGTATATGGCCCACCGTTGGTTTTATCCTTTTTCTGGCAAACCGTGATATATTCCCTCACTTTTTCATCGTACTGGAAAAAGTTACCGTGGTTCACGGAATAAATCTTTCCTTTTTCGGGGCATTTGATATCCGGGTGGCTCAGGGTGAATTCACCAATGGCCTGATCGAGCGTAAACCCATTCACGCCGCGCCTGGTGGCGTACACCAGCATAGTGGAAGAACCATAAATAACATAACCTGCCGCCACTTGCTTATTGCCCGGCTGCAGGAAATCTTCTTTTCGCGCGGGCTTCCCCTTTTCGCTGACCCGGCGGTAGATGCTGAAGATGGTGCCAATCGACACATTCACATCGATATTGCTGCTGCCATCGAGCGGATCAAAGAGGCATACGTATTTAGACTGGTTACTGATTTCATCATCAAAAATCACCACATCATCGAGCTCTTCGCTTCCGATACCCGCGCAACTGATGCCATGCCTGAGTACGCCCATGAATTGGTTATTGGCAAACACGTCCAGTTTTTTCACTTCTTCCCCCTGCACATTCATGGTACCGGCATCACCCAGGATATCCACCAAACCAGCCTTATTCACTTCCACATGGACCCTTTTGGCAGCCAGGCCAATATCGCGGAGGAGCCCCGAAAGTTCTCCGGTAGCCTGAGGGAAATCACGCATTTGCTGGATGGTGAATTCATCCAGCGTCTGTATCTTTCTGTTGATGACCATAAATCAATTTTCTGTTTACGATGAACGAAGTTAGTTTTGTTGCCCAAATGTAATAACTATTCAGCAAGGCCGGAGGGTATTGCGGAAAACTCAATCTTAGCGCATGAAAGTGTACAAATTCGGTGGGGCCAGTATCAATAGTGTGGAACGCATCCGGAACAGCAGCCGGATTATGGCTGAGGAAAACAGCGGCAGCAAACTCGTGATTATTTCTGCCATGGGCAAAACCACCAACGCGCTGGAAAAAGTAGCGGAATCATTTTACGCAGGCAGGCGCGATGAGGCCCTCCAACTTTTTGAGCAGATCAAAGACAGCCACCTCAATACATTAAAATACCTGGTTACACTCCGGGCACTGGCCGCGGAAAAACAACTGAAAGATTTTTTTACAGAAGTGGAATGGCTGCTGCACGATAAGCCGGTGCGCAATTACGATTACTATTATGACCAGATTGTTTGCTGTGGCGAATTGATGAGCACGGCCATTGTTTGTCATTACCTGCAGGAACAGGGTGTACAGGCAGTTTGGGTGGATGTCAGGGATATCCTTCGGACGGATGACCAATTCAGGGATGCGGGCATTGATTGGGACTATACCCGTAAACAGGTAGACGAACAAATAAAGCCATTGTTTAAGCATCATGACCTGGTGATTACCCAGGGTTATATTGGATCGACCGATGAGAATGAAAGCACCACACTGGGGCGCGAGGGCAGCGATTATTCCGCCGCCATTTTCGCGAACCTGCTGGACGCCGAATCGTTGACGATCTGGAAAGATGTGGAAGCGGTAATGAGTGCCGACCCTAAGCAATACCCTGAAGCGACGCGCATACCCGAACTGAGTTTTACCGAAGTGATAGAGATGGCATATTATGGCGCACAGGTCATCCACCCAAAAACCATAAAACCCCTGCAGAATAAGCAGATCCCGCTGTATGTGAAGAGTTTCCTCGACAAATCCCTGCCCGGAACCATCATCAGCGCGAAACATCCCAAAACATTGCCGCCCATTATTGTTGACAAACAAAAACAGGTGCTGATCCAGTTCCGTTCACGCGATTTCTCTTTTGTAGAAGATAAGCCGGTGGAGCAATTGCATGAACTGTTCAGGGAGATCAGGATTAAGCCAAACCTATCTCAAAATACGGCTATATCATTGTTATGCTGCTTCGACGACCACCCAGAAAAAATTGACCAATTGGCGCTTGCCGCGGCTGAAATTTTTGACGTGGAATTGCAACGCGACCTGAGGTTGCTAACAATCAGGCATTACACGGAAGAAGTCATAGACAATCTCATTGCCGGCATGCAGGTGGTGCTGGAACAAAAAACTAAGGAAACCGTACAGATTTTAATGAGGAAATAAGCCGCAGGTTAATTCATTACATATTCTCCTTTGCGGTTAACCAGGATAACCGGTATTTGCTTGCGGGCCTCAAAAAACTCATATACTTCGCGCAGGTTTTGATTGAAACGCAGCAGCGATTCGTTGTTACGCATCATATTTTCGAGGTACTCGAATGATTTCTTATTGTGGTACCTGACCGGGTACACATGCACCGGGATGTATTCCTGGCCTTGTGCCCTTACATGTGAAGCGATGAAATAAAGTTCTTCAATCGGGGCGTCGCTGATGGCGATACAGCCGGTGGATACGCAGTTGCCATGGATGTAAATGGCATTTCCCGGCCTGAGTGAATCACTTAATATCCGGTCAGACGCGTTGGGATAATTTAACCCGAGAGAGAGGTGGTAGCTGCTATTGGGATTGAATTCATTGATTTGGTAAAAACCCTCCGGTACCTGGTAATCGCCCTGCATGCGCTTGGGCCCCATAGTACCGCTCTGCATGCAAATTTTATAGGTTTTGAAAAGTTTAAATGGCTCCGACCTGTCTTCACCCTTCACCCATACCTCCAATTGTTTATCATATTTAAAGGAGCGGATGTACATGGTATGTGGTGGCCAGGCCAGTTTCTGCCTTTCAAATTGTCGTTGTACCGAGTCTTCCCATTTATTAAAAATCGTGTTGATTTTAGCGGAAGATTTTTGTACGTCAATGAAACTGGTCTGCGCTCCGGCTGTCAAGCCAAAGGCCAAAAAGCTGACCCAAATACAGGCGTAGCGAATAGATTGAAGGATTGCCATGGACAAAAACTAAAACTTGTTTCAGGCGATGAAAATAGAAAAAATTCCGCATCGGATGAACAGCCTGAACATAATCGGGCGATTCTACTCGGGTTATAAGACTCGTAATTTCCGTAAACAAATAACCGGATGTAAAATTTTAATTAAATTTCACATCCGGTTTATAATCAAATATTTGAATTACAAATTACCTCGGATTGCTTGCTCCCTTTCCAAGGCTTCAAAGAGCGCTTTAAAGTTTCCCTTACCAAAGCTTTTTGCTCCCTTGCGCTGGATGATTTCGAAGAAAAGGGTTGGGCGGTCTTCCACCGGTTTGCTGAAGATTTGGAGCAGGTAACCCTCATCATCCCTGTCGATCAGGATACCCAGCTCGCGGAGGGGCGCCAGGTCTTCATCAATATGCCCGACCCTGTCTAATACTGTTTCATAATAGCTATGCGGGATGCTTAAAAATTCCACACCGCGGTCGCGTAAAGCGGTCACGGTCTCCACAATATTATTGGTAGCCACTGCCACATGTTGTACACCCTCGCCCTGGTAAAAATCGAGGTACTCTTCCACCTGGCTTTTCTTTTTTCCTTCTGCCGGTTCGTTGATCGGGAACTTCACATACCCGTTTCCATTGCTCATCACCTTACTCATTAATGCCGAATATTCAGTGGAGATGTCCTTATCGTCGAATGAGAGGATATTGCGGAAACCCATCACATCTTCATAAAACTTCACCCATGGGTTCATCTGGTTCCAACCCACATTGCCCACGCAATGGTCAACATACAGCAGGCCTGTTTCACTTGGGTTATAATGCGACTCCCATTTTTTAAATCCGGGCATGAATGCACCATGGTAATTTTTGCGCTCCACAAACATGTGTACGGTATCTCCGTATGTATGGATACCCGATAAGACTACTTCACCCTGGTCATCCCGCAATGTTTTTGGTTCCATATACGATTTGGCCCCGCGGCTGGTGGTTTGCTTCCATGCATCGCTGGCATCATCTACCCTCAGCGCCAGCACCTTTACGCCATCTCCATGCTTATAAATATGGTCGGCCATTTCATTGCCCGGGCGAAGCGGGGTTGTTAATACGAACGTGAGTTTATTCTGACGTATCACATAACTGGCGCGATCCATAACGCCCGTTTCAGGCCCGGCATAAGCCAGCGATTGAAAGCCAAACGCTGTTTTGTAATAATGGGCGGCCTGCTTGGCATTACCCACGTAAAATTCAACATAGTCGGTACCCTGCAGGGGTAAAAAATCCGTAGCCGTGGCAAGAACCGGTTCGGCTGATGTAGCAATCATTGACATGGTATGATTCTTTTATGAGGATGAATGAAATTAATCTGTACGATCGGGACAGGGCAATATACCCTGAGGAAAGGGAAGGGATTAAGCCCGGTGATCCATGGCAAGCGACAAAACCAACAGAAAATAATTAACACGCTTGTCACCAAAAACCTTATGTGGATAATCGGGTGCCATACATGGCAAATATACAAAGAATTACCGGCACCTTCAATGGGTAGCCGTTATCTTTGCAGGCTATATAAACAGCATTAGGGATGATCAAAGCAGGTATACTAGGGGGCGGACAATTAGGGCGCATGTTATTGCAGGCCGCCGCCAATTACCCGGTGGAAACCTATGTGATGGAAAATGACCCGAACTGCCCTGCTGCCCATCTTTGCCAACATTTTGTATGTGGCGATATCAGGAATGAATCAGACGTGTATGCTTTTGGACGTAACCTGGATGTGATCAGCATCGAAATAGAACAGGTGAATGTTGGAGCCCTGGAAAGGCTCGAAGCGGAGGGCGTGCGTGTGGTTCCAAGCCCGGCCGCACTGAAAATCATTCGAAATAAGATCTTTCAAAAAGAATTTTACCAATCTAACGATATTCCCAGCAGTCCGTACATCATCACCCAAAACCTCGGGGAACTCAGGCAGCAAGCGGATTTTCTTCCCGCCGTCCACAAATTGGCCACCGGTGGTTATGACGGTCGCGGCGTGCAGTTGATCCCGAAGCAAGAGGATATCGAGAAAGGTTTTGACGCACCCGCGGTGCTGGAAAAAATGGTGAAGGTAGACAAGGAGATTTCCGTCATCATCGCGGTGGATGAAAAAGGGCAAACAGCGGTTTACCCGCCTGTTGATATGGTCTTCGATCCACAACTCAACCAGTTAAGCCATCAATTAAGCCCGGCCGACTTACCTGAAAAAGTTTTTTGGAAAGCCGATGCCATCGCCCTGAATGCTGTACGAAAACTAAAAAGCCCCGGGCTTTTTGCCGTGGAATTGTTTTCAGATGACAAAGGACAGGTGTTTGTCAACGAAATAGCGCCCCGAGTGCATAACAGTGGACACCACAGCATTGAAGCCTCATATTGCAGCCAGTTTGATATGTTCTGGCGTATCCTCCTCCAATACCCATTGGGCAACACCGCCAACCGTATGCCTTCGGCCCTGCTGAACATTGTAGGCGCACCCGGCTATTCAGGTGAGGCTGTATATCGCGGATTGGAGGAAGTTTTGGCCATGGACAATGTGTTTGTACATATTTATGGTAAAAAAGAAACCAGGCCGGGCAGAAAGATGGGGCACGTGTGTATCCTTAGTCCGGAAAAGCAGGAGCTATTGCATAAGATAAACAAAATCAAACATTTATTTGTAGTTGAGGGCAAGGAAAAAATCTAATTCCGAAAACCGTTTATCCTTTTTTAACAACCGCCTGTCCAGCTTAAAACTACTTTTGCAGTCTGAACATTGATTTTTAAATCCCTTAGGATGTCTACAATTTTACGTGTCAGCGCCATCATTTTAAGCGCCAGTTTTATCCTTTCAGCTTGCAAAAACAAGCAAATAGAAAATCCAAAAGCGGCTGGCCAAAAACCACCGGTACCAAAAGTGGATGCTTTCGTAGTAAAAACAGACACGTTTACAGACAGGTTGATGGTTTCCGGAAACCTGGTAGCCAACGAATCTACCAGCATCCAGCCGGAAATATCAGGCAGGTTGACCATGTTGAATATCCGGGAAGGCTCCTTTGTGTCAAAGGGCGCTTTATTGGGTAAAATATATGATGGCGACCTGAGGGCCCAATTGAAAAAATTGCAGGTACAACTTGATGTGCAGCAGAATACCGTAAAACGGTATGAAGAACTGTTAAAAATAAATGGTGTCAGCCAACAGGAATACGACCTGATTGTATTGCAGACCAATAACATCAAAGCCGACATTGAAGTAGTGAAAAGCAACCTGACCCGTACGGAGATCAGGGCGCCATTTTCCGGAAAACTTGGTTTGAAAATGGTGAGCCCGGGTTCTTATGTATCTCCACAAACCGTATTGACCAATATCCAGCAAATGGATGCCGTAAAATTGGATTTCAACCTTCCGGAAAAATACAGCAGCATGGTCCGGCTCGGACAGGAAGTGAGTTTTCATACTGAAGGAAGTGATGACACATACCTGGCAAAAGTTATAGCCACTGAACCGGGCATTTCAGAGAATAACAGGAGCCTGCTGATAAGGAGCCGGGTCATTGGCAGCGACAAGAGGGTTATACCCGGCAAATTCGCGAAAGTATCCATCAGCTTCGACCCGGACCCCAATGCCATAATGATCCCATCCCAGGCCATCATACCACAGGCAAGGGGAAAGAAGGTGGCTGTACTCAGGAATGGGGAAGTGAGTTTTGAAGATGTGCAAACTACGGCAAGGGATTCATCGAAAGTACTGGTCAGCAAGGGACTGCAGGTAGGCGATACCGTTATTACAACCGGCCTGATGGCATTGAAGCCCGGCGCGAAAGTGCAGATACGAAAGATCATTGATTGATAACCCCAGCAAAAGCTGGCATTAACCACATACATGAACTTATCTGAGTTTAGTTTAAGAAGGCCTGTATTCGCGGTTGTATTGAATATAGTGATCGTTGTATTCGGGTTGATCGGATATAAATTCCTGGGTGTGCGCGATTATCCCGCCCTTGACCCTCCTAATATCAATGTGCGCACCTCCTACCCCGGCGCCAACGCGGAGATCATTGAGACGCAGATTACCGAGCCATTGGAAAAAGCCATCAATGGCATTGCGGGCATTCGCAATATCACTTCACAAAGTTCACAGGGTAGCAGCAGCATTACGGTTGAGTTTGAACTTGGAACACCACTTGAGGAAGCCGCGAATGATGTGCGCGATAAGGTTTCACAGGCTACCCGCTCCCTCCCTACCGACCTGGAAGCGCCGCCGGTTGTGAGCAAAGCCGATGCCAGTTCAGACCCGGTGATGATCATCCTGCTGCAAAGCAATATGCGCAACGCGCTCGAGATTACTGAATTCGCCAACAACAACCTCGTTGAGCGTATCCAAACCATCCAGGGCATCAGTGGCGTAAATATTTGGGGCGAAAAAAAATACGCGATGCGGATTTGGTTCGACCCGGCCCGTTTAAGCGCTTATAACCTATCGCCACGAGATGTACAAAACGCGCTTTCCCGCGAAAATGTAGAGCTCCCTGCGGGTAAACTTGCCGGCGATGCTACCGATCTTGGGATCCGTACATTCGGCAAGCTGAATACGGAAGAGGAATTCAATAAACTGATTGTAAAAAATGTGAACGGCGCGGATGTGATGTTGCGTGATGTGGGAGAAGCTGTACTGGGGCCGGAAAACGAGGAGAGTGTGCTGAAGGAAAGCAATATACCCATGATTGCCATGGCCATCATCCCTCAACCCGGCACCAATTATATCAGCATAGCAGATGAAGTGCAAAAAAGGCTGACTGAAATCAGGGCCGATCTTCCCGCGGATATCCGGATGGAAATTTCGTACGACCAAACACAAAATATCCGGAAATCTATCAATGAAGTGAAGGAAACCCTTGTCGTGGCCTTTGTACTCGTTGTATTAATCGTTTACCTGTTCTTCCGTGACTGGTTGATTGCCATTCGTCCGCTGATTGACATCCCCGTATCACTGATTGGCGCATTCTTTATCATGTACCTTTTTGGCTATACCATCAATGTGCTGACCCTGCTGGCGATTGTACTGGCGACGGGGCTTGTGGTGGATGACGGTATAGTGGTAACGGAAAATATTTACAAGAAAATGGAGCAGGGCATGAATAAATGGCAGGCCGCCCGCGATGGTTCCAAGGAGATTTATTTCGCGGTTATTGCCACTTCCATAACGCTTGCCGTGGTATTTATGCCCATCATATTCCTGCAGGGATTTGTGGGCAGGCTGTTCCGTGAATTTGGCGTAGTAGTGGCCGGCGCGGTGCTGATATCCGCTTTTGTATCACTCACGTTAACGCCTGTACTAAATGTAAAACTAACGGGGAAAACTTTCCGCCATTCATCTTTTTACAAAGCCACTGAGCCATTTTTCAGGGGCATGGAAAACGGCTACCGCCGGATGCTTGAAGCATTTATGCGTGTCCGTTGGATGGCATGGGTGATTGTTTTAGCCTGCTTCGCGTTGATATTCCTGATTGGCCGCAACCTGCAGTCGGAATTGGCCCCTATGGAAGATAAAAGTAATTTCCGGTTACTGGTCAGTGCGCCTGAAGGCACATCATACGACGCGATGGATAAGTATATGAACCAGATCAGTTCCTTCCTTGCGGATTCATTGCCTGAAAAAAAATATGTGGTCAGCATGACCGCACCTGGCTTTATCGGTTCCGGTGCATCCAATTCAGGATTTGTGCGTGTAGCCCTGGTAGAACCTTCAGAGCGAAACAGGAGCCAGCAGGATATTGTCAATTGGGTGAATAAAAATGTACAGCGTTTTAACCAGGGCCGTTTGTTTGCCGTACAGGATCAAACGATCCAGGTGAGCAGGCGGAGCAGCCAGCCTGTGCAGTTTGTACTGCAAAATGTCAACTCTGATAAACTCAGGCAGGCTTTGCCCCGTATGCTTGACGCGGCATCGAAAAGCAAGGTATTGACAGGTGTGGATGCCGATTTGAAGTTTAACCGCCCCGAACTCAAAATCAATATCAACAGGCAAAAAGCCAGCGAACTGGGGCTCAGCGTTCAGGATGTATCCCAAACATTGCAACTGGCATTAAGTAACCAACGGCTTGGGTATTTTACCAAAGAAGGGAAGCAATATTCGGTTATCGGGCAGGTAGACAGGATCAACCGCGACGACCCGAACGACTTATCCAATATTTATGTCACGAGCAGTCAGGGGCAATCCATCCCGCTGACCAATGTGCTGGATATTGAAGAGGATGTAACGCCCCCTACCCTTTACCATTTCAACCGGTACCGTTCCGCGACCATTTCCGCTAACGTGGCGGAAGGAAAAACTATCGGAGATGGCATTAAGGAGATACAGGCCATTGCTGATTCCGTGCTTGACGACAGTTTCAGGACCTCACTCGCAGGCGCATCCCGCGACTACGCGGAGAGTTCAGGAAATACGTATTTCGCGTTCTTCCTCGCCCTGGGATTGATTTTTCTTGTTCTGGCAGCGCAGTTTGAAAGCTTTATTGATCCCTTCACCATCATGGTGACTGTACCATTGGCATTGGCCGGCGCCATCCTTTCTTTATGGTTATTTGACCAAACCATCAATATCTTCTCACAAATAGGTATGATTATGTTGATTGGGCTGGTGACGAAGAATGGTATCCTGATTGTAGAGTTCGCCAACCAGATACAGTTAACCGGCCAGAAAAAAACAGCGGCGGTGATAGAAGCGGCGGTTGCCCGTTTGCGACCCATCCTGATGACGAGCCTCGCCATGGCATTGGGCGCATTGCCCCTCGCGTTGTCGCTGGGCGACGCGGCCACATCGCGGATGCCACTGGGTATTGTGATTGTAGGTGGGGTGATGTTTTCTTTGATCCTGACCTTATTTGTAATTCCGGCCATTTATTCGTTTTTGTCAACCAAAAAGAAAAAGAGCAAGCTCGACGAATTGGAAACAGTTGTCGGCCCTGCGTAAAAGCCATGTCATATTTACGTTTACGCCATACCGTTATGTTATTGATCTCGCTCCCCCTGTGCAGCCGGGCTCAGCGAATACTGACGGTGGAAGAAGCGGTTGCCTCCGCGTTGAAAAACAATTACGAAATCCTGCTCCTGAAAAACGATTCTGCCGTTTTCGCTCTGCAGAAAAAATACGCGCAATCTGCTTTCTATCCGCGTATCAATGCGGGCAGCACGCTCCTGTTGAATAACAATAACGTTAAACAGGAATTGCAGGATGGATCAATCAGAAAGGGGGACGGGATCCGCTCAAACAATGTGGCCGCGAACATCAACCTGAACTGGACATTATTTGACGGGTTGAAAATGTTCGCCACGCGCGACAGGCTTAACGAACAGGTAAAGCTTGGCGAACTGAATATCCGCAACCAATTGGTGAATACGGTAGCCGCCGTATTGCTTAACTACTACAATATCGTCAGGCAAAAACAACAGTTGAAGGCAATTGAGGAACAAATGTCGATCAACGAGGAAAGGGTACGGCAGGCCGAAAAAAAACTCAGTGTTGGCCTTGGCGCCAAACCGGAATTATTGCAGGCCAAGCTTGACCTGAACTCGCAAAAAGCATCCAGGCTCACCCAAATGAACCTGATTGAACAATTGAAAGAACAGCTTAACGGCATAATGACAGTGGAAGCCGGCACCAGGTATGAAGTAACCGATAGCATTCCCATCAACCCAACCATCATTGTAACCGATATCATTGCCGGCGCTGAAAAAAGCAACCCTTTACTGCTCACCGCGAAACAACAGATCAGTTTATCGAAACTGGTTATCAAAGAAAGGAAGGCGGACAGGTTCCCCACCTTACAATTTAACTCGGCATACAATTTCAATAAACTCACCAACCAAACGGTGGTGAATAATTTTACCCCTTTATTCAACCAGAACCTGGGATTCAATTACGGGCTTTCGTTAAACATACCCATTTTCAACGCGCACACCGTCAAACGCCAGATCAAAGAAGCCGAACTTGACCTGAACTACCGGTTAACCCTATACGAATATCAACGGTTCCAGATCAACAATGCCATCAGCATCGCGTACAAAAATTATGAGATGCAATTGCAGAACCTGTCGTTGGAGGAAGAAAACATCGGCCTGGCTAGGGAGAATGTGCAAATTGCCATGGAGCGGAACAGGTTGGGAATATCCACCATACTGGAATTAAGGGAATCCCAAAAAAGCCTTGAAGACGCGTATAACAGGCTCATCGCGGCACGATACCAGGCCAAGCAGGCTGAAACGGAACTGCTGGGGCTGAAGGGGGATCTGGTAAAATGACGTATTTTTGAACAAACATTTACATGGAACCATTGGTCGGAATCATCATGGGCAGCGAATCGGACCTGCCGGTTATGCAGGCAGCCGCAGATATCCTGAAACAATTCTCAATACCGCATGAACTCACAATCGTTTCCGCTCACCGCACGCCCGACCGCATGCGCGAATACGCCAGGGAAGCCAAAGACAGGGGTATCAAAGTGATCATTGCCGGCGCCGGCGGGGCCGCTCATTTACCCGGCATGGTTGCATCGTATACCAGTTTACCGGTGATCGGAGTACCGGTAAAATCATCCAACTCCATTGATGGCTGGGATTCCGTTTTATCGATCCTGCAAATGCCTTCCGGGGTACCTGTTGCCACGGTCGCGCTCAACGGAGCGAAAAATGCAGGCATCCTGGCTGCGCAAATCCTGGCCACGTCAAATGAGGCTTTATTTGAAAAACTGTCTCAATACAAAACCGACCTCGAAACCGCTGTCCTTGATATGGTGAACCGTACAGCCAACAGGCAATAACCTGCATCGCTTGCGAACAAACCCCTTCCCGCAACTGTTGGTAAGGTTTTTCATCCGCTTATCAAATTATCAAGTTTAAACCTGAATGGCCCGATTTTGTGGCTATTTTTACAGTCAAATACCAATCAATTATGCTGAAAAAGTCTCTTACTTTCCTGTCGCTACTGGGCAGTCTTGCAGCCGGAGCGCAAAAAGTGACATTCACGGAATACGACCTGAAAAACGGGTTGCATGTGGTGTTGCATCAAGACAAATCGGCCCCCGTGGTGGCGGTTTCCGTTATGTACCATGTGGGCAGTAAAGATGAAGTGCCCGACAGGACGGGTTTCGCGCATTTCTTTGAACATCTGTTGTTTGAAGGCAGTAAAAATATCAAACGCGGCGAATTCATGAAAATTGTAAGCCAGAACGGCGGGCAAAATAACGCGAATACCACCCAGGACCGCACTTTTTATTATGAATTGTTTCCTTCCAACCAGCTGGAAACAGGATTATGGCTTGAAAGTGAGCGCATGCTGCACCCTGTCATCAATGAGCAGGGCGTCAAAACACAGAATGAAGTGGTGAAAGAAGAAAAGAGGATGAGGGTTGACAATCAGCCTTACGGCAACTTCATTTCTGAAATCATGAAGCGCCTATTCATCAAACATCCATACCGTTGGGTACCCATTGGCAGCATGGAACACCTCGACGCGGCGACACTGGAGGAATTTATCGCATTTTTCAAAAAATATTATGTACCCAACAATGCCGTACTCGTCATTGCAGGTGATATAGAAATCCCAAAAACCAAGGCACTGGTAGAACAATACTTTGCCGAAGTACCCGCTGGTGCACCTGTACCAAAAGTAAATGTGGAAGAAGCGCCCATTACACAGGAAATTATTGACACAGCTTATGATAATAATATCCAGATCCCTGCCGTGATGATGGCATACCGCGCCCCCGGCATGAAATCAAAAGAAGCTATGGCATTAGGATTGGCATCCGATGTGCTCAGCCAGGGCGCCAGCAGCCGCATGTACAAGAAAATGGTTGACAATAAGAAGAATTCTTTGCAGGTAGGTTCGTTCAATTATACCCTCGAAGATTATGGCGTGTACATCGCTTATGGTTTGCCCAGCGGCAACGTTGCACTCGATACATTGTTAAAGGATATGGATGAGGAGATCCAGAAACTACAAAATGAACTGATCAGCGAAGATGAGTTTACCAAGATCATGAACCAGTATGAAAACAATTATGTAGGTAAAAACGCGCGTATGCTGGGTGTGGCTGAAAACCTCGCTGATGGTTACATTTTCCACAACAAAAACACCAACAGGGTAAACGAAGAACTGGAAATGATCAAGAGCATCACACGCAAAGACATCCAGGATGTGGCCCGCAAATACCTGAACAAAAACCAGCGCGTGGTTTTATATTATTTACCTAAAAAAGGATAATTACACATTCCATCAACTTAAAATACTGGCAATGAAAAAAATTCTCTGTTTATTCCTCAGCGCCACCATCGTTTGTTATGGAATGGCCCAAACCATTGACCGCAGCAAACCGCCCAAGCCGGGCAAAGCGCCATCAATCGACTTAAAAGACCCTGCAAGTTTTACCCTGCCAAACGGAATGACCGTGCTGGTGGTTGAGAACCATAAACTCCCTAAAGTATCGGCAACCTTATATATCGACCGCGGGCCGGTGTTGGAAGGCAACAAAGGCGGCGTGATGTCGCTAATGGGACAAATGCTTTCCGAAGGCACTAAAAAAATGCCAAAAGACAAATTCGATGAAGCGGTTGACCGTATCGGGGCCGATGTTTCGCTGAGTTCATCCGGTGGAAACGCGTCTGCCCTTTCCCGTTATTTCGAACAGGCGTTTTTACTGATGGCGGAAGCAGTTCAGGAACCATCTTTCCCGCAGGAGTCATTTGACAAATTGAAAAAACAGGCTATCACCGCTTTAAAATCGGGTGAAAAAAATGCGCAAACCATTTCTAACCGCGTGACGAATGCATTGAGCTATGGCAAACACACCATGCTTGGTGAATTTGAAACCGAGGAAACCATCAATAATATCAAGCTTGAAGATATCAGGAAATTCTACCAGGACTATATGAGCCCGTCCAGGAGCTACCTCACATTTGTTGGCGATATCACTGCTGCCAAAGCAAAAGAGTTGGCCACAAAAGCATTTGGCAACTGGAAAGGCAAAAAACAAAACTTGCCTAATATCCCTGCCGTAGAAAACGTAGATAAAACCGAAATTAATTTCGTTGACCTTCCTACCGCTGTTCAGGGTGAAATTAAAGTGACCAATGTCATTTATAATCCCATGAGCAACCCGGATTACCATGCGCTGCTGATCGCCAATCAAATCCTTGGCGGCGGCGCTGAGAGCAAGCTGTTCATGAACCTCCGCGAAAAGCACGGATTTACTTACGGCAGTTATTCTGAAGTAGGTACCGGGCGTTTTATGAGCATGTTCTCCGGTAGCGCGAAAGTACGCAGCGAAAAAGCAGACAGCGCTGTGGCTGAAATGATCCTTGAGATCAATAATATGCGTGAAGGAAAGATCACCGAAGAAGAATTGGCAACCGCTAAAGCCTTATACAACGGCTCATTCGCGCTTGGGATGGAAAACCCTGCACGTGCGGCAACTTACGCGTCGAATATCATGATCAATAACCTGCCAAAAGATTTCTACCGCACGTTCCTGCAAAAAATCAACAACCTGACGGTGGCAGACATTCAGCGCGTGGCGAATAAATATTTCCGCAGCGACCGTTCGAGGATCGTATTGGTAGGTAATGCCAGCAAAATCCTTCCAAACCTGTCGCGCCTTGGATACCCAATCAAGATGTTTGACAAATATGCCAATCCTATTACTGATAAGGCATCTGAAACAGGTGTAAAGGAAACGGATAAAAACACAGAAGCTATTTCCGCATTTAAGCTGATAGACGATTACCTGAAAGCAATTGGAGGCAAAGAAGAAGTGAAAAAACTGAATTCCGTAAAAATGCAAATGAGTATGGAGATGATGGGACGCGAACTTGAAGGCACAGACATCCGGATGAACCCCAACAAGCGTTACACGGAAATGAAAATGGGTGAAATGAAAGTATTCCAGATGGCATTTGACGGCAGTAAGGGATACCAGGCACAGATGGGACAAAAAAAGGAAATGGAGGAAAAGGAGATAAAGGAACAGCAGGATGACAAAGCCATCATTGCACAACTTTTCTACCTCACACCAGAATACCAGCTTTCGTATATCGGAACTGGCAAGGCAGCCAACGAAGACGCGTACAAACTGAAAGTAACCAAACCCAGCGGCAAAGTAAGTGTGGAATACTATTCCATCAAAACAGGCTTACTCATCAGGGAAGAATCTACAAGCACAGGCCCTAATGGGGAAGAAGCCATGCAAGCTGTTGAGTTTACCGATTACAAAAAAGTAGGTAACCTGTTGTTCCCATTCACCCTGACGCAAATGGCAGGCGAAATGGAAATCGTAATGAAGATCAAAGATATCAAAGTGAATGAAGGCGTAAGCGACGCAGATTTCAAATAAGCAACTCATATACATTTTAACATCCCGGCCTTTTCTGGCCGGGATTTTTTATGCAGGTTATTTACTGATCAATGTTCGTATTTTCATCAAATAATAACAAATCCATGTACGGTTACCACCCGACAATCACGCTAACATTGCGATGGCTGGGCTTTTCATTCGGGCTAAGTAAAATATTATCCTTTCGGCTATGGCTTACCGATCGTTCTTTCCCGCTACTGCCGATTGCCGACTTTACTGCGTCATTCCCCAACTTGCTGCATACAGGGCTCTTTGCATTAAGTATGGTTTGTTTACTCCTGTTAATGATAAAACCAGACAAACGAATACTAATCATCCTGCTTGTATCTGAAACGGTCAGTTGCCTGGCAGACTGGAACAGGTTGCAACCATGGGAATATTTCTTCCTGTTTTTACTCCTGGCTGCAACGCTGAACAGGACTGCCCAACAACAGGCAAAGCACTGGACATGGATCATCAGTGGCTTGTATTTCTACAGCGGTTTCTATAAAATTGACCAGGGTTTTGTGTATGGTAGTTTTCAAAACCTTATTCTCATCAAATTCCTGGGCATGACAAAAGTTCCTGCATGGTTATTGACATTTGGATACCTGCCCGGAATTCTTGAGATGTTGGCGGGGATAGGTTTACTTTTTACAAGAAGCGTTAAGGTATCCGCCTGGTTCCTCATATCCATGCATATCCTGATCCTCCTGGTTTTAGGCCCGTTGGGTGTAAACCAAAACAATGTGGTTTGGCCCTGGAATGTTTTTATGATATATATGCTTTGGATCATCTTGGGAAAACCGCTTCATGCATCATTAAAGCCCGAATTGCGTTTACAAGATGCAGTGGTAATCCTGGCATGGTGGATCATGCCTGTATTTCATTTGTTCGGCTATTGGGACGCCTATCTTTCAGGGGCATTATACGGCGGAAAGGCCGGTCAGTTGTACATCTGTCCTGAAGATCGTTCATGCTTCCCCGTTAGTACTGCCGCAGCATTGCAGAGGTCCAAAAAAATACCATGTGAATCAGCCGTGTCAGTATACCGTTGGGCAATGTCTGAGATGAACATTGTTCCATACCCATCAAACAAGTGCTACAAAATGCTTGCTATGAAATGGGAGGCCGCATGCCCCGGGAACAACCATTACTTTATCGTTAGGAGCGGGTTCACATACAGGGTACAGGAAATTCACCCAGGCACTACTCATTAAGCAGGTTCCGATAGTATTGTGAATGTTGGATTGATGGCATTTGAGCTTGCCAGAATATCATCCATGAGCCGGAACCCATACCGGCTGATCCATGGCATGATATTATCAACCCTTTCTTGCAATGTGCCATTCGGAAGTACAGATTGATGGATTTTATGAATTTGCGATATGGCGTCTTTTTGCCTGCGCCTGGCTGCCCTGATTAATTTTTTCTCAAGCCTTGACACTTTATCTTGCGCTTGCTTATGCAGGGCCAAAGTATGATTGGATAATGTCGGATCAACGCCGGAGACCTGTGCAGCCATTTGCTGATATAAATCCAGCAATTTTTCCTGATACTGGCCCAATGTTAATGGCATATCCGACAGCTTTTGCACAACCTGTGTACCAAGTACCTGTTCAGGTAAAAACAAATCTGCATCCGAAATACCATATTTCGTCCTGAGCTTATTTATTTGTCCAGGCAACAGTAAAAATGAATTCCGAAGAAACATAACGGGCATGGGCACCCAGGCAGCCTGGAATACCTTGCGCAGTTCCATCCAATAAGCCAACTCCCCTCCTCCTCCAATGAACGCTATGTTCGGCAATATTGTTTCCTGGTATAGCGGACGTAAAATGACATTCGGGCTAAACCTTTCAGGCTGCTCATTCAATTCCTCTAATATCTGGCCCTTCGAAAACTTAAGACTTGTATTTACTACTGCAAAACCATCGTCATCGGCAACAATCCTTTCGCGAAGGCCGTCTGCCAGGTAAAACAGGTTGATATCCCTGCCTGAAGCCTGTACTTTATATTTTTCGGGGAACCTGCTAACGGTACCGGCTACCAGCGGTTGGGAAAAGCCTTCCAGCAATTCCCTTTGCATAACAGGAACAAACGCCGCTTTTAACGCCCTTTCATCAGGTTGCAAAACAATCAGGCCATACTTTCCAAACAATTCATGCAGCAATTCAATGGTTGCCTGGGAGATGGTTTTACCAATTGTATAGAAGCCCCGCATCAATGCCACAACCTGCCCGCCAAATGGCTCAACAGACAAATGCCCATCCAATTCATTGATGATGCCCAACAATTCCTTGTCAACAACCATTCTGCCAACCGCGCCGGTTTGGCCTGTTCTCCAGGTATAGGTTTTTCCATGCACCTGTATGCTACCCAACTCTTTAATATCCGCATCCTCAGAACCCATGTAATACACTGGTACAAAAAAATGATCCGGGTATTCCTTTTGCAGTTCCCCGGCCAGTTTTATGGCGTGAAATATTTTATAGATAAAGTACAGGTGACCGGTAAATATATTCGGTTGGTGCGCCGTACACACAGTGAAACAGCGCGCATCTGCCAGCAGCCTGATATTCTCCTGCACTTTCGCTTGTTGTGGCAATGTATCATATTGTTTTTGGAGAACAGATTGGAGTAATGTACGGTTCACAGGTGCATCCTGCCTTGCCGACATAGCTTCATGCAATCCTGCCATTGTTGGCTCAAATGCATAAAAAGGCTTTAATTCCGGCGCCTGTTCAATGTAATCCAATACAAGTGCCGAAAAAGATTTTGTTTGCCGGTAAGAAATATGCTGTGCGTAAAAATGCGACATGCTGATGTTTTTCTGTTTAGTCAACCGGTACCGCTTCCAGGTCGTAGTCGAACGCCTTGGTGATGTTCACTTGAACAAAATCGCCCACCTGCAATTTGCGCTCGCTTTGAATAATCACTTCATTATCCACTTCTACGCTATCAAATTCCGTCCTGCCAATATATCGTCCGGCTTCTTTCTTATCAATAATAACTTTCATCTGCCTGCCTACCTTTTCTTCATTCTTTTCCAGGCTGATCTCCTGCTGCAGTTCCATAATTTCCTGTGCACGGGCTTCTTTCTCTTCAGCGGGCACATCATCAACCAGGTCATGGGCGCTGGTATCTTCTTCGTGGCTGTATGTAAATATACCTACCCTGTCGAAGCGCATGCGTTGTAGGAAATCTTTCAGTTCTTCCACATCATCCCTTGTTTCACCCGGGAATCCTGCAATCAATGTGGTACGGAGGCATATATCCGGAATTTTCTCACGGATGGCATGCACCAGGTCTTCCATTTCTTCGCGTGTAATCTGCCTTTTCATGGCTTGCAGCATATTATTGGATGCGTGTTGCAATGGCATATCGAGGTAATTGCAAATATTGTCACGCTCCTTCATCACATCAATAATCTCCAGTGGAAATTTTGAAGGATAGGCATAATGCAGGCGGATCCATTCAAGTCCTTCCACATCAGCGAGTGCATGCATCAAGCGGGGCAGTTCCCTTTTTTTGTAGATATCCAGCCCGTAGTAAGTCAGTTCCTGTGCGATCAGCATGACTTCTTTCACTCCCCTTTTCACAAGCCCCTTTGCTTCTTCAACCAATGATTCAATCGGGCGGCTCACATGCTTTCCGCGCATCAATGGGATGGCGCAAAATGAGCATGTGCGGTTGCAACCCTCACTGATTTTCATGTATGCGTAATGCTGAGGTGTGGCCAGCCGCCGCTCACCAACCAATTCTGATTTATAATCTGCTTCAAATGCCTTTAGTATCTGTGGTAATTCCATGGTTCCAAAAAAAGCATCGACTTCCGGTATTTCAGCTTCCAGGTTTTGTTTGTAGCGTTCGCTCAGGCAGCCGGTAACATATACCTTTTCCAATTTACCCTTTTTCTTAAGCTCAACATTCTCAAGAATGGTCTGAATGCTTTCTTCCTTGGCTTTTTCAATAAAACCGCAGGTATTGATGATCACGATATTGTGATCCAATTTCCTGTTCTCATGCACCATGTCGATATCGTTAGCTGCAAGCTGGCCGGCAAGCACTTCGCTGTCAACCATATTCTTACTGCACCCAAGGGTGATGATATTGACCTTATCCTTTTTTATTGATTTTGTTTTCATAAACCGTGCAAAGTTAATGCTTCGGTGGCAGCCGGGAGTAAAAAAGCCCGGTGCAACAACTCAACAGGCTAAGCGTTATAATAGGACTAAATAAAAAAATTGTTAATTTTGGACGATGCATAGGCAGGATCACAAGACTGTTCGGGTGGCCATACTCGATTTGTATGAAGGGGTAGCTAACCAGGGGATGCGTTGCATACGCGAAATCCTAAACCAGTTTGCCGAAATCAACCACCTGAGCCTGAATTGGGATGAATTTGATGTGCGCTTAAAACAGGAAGTTCCCGGCCTGGATTACGACCTGTATATTTCCAGTGGCGGGCCCGGCAGCCCATTAGACAGTGAGGGATCTGATTGGGAGAACAAGTATTTTCAATGGATTTCAGATGTATTGGCCTATAATGCCGACACCCGGCATACCGACAAAAAACACGTATTCTTTATTTGTCATTCTTTTCAACTGGC
Source organism: Chitinophagaceae bacterium UBA2375 (assembly GCA_002343985.1). Classification (GTDB taxonomy): domain Bacteria; phylum Bacteroidota; class Bacteroidia; order Chitinophagales; family Chitinophagaceae; genus Ferruginibacter. The sequence continues at coordinate 17,852 of DDTB01000032.1, read as the reverse complement.
TTCCAGGTACTTTAAAGTAGCGGAAGTAACCAAACGCAAGAGCACCGCATTTGGCGTATTTCCCGTTCATTGTGTAATTGACAGTTGCCAGGAACCAGTATTTAACGGGCTCAAAGACCCGTTTTATGCAGTTGACAGCCGCGACTACCAGGTTATTCAGCCAAACCACGAGCGTTTGCGGACAATGGAGGCGCACATCCTTGCCATTGAAAAATCACGCCCGCATGTACCCTACGAAAGGGCCATCATGGCTATGCGTTTTAACCGTTATATGATCGGTACACAATTCCACCCGGAAGCCGACGCTGTTGGTATGGCCTTGTATCTTCAAACAGAGGACAAAAAGAAAACGGTAATCGAAAACCATGGCTATGAAAAATGGGAATCCATGATCGAGCAATTGAATGATCCAGACAAGATCATGTACACATACGCGCATGTGTTACCAAATTTCCTCCAACATGCCATCGGGCTCCGGGTTGCAGTTCCTGCCTGATTGAACAGCCCTGCACATTTCAAATATTTTTGCAGGATAATCCCTATATTTAATTTCCTGTAACCAAAGCATTTATCTACTATGCAAGCCAGTTTACGTGCCGCATTCAACCGGCAATTCACCGAGGAGAAATATCAAGCTTATATGGCGAAAATCGAAGCTTTGCACCCTGGCGCGCTCGATTTCCGGAACGCGGAAACACCTGTATTTGTGCCGAAGGATTTCACTGAAAAAATGCTTGGCGCTTGTGAAGATATCATTTCGGTGATCACCGCGCCTGACTTTAAACAACTCACGGAACGCAGCATACCCGCGCATTTGAGGGTACCCAACGAATCCGACAAATCACCGATGATCGTATTTGACTTTGGTATTTGTCAAAATCAAAAAGGGGAACTGGAGCCACAATTGATAGAAATGCAGGGCTTCCCTACCCTTTATGCATTCCAGGCATTTCATAGCGAGATCACTAAAGAATATGCGCAGGTGCCGGATCATTACAGTACTTACCTGAACGGGTACACGAAAGATACCTATATTGAGTTGCTGCGCGAGATCATTATTGGCAATCATAACCCCGAAGACGTTATCCTTCTCGAAATCTTCCCTGAACAACAAAAAACCAGGATCGATTTTTATTGTACGGAGAAACTCCTTGGCATTAAAACCGTTTGCCTCACCAGGCTCAGGGAAAGAAATGGCTCCCTGTATTATGAAAATGATGGACAGGAAATTAAGATCAAAAGGATTTACAACCGTTTGATTTTTGATGACCTGCAACAACAAAAGGACCTAGGCCCCGTCATTGACCTCAGCAAGCCCTATGATGTGGAATGGGTACCACACCCCAATTGGTTTTACCGAATCAGCAAGTTTACATTACCATTCATCAGCAACCCCTATGTTCCTGAAACATTTTTCCTGAATGAACTCACTCAACCCGTAAACCTTGACGAATATGTGCTAAAACCCCTGTTTTCCTTCGCGGGCATGGGCGTTGTGATTGATGTAAAACAGGAAGATATTGATGCCATTAAAGATCCTGAAAACTGGATCCTGCAACGGAAAGTGCAATACGCGCCCGTCATTCTAACGCCGGATGAACCCGCTAAAGCAGAGATCCGTTTGTTTTATTTCTGGAAAGATGGCTGGGATAAACCCAGGGCCGTGCATAACCTTGCCAGGTTGAGTAAGGGAAAGATGATTGGCACAAGGTATAATAAAGATAAAACCTGGGTAGGCGGTTCTGTGGCATTTTTTGAACAAGATTAAAAACCAAAGTATGCGTCCCGGCAAACAAAGATTTGAATTTTACCTGCAACAGGCCGAAAGCCTCATGCAACAAGCATCCGCTTCGGTGAACCCTGCAGCATGGTTGTATCAAAACAATGGCCGTACATGTTTTTTTATGCTGGAAGGCCTGGGCCGCTTGTATAAATCGCTTCATAACCCAAAAAAATTCGGGAAGATCCTTGACCATGTAAAACTGGTTGAAGATGGCATTGGTGCCATTGACTACTATGACCATATTGCCGTCGACCTGAAAAAAATTCCCGGTATCCCCGATTTTGTTCTGGGTTATGTGGAAGCGCAGACAAGGGAAAAAACACAAAGGCTAAATGAAGTGCTACGCGAAAACGGCTGGCTGGGCAAATCCGGTGAACGATTTGCCAAAATGAGGGAAAAGCTTGATGAGGCCGACTGGATGAAAGCGGAAAAAGAAACAGAAGCCATCCACCGGTTTTACGACCAGGAAATCAGGGAGTTGATTAAGGAAATGCCGGAAACATTCACTGAAATGGAATTGCATGTACATGAAATCAGGCGCGACCTGCGCTGGCTGAGCATCTACCCGCAGGCCCTCAACGGACTGATCCAATTACACATACAGGATGAAGTTGTCCCTCAAACCGAAAAATACCTGACAGCCTCAGTGCTTGAGTCGCCCTACAACCGCCTGCCCGACGCGGGCGACAATCCCTTTGTTTTATACCTGCAACAGAAAAGGTTCCTTAGCTTGAGCTGGGTTATCGCAGAAATCGGAGCCATAAAAGATGAAGGACTGGCTGTAATGGCCATCGCCGAAGCGCTGGAACAGACCGTGCGCATGACACACGAGAACGCGGTTAAAGAAGCGCTGCGCCTGCTTGGCAAAGAAGACAATCTTATTAGGAATTTACTGAACAAGGCGTCTTCCATTTGCCATGATTTCATACAGGAAGGGCACCTGAACCAGTTGATCTACGGCGTATATCCCCGGCAAAAATAAAATGCCGATTTTCGTTTACGCTTTACCGCTATATTAAAAAGCGTTAAAGATGTTATACTCAAATCGAAGCAATGCCATACGGGTTACAGGCCTTGCAAGGTCTTTCACAACCGCGAACCGGTAACCCAAATCTATCCGCATCCTGCTTTTAAAAATTAATTGCAGGCTTGGCGCCAGGTCCAGGAACATATCCCCGCTTTTCAGGTTTGCCTGTCCAAGGGTTTCCAGCATGAGGTTCAGGTTCACCTGGTCGTAATCCTTGTAAACAGTGGGAAGCATCAACCTGCCGGCCGACAAACTAAACCCCATCGCGTCGCGGTATCCTGATGGCCATTTTTTCGTTTGCGCGGCACCGTTATCAAATGCGTTCAGCCATGATACCGTACCGGATATGGCCAATCGGTCGATCAGCTTGGTACCGATCCATCCCCATTCCATACCGCTGTTTTGTCCGTTCAGGTCAATGGCTTCCTGCATAATAGCTCCACTGTTATATGAAAGCCTGCCGAAAAAAGCCATGCGAAAATGACGGTGGATATCATCCTGGCTGTAAAACCTGTACTTGCTGTACAGGGAGGCGCCATCGAAACCGACACTGCCGCCCCTGCTATTGAAAAAGCCCTCGGCATGCAACATCAATTTCGCGGAAGCGCCCCAAACAATTTCAGGCAAAGCCTGGTAACCGACCGCGGCACCGGTTTTTTGCACGGGAATTTGTTGCGTCAACCTTAGGCCCAAACTCCTGGCCGGTACATTGCTCGCTGGCTCTGTGTACACGAATAATTCCTGTGCCTGTATATGCATGGCAAAACAGGCCAATCCTATGATGACGATAATCTTTTTCATAAGTGAAAAAAATGGCAGCACCGAAATGCTGCCATAAGTTTTATAATGTTACATGATACACACGGGAACCGGGTTCCACCTGGTCTTCTGCGCAACAGGCGCCGGCAAGCCCGGTTTGATAACAGGCCCTGCTTGTTAAAACAGCATTCTTCTTGTATGCTTTTGCAGGCACATACCCCTTGTCGAGCAACCGAAGGGTTACCAGTCCGTTCAACTCCTGGTCTTTCACTTGCAGAAAATGAAACGTCCCGTAAGCTGTTTTCACGTGATGGTCGTTTCTGATAGCCTGGTGGTCTACCCTCAGTTTTACTTTCATTGAGGCCACAAAAAATCCGGCATCTTCAACCTTTTTTTTGAGCTCGTCGAAATTGACGCTGGCATCTTTTTTAAAACTGATGGTAAACATAGATTCCCTGATATTGGCCCTTACCTGGTCTACATAATCGAGGAAAGTCAGTGATTTCCGGATGGCATTGCTGCACATGCTGCAGGTTAAACCGCTGGCCTGGAGTTCGATACCCTCAACCTGGGCCATACCCGTGTACCCGGCCCATAAAAAGGCCAGTAATAATGATAACTTTTTCATGTCGGGAGGATTTTAGGATTTACAACAAGTTTGACCTGCGCAGCATCCTTTTTCCTTACATACGGCATGATTGGTGCATTCTTTTCCATCCTTGCAGCAATCAGCCTTCGCTGCCTGGTGGTTGCTGCAAACTTTTCCATCCTTACAGCAGCTAGCTTTACCAGACTTGTGATGGCTGCATGATGCGCCGTCTTTACAACAATCGGCTTTTGCGGATGATGCTGCGTCCTTGCGGTCGTACTTGCAGCAGCCGTGCAGGGCGTCGTAAGATTCCTGGGTGGCAGTAACAGATTCCGTATCGTATCCTGCTTTTGCTACCGACTCCTGGATTTTCTGTGAGCTGGTAGTGCCGGCATCATATGTTACATGGAGTTTTTTCTTTTTTACATTCCAATTGGCTTCAGAAGCCCCGGCAGCAATTGCCGCCGCTTCTATTTTCTTTTGGCACATGCCGCAATTGCCCCATACTTTGATGGATTCTTTTTGAATGGAAGACTGCGCTTCGGCAGATGGAATAGAGAAGATGCCAATACACGCGATAATGGAAATGAATAATGCTTTCATGATTTTTGATTTTTTACTGAATAAAATAAAAGAATGAAGCATTCAGCGATGATGAACTGAACGCGAACGGTGGCGGGTGCCACAGATCATGAAAGCAAGCTATAGGCGGAAGACGCCATGAAGGATACAGTGCATTTTACCGGACCAAACCTGTGGCGGGCCATGGTTTGCCGGGTAACTTCGTGGCGCTGAAAAAACAAGTTCCTGGTGCAGGAAATTCGGTAATGGCTCAATAATGGCAACAGGAGCTATGAATTGCAGGTCGTTTTGAACCTGCTTCTGGTCAATGCTGAGTTTGTAAAAATTATGCTCGTCGTGGCAACAACCATTATCCTTTTCCTCCATACCGCAACGCCCGCACTGGTCATCGCTGTCGCCATATAAAGTGACGCCCACTTTGTCGCCCATGCAAAAATGCACTTCCATGGCGATTCCCGAGGAAACGCCCAGGTAGATGATGCTTAGTATGCTGAGCAAGCACTTTTTCACGCTGTAAAGATAGTGAATTTCAGGAGCCGGTCAAGTGGAAAATGTTAAACTAATTGACAAACCACCACTGAATGCCAAACCGGAAGATCATGCCCTGGGTGGGATACAATGGCGCGGCAAAATTATTATTGGTAAATGAGAAGCCATCGGTGAATCTGGCTGTATTCAGGTTTTCGACCCTGATATAGCCGGTGAACCCCCTGATGCGGAAATGCGCGAATGCCGCTACATCGGGCAAATTGTTGATGGTCAGAGTATCCTGTGGCACAAAACGCCCCATAACGGGCGTATACCCATCTGCTTTAAACGGGGTAAAATACCTGGCTTCAAGCCCTGTGCTGAGGTTGAGGTTTTTAAAGAACCTTCCCTCAAAGGCAATCCTGTTCCTTGTAAATAGCAAGGGTACTTTTACGGGTGCCGCGGCATCGGTCTGCTGCATGGTCGCGTCGAGATACCAATTCCATCTTTTACCCAACCTGATTTTTTTTGACGCGCCGGCCTGGATCACATTGATTGGGTTACCGTATTGTTCCGCCTGGTAATAATCACGGAGGTAAACATAATTCGCGACCAGGTGGTTCCTGAAAAATAAAGTAACCAGGGGGTTCGACACGGTTGCGCCAAAACTTGTTATATTTTCTTTGCTGAATCCACCATGCGTGCCCAGGTTGAACACAGACCTCTGATCAAAAACAAATGAAGGCGTCCGGCTGCTATTGGAAAAAAACAAACTGATATGCCCCCATTTTGCGTTCAGGTACCTGTCCAGCGTGGCTTCCACAGCATAATCACCTTCCGTAATGCCGGCCAGGTAAAATTCACCACTGAGCAACATATCCCATTTCTTATTCCTGGTGCGGTTCCTGTACTCTGCATGCAGTTTCAGGTTATTGAACGATTCATTCCCAGCTTTTGTATTTCCTTTTATTTGCTGATATGTGATACCCGCCAATAAAAATTGCGCGGGGTTTTTGGCATCAGGGAATTGCATGATGGAAAAATCATGGCTCATCATCCTCCATCTTTCCTTTAATAAAAATGTATCTCTTGGCGATGGAAGCGTAACCCCGTACCATTTGTCGTATATAACTGAGTCTGCCGATATGTCCCTGAATTGATAGCTGCTCGTGTTGGTAAGAAAACTGTATTGCAACCTGAGCCGTGGATAAAACAGGTATTCGGTGGTGGAGTCATTGACTGCAACTGAATCGCGCTGACCGATATCATAACTCTGGCGCAGGAAAAAGCTGGCATCCCTGTATGTATTGCCTGTGTTCACGGTGGTCACAAAAGGGTTCTGCCTGAACTCGTTTGCCCCGCCCAGGTTCACGGGAATGGTAAACCGGTCTTTGCGGTTTGGGTCAAGCAGGAATGAATCGTTTTGAATGCCACCGTTTTCGGATGCCCGGATGGTATTCCCTACAAGCACCGCGCTTGCAGCGTAGCGTTTACGTTTGCCCTGGTATTGTCCGAACAAACGGTAATTATTATGGTTCGTGTTTTGTGTGACAAAGAGCCCGGGCGCACTGATCAGCCTGTAATCAAAACCAAGGTTGAGGTTTGGCCTGGGGTTTTGCGTATGCATGGCTTTCAGCATCTGTTCCTTCCCGGATGCCAACTGGTAACTGAGCATCGAAAATGGCCTTGAAGTTTTGTAAAACTTTGTACCCTCAAGTGTATAACGGTAAAGGTCAAACGCATGAAAACCGGGGTCCCATCCGGGCTTGCGGTACGGCGTAAAAACGATGGGCCTGGCGGCGCTGCCGTTATTGCCCAGGTATAACCATCCCGAAGGAATGGAAAAATAATTATCAAAATCATGTATGGATGAATCAAGCGTCAGCCTCCTGGTGGAGTCAAGGTACCTGTAAGTAACGGTAATTGAATCCTTGGCATCGTTTCTGCGCTCAAAAGCCAGGCTGTCTTTTCTGGGGCCTTCCTGCCTGATGCCCCTGGTTTCGTTGCCGCTGCGCTGCGATTGGGTATTGGCCCTGTTTTGGCGGATGGTTTCCTTACGCACATCCGGGTCAACCTGGGCATTGGCGGCCAGTACCGTGATCAACAGGGATATGAACAGGGAAAACTTCTTCATGCAGCCGGGCAGATTCACCGGCCAAAGGGGTCCGGCGTACAGTCGGCAAAGGTAATAAACGAATTGTTAGCAAGCTGATAAATCGGGCACTTAAGCCAGTTGAACAAACACGGATTAATCTGCCAACTTCTTCATTTTTAATTATCTTCGCCAAAATTTTTTCCGATATGAATCTTCATGAATACCAGGCCAAAGAATTGTTGAAGAAATACCATGTGCCCGTGCAGGAAGGCATTGCCTGCAGCAGCAGCATGGAAGCCGAAAAAGCTTACCAGCAAATACATACCCAGTTCGGCAGCAAGTTTGCCGTGGTAAAAGCCCAGATACATGCGGGCGGAAGGGGAAAAGGAACCATCGTAGGTAAAGACCAGCGCGGCGTAGCCGTTGGTAAAAGCGCCGAAGATGTGGTCAGGATTGCCGGCAATATCCTTGGTGGTACATTGGTGACCATCCAGACAGGCCCTGCGGGAAAACTCGTGAACAAGGTATTGGTGGCTCAGGACGTGTATTATGAAGGGCCAAACCCGGTAAAGGAATTCTATCTCTCAATCTTACTCGACCGGAGCAAATGCCAGAACGTGGTCATGTACAGCACCGAAGGTGGTATGAACATTGAAGATGTGGCACATGAAACACCTGAGAAGATTTTCAAGGAATGGGTTCACCCCGGAGGTATGCTGCAACCCTTCCAGGCCAGGAAAATCGCGTTCAACCTTGGATTAAGCGGAGAAGCATTCAAGAACTGCGTTAAGTTCGTAACCAACCTCTACAAGGCTTATGTGGAACTGGATTGCGGCATGCTCGAGATCAACCCGCTCTTTAAAACCAGCGATGAAAAGATCATTGCCGTTGATTGCAAAATGAATATTGATGATAACGCCCTGGTGCGCCATGCCGATATCGAAGCCCTGCGCGATTTATCTGAAGAAGACCCTACTGAAGTAGAAGCCGGAAAATACAACCTGAATTTTGTAAAGCTCGATGGAAACGTAGGTTGCATGGTTAATGGTGCGGGCCTGGCCATGGCTACCATGGATATGATCAAACTCAGCGGCGGCGAACCGGCCAACTTCCTGGATGTGGGCGGTACGGCCAACGCGCAAACTGTGGAAGCCGGGTTCAGGATCATCATGAAAGACCCCAAAGTGAAAGCCATCCTGATCAATATATTCGGTGGAATCGTGCGTTGCGACAGGGTTGCGCAAGGTGTGATCGACGCCTACAAGAGTATTGGCAATATCGACATCCCAATCATTGTTCGCCTGCAAGGCACCAATGCGGATGTAGCCAAAAAACTGATAGACGAAAGCGGACTGAAAGTACAAAGCGCCATCCTGCTGAGTGAAGCAGCGGCGCTTGTAAATAAAGCCGTTGCCTGATAACAAACATCCAATTAACATGCATATAAACCTGTTCGCCCGGACAGGTTTTTTTCATAAAATCACATGATATGATTTTCAGGAACGCGCATGAAACCGACCTGCCACTGATCGTGGAGATTTACAATTCAACCATACCGGGACGCCTTGTTACTGCCGACACCAGTGAAGTAACGGTAGCGGATAAACGCGATTGGTTTTTCCGGCACAATCCGGAGAGCAGGCCATTATGGATGGTTGAAGACGAAGGAAGGGTGATTGGCTGGGCAGGGTTCCAGAGTTTCTATGGAAGGCCCGCATACAATGGCACCGCCGAAATCAGCATATACCTGAAACCAAGGGAAAGGGGCCACGGGTATGGAAAAAAAATCCTGATGCATGCCATTGAACAATGTCCGAAACTTGGCATCAGGAACTTACTGGGATTTATTTTCGCGCATAATACTGCAAGCCTGCGCCTCTTTGAACAAGCAGGCTTTTCAGAATGGGGGCACCTGCCGGATGTAGCCGTCATGGATGGAAAAGCCTATAGCCTGAAAATCCTTGGCCTGACAATTCAGCCACCATCAGGTCAGGTTTAATAATCGTTCTGCGTTTTTTGTTTGGGCTTCGCCACCGGCTTTTTATCATCAACAGCCGATGGTTTGTTGTTATTAACCGTTTTGCGTGAAGTATCCGTAGTTTTCGGAGCAGTTTCTTTTTCTTTTACGGCAGGCTCATTCATCAAATCATTGCCGGGGCTATCACCGAAGAAATCATTGGCATCATCATAACCGTTTGATTCATGCAGGCTGTCGCCCTGGTTGACGATATCAGCAAAATTGATATCCGCGTAGATTGGATCGTTTTTCAACTCCGCTGGTTTTTCAAATTCCTTCACTTTTCCATAATCCAGTTTCTTATCCGCATATACCCTGTTCATGAAAATGCCCCATTTCGGCGCGGCCATCTCAGCGCCACCGCTGTTGCTGGTGTAGATGGGGATGAAGGGATCTTCGCAACCCACCCAGGTACCGGCAAGCAGTTCAGGAGTGTACCCAATAAACCAACCATCGGTATTGCCATTGGTGGTACCGGTTTTCCCCGCTTTTTGTACCGGGACATTGTAACTGTTTAACCGGCGTGCAGTTCCAAACTCAACAACTCCCTGCATCATTTTCACCATGCTGTAGGCATCCGCTTCGCTGATCACCTGCTTACTTTGCGAGATGGCAAATTCCTGTAGGAGGTTGCCGTTTTTATCTTCGATCCTGGTTACAAATAAAGGCTCAGTGTTATACCCCTTGTTGGGGAACATGGTGTACGATTGCAGCATTTCCAGCATGGGAATTTCCGCAGCGCCCAATGCGATTGATGGATAAGGCGGCATTTTCGTGATGATTCCACATTGTTTTGAAAACTCAATGGTGCGTTTCACCCCAATCACCGACATGAGGTGCCAGGCCGCGCCATTCAATGATTTCGCAAGGCAGTACGCCATCGTTCCACCGGCCGTGGTAATGGTTTTACCCGATAAAGTGGTTGGGCCTCCAGACACATAAGTTTGTGGCGTATACCCTGCATCGGTTACGGCCAATGTGTACAGCAAAGGCTTGAATGTGGAGCCCACCTGGCGCTTGGCAGTTACATGATCGTATTTAAACCATTTGAAATTGATACCTCCTACCCAGGCTTTTATTTCACCGGTGCGGGGATCCATCGCCACAAAAGATGTTTGCAGTAATTGTTTATGGTACTTAATCGAATCATAAGGGGTCATCACTGTATCCTTCTCATGCTTATCATTCCCCCGCCATGAAAATATTTTCATCTTCACGGGCTTCATGAAACTTTTCTTGATTTCTTCAGGCTCTATACCTTCCTCTTCCATGGTTTTCCATCGCTCCGTGTACTTCATGGCCGATTCAATCACTTTTTCATGCCCGTCCCAAATTTTCTTACCCCGGACCCTGAAATAATCATCCAGCTTTTTTTGAATCACGGGCATATGCTCTTCAACGGATTGTTCCGCGTATGCCTGCATCCGTGAATCAATGGTTGTAAATATTTTCAGGCCATCCCGGTAAAGGTTATACGGCTCACCGGTTTTTGGGTTTTTGTTTTTCTTACACCAGTCTTTAAGCTCTTCCGCCAACACCGCACGGTAATATGGCGCGATACCCATATTCTCATCAATCTTCTTGTAGTTCGTGATCAGCGGTTTCGCTTTAAGTTTTTCCCCTTCCTCTTTTGTCAGGAAATGCTGCTTGGCCTGCACCATCTGGTTGATGACCACATTGCGGCGCTGCAATGATGCTTTGGGGTGCCTGATGGGTTCATAAATAAACCCTTTGAGCATGCCAATGAGTACAGCGGCCTCTTCCACTTTAAGGTCAATGGGTTCTTTTTGAAAATAGGTACGTGATGCATTTCGTATGCCATACACATTTCCCCAGGGGGCGCGGTTCAGGTAAAGGGTGATGATTTCCTCTTTGGTGAAATTCCTTTCCAGTTTAACGGCAACAATCCATTCCTTAATTTTCTGTACGCCCCTTACCACGATATTGCCCCTTCCCTGCCCAAGCATCATTTTAGCCAATTGTTGTGTGATGGTACTTCCGCCACCCTGAGAACCTAAGGTAAACACAACCCTGGCCAATGCTTCCGCATCAATACCGGAGTGGTCATAAAAACGTTCATCTTCAGTAGCTATTAAGGCGTTGATTACGTTGGGCGAAATTTCATGGTATTTAACCTCACTTCTGTTTTCGGCATAGTATTTACCCATGAGCTTCCCGTCGCTGCTGATGATTTCGCTGGCGAGGTCGGCCTCTGGATTTTCCAATTCAGCAAGGGAAGGCATTTTTCCAAACAGCCCGAAATTGGCTGCAACAAAGAGGAGGATGATGGCAGCCAGCCCGCCAAAGAAAACCCTCCATAATATTTTTACGGCACGCGTCATAGTTGATTGAGGGGTTGATGCGTTTTTTCCTTTCTTTTTTGTCATTTAAAACTGTCCCGGAAATTGATTATTGAGCAACTTCCTGTACGCAGGTAAATCCGGGTTCTTTTTCAACTCCTGCAAATTTTGTTCCGATATGATGATGAACGAATATTTATTTGCCGGCAACCAGGAAACTTCCACTTTGGCGGCTTTTTTCACCACTTCGTAATATTGGTATGCATCCTGCGCGTCTTTGAAACCGGTAAAAATCAACAAGGCCCTGTCGGCATCTATCGCGTCGCGGGTGATGCTGATATTGCGGCTGCTGTAACGCTGCCTGTTGAACCGGTTAAAGGCGTTCCTCGCTTCATTGATGTACACGCCATCGGTTTTTTCGAGGATCATCATCATATAATGAGGCTTGTCGGCCTGCCAGCTAAATCCACCGCTGACCATGGATGGTGGCAGTGCGATGGGGGCCGATGGCTGTATCACAGGCACCGGGGCCGGGGTTACAATCTTTTTGGGTTCATTGGTCTTTACCGGTTCGTTTACATTTTTACCGGGTAAAGTTTTGTCTTCCGGGAATATATATTTTTCTTCCTCGGCCCTTGTCACTTCAAGCTTGCTCAGGTATGCCTCAATTTCATCACGGCGTTTGAGCACATCGATCATGGTTTCAGCCTTCGATTTCAAGGGCGAGTCTGCGTATTTCTGGATGAGTTGTGTGAGCACCCTGATGGCTTGGCTGTCGTTTCGGTTGCGGATATGGAATACAGATTCAATGTATAAGAGTTGGGGCGACCAGTAATGGTCCCCATATAAACTATCGGCCTGTTGCTTGTTGCGTAAAGCCTCATCAAATTTCCCTTCGATAAACTGGTCGTAAATGGCTTCATATTTTGCCGTTACTTCCGGGTTCTTTTTATCGGCCTGCAGCAATAAAGGATTATTAATCATCTGTGCCGATTTGGTGCCCGCGAATTTTGTATTGATGAGGTTTCTATAATAGTCCGCTTTCTCTGTGTTATTGAGTTTCATGTAGCAATAGTAAAGCCCCATATATACTTCGCCGTTTTCCAGTTTGTCGGGGAACCGCTGCAGGTAAATATCGTAGGTATAAATGGCCTGGTCATAATCCTGCAAATCATATTGGAACACCCTGGCCAGTTCCAGCAGGGCATTCGCGATGCGGGCATTGCTGCTATCCACCAATTCAGGCGTTAACGGCAGGTTGCCCATCAGGGCGTCATAGCTGTTGTCGAGCGGTTTACCGGCACCGTCATCTTTCCCGGCATCTTTACCATCAAGGGAAGCGAGCGGGTCGTCGCTGACAGATTTCAGATTTCGGGTAGCCGCTTCCGTTGCTGCTTTACGCCTCCAGTTATCTACGTTCTCTCGTTTACCCCATTTGGATTTAAATTCATTGAAGCCTTTCGACTTCATTCCTGCATTATGAAAGTACCATTCCCCTTTTGAGCTGTTCTGTTCAAACAAATCGGAGGGCGCGTTTTTATCATTACTGAAACCCAGCCTCGGGCCTGCATCTTCCTGCCGGTCATCATCCTTTTGGCCCTTTTCCTTTCGTAATTTGCGGGCAAGTTTTTTCACATAAGCATCGCGTTCCGCGGGCGCCATGGCCGCAATCATCTGCAAACTGTCTTCCATCTGAATGATGGATAATTGCTGGACCACTTTTACGAGGTTTTTCCGGCGGTCGTCTATGAGCGTGGAATCGTCTTTCAGTACAGGGTTCGACAAGTCAAGGCTGTCGTAATAATTCAGCGCGTCTTTGTATTGTGCCTGTTCGTAAGCGATATGGCCCAATTGCAAATATGATTTGTTCTTTATCTCCGCATTGGCTGTATTATACTGAACGCTTTTACGAAAGTATGTGACACTATTGGCAGTATCTGGTAATTCCATCCCTATCTGCCCTGCAGCATGATAAATAACATCGCGGTAATTTTCATATTTGTCTTTGCGGGCCATCTTCAGAAGGTTATCAATGGCCTTCTGTAATTCCTGGGTATTGCCGCTCTTTTTGTAAAGTTTGGCATCATTCAATCTAGAATAAATATCCATTACCGGATCTACTGTATGCTTTGCGGCATCACCGTAATAAGCGCCCGCTTTTTCGAACTGTCCTGACATTTCGTACAACTGCCCCAGTAAATATTCCCACCTCGCCCGGTCTTGCTTGGTTTGCGCGTTTGTTAATGCTTTTTCAAGATATTTGGCCGTACTGTCGTATATGCCCTGCTGATAAAACCAATAAGCGGTCACTTCCGCCAGGTCATTCTGCAAACGTGTGGGCAAATTGGGGTCTTGCTGAAGGATGTTCAGCATTCCGGCCGCATCGCCATAGTCACCTGTTTCCACCAGGGTGCGCGCCAGCCAGATCAACGCATCATTACGACTGGGGGGCAGCGTAAACGCTTTTTGTACGGCATTCCTCTTTTCCTTGTCGGCAATGGAAATGGTGCCGGCCGCAGCAGACTGGTTGGTGCCCACAACCCGGTTATCATCTTCCCCTTTTTTCCTTGGGAACAGGTTATAGTTGATGAACTGAAATGTGAGGGCGGCGGAATCAAATGTTTTTCTGAAATAATACGATTTCCCAATCAGCAGGTAAAGGTTATCCACCCAATCGTTACGTAGATCGTGCAGCAGGATACCCGCTGTGGATTTATAGATGATGGAATCAAGTTCGACCTGTTGAGTTGCCGTGTTTTCAAGCGTGTAAGGATAGAAAGTCAGCAGCCTCGAATAATCGTCTTTATGCGAAAGTTTGGCCCTTTCGATGACCGTATTCAGTTTGCTGTTGGCATTGAAATAATAGTTGTAATGGGTAACCGTATTCTGTATCAGGCGCCTGGTCAGGCTAAATTTCTTGGTGGCCGTTTTCTCGGAACCAAGCATTTTTTCTTCGTATTTCTCAGGCTTTTTCTCCTTGCCAAATGGGTCGAGGGTCCAGGTAGGTTGAGCCATTGCGGGAATGTGCAGGGCACCCAGGATTAAAACCAAACCCAAAATAAAGAGCCTCAATGTTTTCATGTATGCGTGGGAGTATTATAACTGCGGCTAAAGATCGCTTTTTTTTGCCAACAGCCAATCAAAAATACAACGTAAACCGCACTGGTTCTATGATGCCCGGCAGCGATTATTGTTAAAAATATCCCAAGCCCTGTTACTGCTGCCATCCGATCATTGGCGGGCATTTCGTAATTTAGCGGCAAAAGCACCAGGCATGTCAAACCCTGAACCGAACAGCCGGCTGAAACGCCTGCGCAATCACTACCGGCTGGTCATCATGAATGAAGACACTTATGAGGAAGTGGTCAGGTTCAAACTCACCCGCCTGGGCGTGTACAGCATCATGAGTACTGTGTTCATACTCATGGTTGCCTTAACCGTTTCATTGATCATCTTCACACCCTTGAAATATTACCTGCCGGGAGTTGGTTATGGCAATGCCAAACAGGTGAAGGAATACCGGGCGCTCAAGTTGAGGACCGATTCCATGGAAAAAGCCCTGCTGCACCAGCAGCAATTCCTCGACGATATCCAGGAAGTCTTAAAAGGAACTGTTAAACCACTGGATACCAACATGTTAAAGCTCCCGAAAGCGGAAATCTCCATTCAATAAGATGGCCCAACCTGATTTGACAGTTTAGATTTGTTAAAGTTAAAGGGGTTCCCGGGCACTATATCTTAAAATTCTTCGTTGTAGTTACAGGATCGGGTAAACATATTACTGTAACCCCAAAACTGTTTGACATGTTCAAACCCAAATCCGCTACCCGTGAAAAATCCGCTGAAACTGTCAGCATGATCGGTAAAGGCACCCTGATTACGGGTAATATCGAAACCACCGGCGATATCCGCATCGACGGCATACTCAAGGGAAACCTTCGTTGTTCAGCAAAAATCCTCATTGGGCCTGATGGCATTATTGAAGGCGATGTTGAAGGTAAGCAGGCCGATGTCATGGGCACTGTAATCGGCCATATCAGCATGAGCGGATTGCTGTACCTTCATGGCCAGGCCAAGGTTGATGGCGATATCCACGCAGCGCAATTGCAGATAGACCCCACCGTTAGTTTTAACGGGCAATGCAAGATGGGCGCACAGGTAGTGGAAATAAGCCAGCCGATGGCTTTAGCCGTCAATGAATAAAAAAAACGACTCCTCTCTTTTATGGAAATATGCCGGAATGGCCACGCAGTTCCTGGTGGGCATTGGCATTGCCGTTTATGCCGGAAAAAAACTGGATGAAAGACTGGTAACCGGCATGCCGTTAGCCGTATGGGTTTTACCTTTGCTGCTCATCGTAGCCGTGATATATAAAATCATTAAAGACACGGCTCCCAAAAAATAGCGGCATGCAACCAGGCTCAAAATTGATCACTCCCCTTTTGCTGACATTTGTTTTAATCGCGGCAATTATCTTTTTCACCGAACCCTTACTTACCAAATCGGGCATTTACGCGAATGTTTTACATGCCGCTAACATATTGATGTTGCTGTTAAGCCTGATTGTTTTCTTTATTCAGTACAAAGCCATGCACAGCAGCAACCCCCACGCTTTTGTAAGGGCCGTGATGATGGGCATGATCATTAAAATGTTTGTAAGCATCGGTGCTGTGCTTGTTTATTATGCCGCAAACCCTGATGGATTCAGCAAAATATCCGTTGCCGCTTCATTGGTCATCTACCTCTTGTATATGGCTGTGGAAAATGTGATGCTCAGAAAATTGAACCGGAAGAAGAATGCCTAAAGAACATGTACCTGTACAACATATCAGGCAGTTTTTACCTGATGGATCGGTGGATGATGTACTGCACTACCTGAATCATTATCGTGTACACTTAACCGTTACAAGGCAGAGGCAGACCGTGCTGGGCGATTACAGGCATGCTTTCCAGGGAAAGCCACACCGCATCAGCGTAAACGGCAACCTGAACCCTTACAGCTTTCTCGTAACCCTGCTGCATGAACTGGCACATTTGTTTACATATGAACGCTACGGGCACAGGGTACAGGCGCATGGCACGGAATGGAAAAAATCCTTCGCGGATATTCTGAGCCGCTTTATTGAAAAAAGGATTTTCCCGGCGGATATAGAACAGGCTTTGCACAGGTCGTTGCGGAATGCCGCTGCCAGCAGTTGCGGCGATGAGACTTTGCTGAGGGTGTTGCGCAATTACGACAAACCCAAAGAGAACCATTTCCTGTTGGAACAATTGGAGGAAGGCGCAATGTTCAGGATTCCGGGTGGACGTGTGTTTAAAAAAGAAGCACGCATGCGCAAACGATTCCGTTGCCTGGAACTGGGCACCGGGAAATGGTATTTATTCAGCCCGGTATATGAAGTCATTAAAGTTGATGTTGTTGATTAGACGGAAATGTCTTAATCTTTTTTCTCCAGGAACCTGATTTTATTCCCGTTATTATCGGTGATGCTGAATTCCTTCGTCCTGCGCCAGGTATCTTTTAATCCCTGTACGGGCTGGATGATATCGCGCGCCGAAAAATACGCGTACATGTCTTCAATATTCCTGACATAAATACAACAAGCTGCACCCTGGAAACCGCTCGGCACGGTGCTTTCCACAAAATGGATTTCGATGCCATGCACATGAACCGCGAGATGGTCTCCATAATGGGTGGCATCAAATTGCAACCGGTCGCGGTAAAACTGGATCGTCTGGTTCAGGTTCTTCGCGGGTAAAACCGGCACGGCTTTCAACAATGTTTGGCTGGGGATCGACATCAGGATTTAAAGGTCGGATTAAATCAAATATTCAGCTAATGGGAACAAAAATAAACATTAGGGCTGCGAACTTTATGCTCCAGAATGACTCAGCAGCCATTCCAAATACTTCCTGCTCTTCTTCGCTTTTATTTCCCTTTCCCGACGGGAGGCTTCTGATTTTGTGGGGTATTTTTCTTCGTAGCAAAGTATCCAGGGCGCATATGCTTTAGTCGACAATACTTTTCCCGCATTATGACGCATGAGCCTTGATGCCATGTCTGCACAATGGCCCACGTAGTACCTGTCATGCGATTTAGAATATAAAATGTAAGTGCTATACATAAAAAATCCCCGGCTTTTGCCAGGGATTGTACCCAGGAACGGGGTCGAACCGTCACTCGCATTGCTGCGAACAGGATTTTAAGTCCTGCGTGTCTACCAATTCCACC
>DDTB01000014.1 GCA_002343985.1 Chitinophagaceae bacterium UBA2375 | reverse complement strand
GATGTGTGATGTGTGATGTATGATATGTGATGTATGATGTGTGATGTATGATGTGTAGACTGTTGTGGATTTGTTTTGCCCTTTTGCATCATTTGTGGTTTATAGCAGTCCCGGGTAGTTTTTTCCCCATTTTTCACATATAAGTACCGACTGGAATATCTTTGCAGCCTGGCATGGACAGGCCCGCGTCAAACATATTATCCAGTCCGATTGAATACCTGAATGGCATTTCCGCGATCCGGGGTGACCTGATGCGCAAGGAGATCCAGGTATTTACATTCAGGGACCTGCTTGATTATTTTCCACTCAGGCATGTAGATAAAACCCGGGTTGATCAGATTAAGCAACTGTCGCCAGCGCAGGAATATGCACAGGTAGCCGGCAAATTGATGAGCCTGGAGCTCATTGGCCAGAAAAGGGCCAGACGGTTGGTGGCCCAATTACAGGATGCGACTGGTACCATTGAACTTGTTTGGTTCCAGGGTATTTCCTGGGTACAGAAAATGCTCCAACCCGGGCAATCGTACCTGGTGTTTGGCAGGGTCGGTTTTTTTTTGGGCAAAGCACAGATGGCCCATCCAGAGATTGAGGTTTTTCGTCCGGAACTCGCATCCGGAAAATCGTTTTTGGAACCTATTTACCCCTCCACCGAAAAATTAAAAGCCAAGGGCCTGCATGGGCGGGCTATTGGAAAATTTACGAAAGACCTGGTCGACAGGCTATCCCCGGCCGATATACCCGAAAACCTGCCGGAATATATTTTGAAGCAATACCAGCTCGTCAACCGCTTCGAAGCTTATCGTTCCATACATTTCCCATCTTCGGATACCCATTACCGTCAGGCCGTGCGCCGGATTAAATTTGAAGAGCTTTTCTTCGCGCAATTGGGTATTCAGTTGCTGCGTATTGACAGGCACCGGAACAGCAGGGGATGGATGTTTGAAAAAGTGGGTGATTATTTTAACGGATTTTACCAGCATCATCTTCCGTTTCCATTAACCAACGCGCAGAAGCGTGTGTTGAAAGAGATCCGCGCCGACCTGGGCAGCGGCAAACAAATGAACCGTTTGTTGCAGGGTGATGTGGGCAGTGGTAAAACCATGGTTGCCTTGCTGAGTATGCTGATCGCTGCGGATAATGGCTTTCAGAGTGTATTGATGGCGCCAACGGAAATATTGGCTCAGCAACATTTTAACAGCATCCGTGCCTATCTGAGCGATATGCCCGTGGAAGCTGCTTTGCTGACAGGTTCTACTTCCGGCAGGGATAGAAAAAAAATATTGAATGACTGCCTCGAAGGCCATACCCATATCCTGATCGGTACACATGCGGTAATTGAAGAAAAAGTGCAATTCAAAAACCTGGGTTATGCCGTAGTGGACGAGCAGCATAAATTTGGTGTGGCGCAAAGGGCCCTTCTTTGGAAAAAGAACAGCCTGCCTCCGCATATCCTCGTGATGACGGCTACACCGATCCCCCGGACGCTGGCCCTGACGGCTTATGGTGACCTTGATTACAGCGTGATCGATGAATTACCGCCCGGACGAAAACCTGTGCAGACTTCGCACAGAACAGAAGAATCCAGGCCGCAAGTGATGGATTTTATCAGGCAACAGATCGCGGAGGGCCGCCAGGCTTATATCATATACCCCTTAATTGAGGAAAGCAGCAAACTCGATTATGAAAACCTCATGAAAGGTTATGAAGAAGTGAAATCATTTTTCCCTGAACCCAAGTATTGGATCAGTATGGTTCATGGCAAGCAGCCGGCAGATCAAAAAGAGGCCAATATGCAGCGATTTGTTCATGGAGATACTCAAATAATGGTAAGCACGACGGTGATTGAGGTTGGGGTGAACGTGCCCAATGCCTCTGTTATGGTGATTGAAAGCGCGGAGAAATTCGGATTGTCACAACTGCACCAGCTCAGGGGCCGCGTTGGCCGGGGTGCCGATCAAAGCTATTGTATCCTGCTCACCGGAAATAAATTGGGTCATGATGCGAGGGAACGACTCAAAATAATGGTTAGTACAAATGACGGTTTCAAGATTGCCGAAAAAGACCTGGAATTACGCGGACCGGGTGATGTGGAAGGAACCAGGCAAAGTGGCATGATTCAATTCAAACTTGCCAATATAGTGCAAGACAAAGCCATGCTGGAAGCCGCTCGGAATGTGGTGGCAGATTTGCTGGAAAAAGACGCCCAGCTCATTTTGGCAGAGCATTTACCCATCCGGCAATACCTCCTGGAACGCAAGGACAAAACCCGTTGGGCCCGGATTGCCTGAGCCTAATTGTTAAACGATTGATAAAGCAGTTTGTGTGTCAACAATCGGTGGGTTTATTCGTTATTAATGAGTAACTTGTAAAATAAAATGACCTTGCGCCGACCGGGAAACACATACAGGTTGTTGGGGCTGATAACTATCCTGCTTTTGACCATACAACCCTTGTTTGCCCAGATGGAATTTGTGGAGAACAAAGGGCAGTGGCACTCCCTGGTAAATTTCAAAGGTGATTTTAAAACCGGTTCTTTTTACCTGGAGAATAATGGATACGGTGTGCTGATGCACCATCCCGATGACTTGCACGCCCTTGCTGAACAATCTCATGGCCATGGTGTAAAAGCTGGCGAAACGATCCCTCCCATTACCCTGCGTTCCTTTGTGTACCAAATGCGCTTTGTTGACGCTCAACCCGGCAAAGCTTTGCCAGAAAAACCATTGTCAACCTATAACAATTATTTTTTAGGAAACGATCCCGCTAAATGGGCCGGCCAGTGCCGCATATTCCAGGCGGTAACTTACCGGAATATTTACCCGGGTATAGATATCAGGTATTACAGCGATGGGGGCAGGTTGAAATATGATTTCATCGTGCAACCCGGCGCCAATATCGCGCGCATCCGGATGAAATATGAAGGGCTAACGGAAATGGCTATACGCAATAAGGAACTTTTGCTGCGAACGCCGGTAGGGGATGTAATTGAACAAGCGCCTTACAGCTACCAGTTTGTGGATGGCAAAAAAGCGGAAGTGGAATGCCGATATGTATTAGCGAATCAAACCATTAGTTTCCAGGTTAAGAATTATGATCCTTCTCAAGTCCTGGTGATTGATCCATCCATCATTTTCGCATCATTCACTGGCAGCACACCTGATAACTGGGGATACACCGCGACACCCGGCCCGGACGGAAGTTTATACGCAGGGGGCATTGTTTTTGCGCCCCCCGTTGGCACAAATTATCCTGTTTCGCCCGGTGCATACCAAACGGTTTTTGGAGGTGGGGCTACTGAAGATACTTTTCCCGGATACGACATTGCTATATTTAAGTTTTCCTCAAACGGCGCCAACAGGATGTATGCCACATACCTGGGTGGTAATGCCAATGAGCAACCGCATAGTATGATTGTTGATCAGCAGGGCAATCTTGTTGTTGCCGGCAGGTCATTCTCCCAGAATTACCCGGTCACCACGGCCCGCATTGGCCCGGGTGGAAACTATGATATCGTCATCACCAAATTCAATGCGGCAGGATCTGCTTTATTGGGTTCCGTCAGGATCGGTGGTACCGGAAACGATGGTGTGAATATCCGCCCCAAATACCAGGGACAGGTGGGCCCGGATGGATTGCGCAGGAACTACGGTGACGATGCCCGCAGCGAAGTGATCCTTGACGCATCGAACAATATCATCCTTGCTTCATGCACGCAATCAGCTAATTTCCCGGTGCGCGGCGCATCTTTCAATCCGGGTGGTGGGTTCGGCGGTGGTGTGCAGGATGGGGTTGTGTTGAAGTTCAACAGCAATTTGTCGAATTATATTTTTGGAAGTTATTTCGGCGGGAGCGGGCTTGATGCCTGTTTTGTAGCCAGCATTGATCCCGAAACAGGGGATTTATATGTGGGCGGCGCCACTTCAAGCACCAACCTGCCGGGCGACAGAACCGGGGTACTCACCCCAAATTACCAGGGCGGCATTGCTGATGGTTTTGTCACCCAGATCCGTGCTGATGGCTCAGGCCTTGTGCGTACATCTTATTTCGGAACAACCGGTATCGACCTCATCTACGGACTCAAGTTTGACAAAAACGGGTTCCCGTATATTATGGGAACCACTACCGGTAACTGGACGGTTACGCCCAATGTACCTTTCAGCAATCCGGGCAGTAAGCAATTCATCAGCAAATTAAGGCCCGACCTTTCCGGTTATGTGTATTCCACCATATTTGGCACCAGTTCAGCCGTCCCCAATATTTCCCCCATCGCATTCCTGGTGGATCGTTGTGAAAACGTATATGTTTCCGGATGGGGCGGTGGCATCAATGTAACGCAGGGATACAGTACCGGTACGACCAATGGCATGGCAGCGGTGAATCCATTACCGGGACTGCCCCAACCCGACGGACAGGATTTTTATTTCTTTGTGATGGAACGCAACGCGCAACGCCAGTTGTTTGGATCTCACTATGGACAACGCGGGGGTACCGGCGACCATGTGGATGGTGGTACCAGTCGTTTTGATGACAACGGTGTGATATACCAGGCCATTTGCGCCAACTGTGGCAACGGCAGTGACCCGAATATATTCTTCCCGACCACACCCGGGGTTTGGGCAACCAACAACGGAAGTACGGCCTGTAACCAGGCAGTTGTGAAGATTGAAATGAACTTTGCCGGTGTGGCTGCGGCGGTGCAAGCATCGATCGACGGTGTGAGAAATGATACCACGGGATGTGTACCATTCCGTGTTGATTTCAGGGATACATTATTAAAAGGCAGGACCTATTACTGGAATTTCGGGGATGGGTCACCGGTAGTGGTGACCACAAGGCCCGACACGTTTCACATATACACTACACCCGGTGTGTACAGGGTCATGCTCATAGCAGAAGACCCCAATACCTGCAACATCAGGGATACATCTTACCTGACCATCCGGGCGGGGACAAATGAAGCCCGGCTCGCTTTGCGTGCGGTAAAAGATACCCCATGCACGAGCCTGAGTTATACTTTTTTCAATCAGTCGACCGGAAACCCGCCGAATTTCGGGCCAAGGACATTTGTATGGAATTACGGTGACGGATCGCCCAATGATACCGCTTCGTTTGCGCCTCCCCGTCAGCATACTTTCCCCGCGCCCGGAACTTATGTGATTACCCTCACCCTGCTTGATACGGCTTTCTGCAACACGCCACTAACGATCAGGGATACCCTAAGGGTGAACCCGTTTGTGGAGGCAAGTTTTACGGTCAATCGAATCGGCTGTATACCTTATACGGCCGTCTTTCAGAATACATCCCTGGCCGGCACCGATTTTATCTGGGATTTCGGGGATGGTTTTAGTTCCACCCAGGCCAATCCAACTCATTTATATAACACACCGGGCACGTATGATGTGCGGTTGATCGCTATAGATACTACTACATGCAATAAAATTGACACTTCAGACATTGTCAGGATCACGGTGTACGATATACCTGACGCCAGGTTCGACTGGGCGCCCAATCCACCGGAAGTAAATACACCAACCCGTTTCACTAATTTATCTGTTGGCGCAGTGCGGTACGAATGGAATTTTGGTGATGGTGAAAGCTCAACGGATGTGAACCCTATCCACCAGTATAATGAGAATGGGAACTTCACCGCGCAACTGATCGCGTATAATGAAGCGAATTGCCCGGACACGTTTTCATTAACCGTCAGGGCCAGGATTGTACCCCTGCTGGATGTGCCTAACGCCTTCACGCCCGGCAGGTTTGGGGCCAACGCGTTTATATCGGTCCAGGGTTTTGGCATTGGCCGGATGGACTGGAGGATTTATAACCGCTGGGGCCAGCTTGTGTTTCAGACCAATAACAGGAAGGACGCATGGGACGGCACATTTAAAGGAAAATTGCAACCCATGGATGTGTACACATACACCCTGGATGTGGAATTTACAGACGGTAAAAAACTTCGCAAAACAGGCGATATCACCTTGCTGCGATAATAGCTATAAAAAATATTGACCCTTGCTAACGGTAAGCACTATACGAAATATGATTGGCCGGCGCTCTTTAACAAGCGTCAGTAGTGCCGTATGTGCTTCACTGGCGCTTTTTATCATTTCAGGGTTTCAGCAAATAAAAGCGCAGGACCTTCATTTTTCCCAATTCTTTCATTCGCCATTAAGTACGAATCCCGCGAACACAGGCTTCATACCCGATGCCGATTACCGGTTGGGCGTACATTACCGCAACCAATACAGCAATATCATGGCCATACCATACAAAACCATGAGTGTGTATGGGGATGCGCAATTGTTCCGGGATAAACTGGAAAACGGCTGGCTTGGTGTGGGAGGGCTGCTCTTGTCTGATGTGGCCGGTAGCGGAAGCCTCAGGTCTACCAAATTATATGGCTCAGTCGCTTATCATCAAATGCTCGGCAACAGCAGCCTGTTAAGCGCGGGCTTCAACGTAGGTTGGGCAAATAAGCGCATCGACTTATCTGCCTTAAAATTCCCTGATCAGTTTGATGGCAGGTTTTTTGACAACCGGCTGCCCACAGAAGTTGTACTCTCCAATACCAGTGTCAGTTACCTCGATATACAGGCAGGTATCAACTATGCTTTCTTCCCTAATGAAGATGTGTACATTAATGCGGGATATTCCATACATCATGTTAACAGGCCAAGGGAAACCTTTTTTAATGATCAATCCAACAATGGCATCATACCCATGCGCCATATTGGATTCGCGAATGCCATCCTGAAAACATCCAGCAACCTGATCCTGAACCCCAATGTATATTATACCAACCAGGCGCGCGCATCAGAACTGGTGCTGGGAATGAACGCGCAAATCAATTTAGGCGAGTCGGGCGACAAGCAATTGCTGGCCGGCGCATATTATCGCCTGAACGACGCTGTCATACCGATGCTTGGGTTCCAATTGTATAATATCCGGTTTTCCTTTACGTACGACGCGACGATTTC
Source organism: Chitinophagaceae bacterium UBA2375 (assembly GCA_002343985.1). Lineage (GTDB taxonomy): Bacteria > Bacteroidota > Bacteroidia > Chitinophagales > Chitinophagaceae > Ferruginibacter. Next base: position 97,248 of record DDTB01000014.1, on the reverse strand, counting down.
CACCCTGCGGAATTTTAATAATTACAGGGGAGCTAGTGAATTCAGTTTAACCAAATATGGTTTTTATCCTGATAACCCGGGAAGGGAGTCGCTCTGCCCTAAATTTTAGGACATCAGCATAAAAGTTTTTTTCAGGCATTTTGCCGATTTTCGCAGCTAAAACAGCGCTTTCCGTGGACATCAAAACAAGGGATTATACATCGGCCATACAGGAATTTCAAAAACTGCTTTCGCATGATTGTATACTGACCGGTGCTGAAGAAAAAGAGCGGTATGGAAGGGATGAAACGGAAGATCTCTTTTTCATGCCCGATATTGTATTGAAACCCAACAATACGGAGGAAGTCAGCCGGATCATGCAAATATGCTATGAGCACAACATACCGGTGACTCCCCGTGGCGCAGGAACAGGATTAAGCGGGGGTGCATTAGCCAACAGGGGCGGAGTGGTTGTGTCATTTGAAAAAATGAACCGGATACTGGAGATTGATGAACGCAACCTGCAAGTCACAACAGAACCTGGCGTGATAACAGAAGTGTTGCAACAGGCCGTCAAGGCAAAGGGATTGTTTTACCCGCCGGACCCAAGTTCGAGGGGTAGTTGTTTTATCGGTGGAAATATCGCGGAAAACAGCGGTGGACCCAAAGCCGTGAAATATGGTGTGGTGAAGGATTATGTGCTCAACCTGGAAATGGTATTGCCGGATGGAAGGGTGATATGGACGGGCGCGAATGTGTTAAAGAATGCTACAGGATATAACCTAACCCAATTGGTGGTGGGCAGCGAAGGCACATTGGGGCTGGTCACGAAAATCGTTTTGAGGTTGATCCCGCATCCCAAGCATGATTTATTAATGCTGGTACCATTCAATAGTTTGGAGAAAGCCGGTGAAGCGGTCAGCGCCATATTCAGGGCTGGTTTTACGCCCAGCGCTTTGGAATTGGTGGAAATTGATGCTTTAAAAATTGTCAGCCGTTTTGTTGACAGTGCTGTAGTGCCCGTTACAGATGAAATGGAAGCACACCTGGTCATTGAAGTGGATGGGAATGATGTGGATGTATTGATGGCGGAAATGGAAGCCATTGGTACTTTGCTGGCAGATTATGGATGCGGCGATATATTTTTTGCAGACGATGCTCAGCAAAAAGCGGAGCTCTGGAAATTGCGCCGCAGGGTAGCGGAAGCGGTGAAAATAGATGGTTTTACCATCGAAGAGGATACGGTGGTTCCCCGCGCCAACCTGCCTGCTTTGATCAGGGGAGTGAAGGCGCTTGGCAAACAATATCAATTCCAGGCCGTATGTTACGGGCATGCCGGAGATGGCAACCTGCATGTGCGGATAAAAAAGGAAGGCAGTAAATTCAGCCTGAACAATCCTGAGGTGGTTCCCGCCCTTCGGGCCCTTTTTCAACTGGTACATGAACTGGGTGGCACCATTAGCGGGGAACATGGGATCGGGCTGATTCAGAAAGAATACATGGACATTGTACAAACGCCCGCATCGATTGAACTGATGCGCGGTATTAAAAAAGTGTTTGACCCCAAGGGTATCCTGAACAGCGGAAAAATATTTGATTAGTTATAAGTTATAGCATAACGATTACGCATAAATGATTTTTATGAAGAAACCCGCAGTATTCGCTTTAATCGCACTGTTTGTGCTCCCGTTAATCTGGAGCCCTGTAATGGCTCAGGATGACGAGGAAACGGAGAAGAAATTCTTCAAAAAGGAAAACCTGTTTACAGGTGGCAACCTTAACCTTGCATTCGGCAACCAGGTAACGGTATTGGGCGCCAACCCGCATTTTGGGTACAGCATCAATAAATACCTGGATGTGGCGGTGTCATTGGGATTCACTTATATTTCACAACGCGATTTTCAATATCTCGATGACCGTGTCAGGCAAACCGTGATCAGTCCGGGTGCTTTTGTACGCGTATTCCCTGTGAAGTTTTTATTTGCCCAGGCGCATTTTGAACATAATATCATTAAACTGAATTACATCCCGCCACCCAATACAGGATTATTAAGGGAGAAATACAAAGAGTCGGCGCCAAGCCTGCTTGTTGGCGGGGGGTATGCCACCGGAAGGGATAATGGCAATAACACATATTTTTATTTCTCCGTGATGTGGGATGTGCTGAAAGATGAAAACTCGCCCTATACCGATAACCTCAACAGGGCCATCCCGCAAATCAGGGCAGGTTTTAATATTGGCTTGTTCCAGGGCAGGAGAAACCAGTTTTAACGGTTATGCATATACGATTATTGGGCAGGAACTTTCTCATAGCTTAATATTTCATCAGGTTCGCTGATTACTGAAATCTTTTCTGCCGGGTTGCTGTACAACATCCCTTCGCGGTACATCAGTTCAATATGCGCCACCAGGTGGTTGTAGTATCCCGCGCTGTTGAGGATGAATATGTGTTTATCGTGTATGCTTAACTGGTTCCAGGTGAGCATTTCAAACAATTCATCAAGTGTGCCATGCCCGCCCGGCAATATCACGGCCGCGTCGCATTTTTCATACATCAGTCCTTTGCGGGTGTGCATATTATCGACCACCAGTAATTCGGATATGCCTGTATGCTGGCGTTCTTTACTAACCAGCACTTCGGGTATCACGCCAATAACCTGCCCGCCCGCTTCCATCGCTGCATTGGCTACAATGCCCATCAATCCTATATTTCCGCCTCCATAAATGACACTGATCCCTGCATGGGCCAGGAGCCTGCCAAGTTTTTTCGTGTGCTCCGCAAACAGCGGGTTATGGCCAGCATGGCTTCCGCAAAAGATAGCGATAGACCGGATATCCATATATGTGTATATTATATGGCAGCAAAGACACAAAGTTTTTCCCTATTTTCAATTTTATTTTTTTATAAACCCCCTCTATGTCTGCTGAGATCCTGCTGATATTCGTACTCGGTTATTTTATCCTTTTGTATGTGGTTGCCTGGCTGACCAGCCGAAACTCCAACAATGAATCATTTTTCATTGGAAACAAAAATTCGAACTGGAAACTGGTGGCTTTCGGCATGATCGGCACATCTTTGAGCGGTGTTACGTTTGTGAGTGTGCCCGGTAGTGTGGGCAATATCGCGAAGGAGGGCGGGCTTCCCAATGCCCTTGGGTATTTCCAGGTGGTGATCGGATATTTCCTGGGATATATCGTCGTGGCTTATGTCTTGCTTCCGCTGTACTATAAACTCAACCTGACATCCATTTACCGTTACCTCCAGCAAAGGTTTGGCGAATGGGCCTATAAAACAGGGGCCTCGTTTTTTATTTTGTCGCGTACAGTTGGCGCCACCGCGCGCTTGTACCTGGTGATCAATATCCTGCATATTTTCATCCTGGCCAACCTCGGCATACCTTTCTGGGTATCCGCAGCCGTGGTACTGCTGATGATATTGCTGTACACATTTGAAGGTGGTGTAAAAACAATTGTGTACACAGATACACTGCAAACAACCCTGATGGTGCTTGGACTGATTGTTTGTGTCATATATATCCTCAACAGAATGGATTATTCACTGGGTGAAGCCATCAGCGGTATGCAGTCGCGCGGACTGACACAAATATTTAATGCAGATATCAACAGTCCAGGTTTCTTTCTCAAGCAAATCATTGGGGGCATGTTCATCACCATTGCCATGACCGGGCTTGACCAGGAAATGATGCAGAAAAATATCAGCGTGCGCACATTGGGCGATTCCCAGAAAAACATGCTCAGCTTTAGCGTCATATTGGTATTTGTGAACCTATTGTTTTTACTCCTGGGTGGCCTGTTGTATTTATTTGTGTATCACGAAGGGGCGTCTTTCTCGCAGGCCGGGGCTGACCTGCAATCATGGGGTTTGTACCATGGACAAACCAATGTAACCGGCGATAATTTATTCCCTTCCGTAGCGTTGGGTTTGATTGACGCTGTTCCACCGGTAATTTCTGTCATTTTCATCATCGCGCTCATTTCAGCATTGTTCCCCAGTGCAGACGGTGCGCTGACAGCGCTGACTTCATCTTTCTGCATAGATATCCTTGGCCTGAATGAGAAGAACGGATTAACGGAATCGCAGAAAAGGAAAAGCCGGCTTACGGTGCACTTAACCATGACCGTTATCTTCTTTTTGTTCATCTTATTATTCAGGGAAATTAACAGCCGTTCCATCATCGATAAAATCCTGAACCTCGCTGGGTATACCTATGGGCCCCTGCTCGGGTTGTTTTCGTTTGGCATACTCACCAAAAGAGGCATGCCCGATTCCTGGGTCATAGCATTGATCTGTTTACTGAGCCCGGTAGCCTGTTATTTTCTTCAAACATATTCAGCTCAATGGCTCGGCGGTTATGTGATAGGCATCGAAATACTGATCATCAACGGGCTCCTCACTTTCCTCGGCCTGTACGCGATCTCCCATAAAACCCAAACCGCATGATCGACCTGATTCATCCATTGGCGCAAGCTTACGCGGAGCGGTACAGTTCATGCCTGGGGGATTTGTTGAAAGAGAATGAGGCTTTTACCATGGCGAACCATCCCAAGGCGCATATGCACAGCGGTAGGGTGCAGGGCTTGTTCCTGGGTATGATGAGCCGGATGCTGAAACCTAAGAGGGTATTGGATATCGGGACGTTTACGGGCTTTAGCGCCTTATGTTTGGCGGAAGGGTTGGCGGATGATGGCATATTGCATACCATCGAATGCCGTGAAGATGATGCAAAGACCGCCATGTCGTTTATCAGCCGGTCTGCTAAGGCGAGCCAGATTAGATTGCATACCGGCGACGCTAAAATGATCATTCCCAGCCTGAACGAAACCTGGGACATGGTATTTATTGATGCCGATAAAGTTAGCTATATTGACTATTACGAGTTAACTTTGCAGCAGACGAAGCCCGGGGGCTGGATCCTGGCAGATAACGTGTTTTTTCACGGCGATGTGCTGCAGGAACCGCCCAGTGGAAAAAACGCCAAAGCCATACAGGCTTTCAATGAGCATGTGGCTGCGGATAAAAGGGTTGAGTCTGTTATGCTTACCATCAGAGACGGATTGTTCATTATCAGGAAACTGTAACCATGAAAAAAGCATTAGCCTTAGTGCTGGCCGGCATCATGTGTTTGCCGGCGCTGGCACAAAAAATCAGCATCCCCGAATACATTGACCAGTACAAAGAACTGGCCATTGAAGAAATGCGGCGAACTGGCGTACCTGCGTCCATCAAACTGGCACAGGGCATCCATGAAACCGAAAGCGGGAACAGCGACCTGGTGAAACGCTCCAATAATCATTTTGGCATCAAATGCAAAACCGGCTGGTCTGGTGAGTTTGTGTACCATGATGATGACGCGTTGGGTGAATGTTTCCGTAAGTATCCATCCGCTGAAGAAAGCTACCGCGACCACAGTAATTTCCTTCGCCGCAGCAACAGGTATGCCTTCCTCTTCAACCTCGACCCAACCGATTATAAAAACTGGGCTTACGGTTTGAAAAAAGCGGGTTATGCCACCAACCCCAAGTACCCTTTATTGCTGATTAAATATATTGAGCAGTATAACCTCCAGGAATACACGCTGATTGCCTTGCGCAAGCCTGCTGAACCCACCCAGGATGCGGGACTGGCAGCAGACAATGAGCCATTGAAAAATTCTACAGACATCACTGTTACATCCACACAATCGAAGGAGCCGGCGCCGGAAGACCGTGTGAAGGAAACATCTACTGGCAAAACCTTGTTTAACGGTTTGCGTGCCGTGTGGGCTAAAGCCGGTACATCCTTGCTCGCGATAGCATCAGCACATGATATCCCGCTGAACCGTTTGCTGGAGTACAATGATTTAGAGCATGATGGGTTGCTGACGCATGACGAGTGGATTTATCTTGAGAAGAAAAGGAAGACAGGCCAGGCAGATGCTTATGTAAACCCTGCTGACGAAACGCCGCGGTTTATCGCACAGCTAAACGCCATCCAATTAAATTATTTGTTGCAGTATAACGGATTTGATAAATCGGCATTGGTGCCTGCTGGTACTACAGTGCGCCTCAAACCGGCAGCTAAATCGACCGCAGCTTCGGAAACGCCAGCACCCGGTATTGTGCATGAAGTGCAACCTAAAGAAGGCTTGTATGCCATTTCACGCAAGTACCAGGTGAGTGTCGATACCATCAGGACTGTCAATAAATTAGATTCGGATCAATTGAAAATCGGACAAAAATTAATCATCGCTAAATAATCCCTCGCTTATGTCGGTTATACAGGTACACGATAAATTTTTTCAACCATACCTGACAGCGGATCAGATTGAGATGCAGATCCGCCGTGTGGCCGGCGAGATCAACCGCGATTACAAAGGCATGCGCCCGCTGTTCATTGCCATATTGAATGGATCATTCATGTTCGCATCCGATTTATTCAAACATCTGGATATTGAGGCTGAGATCAGTTTCATCAAGCTTTCTTCATATAAAGGCACCAGCAGCACCGGGCATGTGGTAAAGGCCATTGGTTTGCTGGAATCACTGAAAGGCCGCCATGTCATTATCCTGGAAGATATTGTTGATACCGGTAAAACGCTGAGTGATTTCATGCCGCAGCTTATTGAAGAAGCGCCTGCATCACTTAAAGTGGCAGCCTTTTTGCATAAGCCGGAAGCGCAATCGCACCCGCTGGATATTCATTACCTCGGCTTTAGCGTGCCCAATAAATTCCTGTTGGGGTATGGATTGGATTATGATGGATTGGGCCGGAACCTGAAAGAAATTTACCAGTTGGTTGACGGATAAATGTTGGATAGGGGATTTGTTTGATTGAGATTAAGTCTGTATCTTAACCAAAGATTCATCCTTGAGAAAACTACTGATATACTGCCTCTTCACCCTGATTGGCTTATCCGCCACCGCGCAATATTATTTTCGGGGTGAGATAAAGAATGAAAAGAACCAGCCATTAGGCAATGCAAAAATCTTCCTGCACTCAGCTAAAACTTATTTTTATTCCGGCGCCAGCCACGGTAGTTTTGGGTTTACCGTTAAAAACCTGTACGATTCCATAACCGTAAGCCTCGATGGTTATGAAACCAAAACCATCCGGGTGAAAACGGATATCTGGCAAAACATCACCCTCAAAATTTCCGAAGCGGCCATCAGCAAAAGCAAGCCGAAGCTGATTTCGGTAACAAAGGACCTTAAACAGGGTTCCCGCCTCAATTGGTTTACCGGCGATGAAACTTATTTTCAATTGGTGGAAAACGAATTTGTGCAGGCATCCGGGTTCCCCAACACCGGGTTCTCCCTAAATGTCAACAAGGCTTCATATAGCAACGTGAGGCGGTTCATCAATATGAACAGCCCGGTACCTCCAGACGCGGTGCGCATTGAGGAGATGATCAATTATTTTAACCTGCGGTACCGTGAGCCCGAAGCGGGCCAATTATTCCGCCTGGAAACGCAGCTTACCTCATGCCCATGGAATAAGATGGCGCAGTTGTTGTACCTGAATGTGTGCGCCAAAAAACTCAGCCTTGACCGCATACCGCCCGGAAATTTTGTGTTCCTGATTGATGTGTCGGGCAGCATGGATATGCCCAACCGGTTGCCTTTGCTTAAAGCTGCATTTCAACTGCTGGTGAAAAACCTGAGGCCCGTTGATACCATATCCATTGTTACGTATGGCGGTTCGGTGGGTATTTGGTTGCAACCAACATCGGGCGGGGAAAAGGAGAAGATCATCGCGTCCATCGAAGACCTCACAGCCGCAGGCGATACGCCCGGTGAATCGGCGATCAGGGCCGCATACCAGCTCGCACAATCCACATTCATCAAGGGTGGTAATAACCGCGTCATCCTGGCAACCGACGGAGATTTTAATGTGGGTGAAAAATCAGAAAAAGCATTGGATGAACTGATCACCTTGCAAAAGCAGGGCGGGGTGTATTTAACCTGCCTGGGCGTGGGCATGGGGAATTTTAAAGATTCCAAATTGCAGACCCTGGCCAAGAAAGGTAATGGGAATTATGCTTATCTCGATGACATAGCGGAGGCAGAGAAAGTACTGATCCAGGAACTGACACAAACTTTTTATGCAGTTGCCGACGATGTGTTTATGAATGTCATCTTCAACCCGGCCATGGTGAAACAATACAGGCTGATTGGTTTTGATAATAAAAAGGAAGCCATTGCAGAAAGCGATAATGACCTGGAAGGTGGCGAAATTGGAAGCGGCAGCAGCACCCTTGCAGTTTTTGAAATCATCCCCACCGAACAAAATATCAGTTCACTTCAATCGGAGATGAGGGGGAATTTGGCATCCCTGCAATTGAGGTACAGCTTGTGCAACGACACCAGCTCAAAAGTTTTACTCAGCGCGGTGCCGCAAAATTTTACGGTATTCGATAGCCTTGACCGTACCTGGCAGTTCGCGACCGCAGTTGCCATGTTCGGGATGAAACTGAAACAATCTGAATTTATCCGCGGTGCCAATTGGGATCAGATTATTGAAATGGGGCGCAGGTCTGCAGACCCTTCGCAATACCTCCAAAAAGAATTTATTGGACTGGTGCAAAAAGCACAGGAACTATACGAACCTTCAAAAAAGAAAAAGAAGAAAAAGAAAGGATCCGACGATTGACGCGGATCCAATGTATTAGCTGAACATTTCCCTTACCTTATCAAAAAAGGATTTTTCGTTCTTTTCGGGCTTGGGTTCAAAATTGGAAGACTTGCCCATTTTTTCCAGCATGGATTTTTCTTCCGGGCTGATATGTTGTGGCGTCCAGATATTGACATGGATCAACTGGTCGCCGCGTTCGTAACTGTTAACGGATGGGAACCCTTTGCCTTTCAGCCTGAATATTTTACCACTCTGAGTGCCTGCAGGTATTTTGATTTTCGCGCGCCCGTCAATAGTCGGTACTTCCACCTGTGTACCAAATACAGCGTCAGGGAATGAAAGGTATAAATCAAATGCTACGTTCAACCCGTCGCGCTGTAGCTGCGGGTGAGCTTCTTCTTCAATCAATACAATCAGGTCGCCGGGGCTTCCACCGCGTTCTCCCGCATTGCCTTTTCCGTTTATGCTCAGTTGCATGCCTTCCTGAACACCGGCCGGTATTTCGATGCTTACGGTTTCTTCGCCATAAACACGACCTTCGCCCCGGCAGGCATTGCACTTACTCGTAACCGTTGTTCCTTCGCCGTTACAGGCAGGACAGGTAGAAACGGTCTGCATTTGTCCCAGGAATGTATTTTGAACACGCCTGACCTGTCCGCTGCCACCGCAGGTGCCACAGGTTTGTACGCTGTTTTTATCTTTCGCGCCGGAACCGGTACAGGTTTGGCACTTCACATGTTTTTTAACTTTAATGGTTTTGGTAGCGCCTTTCGCGATTTCTTCGAAATTCATTTTCAATTTCACGCGGAGGTTGCTGCCCCTGGCACCACGGCCACGGCTACCCGAAGAACGGCGGCCACCGCCTCCACCGAAAAAGCTGCCGAAAGCGTCATCGCCAAAAATATCGCCGAACTGGCTGAATATGTCTTCCATATTCATGCCACCGCCCTGGAAGCCGCCACCGCCCCGGCCACCACTGAACGCATTATGCCCGAACCGGTCGTATTGAGCCCTTTTATCCGGGTCGTTCAGCACTTCATAAGCTTCCGCAGCCTCCTTGAATTTTTCTTCCGCGGCTTTATCGCCCGGGTTCCTGTCCGGGTGGTATTGCATAGCCACTTTCCGGTAGGCTTTTTTTATCTCTTCCTGCGTTGAGCTTTTACTGACTCCTAATATTTCGTAATAATCTCTTTTCATACCTTATCCCGGCTGTCGGATCGCTTGATGAATAATGGGTTTTATTTGCCAACCACCACTTTGGCGAAGCGGATGATTTTATCGTTCAGGTAATATCCTTTTTCCAATACATCCACCACTTTACCTTTTTTATCGGGGCCTGCTTCTATATCTGTGATGGCTTCGTGTTTCTCCACGTCAAAATCTTCGCCCATACTGTCCATTGCGGTTAGCCCTTTTTGCTGGAGGGTTTGACGGAGTTTATTAAATACCAGGCGGTTCCCATTGCGTACTTGTTCTAGGTCTGAGCTGTTGTTCATTTGGTTTTCGGCACGGTCGCAATCATCCAGTACATCCAGTAACGACTGGATGATTTCTTTTCCCGCGGTCTGGATGATGTCGAGCCTTTCGCGGGATGTCCTGCGTTTGTAATTATCGAATTCCGCGAACAGGCGAATGTATTTATCTTTTTGTTCCTCGAGTTCCTGCCTGAGTTTTTCGGAATCAGGGTCCTCTGCCGAGCCTGGATTATTCAGATGGGTATGCCCCGGAATGTCTGCATCCGCGTTGATATCCATGGTTTGCTCTTCTCCTAACGGTTTGTTTGTTGGTTCCATATTGTTGTCATTATGATTGGGCGTGCAAAGGTACACTTGTCAAAGATTCTGCCAATCCATGGGCAGCAGTCAATTTGGCACAAAATGAATGGGATAGGGAGAGAAAGGGGAAATTATTTCACAACCTGGAATTTACCCGATTCAAGGATATTTCCATTGATGTCCCTGACCTGGAAAATGTAGATGCCCCGGTAGAAATTCTCGAGGTTTACGGTGATCTTAGGACTGGCGGATTTGGTTTCGTACACCTTTTTACCCATGAAGTTGAAAATCAACAGGGAGCGCACCTGGTCTGTCTTTGGGCCAAGTTCGAAGTTGATGACTACATAAGCGGGGTTGGGGTAGAAAAGCACAGATTTACCCGGAGGATTTGCCAGGCCGGATGCCGGTTTTTGTTGCGCGAAACTGCACAATTGAAACGCGGTCAGGAGGGTTACTATTAGTAAAAGTCTCTTCAACAAAGTAAAAATAAGAAAATATCTGAAAAAAACAAAGATTATCCGGCCGGCCGGTTACCAAGCCCCGGGAAGGGTTGGCAAACCGGCCAGTCGGAATACAATCTTAAGCTAAACGTGCCAATACTTCGTTTATTGCCGCGAAGTTTGGTACTTCCCCGGCGCTTTCCAGCACCTCTGCATATTGTATAACTCCTTGTTTATCAATAACAAATGCCGATCTTTTGCTAACGCCTTTCATGCCCATATCGGTAAATGACGCATAGATGGAGCCATATAGTTCTGATATTTCCTTATTAAAATCGCTCAAAAGCGGAAAATTGTATTGTTGTTCTTCCTTGAATTTGGCCAGTGTGAAAACAGAATCCACCGAAATGCCTAAAACCTGTGCATTCGCCTGGTTGTATCGGGCGATATCGTCCCTAACCGCGCAAAGCTCTTTGGTGCAAACGCCTGTAAATGCTTGCGGGAAAAACAGGATCAATACATTTTGCTTGCCTGCATAATCGGAGAGGCTGATCTTGGTTTTGTCGGAACTGAAAAGGGAAAAATCGGGTGCTTTTTGTCCAATTTGGATGCTCATGTTGCTAATTTTTTTGTGTAAGGTTTAATGACAAAAATACTGGTGAAAAGTTCACAGGCATGAACAAAAAAGGGAAGCCCCCAAAAGGGGGCCTCCGTGTTATCCAAACAATCCATAAAAACAAAAATCTTCTTTGTTAGTACAGGACTTTTGATGGGTGGATTGTGGTAAAATTATTTTTAAAATTTAGGGCATCTGACCGCATCCTGGCTGCTGTTCATGCTCCTGGTAAATGCCTGGTAGCTGAGGGAGACCTCGAAGCCGCCCTGGCCGTTACTGCCCGACTTCAGTTGCGATATATTGGCATCGTAACTAACGGCAATGGCTATAGGATTCATTTCGAGCTTAGCCACCGGGATGATGGCGTCATTCCATCGGAAATATGTGCCTGCGTGGAACGTGTATGGTGATTTTTCTGATTCATTGATTTTCCAGGAATACAGCGCGCCGGCTACCGCTTCGGTATATGGCCCTTGTTTACTGTAATCGGCCTGCATGGTGAAATAGGAGAGTTCGTTGATATGCAAACGTATACCTGCGGATCCCACTAATTTGGCCATCATCTCCGTGTTGTTATTGGTATAAAATGAAATGTTTTTGGCTTTATTGAAATGATGATAAGCTAAACCGATGAATACATTGTTGCGGTCGTTATCGCCAACCTGGCTGTTGAAACTCATGCCCACACTGGCATCCAGGTAAGTGTAATTTGGTTTGTTGAAGACCTCGCCTGTAGATAAACCCGGGTTGTAGCCCGTACCATCGTACTGGTTATTGGTGGTCATTTTGGTGGGGTCTATCCTGCGCTGAACAACACCTCCCATAAAGCCGAGGGAGAGGTACATGTTCCTTTCTTCGCTTAATGATTTATGGTAATTGGCGGCGGGTAGTACATGCGTTGCCGTTAGTACCGCGGAGCCCGCACGGTCGTATAGCACTTGTCCGCCGATGGTGAGGTAATCATCGCCCCTGCCTACCGGGATTTTATATTCACCGCTTAATGAAGTGGTGCGGTAAGGCACCGTTACACTGTTCCATTGAGAACGGTGAACCGCCTGGATGCGCACATCCCCGGTAAATAATCCCGCCAGTGAAGGGTTCCTTAACAAAGGCGTTTCAAATATTTGGGAAAAATGTATGTCTTGCGACCTTGCCTGTACCGATAGGGCCAGCATGGCACAAATGAAGAATGACCTTGGCGATGTTTTCATGGTACTGGATGGTGTTTTCACTCTCGTGGCTACCTATATAAAACGATGTAAGGTGGATTTTAGTGTGATAAAGCTGATTATTTTTTTAAAAAAAATATCTGATTTTCAAATGGTTATTAGGGTATGCGTTATCGCAGTGGGTACGCTCAAATGCAGACGGGGCCCGCATTTTGCAGGCCCCGTCAGATCCATATAAACAAAAGCGCGTTGAGTCTCTTTACCTGATTAAGGTGATATTTCCCTTATAATTCAAAGTGGCGTCATTGTCGCATTTCACTTCGATGATATACACATATACATCCGGGTTCAGCAGTTGTCCTTTAAACCTGCCGTCCCATCCTGCATTGGCGTCGTTGGCGTTGAAATTGCTGCGTTCGTAGACCATTTCGCCCCAGCGGTTGAAAATGCGCATGGTTTTTACATTGAACAAACCGGTGCCGCGTGGATAGAATTTATCGTTCATGCCATCCGCATTCGGGGAGAATGTATTGGGTATGAAAATATTCGCGCCATTGCAAATCACATACACCGTTACCTGGTCTGAAGCCTTGCACTTACCCGGATTCGATACAACCACTTCATAGGTGGTAGTCTCCCTCGGCCTGATGGTAATGGCCGGGAAATCGCTGCGGAATATGCTTCCGGTGGGCGTCCAGGTTACTTCGGTAACATCTGAAGAGATCACCGGTACCAGGTCAATGGTTTGTCCTACGTTCACCGTCCTGTCATCGCCTGCTTCAACTGTCGGTATCGGGTAGACGACGACGCGTATATATGAGGTGTCCGTAAAACAGTTCCTGTCATCGGTACCTACAACCATATAATTGGTAGTGGTTTGAGGCGCGGCCAGCGGGCTTGCCGATTGGGCGTTGTCGAGGCCTGCGGCTGGCGTCCATGAGTATGTATGTGCACCGGATGCCTGCAACCTGGTGGCACGGCCTACACAGAGCGTATCGCCCCTGCCCACCGCCATATCGAACGGGTATTTTACGGCAACCCTGATGTTCGCGGTATTGCTGCAGCCAAATTGTGTGGTGCCCGTTACCAGGTAAGTGGTCAATGAGTCAGGCGTGGCTACAGGATTCGGGCAGTTGTCACAGCTTAAACCATTGGCAGGCGACCATTGGTATGTGTCTGCTCCTGTTGCCTGCAGCGTAATGCCGCGTCCCTGGCATATCAGGGTATCGGGCCCGGCACTGACAACAGGTATCGGGTATGCGTCTACGTTAGTTTGAGCGGTATGGCTGCAACCGCTGCTGTTGGTTACCTGCAGGGTTACAGGATAGTTGCCTGCGGTATTGTACACAATAGCCGATGGGTTTTGCACGCCGGCATTTTGTCCGTTGCCGAAATTCCAGCTCCAGGTTATGGCCGAGGTATCAGGTACCGCCAGGCTTCCGGTAAAGCTGATGGTTACCGGTGTACAGCCGTTGGCAGATTGTGTGATCTGCGCCCGGGGCGATGCCACAACCCTGACCGGGATGTCGCTGCGCACGCTGTCGCGGCAGTTGTTCAGGCTGGTCACCACCAATGTGGGATAATACAAACCTGTTTGTGTATAACCATGCGATGGGTTTGCGTCGGTTGATGCGCTTCCATCACCGAATGTCCACTGATACGATGTGATCGGGTCATTGCCGGTTGATTGGCTGCTGAACTGCACGGAACCCGCGTCGCAAATAGGTTGGTTATTGAAGTCTATTGCAGCATTCACACCATACACATGAATTGAATCGGTACCTGTAACCGGTACTACGCAACCACCGTCATCACGAAGGATCATGCGGGGAAGGTAAGAACCCGGGTTGGTATATGTATGGCTGACAACAGAGTCGGTTGTGCTTAATGTGTTTCCATCATTGAAATCCCAGATGAACGATGTTCTGTCGCGTGTAGTGGCAACAAAGTTTACCTGCAGCGGCGTACATCCGGTAATATTGTTGTACGTGAATGTGCCGTATGGCCCACGAACCACAATCGGGATCTCTTTGCTGTCGGTACAACCTCCGGGGCCAGTTACCGTGAGTTTGGAAATAAATACACCGGAAACTGAGTAGAAGTGCGATGGGTTGGCGGTTACAGATGATGTGTTATCGCCGAAGTCCCAAACCATTGAAGTATAGTACTGCGAACTGTTTGTGAAGTTGACAACCAGCGGCGGGCATGTACTCACCGAATCGCTCACACTGAAATTGGCAATAGGTGTACGTATGATAACATAACTGCTCCTTATGATGGAGTCGGTACACCCATACTGATCAACTACAGTGAGTTTGATGTCGTAAGCGCCGTTTTGCTGATAGGTATGCGTGGGATGCTGCACGGTGCTGCTGTTGCCATCTCCAAAATCCCAGCTGTATGTCAATCCCGGGCCTGTGGATGTATTATTGAATGTTACATCTCGGTTCGGGCAAGTCAGTGTATCCAGGGCATTGAAGTTGGCCTGTGGCTGCGAAATGGTCAGCATATTGCTGCGTGTGCGGCTGTCGGAGCAACCTGAGGCATCGGTTACGGTGAGTCGCACCGTGTATACGCCCGGAGTGGAATAGGTATGTTGGAACGGGCCACCGGTTAGCGTATCAATTACACCGTCTCCATAGTTCCAGATCCAGCGAACAATGGGGTTTGTTCCATCTGTTGTTGAATTATCCGTAAAACTCACCGTGCTGTTCTGGCAGGTGCCCGGAACGGTTGAAGAGAATGAAGCTGTAGGGCCATTCACCCTGATGTATTGCTGGCGCACCAGTGTATCGGCACAACCCAAAAGATCAGTTGTTATCAACGACACAGTGAATGTTCCTGGTTGGTTGTAAATGATGGATGGGTTTTGTACCGTGCTCGTTTGTCCGTTACCGAAAGTCCATGCATATGTGGCGATATTCGCCGGGTTCATGCCCACAGTACTGAAATGGACCGTATCTTTTTTACATATCACTGTAGGTGCGCCGGTGAAATTGATGGTTTCATCTATCACCTGTATGACCTGTTCCTTCAGGTGTTCGCAACCTGTTTGGTTGTTTCTGACGAGTAAGGAAATGGTATATGTACCCGTACTGCCATACGTGTGCACCGGGTTTTGTTGGGTTGATGTATTGCCGTCCCCGAAATTCCAGAGCCATTGGTCTGCACCGATGGATCGGTCTTCGAATGTTCGGGTATAAGGGTTTGCGCAATCAAAGCTGGTACGGAAATTGGCAATGGGCGGTGTGATGTACACATAATCCTCCATGATCAAGGTATCCGGGCAGCCATTGTTGATCACAATTAAAGTCACGGTGAAATAACCGGTATCTGTATAAGCGTGCTCAGGGTTTTGCAGGATGGAAGTGCCGCCATCACCGAAATCCCAGAACCATTGCGTTACGGTTCCGGTTGATAAATCGGAGAATACCACCGGTAAATATGCACAGGTATTGCGGGGTGTGGCGTCGAACTGCGCGTTAGGCGGGTTTCCGGCGCTGATGCCCTGGGCAACAAAAGCTGTGTCGCGGCAACCGCTGGCAGTGGTGATGATCAGTGTGATATCATACACACCTTCATTGAAAATATGTGTAGGCGTAGCTTCCGTAGAAGTGGTGCCATCGCCAAAATCCCAGAAATAAGAAGCGACAGGCTCATTGGTATTCACTGTGGAAGTGAACGTCCATGGGAATGGGGCGCAACCGGCCTGTGGCAGGTTATTGATGGTAGTGGATGGCGGCTGAATGCGGATATAACCGTTGCGTACCATGGTATTGGTACAACCGTTCAAACCTGTAGCTGTGAGCCTGATATTGTAAGAACCCGTATTGGTAAACGTATGCGTGGGGTTGACTTGTGTGGATGTGTTGCCATCCCCGAAATTCCAGGTATAGCTCACCGCGTCGGTGCTACCGTTGCTGAAGTTTACAACAAGCGGTGCCTGGCAGGAACCAAGCGGATCGGCAGTAAATGCCGCGTTCGGACGGGGCTTTACCACAATATTTTTAACCAGGGAGTCTGAACATGACGTGAACTGGTTTACGAGTTTGATCTGGTAAGTGCCCGCTGCCGCGTAGTTTTTGGTTGGGTTCATGGCGGTGGATGTAGTGCCATCGCCAAAATCCCATGTTACGCTAACAGGTGTAGGGCTGGATGTATTGGTAATGCTGAAGTTTACACCGGCGCAAACACTGTCGGGCGAGGTAAAACGTGTTTGGTTATTACCCACACTGATCGCGTTGTTGCGGATGAGTGTATCGCGGCAACCGTTTTGGTTGATCACAATCAGTTGCACGGAATAAGTACCGGCCGCGGTGTAAATATGTGTCGGGTTTGCGGCTACGGAACTGCCCCCGTCACCAAAGCTCCATTGGTAACTGAGTGTACCCGTACCCGTGGTGAGGTTGGTGAACTGGATGGTTGCAGGCGTCCGGCAACTGGTGGCATTGGAATTGGTGAAATTGGGAACAGGCTTATCCATCATGTTGATGAAATTGGCCCTTGTCAATGTTCTCGTACAACCGTTGGAGTTAGTCACACGGAGTGATACGTTGAAATTGCCCGCGGTGCTGTAGGTATGCACCGGGTTTTGATCGGTGCTGAGGGTGCCATCACCGAAATCCCATTGCCAACTACTGATGGTTCCGCTGCCGGCAACGCTTAGGTCGGTAAATTGAACGGTCATAGGGAAACAACCGGCTGTTGATGAAGCGCTGAAGTTCACCGTAGGCAGGGCATTGATGGTAATATACTGTGTCCGTATCAGGGAGTCCCTGCCGGATGCGTTTTGTACCACCAGTTTAACCGTATAGGAACCGGGGTTGAAATATGTTACTGAAGGGTTACGCAGGGTAGAGAATGTGCCGTTTCCCAAATCCCATCGCCATTGCGTAGGATTACCCGTTGATAAGTCGGTGAAGTTGACAACTAATGGGGCGCAACCCGATGTGGGGCTTGCCGTAAAGTTGGCAGTTGGCTGGGCGAGCGCCACGAAGCATATCATGCTCAGGGCTACAGTTAAAAAACTGTTTCTCACCACTTTCATGATGATCATAGGAATTGGCTTTTGCTTTATGAATCGGATAACCACCAGGGATGGTTAACTCTATAAACTTCATAAATGCAAAAAAATTGTGTGGGGACCTGTCTTTTTTTTGAATCAGAGCCTTTCCATCTGGAGTTCAATGGCCGCGGAACTGCCCCAGGGGGCTAATTTCATAACGGGGATGCCTTTTTCGGCAAAGCGCCATTGGCGGTTGATAAACACAAATTCAGCCGGGACGCTGGGTTGGTTCAGGGTAATCACCAACTTGCCGAAGTCTTCATTGGTGCTCCAGGTGCCTGTGTAGAGGACCACCCCGTTTTTGGAAGCGGTCATCGGGCCGTCGTAATTGGTATTTTTCAAAAGCCTGAAACGGTAACCATCATAATCGGCCGTGATATCGGTACCGTTATTATTGGCTAACCTCACTTTGAAGTCGCGGTTCAGGATGTTTTGATCAAAGTATTGCTGTAAAATATCCTCCGTAAAATCTTCCTGTACTTTTTTGCAACTGCTGGATGCAAGAAGGATTAATGAGCAGAGGATCGCGATAATAAACCGGTGGTTATATAGCATCAGGGGCATATCACTGAATTTGGATGCCGTAAATATCGGAAAATTTCTGCGTAGCATAATCTATAAAATACCGGCTGTTCAGGGTTTCGTCTGTCACGCGCTGGCATAGTTCGCCGGCGGTATAATAACGGCCAAACCGGTATATATGTTGTGCCAGCCATTCCCTGATCCAGGCAATATCTTCCGGCCCTGTTGTTTCTGCCAGTGATGGCCTTGCCTGTAGCATGCTGTGGTAAAACTGGGCGGCATAAAGGCTTCCCGTGCTGTAGGTGCTGAAATATCCAAAACTGCCATGCCCCCAATGTACATCCTGCAGGCAGCCGGAGCGGTCGTCCGGGATATCCAGCCCGAGGTATTCTTTGTACAACCTGTTCCATACTGCCGGGATATCATCAACGGCAATCGATCCCTCGATCAGGCCTTTTTCAATCTCATATCGGATCATCACATGGAAATGATAGGTAAGCTCATCGGCTTCCGTCCTGATTAATGATGGTTGAACAGTATTAATGGCCCTGTAAAATGATTCAAGGCTAACATCTTTCAATTGAACCGGAAATACGGTTTGCAGGTAAGGGTATTGTTGTTTCCAGAATGCCCTGCCACGGCCAATCGCGTTTTCCCAAAGCCTGCTCTGGCTTTCATGAATGCTCAGGCTGCAGTATTCTCCCAGGGGAAGCCCGTATGCCTCATCCGGTAGCCCTTGTTCATACAATGCATGCCCGCCTTCGTGCAGGCAGCTCCAGGCCATATTCGCGAAATCATGTTCGTCTATACGTGTGGTGACCCGTACATCCAGCCTGTTGAAATTAACGGTAAAAGGATGTTCGCTCAGGTCTTGCCGGCCTGCTTCAAAATCGAAGCCCATTTGGGCAAGCAGGTACAAGCCGTACGACCATTGCGCGTCTTTCGGGTAATGCTTATGCAGGAAATCGCGGGGGATGGCAGGTTGTTTGCTGATTTGCGCCATCAACCGGCTCAAATCAACCCTGAGGCCCGCAAATAAATGATCCAGTTGCCTGACGGTCATGCCCCGGTCATATTCATTCAGCAGGGCATCATACGGGTGTTCGGCATATCCCAGCCATTCGGCTTCTTCCCGCTTTAACCGCACCACTTCCTGTAAGGCTGGCGCAAAGATTCCAAAATCATTTTGCTGCCTTGCCTGTAGCCAGGCATGGAACCCTTTGTTGACCGCTTCGGTTTGGCCGCGTACAAAGGCCGGACTGAGTTTCCGGCTTTTATCGTAGTCATACCGGGATAGTTGTATGTTGCGTTTGTGCGTATCCGTTAGTTCATGCCGTCGCATGAGTGCATCCAGTATCTTGCCGGTTTCGGAGGATGTGAACAGGTCGTGTGCCAGTTCGGTGAGCGTGGCAATCTGCCTCGACCGGTGCTCATGGCCTTTTACGGGCAGGTAGGTTTCCTGGTCCCATTGCAACAGGGCCGACGCATACCTGATATCGGCGATGCGGCGCATGCGCTCCTGGTAATCTGCGTAAGTATAGGTATCCGGCATAAGCGATTGTCCAACCTTAGAGATTGCGGATGACTTCATCGGCAAACTCACTTGTCTTCAACAAAGTGGCATCCTTCATTAAATTGTAAAAGTCGATGGTTACGGTTTTATTGCGGATGGTTTTGCCTACGGCATGTGTGATGAGTTCGGCCGCATCCCTCCATCCCATATATTCCATCATCATCACGCCACTAAGGATAACGGACGAAGGGTTCATGGTATTGGTATTGGCAAACCTGGGCGCTGTGCCATGCGTAGCTTCAAATACAGCGTGCCCGGTGAGGTAATTGATGTTTGCGCCGGGTGCTATGCCGATGCCACCCACCTGTGCGGCCAGCGCGTCGCTGATATAATCGCCGTTGAGGTTCAGGGTTGCAATCACGGAATAATCCTGCGGGGCCAGCATGGCCTGTTGCAAAAAGTTATCGGCAATGGCGTCTTTGATGATTACTTTACCGCCGATCGCGCTGATTTTCATTTCTTCATTGGCCACCGCTTCGCCGCTTTCTTTTTTTGTGCGCTCCCATTGCTGCCAGGTGTACACATCACCCGCGAACTCCCTTTCCGCCAGTTCATAACCCCAGTTTTTAAATGCGCCTTCGGTGAACTTCATGATATTGCCTTTGTGGACCAGGGTAACGGATGGCAGTTTATGCTCAATCGCGTATTGTATCGCGGAGCGGATCAGTCGTTCTGAGCCTTCCTTGCTCACCGGCTTGATGCCCAAAGATGATGTTTCGGGGAAACGGATTTTTTTAACCCCCAGTTCGTTCACCAGGAAATCGCGGAGTTTATTGGCTTCCGCTGTACCCGTCATGTATTCAATGCCCGCGTAAATATCTTCCGTATTCTCACGGAAAATCACCATATTCACTTTCTCTGGCTGCCACATCGGCGATGGCGTACCTTCAAAATATTTAATTGGCCTCAGGCATACATACAGGTCTAACTCCTGGCGCAGTGCCACATTCAGGCTCCTGATGCCACCACCAACAGGTGTGGTGAGCGGCCCTTTAATGGAAACCAGGTATTCTTTGAACGCGTTCATGGTCGCTTCGGGCATCCATTCACCGCTTTTCTGAAATGATTCTTCACCGGCCAATACTTTCAGCCAGTTGATTTTTTTTGTTCCCTGGTAGGCTTTTTCCACGGCGGCGTCAAATACGCGTACACTGGCTTTCCAGATATCGGGGCCAATGCCGTCGCCTTCAATAAATGGGATGGTGGGGTTGTTGGGTACCTGCAACTTGTTGTTGGGGCCCATGCTGATCTTTTCTGGCATGATGATGTTTGTCCGGGCTTATGAATAGGTTTCAGCTTCAGTGGCGTCGCACACTTGTACAGTGGCGCTTGGCTCAGCTAAAGCGGCACAAAGGTACTGCATGCCTTTGTAAAATGCCAGCGTAACTATATCAATTTAGCTGAATGAACAAGTTAAAAAAAGCGGCCTCCATGTGGAAGCCGCTTTGCGTGTCAAACAATGCAAGTTTTTATTGGGTACGGCGTACTCTGAAATTGCAACTGATATTCGCGGTATTGGTGGTGCCGGCAATGGTGACGGTTCCACTGAAATTGCCTGCCACAAACTGGCCTACCGGTCCATATTCCGTAATGTTTACATTAATGGGCGTTGAAATAATGTATTGTCCGCTTGTGCTGCCCGGGACTGAATTGCTGAACTGGGTCAGGCTTTGTGTGCTGCCTGCAGCAATGCCGCTTTCCGTGAAGGCAAAATTGCTGAAAAGGGTAGACGTTACACCGCCAATGTTCCTTACGCTCATGCCATATATGTTAATGGTGGAAGGCAGGGATTGTGTATTTACGGAATATCCCATACTGTCTGCGGGCGCGGTATAATTGCTGTTGTTGCCATCTACCGTGATGTTGATGAATTCAGCAATCTGGGTGCCACAAGCCTGCAGGTTACCGATTGGGTTACTGCCTGCTGTAATGGTATGGGCAAGTGATGGGCTTTGTTGTCCGCCTGCATAGTCTTCCCCGATAAACTCAGCGTTCAGGGAACTGCTGTTGCAAAGGATGACATTAAAGTCGAAACTGCCGGGGCCGCTCAATGGGTAACGGCTGTATTGGCCGTTATTCAGCATGATGATCGCGCCGTTGCTCACCGGTGCATTGCTGCAATCAGTTATGGTGCCTGTAATATTTGCAGTGGATGTGCTGGAATTGCTGATGGTAATGGTGCCGAGTGATACATTGACATTGGTTGTGGTAAAGTTCTGGCTGTACACCGCGTTGCCGCAATTGAAGAATGCATACACTTCCAACAACAAGTTGGCATTGGCCGGGATGGCGCCGCCTACATAACCTGTGGAATCGGTATAGCCCCATGCCGCGTTTTGCGGGTTACTCACTACGGAAATTTTCACACCTGCATAAGGAATGGGTTCGCCATCAGCATCCACGATGGTGCAGTTGAATTGCACAAAATTGGCGGGGACGTCGCAGTTCCAGAAAGAGAAATGGCTCACTTCGCCTACATAGTTGCTGCCGTTTTTGCTGGCCTGTCCTTCTTCGATCCATAAGCCCTTGGCTTCATCAAAATGCCATAAGGCGATGCTGGCGGGCGCGCTTGATAAAATAGAAGCGGGGATTGGCATAGTCAGTGTGGCCTTCTTGCCATCGGCGATCTGCAACTTTTCGCCGGAAGCGCCTGTGAGTTCCACCGCAGCCATACCGTATGTGGTGAGGAATTGCATAGCGCCATCGGCATTCAATGCACGAAGGTCGCCGGGCATTTCACTGTTCAGGTCATCGCTGGTTGGATTGATCCAGTATGCGGCTACATTTACCTGTCCGCTATAAGCCGCGCCGGACGCTTCATTCACTACGGCGTTGGCCGGAAAGCTGATGGAGAGCCCGTTGCTGAGCGTCACCAGGCCACCCGAACCACCGTTCACTGTTCCGGTGATATTTTTAGGGATCAGCTTGATACGGAAGAACGCCGATTTATCGGCAGCCGCGATATAAGTTTTGATGCCCGGGAAATATCCTGGTTGCGAAACGGTAACAGTGGCTGCGTTTTTCACCACTTCCACATTCTTCACTTCAAAATAACCATACTCGTCCGTCGTGGTTGTGCGTGTACCCACTTTAACGGATGCGCCTGTTACAGGGTCATTGTTTTCATCCGTTACAAAGCCGGAAACTTTAGCAGAGTTTACTTTAGTAGTAAGGTCCGGTGGTGTAACTGTATTACCCGGTGGGTCAATGTTTTCATTGATCTCTTTTTGGCAGGAGAAAAAGAGTAAGGTTGATGCCAGCATCAGCGCTGTCAGCAAAAACCTGTTAGACATAGCACGTATCATGGTTTGATGTTTTTGATTGATAAATGTGGATCCGGATATAAAGAGGCTGCGTGTAAAGCTTCCGTTGCCTGCTTCAAGAATTTTTTTTAAGGCTTCATGTCGAGGCTTGCATTCAGCCATCCTTCAGACAGTTTCATGCCTTCATATTTGCGGTAAAAGCGAATGGCTGGTTCGTTCCAATCAAGCACCTGCCAGTTCATGCCCGCTAAACCCAGTTCCCGGCATTCGCTGATGAGTTTATCGAATAACATATGCCCAATGCCTTTTCCACGCCAGTCTTCTGTAACAATCAGGTCTTCGAGGTACATCCGCTGACCCTTCCAGGTACTGAAGCGGATATACCACAATGCAAAACCAATGACAAATGGAGGTTTTCCCGCTTCATTCACTTCGGCTACAAATGCCCACCACACGGGCTTTTTGCCAAATCCGCTTTCTGCAAAATGTTCCTGGCTGATAACCACTTCGGAAGGAGCTTTTTCATACAAAGCCAATTCATGGACGAGTTCCAGCATCCGCGGGCAGTCTGACCGTTCCGCCCTTCGAATCAAAATATTGCTCATACCGGCAAATGAAGGTATTTTTTGTGAATTTCAGTTGCGCCTTTTCGGTTATTTTTAGATCAAAATAACACACAATGAAATCATGGCTGGTATCGTACGCCAGGTACAATGAATGGGCGAACAGGAGGCTGACAGATTGCCTTATGAGCGGCGTGGTGCAGGTGGAACAGCCTGTGGTAAGCAGTTTCCCCGGCATCATGCCAACCTTATTGCACATGTGGGACGCAGAGCACA
The DNA here is from genome assembly GCA_002343985.1 of Chitinophagaceae bacterium UBA2375. Classification (GTDB taxonomy): domain Bacteria; phylum Bacteroidota; class Bacteroidia; order Chitinophagales; family Chitinophagaceae; genus Ferruginibacter. Next base: position 73,375 of record DDTB01000014.1, on the reverse strand, counting down.
TCTGGTGGCAACGTGTGAAGATGAAAGACCAAATAGACCGGCCAAGTGAATCTTTTTCGGGAGACCTGCAAAAACTAACGCAACATTTATTGTTGCAATCAGCCGAATGGGCCAGCTGGGTGTCTGCCGCTACTGAAGCCGCGCTGGCACATGAATTTATTTACCGGAACAATAAGCGTGAGCAGTTTAAGCAACCCGTGGCCGATGTGCTTATCCACCTCTTTAACCATCAATCCTATCACAGGGGGCAAATCGTTACGATGCTCCGCCAACTGGGTGCCACGCAGATCCCCGCGTTGGATTATATCGTATTTACGAGGAAGGGAAAATGACGGATAACATGATGTCAAAAAATAGTGGATGACATCAATTATGATCAATCATGGTGAGGGTTATTCCATAAGATCCATCGGCAAAATAGCCACCATTGCCGGGCTGGAATTCGCTGTGGAAAAAGCGGCGGTACACCAGGCCAATCCCTTCGGCATATATCTCCCTGCCAAAATTGATTTCGCTGTATGATGCGGGATCGTCGGGGTTCCCGATGATTTCGTCGCGCTGGTTTACGGTGACGGTATTGCTGAGCGTATATGCGCCAACGTTAGCCGGCTGGCCAGTGTTTTCGTACGTGTAATCCCATCCATCCATGTATTGGATATCAGAGTTGGCTGAATACGTATCAAGGTAGGCATGCCCTTTCCAGGAATAGCCGTCGCGGATAGGTGTTTTAAGTTTGATGAAACGCATATTGTTTTCAATAAACTCAAGGCTGCCCGCCGGCTTAACCATCATGAAACTGGCATCCGGCACCCAGGGGTTTGATTCGGTTTTGCGGATGAAACGGAACACGCGGAAAGCGGGGTTGCCCAGGGAATCGGTGATTTCAGCGTCCACCTGGTATTTCACCTGGTAACTGATGGTTGTATCGCGGGTGCCAAAACTTTTATAAACAAGGGAATCAAGCTGATACACGATGTATTTTCCAGCCACGGTGGGGGCGTAATCATCAATGCCCGCCAGGGGCAGGGTTTCGGTAGATTTTTTACAGGCAGACAAGAGGCAGATGCCGGCCAGCAAGAGGAAGATTAGTTTTTTCATACGTATTGATCTGTCCAATATACGGTAAAAGACGGTTCAGCGGTCCATTTTGCTGCTTAATACCGCTGGATAATGCCACCGCCAATGACGTCGTCATTTTCGTAAAAAACAGCGCTTTGGCCCGGGGCGACACCTTTTACATCTTCATAAAAACGTACCAGGATGCCGTTTTCGTATGTGTAGAGGTTTGAGAGGCAACCTTTGTCTTTGTACCTGATTTTGGTAACGGCTTCCATGCCCTCCGTGATGCCCTCGTATTTTAGCCAATTCAGTTTTGATACCTGCATGTCGGAGCGGTTCAGGTCGGCTTCAGAGCCAAGCACTACCGTATTGGTTTCGGGTTCAATGCGGGTGACAAATACCGGTTTGCCCAGGGCGATGTCAAGCCCTTTACGCTGCCCAACCGTATAAAAAGGATATCCTTTGTGCTTTCCCAGGATATTTCCGTTCGGATCCACAAAATTTCCGCCATCAACCCGCTCTTCTAGTCCTTCAACCCTTCTTTTCAAGAAACCCCTGTAATCGTTATCCGGCACAAAACAGATTTCGTAGCTCTCATTCTTTTTCGCCAGTTCGGGATAACCAAAGTCATGGGCCATCTGCCGGATTTCTTTTTTATGGTATGTGCCCAATGGCAGGATGGTTCGGCTCAGGAGTTCCTGCGGGAGCCCCCACAATACATAACTCTGGTCTTTCGTGTCATCCAGTCCTTTGCGGATAAAATACCGGCCGTTATCGTGCTGGTGAACCTGGGCGTAGTGGCCCGTGGCAATAAACTCGCAGTCAAGGGCATCCGCCCGCTTGAGCAGGGCCTTCCATTTAATGTGCGTATTGCACATCACGCAAGGGTTTGGGGTACGCCCGGCCAGGTATTCCTCTACAAAATTTTCAATCACAAAATCACCGAATTCATCCCTGATATCCAGGATGAAATGGGGAAAGCCATGGTCAACCGCGGCTTGTCGGGCATCGTTGAAACTATCAAGGTTGCAGCAACCGGTTTCTTTTTTTCCTGTTTTGCCCACACTCGTGGCATAATCCCATGTTTTCATGGTGATCCCCACCACTTCGTAGCCCTGTTCATGCAACATCAGGGCGGCAACGGTACTGTCGATACCGCCGCTCATCGCCACCAACACTTTACCTTTTTTACTCATATCGAAACACTTCGATGCAAAGGTACGATTTTACCTTGTCCCGCCGGATTTTGTGGAGGTTGCCATTGATGGGCCAGTTTCCGGCTGGGGTCAATCATTCGGGAACCATCTGCATGTAAATGTGGAAACAGACTGCCGGGAAACCGCTTCCAAAACCGTCCAATCCATTAACTTGCGCCCATGCAGGCATATCACGATTTACTCAGGCATATCCTTGACCATGGTGCCGATAAAAGCGATCGTACGGGAACGGGTACACGAAGTGTATTCGGTTACCAGATGCGGTTCGATTTGTCGGCCGGTTTCCCTTTGGTGACCACCAAAAAAGTGCACCTGAAAAGCATCATTTATGAATTGCTCTGGTTTTTGAAAGGCGATACCAATATCGCGTACCTGAAAAATCACCAGGTATCGATCTGGGATGAATGGGCCGATGAAGAGGGGAACCTTGGCCCTGTGTATGGAAAGCAATGGAGGAGTTGGGAAGGCGCCGGAGGCGTGGAAGTTGACCAGATCAGCGACCTGGTTCACCAGATTAAAACGAACCCCGACAGTCGCCGGTTGCTGGTAAGTGCGTGGAATGTGGCCGACCTGCCCAGGATGAAACTCATGCCTTGTCATTGCCTGTTTCAATTTTATGTGGCGAATGGTAAACTAAGCTGCCAGTTGTACCAGCGTTCGGCGGATGTATTCCTTGGTGTGCCATTCAACATCGCGTCGTACGCGCTCCTCACCATGATGATAGCGCAGGTATGCGGGTTGGAGCCGGGTGAATTTGTGCATACATTTGGCGATGCCCATGTGTACAGCAACCATATGGAACAGGTGAAACTGCAATTGAGCAGGGAACCGTTCCCATTGCCGCGCATGGCCATCAATCCTTCTGTAAAAGATATTTTCGGGTTCCAGTTCGAAGATTTTGAATTGAAGGACTACCAGTGCCACCCCGCCATCAAAGCGCCCGTGGCTGTTTAATTTGCCAGCCGACTTTGAAAAACCCTGCATCTGTTCACATCTTTATGAATTGCTTATGATTTCTTTGATCGTTGCGGCGGCGCAAAACAATGCAATAGGAAAGGATAACCGCTTGTTATGGCATCTGCCAAACGACCTGAAATTCTTTAAGAATACAACCTGGGGAATGCCGGTGATAATGGGCCGGAAAACATTTGAGTCGGTGGGCAAACCGCTGCCCGGCAGGTTTAATATTGTGGTGACCAGGCAGTCCGGATGGTCGGCCGAAGGGGTATGGGTTGCCGGCAGCCTCGATGAAGCCATCGCCCGGGCGGAATCAACCAATTGCCTTGAAATATTTGTAGCGGGTGGCGCTGATATTTACCGTCAAGCACTTGACCGCGCGGGAAAAATTTACATGACAAGGGTAGATGGAGCGCCGGAGGCAGACAGCTTTTTCCCCGAACTGCACCCGGCGGTATGGGAGCAGGAAACAACGGTTGATTTTCCGGCAGATGACAAGCACGCGTTCAGGTATTCTTTCCAGGTATGGAAGCGCAGGAAATTATCCTGACCCTCATCCGCAATTGCATCATGAACAATAAATGCACAACCACCCTTGTACTCTTCATTTCAACTTGCCTGCAAATACCTTCAATATTACTTAAGTGCCGCGAATGGCAAAGGGCATGGCGTGCATTCGCCCTTTGTATACCGGTTTATAGACCAGGTGCTGAACGACAAGCTCAAATATCCCTGTTACACAGAGGTTGAAGCGATCCGTGCCGGATTGCTGGAGGATCGTACATCCATTACCGTGACCGATTTCGGCGCGGGTTCTGCTATGATCAATGACCATACCCGCGTGGTGAAACGTGTGGCGCAAACCTCCCTGAAAAGCGCCAAATACGCGCAACTGATGTTCAGGATCGTACAATACTTTAAGCCGGAAAATATCATTGAACTGGGCACTTCGTTTGGGGTAACAACTTCGTATATGGCTAACGGTTATCCGCAATCGAAAATATACAGCCTGGAAGGCGCGCCTTCTATCGCGGCTATCGCCCGGCAGGTGTTTGAGCGGCAGGGGCTGAGGCAAATAGAGCTGATCGAAGGGCGGTTCGCGGACACATTGCCGGGCTTACTGCAAAAATTGCAACATGTTAACCTTGCCTATGTAGATGGCCATCATCAGTATGCGCCGACAATCGAGTATTTTCATTGGCTGAAAGAAAAAGCCGGTCCGCAAACTGTATTCATCTTCGATGATATCCATTGGAGCAGCGGCATGGAAAAAGCCTGGAAAGAAATATGTGATGACCCGGCGGTCACACGCAGCATCGATTTATTTTTCATCGGGCTTGTTTTCTTTGACCCGTCTTTTAAAGAGAAAGAACGGTTCCGCATCCGATTCTGATTTTCCTTAACTTCGGCATAATTCAAGAATTATGATCATTGGCCTCTTACGAGAACCGATACACGAAACGCGTGTTTCCTTATTGCCCGAGCATCTGGGCGGCCTTCGGAAAGCAGGGGCTGAATTATGGGTAGAGCAGGGCGCGGGTATATTATCATTTGCGTCAGACCAGCAATATGCTGATGCGGGCGCTACTGTTTGCTCGAGGAATGAATTGTTGCAGAAAGCGGATATACTCTTATCCATCCATCCCCCTCAAACATCCGAGCTGCAATCCTGTTCCGGGAAAGTGTTACTGGGTGTTTATCAGCCTTTGTTCAACGCGAAACTGATGGAGGACTGGGCCAAAATGGGCATAACCGTATTCAGTATGGATATGCTGCCCCGTACCACCCGTGCCCAAAGCATGGATGTGCTCAGCAGCCAGGCAAATATCGCCGGCTATAAAGCCGTAATCCTTGCTGCGGATATCTTTCCCCGTTATTTTCCCATGTTCATGACTGCCGCCGGAACGGTGCCTCCTGCCAAAGTGCTGATCCTTGGCGCCGGTGTAGCCGGGTTACAGGCTATCGCCACTGCACGCCGCCTGGGCGCGGTGGTGGAAGTGTTTGATACACGCCCAGCGGTGAAAGAGGAAGTTATGAGCCTTGGTGCCCGTTTTATTGAAGTGGAAGGCGCTGCCGATGCGTCCAAAGCGGGCGGGTACGCGGTTGAGCAAAGCGCTGAATTCATGGCCCGGCAGCAGGCTAAAATTGCCGAAGCAGTTGCAAAAGCTGACATCGTGATCAGTACAGCGCAGATACCCGGGAAAAAAGCGCCCATCCTCATCACGCAAAAAATGATTGACGCCATGAGGGCCGGCTCGGTGATCATAGACTTGGCCGCCGCAACAGGCGGCAACACGGAGCTGACGAAAAATGGTGAGCGGGTACAGTATCATGGTATTTGCATTGTCGGTGATTCCGCACTGCCATCAAGGCAACCCGCCGATGCCAGCAAGATGTATGGAAAAAATATCCTTAATTTTTTGCCCCTCATCATACAAAAAGACAAAGGCTTTGTCATGAATATGGATGACGACCTGGTGAAGGGCTCATGCATGGCACATGCAGGCCTGGTATGCAATGAAAGGGTGTCGGCGCTATTATCCATCTAAATAAACTGGATCCGCCGGCATTGAACAGTAATTAAACGTCAGAAAATTATGGAGCAGGTATTTAACTGGATTACAGCCAATCAGCAGATTTTATACATCGTCATCCTGATGATTTTTGTAGGGATCGAAGTGATTGGCCGGGTGCCCAGTGTTTTGCATACTCCGCTGATGAGTGGCGCCAATGCCATACATGGAGTGGTGATCATCGGCGCGATCATTGTCATGGGCAAAGCGGAACCTGGCAATTACCCCGCGCTGATCCTGGGTTTCCTGGCTGTGTTGTTGGGCACATTGAATGTGGTGGGTGGATTTGTGGTGACCGACAGGATGCTCGATATGTTTAAAAAGAAAAAATAAACTTACCCTGTACCGGGTGCATGTCATTTATGGGACTCAACCTTCTCACCATCGCGTATCTGCTGGGCAGCATCAGCTTTATCCTGGGCCTTAAGATGCTGTCGAGCCCGGCAACGGCCCGAAAAGGAAACCTGCTGGCTGCAGCAGGCATGGGCATCGCCATACTCGCTACGATTTTTTTATATCGTGACAATGAAACCGGTGAACCACTGGGGAATTATGGCTGGATATTCGGCGGTTTGCTTATTGGTACTGTTGCCGGTACGCTGGCAGCAAAAAAAGTGAAGATGACCGCCATGCCGGAAATGGTGAGTTTATTTAACGGCATGGGTGGCGCCTGCGCCGCACTGATTTCTTTAGTGGAATTTTCGCATATCTCCGGCAGCATACAACGGTCAGGCATACACGAAGGACATGGTGGAACGGTATTGATCATATTGCTGGGGTTGCTGATCGGTTCCATTTCTTTTTCCGGCAGTATGCTGGCATGGGGTAAATTGAATGGTAAAGTGAAAGATTACAGTTTTGCCGGCCAGAATGTTTTGAACCTGCTGATGCTGGCCCTGGCGCTCGTTGCCACCGTTTGGCTGGTCATTCATCCGGAATCATCATACCTGATTTATGTGGTACTGCTCCTATCGCTGATATACGGTATCATGTTTGTGCTGCCCATCGGTGGAGCGGATATGCCGGTGGTGATTTCATTGCTGAATTCTTTTACAGGGGTGGCAGCAGCCTGCGGTGGTTTTTTATATGATAATAAAGTCATGCTCACCGGTGGCATTCTGGTTGGAGCGGCGGGTACATTGCTGACCATTTTAATGTGCAAGGCAATGAACCGTTCATTGAAAAATGTACTGATTGGTTCTTTTGGTGCAACGGCTTCAGGCGCCGCCGCCACCTCAGCCCAGGGCCATTATAAGGAAATCAGTTTAAGCGACGCAGCAACCGTTATGGCTTATGCCAATAAAGTAATGATTGTGCCGGGCTATGGACTTGCCGTTGCGCAGGCACAACATACCTGCCATGAACTTGAAAAAATCCTCACGGAAAAAGGTGTGGATGTGGCGTATGCCATTCATCCCGTAGCGGGCCGGATGCCCGGCCATATGAATGTTTTGCTGGCCGAAGCGGATGTGGCTTATGATAAGTTGCAGGAGATGGAAGATGCCAACGAAGGGTTTAAGAATACGGATGTGGTGCTTGTGCTTGGCGCGAATGATGTGGTGAACCCCGCCGCGAAAACCGATCCCGCATCGCCTATTTTCGGTATGCCGATACTGGATGTGGAATTGGCGAAAACGGTCATTGTCAACAAGCGCAGTATGAAACCCGGTTATGCCGGCATTGAAAACGGATTGTTTTTCCAGCCAAAAACTTCCATGTTGTTTGGAGATGCGAAAAAAGTGCTGCAGGACCTTTGCTCTGAAATCAAAAATATCTGATTAAGCTCAATGTAAATTATTACGCGCTACCTGTAAATTTCCTTCATTGCATCATTCATTACCAACCGAATTCCTGGATTCCCTCAGTGGCGCTCCCGGTTTTAACAGGGAATCCTTTGTGCGGGCGCATGAACAGGTTGAAGCGTTTACCTCGTTGCGGTTTAATCCAGCTAAATGCCACGAAGGTCAACTACCGTTTACGGATACACGAAAAGTGCCCTGGAGCCGGTTTGGGATATACCTGCCTGAGCGCCCCTCTTTTACCATCGATCCTTTGTTTCATGCCGGCACGTATTATGTTCAGGAAGCAAGCAGCATGTTCCTGGAACAGGCAGTCGTTCAACTTACTGATCCCGGAAAGCCTTTGAAGGTGCTGGATCTATGCGCGGCGCCGGGAGGGAAATCAACGCACCTTTTATCCCTCCTGCCGGCTGGTTCTTTACTCGTCAGCAACGAGATCATCAAATCCCGCGTTCCGGTTTTATCGCAGAACCTGGTGAAATGGGGTTCTGCATGTTCAGTTGTAACCAATAACGATCCAAAAGATTTCCAGCGGCTTGGCGCATTTTTTGATGTCATACTGGTTGACGCGCCTTGCAGCGGCAGTGGCTTGTTCAGGCGCGACAGGTCCGCGATAGACGAATGGAGTTGCGAAGCAGTTTCCTTATGCAGTCAGCGGCAGCAGCGGATTTTATCTGATATTTTACCGGCATTGGTTCCGGGAGGGTTGCTTATTTATTCAACCTGTTCTTATTCTGTGGAAGAAGATGAAGCTATTTCCGATTGGTTGATGGATCATCATTCATTCCTGTCAGCACAAATATCCGTTGATCCGAGTTGGGGTATTACAGCATCAAAAAGTGCAAAGCATGGCGCATATGGATACAGGTTTTACCCGGATCAATTGATGGGAGAAGGATTTTTTTTGACGGCATTACGGGCACATGCTGAATTTGATGGAAATGAAGAGAGTGATCAGTCGCACAAAGGCAGTGCATCTATTAAAGGATTGGTTCCTGCCAGGAGGGAAGAGGAGGATGCCTGCAAGGATTATATCCGGTTTTCAGATGATGTCCGTTTGTGGACATGGCAGGACAGGCTGTATCTTTTCTCGGAATCCCTGATCCGCGACCTCAGGTTTTTACAACAGCAACTCTATGTTCGCAAAGCGGGCGTACTGGCCGGAAGCCTGGCCAAATCAGGGTTTGTGCCCGAGCATGATTTGTCGATGTCCGCTTACTTGTCATCATCAGTGCCACGCATTGCCCTTGACCTTGAACAATCATTGCAATATTTGCGAAAAGTCACATTTCCCATTGAGCCGGGTATGAAGGGTTGGGCTATTGCCAGTTATCAGCAAATGCCATTGGGATGGATGAAATGTTTGCCAAACAGGATTAATAATTATTACCCAACCGACTGGCGCATTCTTAACAAGTAAATAGGGTTCTTTACCAACATATTTCCGCATATTTGCACGGTAATACGCCATTCTATGAAGAAATTCCTGATCCTGTTGCTCATGAGCCCTTTGGCTGTTTGGGCGCAGAAAACACATACGGTCGGCCCCAAGGAAACATTATATTCACTCGGGCGCCAATATAATGTGCATCCCCGGGAACTGGCTGAATACAATAATATCCCCGTAGGTTCAGGGTTAACCATCGGACAAGTGCTGAAAATACCTTCAAAGAAAACGCTTGCCCCTTTAAGCGCCCCACAACAACCTGCTGCAAAAGAGGGTCCAAAACCAATGCTAGCGCCAAGTCAGGCGCAAGAGGTAAAATCAACCCCTATTTATCATACGGTTGCTAAAAAGGAAACCCTTTATCAAATCAGCCGCAGTAACAATACCACGGTTGAGCTTATCCGCAAATGGAATAACCTGGAAGGTGACGCGCTCAAGGAAGGTGCGAAACTGATTGTAGGTTACAGCTCATCTAATGACCGGCAACAAAAGGCCATCGCCCAAATGCCGCCGGTAGTTAAAACTGAGGCGGCTCTAAAACCAGCATTGACTGAACCTGAACCAATAAAAGAAAAGCCTGTTGAACCGAAGCCTGTAGTTAAAAAGGAGAATGAGGTAAAGCCCATACTTACTGAAACAGATAAACCTGTAGTAGCTATCCGTGAACAAGAGAAGCCAAAGGCTGATGAACCCGCAAAGCCCAAGCCTGTGGCTGTAGAAGATGTGCCTGACAATAAGCGTTCAGGCGTTACCGGTAGCGGCGGTTTTTTCCGGCAAGCATTTGAGGAACAGGGAGGCGATAAGAAGAATCTTCGCGAAACGACGGGTACAGCAGCTATCTTTAAAACAAATAGCGGGTTTGAAGACCAGAAATATTATTGCCTGTACAACCAGGCATTGCCCGGAACGATTGTTAAAATAACGAACACATCAAACCAACAATACGTATTCGCAAAAGTGCTCGATGTAATGCCTGATATGAAGAAAAACCAGGGTGTGCTCATCAGGGTCAGTAACTCGGCGCTCCAGGCCCTGGGAACCGATGCGGAAACGTTTTCCTGTACTGTTTCATATTAATTTAGAATTATGCTGAAGAGAAAATTTTTACTTGCCACGGCTATTGTATTGTCAACATTTTCGTTTGCCCAAAAGAGCGAAGATGCCAGCGCGGAAGTATTGGCGGCCTCCTCAAATATGAAGGGGGATGATGAGATGGCGCCGGTAAAATCAAATCCGGTGACGGTACTCAAAGACCAGGCCCGCACCGGAACTTGCTGGTCTTTTTCAACCACATCGCTGATCGAAAGCCAGTTGCTGAAGAATAAGCAGGGTATGTTTGATATAAGCGAGATGTTCACGGTACGCAACATCTATCTTGAAAAAGCCAGGAACTATATCCTTCGCCAGGGAAGAACGCAGTTTGACGAGGGAGGTCTGGGACATGATGTCATCCGCGCCATCAGCACATACGGCGCTATGCCCGAATCGGTTTACAGCGGCTTAAAGCCCGGCGAAACCGTTCATGACCATAGCGTAATGGTCAAAACCATGCGTAAGTACCTCGACAGCATCCTGAAGTCTAAAATCAGGCCCATCCCTGCCAATTGGAGGGAAGGATTTGTACGTATACTGGATCAGCATATGGGCGCCGCGCCGGAAAGTTTTGTGTATAACGGTAAGCGGTACACGCCAAAGAACTTTGCTTTGGAAGTATTGAAATTTTCTGCGGATGATTATGTGTACCTCACTTCATTTACACACCAGCCATATTACAAACCATTTATCCTGGAAGTGCCCGATAATTTCAGCAACGGCGCGTATGTAAATATTCCTCTGCAGGAAATGATTGACCTGGTGAAGACGGCCATCAACAGCGGTTATACGGTTATGTGGGACGCCGATGTCAGCAATAACGGCTTTTTTAATAAGGCGGGACTGGCTTTGCACCTGCCCGAGAACAGCAATGTATCGATGGATTCCGTTCGGGCCGACATGGCCGAAGCCCGCTGGGACGAACGCAGCCGCCAGCAGTTGTTCGAAACATTGGTAACACAGGACGACCACCTGATGCATATCCATGGATTGTTCAAAACAAAATCGGGCAAGACTTTCTTCCAGGTGAAAAATTCTTATGGCGCGGTTGGCAAGCGGGATGGATTTATCTATGTATCTGAAGCATATTTTGCCATGAATACGATCAGCCTGGTGGTACCCAAAGCCGCGCTCAGTAAATCGCTCCAGGAAAAAATCAAGCAATAATCATCGCTTTACTCAAAGCGGTAACCCCTGAGGAATTCCGGAACGGACATCCGTTTTTTTCCTTCCAGTTGCAGTTCCGTCAATTCAAGCCAGCCGTCTGTGCAACCGAAACGCAGATATGTTTTTCTGTCTGTATCGATGTTGCCGGGTTTGGCAGATTGGGTTAACGATTTTTTCGCGGAAAATATCTTGAGTTTCTTACCATTCAATTCGGTAAAAGCCGCCGGGTAGGGCGAGAGCCCGCGCACCAGGTTATAAACTTCATCCACCGGTTTATGCCAGTTGATTTGGCAGGTCTCCGTAAATATTTTTGGGGCATGTTTCAGTACGCCTTGATGAACTTGTAAAAGTTCATCCTGAGGTTTGGCTTTGATGCTGCCTTGCGCTAATAGATTGAGCGTTTCTAACAGTACATCAGCGCCAATAAGTTTCATTTGGTCATGCAGGGCACCGGCATTCATATCTTCTGTGATGGGGATCTTCCGGTGAAGCAATATATTGCCGGTGTCTATTTCATGCGCCAATTGGAATGTGGTGACACCTGTTTCCGTTTCACCGTTGATAATGGCCCAGTTGATGGGTGCTGCGCCCCGGTATTGCGGCAATAAAGATCCATGCAGATTGATGGTTCCGTGTGGGGGCATGCTCCACACAAGTTCTGGCAACATCCTGAATGCAACCACTACCTGGATGTCTGCTTTGTATTCCGAAAGGCTTTCCAGGAACAAAGGGTCTTTCAGTTTCGTTGGCTGCAATACGGGGATTCGATGTTGCACGGCATAAGTTTTAACCGGACTTTGTTGCAATGTCATGCCCCTGCCGGCAGGTTTGTCGGGTGCGGTTACAACAGCAACAATGTGGCAGCCCGCACGGTATAATGCATCAAGTGATGCCACCGCGAACTCGGGTGTACCCATGAAAATTATCCTCCATTTTTTCAAAGCGTCATTCGCTTGTTGCATACAGGTCAGGGTTTGGATATGGTGAAGTCGGGATACAATAAATATTTTTTTCGTATATTCATAAACGTTAGTAATCCGGGTTTCCAGGAATCCCTGATCTCACCCACCGTTAATCCTTCGCTGATTTGTTTTCTCAGCAGGCTGTTTCCGGCAAGTTTATCAAAAAAGAGATTGGGCAGGAAAAACTTTTCTTTATCGGGAAACAGGGTATACGCTTCAATGATATACGATAAGTTGATTTTATGCTGAAGGCTTGCCAGCAGTTCATCCGCCTGGCCATCAATTTTCCATCCATAACAGGTTTGGTTGAACAGCTTGCCGGTTTTTGCGCCCGCATTGGCCCTTGGTGTAAAGCGGTATAAATGCTTTGGCAGGTCGGGGTGCCCAAATATCCGGAAAGGCATGGCGGTGCCGCGTCCTTCACTAAGAACAGTACCTTCGAAGAAGCAGGTGGAGGGGTAGAGGTAGATGGCCCCCATGTCTTTCAGGTTGGGTGAAGGCGCAACAGGTAACTTGTACTTTGTGTCGTGCGTATAATTTTTGCATTTGATCACCTGCATGTGAAAGGGCGTATCGACGCTGGGTTCTGTAGTGATATTATATGCATGGATCTCGTTGGCTTTTTGTGAAAGCCATTTTTCGCCGGCGAGCATCATGGCATACTCGCCAATGGTCATGCCATGTACAACCGGAATGGGCTGCATGCCGACAAAACTGCTGAACGTCCTGTCGAGCACAGGCCCATCCACATAAAACCCATTGGGATTGGGCCTGTCGAGGATCATCAGGGGCTTATGGTTCTCCAATGCGGCTTCCAGGATATACTGCAGGGATGAAATGTAAGTGTAAAAACGGGCACCCACATCCTGTATATCAAATACAATAACATCCACATCTTTCAGGTCTTCGGGCTTAGGCTTTTTCCGGTCGCCATACAAACTCAGCACAGGTATGCCCGTCGCAGAATCTGTTTGATTCGATACTTTTTCACCGGCTCCGGCGGTACCCCTGAAACCATGTTCGGGCCCGAAAATCTTTACAATCCGGATGCCCCTTTTTAGTAAAGTGTCAGCAAGGTGAATGCCATTGACCTGGCTGGTATGATTGGCAAATAATGCCACGGCCTTCCCCTTCAGCATGGGCAGGTACACTTCCATGCGTTCTGCGCCTGTGATAACGGGCTTTTCCTTCGGAGGATCAATGGTTTGTGCCGATACAAAAACAGGCAGGTTGTATACAAAAAAGACAAATGCGATAACATGTTTCATTTGTCAAAGTTGGGCATTTTTATCATTCGCGCGAATGGATTTTAATGCCTAACTTGCAGCCAGATAACCCGCTGGTAGCTTTCTCATTTCACCCTGATTTGAAAATACAAGTGTGTTTGATCATTATGCCGGCTTCTGCCGGTGCATGTGTAACCAATATTTAAATTTTTTCTCTATGCAACAAGTTAAGTCAGGTGATGTCGTGAAAGTACATTATACCGGAAAGTTAACAAACGGCGAACAATTTGATTCGTCTGTAGGCCGTGAGCCACTTGAATTCACCGTTGGCGCAGGCCAGATGATCAAAGGTTTTGACGATGCATTGCCCGGCATGATTGTCGGTGATAAAAAAACCATCAGCATCCAGCCTGAAGACGCGTACGGCCAGCGCAGCGAAGAGGCCATCATCCCATTCCCACTTGAAAATGTGCCCCCGGATATGAAACTTGAATCCGGGATGATGCTCACATTAAGTAACCAGCAAGGACAGCCCGTGCCTGTTGTGGTTATTGAAGTAACAGAAGACGTAGTGATGCTGGATGCCAACCATTTCCTCGCCGGTAAAGAGTTGGTGTTCGATATCGAACTGGTGGAGATCGCTTAATATAAAGTATATACAATATGAAAAGCAGACTGCCCATGCAGCCTGCTTTTTTATTTATGTTTGTGAAAATTTTTTAAAGATGATCAAAATAGCGCAGGATCAGCTGGCGGAAAGGTTTATGAGGTATGTACGCGTGGATACGCAAAGTGACCCCAACAGTGAAGCATTTCCAACAACGGAAAAACAAAAAAACTTATCGCGCATACTCCTTGATGAATTAAAGGCCCTGGGCCTCGAAGCCAGCATGGATGATTACGGTTACGTATATGCGAAATTGCCCGCGCACACATCAAAGAAAAACGTCCCCTGCATTTGCTTTTGTTCGCATGTGGATACGGCGCCCGATTGCAGCGGAACGGATGTGAAGCCCATCCTGCATCGCTCGTATTCCGGGGAAGATATCGTGTTGCCCGATGATCCCTCACAGGTTCTTCGCGCAGCCGATTTGCCTTACCTCGCTACCAAAAAAGGCCATGATATCATCACCGCCAGCGGATTAACCCTGCTGGGTGCCGATGATAAAAGCGGTGTGGCAGCCATCATGCAGGCCATAACGTATTTGGTGTCCAATCCGGGTATCGCACACGGGCCGTTGTCTGTAGTATTCACCCCTGATGAAGAAGTGGGAAAGGGAACGGCAAAGATCAGTGTCGAAAAAACTGGCGCTTCATTTGGCTACACCCTGGATGGTGGCGAAGCCGGTTCGCTTGAAGATGAAACCTTCAGCGCCGATGGGGCAACCATCGTCGTTCATGGTGTGATCGTGCACCCGGGTTATGCCAAAGGCAAACTGAAAAACGCCATCAAAATTGCCGCGGAAATCCTGGATGCCTTACCCAAACATGAATGGAGCCCTGAAACCACCGAAGGCAAACAGGGTTTCGTGCATCCCATGTCAATATCTGGCATCGCGGAGAAAGCCAGCATACAGTTTATCGTACGTGATTTTACAGATGCAGGGCTTGAGGCGCACCACCAGCGGCTACAGGCTTTGGCTGAAGCGATTGTCGCGCAATACCCCGGTGTTGTTATGGAGTACAAACGCCAGGAACAATACCGGAATATGAAGTTGGTGCTTGATCAGCATCCACAAGTGGTGCAGTACGCAGCGGAAGCCATAGAAAGGAGCGGGCTCAAAGTGATTACCGAAAGTATCCGCGGTGGTACAGATGGCAGCCGCCTGAGTTATATGGGCCTTCCCTGTCCGAATATCTTTACCGGCATGCAGGAGATACACAGCAAAAAAGAATGGATCAGCGTGCAGGATATAGCGAAAGCGGCTGAAACCATCGTGCACCTGTGTATGATTTGGGAAGAAAAAAGCAATTGATTAATGGGTACAGAACCGCTGTACCTGTATATTTGGGCGAAAGCCTGATTGTTCATCTTATAAATTTTCATTCGTATGGATTTTCTGACAGATTATTGGTGGCTGATTGCCATTGGATTGATTCTATTCAGCGGATTATTCACTGTTAACCAGGGTACCATCGCGGTGATTACGCGGCTTGGTAAATATGTAGGTGTCCGCCGTCCGGGATTAAATTTCAAAATCCCATTCCTCGACCAGGTGTACAAAAGGGTCAGCGTACAAAACCGATCAGTGGAGTTGGAGTTCCAGGCTGTAACCATCGACCAGGCCAATGTCTATTTTAAATCGATGCTCTTATATTCCGTGCAGAATGAAGGCGAGGAAACCATTAAAAAAGTAGCTTTCAAGTTCATCAGCGATAAAGACCTGATGCAGGCCCTGGTGCGCACCATTGAGGGCAATATCCGTGCGTATGTAGCCACCAAGCGCCAGTCTGAGATACTTGGCCTTCGCCGCGATATCGTGGAGTTTGTAAAGGAGCACGTGGATACATCGCTGGAAGAATGGGGTTACCATCTCCAGGACCTTCAGATCAATGACATCACTTTCGACCAGGTGATCCTCGAAAGTATGAGCAAAGTGGTGGCATCCAATAACCTGAAAGCCGCCGCGGAAAACGAAGGCCAGGCTTTGCTGATCACCAAAACAAAGTCTGCTGAAGCGGAAGGCAATGCCATTAAAATTGCTGCAGAAGCCGAAAGGCAGGCCGCACAACTCAGGGGCCAGGGTGTGGCGCTTTTCCGTGAAGAAGTGGCAAAAGGTATGAGCCAGGCGGCCGAACAAATGAAACAGGCAAACCTTGATACCAATGTCATCCTGTTCAGTATGTGGACGGAAGCGATTAAGAACTTCGCGGAATACGGAAAAGGAAATGTGATTTTCCTGGACGGCAGCAGCGAAGGCATGGACCGCACCATGAAACAGATCATGGCTATGACCATGGAAGAAAGGACTATCCGTAAATAAGGTTTCATTTTTACCAGCGTTATCCCACATGCCATACCTGATCCAACGAAATCCTGTGTCGGTTCCTGTTCCCGGCGGTAAGCTGATCCATGAACATATCGGTTACCTCGCTACAGGTTCTGGCGATATCAGCATTGCGCAAATGGAAGCGCCCCCGGGTTGGGGCGAGCCATTCCAGGAACCGGAGTTTGATGAATATACATTGGTGTATGCCGGAACAAAACTGGTTGAAGTTGACGGGGAGCGCATTGAAGTGCATGCGGGTGAGAGCATACTGGTAAAAAAAGGTAGCCGTGTCCGTTATAGCAACCCATTCGGCGAACCTTGCGCGTACTGGTCTGTGTGCCTGCCAGCGTTTAGTTTGGATGCGGTGCACCGCGACCCTGAACAGGAAGATTAACAAAACCTTATACAGAACTGACTAAATACTTTCGTTGTTTGCGGGTCAAAGCATAAACAGCGAATATCTGATACCAATAAAACAAACAAAAATCCAACATGCCATTTCAGATTTTACTACAAGCCGATACACTGTCAACCGGAGCTACGGCCGCTAAAGTGGAAACCGTTTGGGGTTTGCTCAGCAAGGGTGGGCCTTTGATGGTGCCACTGGGCATCTTATTTGTACTGGTTGTTTACTTTTTTATTGAGCGCCTGCTCGTGATCCGCAAAGCATCTGACCTGGATGAAAATTTCATGCGCATCATTCGCGATAATATCATTTCTGGAAATGTAGCCGCTGCCAGGAACTTAGCGAAGAACACCAATAACCCGGTGGCCCGCATCATTGATAAGGGCATTCAGCGCATTGGTAAACCCATTGATGCCATTGAAAAAAGCATGGAGAACGTGGGCAAGCTGGAAATATATAAACTGGAGAAAAACCTGAGTATGATTTCCGTGATTGCCCGCATCGCGCCGCTCTTTGGTTTTGTGGGTACCATCATCGGGCTTGTGCTCCTGTTGAAAGAATTTGCCACGATCAGCAACCCATCCATCAGCCAGATCGCCGATGCGATGTACATCAAGCTGATCACATCGGCCACAGGCTTGATCATTGGTATGCTGGCATTCCTCGGGCATAGTTACCTCGATACACAAATCAACCGTACCGCCAATAAAATGGAGGCGGCCGAAAGCGAGTTTATCGATATCCTGCAGGAACCAACCCGGTAATTATCCAATCATCCAACATTTCAGTCATGTCATTACGTACCAGAAGATTCCGAGATGAACATTCCGATGTGGACACGGGCCCGTTGAACGATATCCTGTTCATCCTACTGATGTTCTTCCTGATGATTTCTACATTGGCTAATCCCAATGTAATCAAGATGAGTGTGCCCAGGGCCAAGAGCGATACCAAACAAAAGCAAAGTGTGGTGGTGAGTGTAGATAAGAACAAACAAATTTATGTAGGTTCAAAAAAAATCATTCCCGATTCCCTGGAATCCATCTTACGGAAATACATAAACGAAGGGGATAGCGTCAAGCCAGCCGTGGTGATCAATGCAGACTCCGTAACGCAGTGGGGCGAAGTGGTGCGCGTGATGAAAGTGGCGCGTAAATTGGGTGCAACCACATCGGCTACTGTTAGCGGACAAGATTAGCGATGACCATGCGTTCCTTCCCAAACATATCCCGGCAAATCTCTGCCCGGAAACCATTTGCCTCAAAAACCCGGGCGGTTTCCGATGCCAGGTTTTCGTGTGTTTCTGCCATAACCTGTCCGCCATTGTTCAGGTGGTCCATTGCAAAAGAAGCGATCGCTTTATAAAAAACCAGGGGTTGCCCATCCGGTACAAATAATGCCATACCCGGTTCATGATTGGCTACATGCGCCGACATGCTTTGTCTTTCTGATTCCGGGATATATGGCGGATTGCTGATAACCAGGTCGAACATTCCCAACAAGGGCCAGGTTTCCGCATCTAAAAAATCCATCTTTCTGAAATCAATCCGGCAGTGGTGCCGTTCCGCGTTTTTGCCGGCAATGCCCAATGCATCCTCACTTTTGTCAATGGCAGTTACCTGTGCGTCCGGGCAATTTTTTTTGATGCTGATGGCAATACATCCTGATCCTGTGCCGATATCAAGTACATGTGCCGGTTTTTGTCCCAAAAAGCGTATAGCCTTTTCCGTTAGTTCCTCAGTTTCCGGCCTTGGGATCAGTACGCCGGGTGCAACCATAAACGATGATCCGCAAAACCAGGT
This sequence comes from Chitinophagaceae bacterium UBA2375, assembly GCA_002343985.1. Lineage (GTDB taxonomy): Bacteria > Bacteroidota > Bacteroidia > Chitinophagales > Chitinophagaceae > Ferruginibacter. Next base: position 54,678 of record DDTB01000014.1, on the reverse strand, counting down.
TTCACCCAACACATATTGAACCGGCTGATGTTCTTCCAGTGCTTGTAATGCATCGGTGAGCGCCTGTTCTGCCGATGATGGGAGTGATTGTTCCGGATCTATCAGGATGCCGGAACGCGACAATCCTGTAAGTTTTTCAAAAACCATACGGGCAATGCTGTCTGATTCTGATGGCTCATACAGCTTTGATAAACGGTTGAGGTAATGCCTGTACCAGGCGGATGCTGTCATGCGGCAAACTTAGTTTATTTTTTAGTCTGTATTTTTACCGTGCATGAACGATGAATGGTATATGCGGAGGTGCCTGCAACTGGCAAAATTGGGTGCAGGTTATGTAGCACCCAATCCGATGGTGGGCGCGGTGCTTGTGCATGATGGAAGGATAATTGGGGAAGGATACCATGCCAAATATGGTGGCCCGCATGCCGAAGTGAATTGCATTGATTCCGTAAAAGAGGACGACAGGGAACTGATTTCAAAAAGTACATTGTATGTCTCCCTTGAGCCGTGTAACCATCACGGGAAAACCCCTCCCTGTACCGATTTGATTTTAGATCATAAGATTCCCAAAGTAGTATTGGCGCAACATGATCCTTTTGACCTGGTAAATGGCTCCGGCATACAACGGCTTCGGGATGCAGGTGTGGAGGTGTGTTCAGGTATACTTGAAGAAGAAGCCCGTTGGCTGAACCGTCGTTTTATATGCATGCATGAAAAAAGACGCCCGTATGTGATTGTAAAATGGGCGGAAAGTGCTGACCATTGCATTGCCGGTGAGGGTAATATACCGGTTAAGATTTCCAATGATAAGGCCAATAGGCTGGTACATCGATGGAGGGCCGAAGAAGCAGCGATTATGGTGGGGGCGGGAACAGCCCGGGCCGATAACCCATTCCTGACCAACAGGTATTGGTATGGGGCTCAACCAACCAGGGTACTGGTAAGCACCCATCTCGATTTACCCCTTCGCCTTAACTTGTTCGCGGATGGTTCAAAAGTCATCATCATCAACATCGAGAAGCACGCGGATGAGGGGCATATTCTTTACAGGAAACCTGCTTCAGGAAGTATCGATCCTGGCTCAATCATGCAGATTTTATATAAAGAGAAGGTACAATCGGTGTTGATTGAAGGGGGGGCGGCATTGCATCAATCATTTATCAACAGCGGCATTTGGGATGAAATCCGCATCATTCAAAACCAGGCCTTGGAATTGCCTTCTGGCTTACGCGCTGCCAGGTTTAATGAAGAAATGCCTATGCGCAAGATCCAACTCGCGGGAAACCAGGTAGCCTGGTATTTTTCCGGAACTTATTTACCTAAAGACCATGCATCCATCGACTGATTTTTATTATACCATTGACAGGGAAGGGGAAGCGGAGTTTAAAGACAGGGGCAGCCGTTTTTTAGCGCATGCTTTTCCCCTGGAAGATCCGGTTATGTTTAAAGAGCAATGGCAAAAAGCGAAAAAGCTTCATCCTAAAGCCGTGCATCATTGCTTTGCGTACCGCATCGGCCTTGATGGCACACAGTTCCGCAGCAGCGATGACGGTGAGCCTGCAGGCACGGCAGGAAAACCCATCCTAGGTCAAATCGACAGCCGTAACCTGACCAATACCGCAGTGATTGTAACCCGTTATTTTGGCGGTACCCTACTGGGGGTGCCTGGTTTGATACAAGCGTATAAAACATCAGCAGCACTGGTATTGCAGACAGTGCCGATCATTCAGAAAACTGTTGAAATACCCTATGAATTACAGTTTGATTATACGCGGATGAACGATGTGATGCAGGTGGTCAGGCAATACCAATGCAGGGTCATAACCCAGGAAATGCAATTGTTCAGCATCCTTCGGATCGGGGTCCCCAAAAACCGGTTGGAAGAAGTTTTGTACCGCTTGCAAGACCTCCGCAACGTAGAAATCCGTGATTTATTGCCTAAATGAGGTAGAAAAACCCCCTTTTTGGACAGGGTCTTAACATTTTTTTTTATTTTTAGACCTCCTTTATAGCAACGTTATGAGAAAATGTTTACTTGCCGCAGGCATTTTGCTGGGTATTCAGGCTGCAAATGCGCAACAATTGCACTTCACCAGCCAGTTTTTACAGCATAATTCCATGTACAACCCGGCAGCAGCCGGCATCGCCAATAAAAACCTGGTGGGGGTCAGTTACCGCTCTATGTGGTCATCCTTCCCGGGTAATCCCAGGACCTTTATGGTTTATGGCGACTTCGAGTTAAAAAAATTAAAAGCGGGTATTGGTACCTATGTTTATAGGGATGAAACCGGGCCAACCAGCCGCACGGGTGTTCAATTGGCATACTCCTACCATGTCCGCACCGGTAAGAAGGAAAATCAAAAGCTGGCTATTGGCTTGGAATTGAGGGCTTTACAATTCGCCATTGATAGGAATAAGCTCAGCGCTTCATTGGGTAATGACCCTATCCTGGGCAGCGCCGAAAATAAATTTGGCATTGACGCGGGTGCTGGTGTGTACTGGACGGATGGCAACCTGAGTGTTGGTGCCGCTGTTAGCCAGTTAATTCAATCTAAACTGCAGTTGGCTGATGTGCCCAATGCCAAAGAAGGCGGAAAGCTGTACCGTCATTATAATATGACGGCAAATTACCGGTTTAACGCGGGTGATGGCGTGTATGTTATTCCAAATGCACTGGTTCGTTTTATTCAGAACGCACCCAGCGAGTACGACCTCGGTGTAAAACTGGATTACCAGGATAAAGTATGGTGGGCTTTGAACTGGAGGGTTCGCCAGTTCTGGAGCATCCAGGCCGGTTTGAAAGTATTGAACCGTCTTCGTGCCACATATTCATATGATTATTACGTAACGCCCATCAGCGTGTTTACCAACGGTTCAGGCGCACATGAAGTGGGCTTGCAGTTTGATATGTTCAAGTAATCAGCAATCGCATCAATCACAAACTTTTTCAATTTTAAGCAATACCTGTTATGAGAAAATTTTACTGGATAGGACTGACCTTCTTACTGGCCCTGACCTATCAGGCTAACGCGCAGAGCGGTTTCTCTTTTACCTGTGCCCGCGACACCATTGTGCCCATTTGCGGTGGCAGTTGTTTTGTGCTGAAAGCCAAAATCCCCGATATCCATGCAACTTCTTCCACTAACGGTTATGTGGTTAACCCGCTGACCGGCGGGACAGATGGTTGTTTCCGTCCGTATATTGACCCGTCTATCCCGGGTAACCCAACCAGTATCACACTCGACGACAGGTACTCTGACCCCATCACCCTGGGTTTCCCATTTAGTTTTTACGGAAACAGTTACTCTCAATTGGTGGCAAGTGGTAACGGTTACCTGAGTTTTGACATCTCGGAAGCCAACCAGTTCAGCCATTGGAGCCAGTCGGCTGGTAATGTACCAAATACCGGATATGATGCGGCACTGGCCATGGGCGTGTTCCACGATATTGACCCAAGTGTAACAACCTCTCCTAACCGCAGGATTAAATATGATATCATTGGTTCGGCGCCACACAGGCAATTCATCCTCAGTTTTTACAAAATCCCTCTTTTCGGGTCTGCTTGCAATAGCCTGATTGAGAATACCCACCAGATTGTTTTGTATGAAGGCCTCAATATTATTGAAGTGTTTGTGTACAGTGTGGAGCAATGTCCAAGCTGGAACCAGGGCCGCAAAATGATTGGCCTGCAAAGTTTTGATAAGTCCAAAGGAATCATGGCCCCCGGGCGTACGTCAACCGGTCCGGCCTGGGGTTCAATTAATATGAATGAATCCTGGCGTTTTGTGCCCATCGACGGTCCAACTTTGTACAGGGGCGTTGAACTCTACGACCTTGCCGGCAACCTGGTTTCAACAGGCGATACCACCAGGCTCAGCCCAAGTTCATTTGAAGTGAGTTTCCCGAACGTTTGTCCTACTGGTACAACAACTTATATCGTACGTTCCCGTTACGAAAATCCCAACCAACCCGGTACTTTTGTTTTTGCCAACGATACCGTTCGCGCGATTGTACAAAACTCACTTGATGCCACTGCCTCAACCATCGCGGCAGGTTGCGCGAATAACAATATCGGAACCGCATCTATTACGCCATCTGGCGCCCCAGGTCCATTTGAATATTCATTGGATAACGGCGCTACATGGCAAACATCCAATACGTTCAATGCACCTGCAGGAACATACACTGTTTTGATCCGTGAAATAGGTTCCACTACTTGTACATTAACGTATTCCGTAACCATCCCGCTTGATCCGAGCGCGATTGTGGGTACATATGCGGTGAATAATATACTTTGTAACGGCGCTTCAAACGGTAGTATTAATGTAAGTTCTACCGGTGGCAGCGGTACTTATGAGTATTCAATTGACGGTGGAACCACTTACCAGGCTACAGGTATTTTCAGCAACCTGGCACCCGGCACATATAATATCCGCGTACGCGACAACCTTGGTTGCTTCCGTGACACAACCGTGAATATCACTGAGCCTACAGCCCTTGCAGCCACATCCGTTTCAACAAACGCGACATGTACGCAATTGGGTGATATTGAAGTAACTGCCAATGGTGCGACTCCAGGTTATACCTATAGCATTGATGGTACCACATTCCAGAACTCAAATGTGTTTAATGTAAACAATGGTTCATATTCTATCATTGTTCAGGATGCCAACGGTTGCCGTACCAACATACAGCAAGTGGTGAACCTTACCAATGACCTGACCCTTCAAACAAGGACAGATACCACCATTTGCCTGGGAGCATCCATTGTTTTGAATACCAGCAGCACGGCCAATGGCTATAGCTGGACCGGACAGGGATTGGACAATAACAGCATTGCCAACCCAACTGCTGCACCTGCAACACCGGGCGTGTACACGTACCAGGTGACGGGAACGCTCGGTCAGTGCACGGCTACTGATGATGTTGTAATCACAGTTGAACAATCAGTAGTGATTGAAGCCGGTCAGGATGTCTCTATCATCAAAGGCGAAACTGTTCAGTTTAACGCGACTGCAACCGGGGCAGACACCTATACATGGACATCAAACCCGAATGATCCATCCCTCACAGCAACCAATATCCTGAATCCTGCGGCTACCCCAGATGTAACAACCACATATACGCTGGTTGCAGTAAATAACCAGGGCGGATGCCGTGCCACAGACCAGTTCACCATCACCGTGATCCCTTATTGCATTAAGGTGAACAACGCATTTACGCCAAACGGAGATGGTATCAACGATTTCTGGCTCTGCTATGATTCGTATGATTGCCTGAAGAATGTATCTGTCAATGTGTTCAACCGCTATGGCAGCAAAGTGTTTGAATCAAAAGATTACCGCAATAACTGGGATGGCCGCTATAAAGGCAAGTCTCTCCCGGATGCCACCTATTATGCCGTAATCGAGTTCACCCTTGTATCCGGCAAAAAGGTAACAGTAAAAACTGACCTAACCATTTTGCGTTAATTCGATTAAATTTTATCATAAGCCCTCCGGAATTTCCGGGGGGCTTTTTTTATGTTTGTAAACTGTATGCATGTAGAATCTTTGCGCGAACTGGCGCTATCATATGAGGATGTAACAGAAGGTTTTCCTTTCGGAGAAACGGTTTTGGTATGTAAAGTCAAAGGAAAGATATTTTTGCTGGTTTCGTTAGATGAGCCTGTATTGCAGTTTAATGTGAAATGCGATCCCGAACAGGCGGTGCTTTGGAGGGAAGAATTCCCGGACGCGGTTTTGCCCGGGTACCATATGAATAAGAAGCACTGGAATACGGTTATTGTGGATGGGAGGGTGCCGGAGACATTATTGCAACGTATGGTACGGCATTCCTATGAACTGGTATACGGAAAGAAAAAATAGATTTCGTCTATTCTTTACCGTTGCTTTTTTTCGTATTTCCAGTTCCTGGATTTGTTCTCAGATAGCCATTCAATGCTTGTTGATATTCTTTTCTCCCGCGTTGGTTCCGTTTTCGCTTCCGTTATCCAGCCTATATATTCTCTTTTATGCGAAGGGGGCATTTTTTCAAAATTCGCTTTTGCCGTTCTGTTTTTTTGCAGGGCTTTTTGAAATGCTTCCGGGATTTCAATGCTTGTCGTATCTGTTTTTTTCCGTAGAGGAAGCTTAACGCCTTTATCCGTCAGGGCCATGGCTTCCTTGATCCATGATGTCATTTTGCTGTCTGAAGGCAGGTCCTTCAACGAACTGATGCGCCCAAGATGGCCCATCGCGGTTTCCGCTTTTGCTTCATTCATCAAAACGGGGTCTTTCATCAGGGGGGCTTTGTAAAATCCGAAGGCGCAGTGTTTTTTAAAAGCCGACATATAACAAAGCGTTTCGGATTTGTATTCAAAATGTGGCATGCCCCATTTGATTTTTTCTTCCACTTCCGGGCAATAGTCATGGACCAGTTTTCGCAAGTGGATGAGGATGGGTTGCGCGAACTCGGCTGATTTCTGAATGAACGCGTCAATCTCCTTTATTTTCTTACCCATATGGTTATTTGTGTATACCGAATGTAGCAAAACTATCCTTCACTATATCATGCAACAACTTGTTTTTACCTGCATATTCGTACCTTCATAGCATCAGTGCCAGGCAATATCCCCGTGTAATTACCCGCTTTCCAAATTGCCTGTAAATGGTTTCAGATGATGAGAACTTATTTCACCATACTATTTTTTTTGCTTTCCGGTTTGGTCTTTGCGCAGGCGCCTCAATTGATGAGTTACCAGGCTGTTGTTCGTGATGCCGCTCAAAATTTATTGCAAAATGCACCGGTAAGTTTTCGGTTTAGCATTTTACAGGGTTCTGCCAATGGAACTGCGGTGTACACAGAAACCCAGGCAGCCATTACCAATGCGCAGGGCCTTGCCACGGTACAAATAGGAGGGGGGACGGCGGTATCCGGCCAGTTCACGGCAATCGACTGGTCTGCCGGCCCATATTTTATCAAAACCGAACTCGACCCAACAGGTGGCAGCAATTTCACGGTATCAGGCACACAACAATTATTGAGTGTGCCGTATGCATTATATGCTGCAAAATCGGCACCCAATCAATCCCTGGCGCAAACAATGGCTATTGGCAGCCAGACAAACCAAACCTATGAGTTTGTAGACAGCTTATCAACCATCAACACAAGATATAACCTGCGCATTTTTCCAAAGGCTTATGGAACGAGTTATACCAACGGAAGGGCAGCAGGTTTTTCCCAGGGGTACGGGCATTATCCCGGTGTGAATGCGGATGGGCGCCCAAATATGGTTGGTTTATTATGGGGATATAATGGCGGGTTTAATACACCCATTTTTCCAAACGAAGCCACATGGGGTGTTCGAACTGAAACATGGTATTTACTGGGCAATATTGGCCACTCGGAATTTCATGGCGTTTCTCCTGAATTCAAACCGGCCAACAGCAATGCATCAAGGAGGTTGGGGACCTATTATGTGAACAACCTGACTGGGTATGCCACATTTAACAGCCAGATTGATAATTGGAATATGTTGCGCGGCGCGACGGATACAATTCAAATGAGCATCAGCTCCAGCCAGCTTCGCTACAATGGGATTAACTACGGCTCTTTTGTGTTGGCAAACAGTCGTACCAGGGAGAATTTTCAAATCAGTCAAACCACCAATGGCGTAAGTTTTGGACTGAACAGCTACAACAATCCGAATAATGCATATTTCACATTCTCATCACCAATAAATGTTTTCACATCCGATACACGCGGTACCACCAACGCTGCGGCCATCACGGCGAATATCCAGCATCCCAATATGGCGGCATTAAAAATCAACCAAACAGGGGTGGGTTCATCTTCTTTTACAGGCGTATCCGGACAAGTGAACACGACAGGAAATTTCCGCATACTCAACAGCAGGAACCTGGGTGCCGGAATTATGGAATCATTTATGCAAACAGCGACCGGTGGTACGGTACAATACACATTGGCCGATTATAACCTCGGGCATAGCTGGCGCATCCATTACCAGGGCGGCCAGCAGGAGCGCACCCTGAAATTCAGCGGGAATACCACCGACAGCGCATTTCAGATCAGGGGTAATACCGGTAACGCGAAATTCCGCTACAAGTTGGCCATTGGTTCCGACGAAGCACATGCCAGCAGCGTGCTTGATGTACAATCAACCCGTGCGGGCGTACTGATCCCCCGAATGACAAAAGCGCAACGCAATGCCATTCAAAACCCTGCAACTGGATTGATGATCTATCAAACAACCGATTTGCCCGGGTTAAGGATGTGGAATGGTTCCCATTGGGTAAGGTTTTCAGAATTAACGGATGATTAAATTTTTACCGACATACCGACTTTTCGTGCTGATGTTTGGCATGATATCCTGCACAACAATTCATGTAAAGGCCCAATCCGGTTTTGTCAGCGCCGGTATTGAAATGACAGGCGTTAGCGGAAGCATCAGCGCTTCAGTAGGGCAAACATTTGACTTTTTCATGAACGGGCACGATGCACTCATTTCCGAAGGTCTGCAACAATTATATCCCGGTACTTTCAAATGGCAATTGCCCATCACCCGTTTTCAGCCTTATAAGAGTGCTGATTTTGTTTTTCCGGATGATTTGATGGCGTGTCATCTTAATGGTGCATTTGGTTGTCATTCATCCCGGCATCAATTTCTACAGGTATTACATAGCTATTAGTTTTTACTTCGCTTTAAACTAACAGTTACGAATACCCGAAATAAAAAAAGCAGGCATTGCGGCCTGCTTTCATGCATGGTTCTTTTATTGTATTTACTTTCTAAACTGTGGGCTCACAACCAGGTCTTTGGAACCTGCTGTGTATGTATAAAACCCTTCCATGCTTTTAGCGCCCAGGTTTCCGGCGGTAACCATATTAACCAGTAATGGGCATGGCGCATATTTAGGGTTACCCAATCCATCGTGCAGTACACGCATGATGCTCAGGCAAACATCCAGCCCGATAAAGTCGGCCAGTTGCAAAGGCCCCATGGGGTGGGCCATGCCAAGTTTCATGATGCTGTCGATTTCTTCCACGCCCGCAACGCCTTCATAAAGGCTGTAAATGGCTTCATTGATCATGGGCATCAGGATGCGGTTGGCGATGAAGCCCGGGTAATCATTCACTTCGCAGGGGATTTTCCCAAGCTTTTTGCTCAGCTCCACAACTGTATTGGTAACTACTTTTTCCGTAGAATAGCCATTGATCACTTCCACCAGTTTCATCACAGGCACCGGGTTCATGAAGTGCATGCCAATCACTTTGCCGGCCCTCTTGGTTGATGCAGCGATGCGCGTGATGGAGATGGATGATGTATTGGTGGCCAGGATGCAATGTGCGGGGGCGCCCATATCGATCTGGCGGAATATCTCCAGCTTCAGGTCGATATTTTCCGTTGCCGCTTCCACTACCAGGTCGGCCGATGAAGAGCCTTCCATGATATTGGTTGATGTACCGATGCGGCCAAGCGCGGCGGTTTTATCAGATTCGCTCAGGCTTCCCTTGCTGACCTGGCGGTCCATATTTTTCGCGATGTTGGCCAGGGCCCTTTCCAATTGTGATGGGTTCACATCAATCAGGGTTACATCGTAACCGGATTGCGCGAATACATGGGCAATACCATTTCCCATGGTACCTGCACCAATCACGCTGACTTTTTGAATGCTCATATTAGCTTGCTTATTTGAATGCATTAAAACCTGTAATGTCCATGCCGGTGATCAGCAAATGGATATCGTGTGTGCCTTCGTAAGTGATCACACTTTCGAGGTTCATCATGTGGCGCATGATCGGGTACTCCCCGGTAATGCCCATGCCGCCCAGCATCTGGCGGGCATCGCGGCAGATATTTGTAGCGATTTCACATGAATTGCGTTTGGCCATACTCACTTGTTGCGGGGTAACGCGGCCTTCGTTCATCAATACACCCAGCCTCCAGTTCAGTAATTGCGCTTTGGTGATTTCGGTGATCATTTCCGCGAGCTTTTTCTGCTGCAACTGGAATCCGCCGATAGGTTTGCCAAACTGGACCCTTTCCTTACTGTATTGCAAAGCGATGTCGTAGCAATCCATCGCGGCGCCAATCACACCCCAGGCAATGCCATAGCGGGCTTTGGTCAGGCAACCCAACGGGCCTTTCAATCCTTTTACATTCGGAAGGATATTTTCTTTCGGCACTTTCACATTGTCAAAAACCAGTTCACCGGTGGCGCTTGCACGCAGGCTCCACTTGCCATGTGTGGTTGGTGTGCTGAACCCTTCCATACCCCTTTCCACAATCAATCCCCTTACATCACCCTGTTCATCCTTTGCCCAAACCACAGCCACTTGTGAAAAAGGCGCGTTGCTGATCCACATTTTCGCGCCGTTCAGGATCACATGGTCACCCGCATCCTTAATATTGGTGAGCATACTGCTGGGGTCGCTGCCGTGATTGGGTTCCGTTAAACCAAAACATCCAAGCCATTCGCCGCTGGCCAGCTTAGGTAAATATTTTTTCCTTTGCTCTTCGCTGCCATATTGGTAAATCGGGAACATGACGAGGCTGCCCTGCACGGATGCCGTCGAACGCACGCCGCTGTCGCCGCGCTCCAGTTCCTGCATCATCAGGCCGTAAGAAATATAATCAAGCCCGCCGCCTCCGTATTCCTGCGGTACGGTTGGCCCAAAGCAACCCAGGTCGCCCAATTGTTTCACAATGTGCTGCGGGAACTCCGCTTTTTGCGCATAGTCTTCAATGATCGGGGAAATTTCTTTTTTGACATAGTTGCGCACAGACTCGCGAATGAGTTTGTGTTCTTCTGTCAGTAATTCATCTACCTGGAAATAATCGGGTGATTGGAAATTGTCTGTTTTTGCAGCCATAATAAAGTCAATTGTAGGTAATAGACTAACCGGTCCTAATAATTCCGGCGTTAAACCCGGTGTCAAGCAATCGTTTTTCCGGGCGCTGCAAATATAGTGTCTAAATCCCGGGCATTATAAATTTGTGGAGGGCATTTTTAGGTTATATGGCTGTTTTTCCTATTTTGTGGCATGATGCATACCTACCTGGCCCTGGGCGATAGTTATACCATTGGAGAACAGTTGCCCATTACCGATAGTTTCCCATACCAACTCATTCAATCGCTTCGCAAAGCCAACCCTGGCAGGGATTTCGCTTCGGCTGAAATTATTGCAAAAACAGGGTGGACGACTGATGAGTTGCTATCCGCTGTGAAGGACTACCAGTTTCAAACACAATACGATACCGTGACATTGCTCATCGGTGTCAATAACCAATACCGTGGCCGCGACCCGGAATCGTTCCGCCCGGAATTCAGGCAATTGCTGGACCTTGCCATCAGGCTGGCTGCCGACAACCTCGACAGGGTTTTTGTGCTGAGTATACCGGATTGGGGAGTTACGCCGTTCGCGGCTGACAGGGACAAGGAAAAAGTAGCCTCCGACATCGACGCATTTAACCTCGTATGCATGCATGAAGCGGGAAAGTCGGGTGTGCATTTTATTGATATCACCACTGCACAAAGGGTAAACGGGCATTTGCCTGATTTCCTGGCAGCCGATGGATTGCATCCTTCCGCTAAAGAATATGCGCAATGGTCGGCATTGATATCTGAAGTTATTACGCAGAAATTAAACGAGGAATAACGCTAACGGTTATCCGAAATAGAGCGACATCTCCGCCTGGTATTGCTGCGCGATGATGGCGGCTTCTTCCGCGAACCTTTCATCATTGCTTGCATAAATGATGGCCCTCGAAGCATTTACCAGGAGCCCGCATTCCTCATTCATGCCATATTCGGAAACATCCTTGAGGCTTCCGCCCTGGAAACCCACTCCGGGCACAAGCAGGAAATTCTCAGGGATGATATTACGGATACGGCCCAGTTCCGATGCCTGCGTGGCGCCTGCCACAAACATCAGGTTGCCCGGGTTCCCCCATTGGCTTACCGTGCGGATCACATGTTCGTACAGGTATTCACCGGAGTGTTGCAGTTTTTGTAATTCAAAATCGCGTGCGCCGGGGTTGCTCGTTAACCCCAGTACAATGGTCCATTTATTTGTATACGACAGGAAGGGTGAGAGGCTGTCTTCACCCATATATGGCGCTACGGTCACCGCGTCAAAACCAAGCTCTTCAAAAAATGCGCGCGCGTAATAAGAAGAAGTGTTTCCTATATCCGCCCGCTTTGCGTCGGCTATAGAGAAGTGTGTGCTGGGGATATAGGCTGCTGTCTCAGCCATGATCTCCCAGCCTTTTGCACCCATAGCTTCATAAAATGCCGTATTGATTTTATAACTCACGCAATAATCACGCGTCGCGTCAATGATGGCTTTATTAAAATTCAAAATCGCGTTTTTGTCTTCCCTCAGGTGAGCAGGTATTTTATCAATATCCGTATCAAGCCCTACACAGAGATAGGATTTTTTTTCGCGGATTTGCTGTACCAGTGATGATCTGTTCATGTGCTGTTTATTTTTTCCGCCTTCGGCTCATTTCTTCCGCCAGGGCTTTGTCCTGCCCTATATTTCGTTTATGCAACTCCGTTATGATGTTGTCATAGCTCTTTTGATCACAGTTTTGGCTGAGTTTGAATACAGCTTCCGGATGGTTGATCTGGATATCGAATCCCACGATGGCTTTCACATGTTGGCTGACGTATGCGCCGGATAATTGATTGAAACCTGCCATACTTGATAACGGTTCATATTGATCCGTCAATTCCCGGATGGCATCTATTGTGCCTTTATCATTCATGAATTGTATCCTGCCCCTGGCATGAACGGCCATGTAGTTCCAGGTGCTCGCGATGGCTGGTTCGGTGTACCATGATGCGCTGATATAAGCCTGGGGCCCGTTATACACAACCAATACATCGGGATTTAACAGGAAGGCTTCGTGATGGTCTGTGCGTTTCATCAGGTGCCCGCGCAGGATGATGGCATCGTCATGAACATGCACCAATAGCGGCAGGTGGGTTGCAACAACCCGCCCCCGGGCATCAGTGCCCATGATCATGGCGAACGGATAAGCCTGCATAAACGCCAGTATCTGATCCCTGTCATCTTCCATGAAATGGTTAACCCGGTACAAGTGATTTATTTAAGATGGTTGTTGTTGTAATTCCTGTAAAATCATTTTTTCCACCTGTTCATCCTGCCAGCGGTTGGCGATATCGGGCATGGCCATGATTTTCTGCATGATTTTTTCCTGCCGGCTTCCATTACGCAATGCTTCGCTGTAGCGGATGTGCGGACTGAAAGTCACCTGCGCATATGCAGGTATCCATTTGTCCGGATGTTTCATGCTAAAACTGGCTTCAATTTTCTTTTGCAGGAGGAAGGTGGGGTCTGCCACTTTATCACGCATCTCTACGAAATTATTCAAAGCCAGGTCGGCAATGGCATCGCCATCAGGTTTACGCAGGGTTTGGTATTCAGGAAGTATGTCCGACCAATTGTCGGCATGTTTTTCCATCAATGCATTCAGCACGCTGCAATCCTCGAAGCCACAATTCATGCCTTGTCCGAAGAAGGGTACAATGGCATGGGCCGCATCTCCGATCAGCGCGAAACGGTCGCCCCTGATCCATGGAAAACATTTCACGGTTACAAGTGATGATGTGGCATTCTGTACAAATTCCTTCTCCAGGTCTGGCATCATCGCCGACGCGTCCGCGAAAGTTTCATTGAAAAATTGCCTTGCTTTTTCAGGTGTATCGAGGCTCGCGAATGAAGGGTCGCCTTCAAATGGAAAGAACAGGGTGCAGGTGAAACTGCCGTCGGTATTGGGTAACGCGATCAGCATGTAGTTTCCCCTGGGCCAGATGTGCAGGGCATTTTTCTCCATGAGGAAGGAGTTGCCTGGCCCTGGCGGGATTGTCAATTCCTTGTAGCCAAAATCGATATAATATTGCTGGTATTGAAAACGGTCGTGCTGCAACTGGTGCGAAAGCCTTGCCGCGGAAAACGCGCCATCACTTCCGAAAATCAGGTCTTGGTTGCTGGTCACACTGCGCTGCTGTTCCGTATCCGTGAAACTGATTTCGTACTTATTCCAGTTCACATGGTCGCAACGATGATTGAAATGGATATCTACGCCATGTTTTTCAGCAAGGTCCATCAGTTTCCTGTTTAATTCCCCGCGGGATACGGAGTTGATAAACTGCCCTTCCTTGCCATAAGGCTGGTAACTATGTGTGCCATCTATATGATGCATGAACCGGCCGTGCATCGGTATGGCAATTGGCCTGATATCGTCCATGATGCCTACTTCCTCCAAAGCTTTGATGCCGCGGTCGCTTAAAGCGAGGTTGATTGAGCGGCCGGCACTGATGCTGGCTTTGCGCATGTCGGGCCTTCTTTCGTATATGCTTACCCGGTAGCCCCTGCGGGAGAGGTAAATCGATAACAGTGATCCAACGAGTCCGGCCCCGATGACCGTTACATGTTTTGCCATGAGCACAATATTTTTTGTTAATTCATTTTTGTTAAAGCATGTCCGCCAGGATTTCGCCAAAGCGGTACACATCTTCAAAGCGGTTGTATAGTGGTACAGGTGCCACCCGGATCACATTCGGCTCCCTCCAGTCTGCGATCACCGATTTCTTCCCCAGTTCCTGGAATATTTCTTTTCCGTCTTTTAACATCAGCATCGATACCTGGCAGCCCCTCATGCCTTCAGCACGGGGCGTGATGATGTCGATGACTTTTTCAGACTGGTGCGCGTTGATGTCGTCAAGGATATATTGCAGGTATGCATTCAGTTGCTTTCCCTTATGTAGTATTCTGTCCATGCCGGCTTCAGCGAAGATGTCTAGAGACGCCTTGTGGGCCGCCATACTCAGGATGGGCGCATTGCTCAATTGCCAGCCTTCAGCGGTTGGTATGGCCTTGAAATGCCTGTCCATTTTAAACCTTTCTTCTTTGTCGTGTCCCCACCATCCGGCCATGCGGGGGAGTTGTGTATTGGCTGCATGTCGTTCATGGATATATGCGCCGGCAACACCGCCCGGTCCGCTGTTCAGGTATTTATAACTGCACCAGCACGCGAAGTCCACATCCCAATCATGTAATTGTAATTCCACATTTCCTGCCGCATGCGCGAGGTCAAACCCGCAGAGTGCGCCGGCTTCATGGGCTGCTTTGCAAATAGACGCCATATCAAAAACCTGCCCGGTATAATAATTCACCCCGCTAAACATCACCAGTGATAACTCATTGGCATGTGATTGAATAGCATTGATGATATCTTCATGGTCAATATCCTGCCTGCCCGGGCTGGGGCCTACTTCGATGATGGCTTCAGCCGGATCAAAACCATGCAATGCGGCCTGCGAATCAAGCGCATATTGATCTGAAGGAAATGCCTTGGCTTCACAAATGATCTTAAACCTTTGTTTATTTGGCCGGTAAAAACTGGTCAGCAAGAGGTGCAGGTTAACTGTCAATTGGTTCATCACTACAACCTCATGTTCTTTCGCGCCGACAATATCCTTTAATAAGGAGGGGAACAATTCATGATAGCTCAACCATGGGTTGCGAGCGTGCAAATGCCCTTCCACCCCGTAATTGGCCCAGTCTTCCAGTTCATTCAACACATAGTCCTGTGTACTCCTGGGTTGCAGGCCTAGTGAGTTTCCCGTGAAATAAATGGCTTCCCGGCCATGCATGATCGGTATGTAAAACTTTTCGCGAAAAGATTGTAAGGGGTCTTGTTCATCGAGGTAGCGTGCGTACTCAGGCGTGTTTTTATATTGGGGGCTAAGGCCTACATGTGTATCCATGTTGTTATCTGGTATTTTAAAGAGTGGCGATGACTTTCAGTTCAATGGAGATAGGGGTTGGCAGGCTTTTCACTTCCAACGTTGTGCGACATGCGAGCACGCCTTTGAAATACTCTCCGTAAATTTTATTGTAAACAGGAAAATCTTTTTTCATATTGGTGAGGAATACCGTTACATCCACCATTTTCTCCCAACTGCTGCCGCTGGCTTCCAATACGGCTTTCACATTGGCAAATACGGCATGGCATTCTGCTTCAAAATCATATGATATGATATTGCCGGCTTCATCCAGTTTCAGTCCGGGTATACTGTTGTCGGCTGCGCTTCTCGGCCCGATGCCCGATAAAAACAGCAGGTCGCCCACTTTGCGCGCATGCGGGTAAACACCCAAAGGCTTTGCTGCGGATTCGGTATGTATGATTTCCTGGTTCATGGTATTTGTTGATATAACAGTAATGAGTACACGAAATTATGCGTACTGTATGCAAACATTTTTTGGTTCTGTAAAAAAGCGAAGGGCTTCCCATCCGCCTTCGCGGCCCACACCGCTGTTTTTCACGCCGCCGAAAGGCGTGCGGAGGTCCCGTTGCAGCCAGCAGTTGATCCACACAATGCCGCTTTGGATTTTTTGAGCCAATTGATTGGCGCGGCTGATATCCTGTGTCCAGATGCTTGCCGCCAGTCCGTAATCGGTGGCATTCGCCAGTTCTATCGCTTCTTCCGCTGAACGGAATGGTTGTAAAGTCACCACCGGCCCAAATATTTCTTCCCGGTTGGTTTGGCATTGCGGCCCAAGGTTTTCAATAACGGTTGGTTCAATGAAATAACCGTTGGCGCAACGCCCTTCCGGTTTGTACGCATTGCCCCCGCAAAGGATCCTGCCGCCTTCTTCGCGTGCAAGCGCTATGCAACCCATAATTTTATCGAAATGCAATTGGCTGACAATCGCTCCTTGTCTGCTTCCGGGATCAAGGGGGTCCCCAATCCTGATTTGTCGCACCCGCTCCACAAACTCAAATTTGAATTGTACGTAGATGCTTTCTTCAATAAGGATACGGCTTCCGCATAAGCATATCTGCCCCTGGTTGCTGAACGATGACCGTATTACGGTGGACATCATCTTATCCCAATCGGCATCTGCGAATATAATGGTGGGGTTTTTTCCGCCCAGTTCCAACGATAATTTTTTGAACATGGGCGCTGCAACTGATGCGATGTGCGCACCGGCCCTTGTACTGCCCGTAAACGATATGGCTTTGATGCGCGGGTGCCTTACAATCGCTTCGCCGCAGGAGGGCCCTGTGCCGTGCAGGATGTTTAAAACCCCATCCGGCAAACCGGCTTCCTTACATATTTTTCCGAGGAGAAAAGCGGTCACGGGTGTTACTTCGGATGGCTTGGCGATGACGCAGTTTCCTGCTGCCAAAGCGGGCGCTATCTTCCAGGTGAACAGGTACAGTGGGAGGTTCCAGGGTGATATGCAACCAACGATGCCAATGGGCTGCCGTAATGTGAAATTCACTGAATGCCCTTCCTGGTTATGGCTTTCAGAAGCGAAGTGCATGATGCCCGTGGCAAAAAACCTGAAATTGGATGATGCCCTGGGGATATCCACTTCGGTGCTTAACCAAAGCGGTTTGCCATTGTCATTGGATTCGGCGGCAGCCAGTGCAGGCAGGTACTGGTCGATCAGGTCGGCGATCCGGTTCAGGATGGCGAACCTTTTTTCGGGGCTGCTGGCAGACCAAGCAGGGAAAGCTTTTTCCGCTTCCGTCACCGCCAGTTCCACATCCGCTTCGCCACTGTCAGGCACCTGTCCGTACACGGCTCCCGTAGCGGGATTGACGTTATCAATAAAGCGGCTGCTGAGTGGCGCTATGAAATACCCACCCACATAATTTTCGAGGTGGTAGGGAATGTCGGGATGCATGGGATAAAGGTAGCTATTATCAAAAAAATTGCTGTAATTTTCTGACCTAAAAACGATTGTATGCCCATAGCAGCCCCTTTTAACCTGAAGAAGTGGATTGAAGAACACCGCGACCTGCTCAAACCACCCGTAGGAAACCAATGCATATATAAGGATGCAGAGAATTTTATAGTGATGGTGGTTGGCGGCCCCAATTCCAGGAAAGATTACCATTATAATGAAACGGAGGAACTGTATTACCAACTGGAAGGGGATATTGTAGTGAAGATCATTGACAATGGCACGCCACGCGATATCCATATCAAGGAAGGGGATATGTTTTTGCTCCCGCCCAAAACACCGCATTCGCCGCAACGCGGGCCCAATACGGTAGGACTTGTCATTGAGAAAGTCAGGGAATCGGAGAATGACGGGTTTTTATGGTTTTGCGAAAACTGCGGGCATAAATTATACGAAGAATACCTCCATGTTTCTGATATTGTGAAACAATTACCACCGGTGATGGAAGGTTTTTATGCCGATGAGCATAAGCGTACCTGCAGCCAGTGCGGCGCTGTGATGAGCCCGCCGGTGAAACGGGGCTAACCTGGTTAGACTCCCCCAAACCCAGAAAGTTTAATGAAGATTGACATCCATACGCATATTATGCCTGAACGCATGCCCAATTGGGTGCAAAAATTCGGGTATGGTGATTTTATTCACCTGGAACACCGCAATTGCAAGGCATGCATGATGAAGGGCGATAAGCTTTTCCGTGAAGTGGAAACGAATTGTTTTGATGCCACTGAACGCCTGCGCGACATGGACAATACAAAAGTGGATGTGCAGGTACTCTCTACCATTCCCGTGCTGTTTAATTATTGGGCAAAACCTGCCGACGGACTGGAAACTTCCCGTTTTTTCAACGACCATATTGCGGATACGGTTAGCCGTGAGCCTAATCGGTTTATAGGTATCGGTACCGTGCCCATGCAGGATGTGGAGCTGGCCATTGGCGAAATGGAGCGCTGCATGCGGGACCTGAATATGCCCGGACTCGAAATCGGCACTAATATCAATGGCATCAACCTCGGCGATCCCTCATTTTTCCCATTCTACCGGCGCGCCGAAGAATTGGGCTGCGCTTTATTTGTACACCCCTGGGAAATGATGGGTGAACAGCAGATGCAGAAATACTGGCTTCCCTGGCTGGTGGGTATGCCCGCCGAAACGTCAAGGGCCATCTGTTCCATGATTTTCAGCGGGGTGATGGAACGGTTTCCGAAACTCAGGCTGGCATTCGCGCATGGCGGAGGTTCTTTTCCATTAACCATTGGTCGCATTGAACATGGCTTCCATGTGCGGCCCGACCTCGTGGCCATTGATAACCCTGTTAATCCGAGGGATTATATAGGGCGTTTTTGGATCGACAGCCTGGTGCACGACCCTGCGGCCCTGGACTACGTGCTTGCGCTTTTTGGCGGGCGTCATATTTGTATGGGAAGCGATTATCCGTTTCCGTTAGGGGAGCATGTGCCCGGTTCCCTGATCGAATCAATGGGTTATGAGCCGGAATTAAAAGATCAACTCCTCAGGAAAAACGCGTTAGACTGGCTTGGGATGGGGGATGAAAAATTCCAGGGCTGAAAATCAATCAAACAAACCTGTATCGTCACTGATTACACCATCGGCGCCTGCTTGTTTTAAGCGTTGAATAGTTTCCTTGTCGTTTACCGTCCAGGGCACTATCCTCATGCCCAAATCATGCGCTTCGCGGATGCGTTCGGGCGTGGCCAGCGAATAATGCGGGCTGTACACCGCGGGTGTATAACCAAGTTCATCTAATTGTGCTTTCAAGGAACGTTGGTCGCCTTCATCAATCAGCAAGGCTGTGGGGATACCTGGATCCTTGCGGTGGATGTATTGCAGGGGGCGTATGTCGAACGATTGGATGATGCAGTAATTTCGTATATCCTTCTCCGTTATCACACGCAAAACCAGGTCGGCAAAAATATCAGGTGCCGGATGATACGTATGGTCCGTAATTGGCAAACTCTTGATTTCAATATTGAAATATGGGAAAGGCCTGCGCCTGGTCATCATCGCTTCCCTCACACTATCGATGAGTTCGGAAAGCAGGGGCTTGTACGCGGGGATTTTTTGTTGGCGGGGAAAGCGCGGATGCGGCTTGAGCCCTACATCAAATCTCCGGACTTCATCATAATCCATCCGGTAGATATTATAGGATTTTTCATTTTCCGCAGTGATGGTTTCCCCTTTCGGGCCGGTACTGATTTCGTGATTGAAAAAGGGCTCGTGCGATAACAAAACCTTTTGGTCGCGGCTGACGACCACATCCATTTCGAGCGTGGATGCGGGCGAACCCAAAGCATAAATCATGCCGGGGATGCTGTTTTCCGGCATGAGCGCCCGGCAACCCCTGTGCCCCTGCTGGTCGAAGGTTCCGGGCTGATATGCTTTTTGCTCCGATGGCATTGGCTGTTTGTTATTTTTTGAACTATGGCATGCCGGCAATATATAAGCTGTGAGCAACAAATTAAAGAGTTGCAGGCTGAATGTCATATGCGGTATGCGCAGGTTCATACAGGTTGATGTTTGCGGTTATACCAGTACTTCCTGTATTTCGGTGGCGGGCAAATTGGCATTCCGCATGGCGATGCCCCTGACCGCGTTCGCGGCAAAGGCTTCAAAAGCCTTCCGGCTGATTTGATCATCACTGACCATGACGGGGATGCCTATATCGCCGCCTTCGCGGATGCTTTGTACAATGGGTATTTGGCCTAACAATGGAATGTCGAATTCTTCCGCCAGGTTTTTACCGCCTTCTTTTCCGAATAAATAATATTTGCTTTCCGGCAGTTCGGCAGGTGTGAAATAACTCATGTTTTCAACCAAACCGATGACGGGCACTTTCAACTGTGCTTGTCCAAACATGGCAATCCCTTTCTTCGCGTCGGCAAGCGCCACCAGTTGCGGGGTAGTAACAACAATGACGCCGGTTACCGGTACGGTTTGTACAATGGTTAAATGGATGTCGCCGGTTCCGGGTGGCATATCAATAATCAGGTAATCCAGTTCGCCCCAGTCAACATCTGTCACAAACTGGCGGATGGCACTGCTGGCCATAGGGCCCCTCCATACCACGGCTTGCTTTTCATCGATCAGCAACCCGATGCTCATCACCTGTATGCCAAACTTTTCAATTGGCAGGATCTTGCCCTTACCGCCATCATCTTTCATCAAAGGCCTTTCGCCCCTGATGCCGAACATAATGTGCTGGCTTGGCCCATAAATATCCGCGTCCATCAGTCCTACTTTAGCCCCGCCTTCCTTAAGCGCGAGCGCGAGGTTTGCCGCAACCGTGCTTTTACCTACGCCACCTTTTCCACTCACTACCGCAATGATATTTTTGACACCGCTTAAAATGGTTTTTGGGTCCTGGCGGTTGCTGCTGGTCTGGCTGCTGAAATTGACTGTTACCACTGCTTCTTTATTCACAAGCAATGTCACGGCGTTTTTGCAGGCATTGCTGATCATATCTTTCATAGGGCAAGCCGGTGTGGTCAACACCACGGTAAATGACACATTGTTGCCATCAATATGTATATCTTTTACCATATTTAATGTCACGAGGTCTTTTCCGAGATCCGGTTCCTGCACATTACTGAGGGCTTTGAGTATATCTTCCTGGGTCATTGTCGAACAAATTGTTAAAATGAAATAACTGTTTGCAAAATTAACCATTGACCACCGTACTTTGTTTCGGAAACGGGTAATTGTTCTTATTTTGTCGAAAGAATGAACCTAGCTTTGATTGGGTTGTTAAAATGCAACGCCCTTTAACCAACGATTGAATGACCAAAACATTCCGATTTATACTCCTTCTTACCTTACTGATCCCGGTTGGTGTGCGTGCGCAGTTTGAATCTTTCCAGGACTCCGTGGTGCAATTATATGGTGTGGTGATGACGGCCGACAGCCTGCGGGCAGTGCCTTCAGCGAGCATCGTGGTCAAGGGCCAGAACCGTGGCACGATTACCAACGACAGGGGCGTGTTCAGCATTGTGGTGATCAAAGGCGACCAGGTGGAGTTTACCAGTGTGGGTTTTAAGTCTGTGCTGATGTCGATCCCCAAAGACCTGAAGGGTAACCAGCATAGTGTGATCCAGTTGATGGTGAATGATACGGTGTACCTCCCGGCTACAATCATCCGGCCAAGGGTTACCCGGGAACAGTTTGAACGTGATTTTATCAATACCAAAGTTCCTGATGACGATATATCCATCGCGCGCAGCAACAATAACGCGGCTACGCGACGCTTGCTGATGGCGACATTGCCGGCCGACGGTCGGGAGGCTTCCAACATGTACCTCAGGCAAAAATCTAGGAACCTCTATTATTCGGGCCAGATTGCACCGCAAAACATTTTTAACCCTTTTGCCTGGTCTGAGTTTATCAAGGCCTGGAAAAGGGGCGATTACAAGAAGAAGTCGTACTAAAAGCATTTCCCTTTTTTTTTCAGTTTATGATGCCTTTGTTCCTGATCGAGGAACCATTACGCATGACTCAAATCTTCCCGGCAAATCATATTACCTGTATATTTACAGTGCCGGAATATCCGGCTGTAACATCGCCATGCGCATCTATCTGATCGGTTTTATGGGTTCCGGGAAATCGCACTGGGGGCGCCGTTGGGCGGCCACACACGAATGGCCTTTCTATGACCTCGACGACATGATTACCTCTTCTGAGCGTTTATCCGTTACCGATATCTTTGAGCAAAGGGGTGAAGAATATTTCAGGATGCGCGAAACCCTGACCCTGCGCCGGACCCTGGGTATTAACCGCGCCATCATTGCCTGCGGGGGCGGGACGCCTTGTTTCCATGGCAATATGGAATGGATGAATGAACAAGGGTTTACCATTTACCTTTCGGCTACGCCGGCTTATCTCCTGCAACAGGTGATGGCCGACAGGTCGCAAAGGCCATTATTAAAAAACGTCAATGAGGCCGAGTTGCTGTATTTTATCCAGCAAAAACTGGCGGAAAGGGAACCTTTTTACCAGCAGGCAAAACTCAAGCTGCATGCTGATGGCTTATCGGCCAACAGCCTCGATTCCGTAATCGGCCCCGAAAACTAACGATCATGCATAAAGGATTTTTAACGCTTGGCGCTTTATTCGGCGCTTTATCAGTAGCGCTCGGTGCATTTGCAGCTCACGGGTTAAAGAAAATATTCGAAGCTTATCAGTTGCAGACTTTTGAAACAGCCGTCAGGTACCAGTTTTATCATGTATTCGCGCTCATCATCGCGGCCATACTCTTTCAATCATTCCCCAGTAAAGCCATGCTATGGGCCTGCCGATGCTTTGTAGCCGGGATCATTATTTTCAGCGGCTCCCTTTACGCCCTCACCTACACACAATATGCTGGCTTAGGCCAGTTCCGCTGGCTGGGCATGGTTACGCCATTCGGCGGAGTGTCATTGATTGCAGGTTGGTGTTGTATGGCATGGGCTGTTTACAAAAAAGACTGATCGCGTGTTTGTTTATACAGCCTGATCAATGTGCCGTTTTGGTTGCTGATACTGAACTCGCCGCCAAACTCTTCCATCCTTTTTTTCATGTTTTGCAGGCCATTGCCAAAACGGCGTATGTTTTGCCCGTCAAATCCTTTTCCATTATCCTGGATGGTCAGGCTTAGGCCCAATGGCTCTTTGTTCAGGGAAATATGCACTTCAGTGGCGCCGGAGTGCTTTACGATATTGTTCAGGGCTTCTTTTACAACCAGGAAAATATTTCTTCTAAGTTCCCCATTGAGCACAAAACGGGGCAATCGGTCCGGAATCTGCACAAAGCAACGGATGCCGGCGTGTTCCAGGTATTCAAGCGCGTAACTGCGGATGTAGGCAATGGCGTTGTCGAGGCTGTCATTGCTGTCTGTCATGCTCCAGATAATGCCATTCATCTTCACCAGTAATTCATTGGCGGCATTTGAAATTTTTTCAATTTCTGGGATGGGTTGATCCCCTATTTTTTTCTTGGCAAGCTCACTGTACAAACGGATGGTGGTCATGCCCGCGCCCAGGTCGTCGTGCATGTCGGCGCTGATGCGGTTTCGTTCCGATTGTTGTGCCTTGTAAATGGCCAGTTGCTGTTCGTATGCCGCTTTTTCCTGGTTCAGCCTCAGGGCTTCCTTGTATTTGATTTCATCAATCAGGGCGACGCGGTTTTTGTAAGTAAGCCCCAGCAGGAAAAAGAATTGTGAGAAGATAATTCCTAATTCAAAATAGAAAATGGAAGAGCCGAGCACCCTGGTTGAACTGGTACTCTGCGTTTGCAGCCAAAGGGCGATGAATGCGAAGGCGACATTAAATGCGCTGCCGATAGCCAGGTAATTCATCAGCCTGTCCTTGTTTTTCAGGCCCATGATTACGTATATAATGCTGATGCCCACTACGGTAATTTTCATGATGGTTTCCAGGTAATAATCCCATTTCACTTCTTTTGTGAAGAAATGCACAAAGGAATAGGCCAGCATCAGGACCAGTAAGGCCGCGATTTCAAAACGGAAAAGCCTGTCAATCGTTTTGTCTTTATTGGTTGTGTCGAGGAACTTCCTGGAAAACTGTATGTAACACATGTATCCGATGTGCAGCAGGATCAGCCACCAGTAACCGAAAAATTCCCCAAAAGTCCGACCCGGCTTGTTATAATATTGCGCATAAGCGAAAATGATCATGAACATGAAGATGGAAAACAGGGCATTATAAAAGTACTCCGGTTTTCGGCTCGATACATAATTCAGTATGCAAAATGCGAGCATCATGATCAATACGCCGCAAGTAACAAATCCGACAACTTTCCGGTTGTAGGCATAAGTGGTGAGTTGCCGCACATAATCGTCGAGGTATGATGGCCTGATCAGCCTGGCGCTAAGGGTATTATTATCGCTTCGGGTTAATGTCAGGCAAAGCACATATTCCCTGTTCATGCCGGAAGGTATTTGCAGGGACACAAAGCCTTCGCGGGGTTTAAGGTCTTTTTCCCTGACCAGGCCAGTGTCGTTCAAATAGAACAGGTCCATATCACTGTGGTACATCCCTGGATATAAGTAGAGCCTGGCCATACCTGTATCCGGGTTTTGGATCCTGAACCGGTAATAAAAACTGACTTCCGATAAACGCCTTGGTATTTTTTTTCGAAATGGGACAGAAGCCATCGGCACAAAATCCTGGGATAAAATATCTTCCGGTTTGCTTACCCTTCCCATGGAATCAATGTATAACCCGGTATCAGGTTCCAGGTCGAATACAAGCTGCTTATTGTTGGAAACAATGGGCGGATCGCCGGTGGCGTATTGTGCCCGGGCCAAAATGGCAGAACATATCAACCATACTGTGAAAAAAAAAGTTTTCAATCCTCTGAGTTTACTCTCAAACCTACATAAATTCGTCTACATGCGGCACAGGGCTTTTACACAGCCCTATGTGGAGCATTTAATTTATATCTTTGTACTCATTTGTACTCAATGGCTAAGAAAACGAAATCAAAATCCACATCCCCTGAATCCGAAGGCCTGAAGCAGGAAACGGTTGAGCAGGTAAAAGTTGGTCAGTTACTCAAAGATGAACGCACCCATAAAATAGCCGGCAGCGTCTGTATTTTATTTGCCATCCTCTTTTTTGTAGCGTTCACTTCTTATTTGTTTACCTGGGATGAAGACCAGGATAAAGTGTTCAGCCAGGGCAGTAAACTGCTCCTGGGTACCGACGTGGAAGTGGATAACCTCATGGGTACTTTTGGCGCTTTTATTTCCCATTTTTTCATCTACAAAGGTTTTGGCATCGCCTCTTACCTGGTATGCTCCCTCTTTTTTGTGGTAGGCGTAAACCTGTTTTTTGGCCGCCCTGTTTTTTCCGTAAAGAGGAACCTGAAATATATTATTGTAGGGCTACCCCTTATCAGCGTAACAGCATCGGTTGCCTTTGGCGGGTCTGCTTTTCCGTGGGGGGGCGCAGTGGGCGATATGAGCCGGAACTGGCTGTATCAAACCATTGGGAAAATCGGGACAATTGGTGTTATTGGCGTGGGCTTCCTCTCGTATGTCATTTGGCGATTCAACCCGGATTTTGATTTCACCAGAAAGAAACAAGCGCCGTTGGTGCCTGCTGCTGAACAACCTTTACCCGTTCCTGTGAACGATCATGAAGAAGGGGAGGGTGATGATTCCCTGCCGCTTGAACCCATAATGTCCGCTACGAAAAAACAGGTAAAGCCACTTGAATCTTTGCCGGCAGACGATGCACCTGCCACGCCGGAACTGACCCTCGTGGAAAAAGTTGCGGATGAGCCTGTATTGGAAATTCCCGAAATCAACGAGCCGGAGCCGGAGCCCGAATTAGCGCCGATACATATTCAAACTCCTCAAAAACTGCCTAAGCAAAAGCCGGTGGATGCATCCGGCCTGGAACTCGAAATTAAAACCTTCGAAGAGCCGGTGGAAGAACAGGAAAAAGCCGCTGAAAAAGTGCTGGCATCCAAACCATACGATCCGGTGCTCGACCTCCGGGATTATAAATACCCAAGCCTCGACCTTTTGGAAAACCATGGCAGCGAGAAAATTGTACAGGACCCGCAGGAACTGGAGAATAATAAAAACCAGATCATCAACACGCTGAAGAATTACGATATCCAAATTCAGCGCATATCCGCTACCGTTGGCCCTACCGTAACCTTATATGAAATCATCCCGGCAGCAGGCGTGCGCATCTCCCGGATCAAAAACCTGGAGGATGATATCGCCCTCAGCCTGGCGGCATTGGGTATCCGTATCATCGCGCCGATACCGGGTAAAGGCACTATAGGTATTGAAGTGCCAAACGCCCGGAAAACACTGGTGAGCATGAAAACCCTGCTCTCATCGGAAAAGTTCCAGAAGAATAGTTATTTGTTGCCAATAGCCATCGGTAAGAAAATTGATAATGAGAATTTCATAGTTGACCTGGCAAGCATGCCCCACCTGCTGATGGCGGGCGCCACCGGCCAGGGTAAGTCGGTTGGATTGAACGCCATCCTTGTATCATTACTATACTCAAAACACCCTTCGCAATTGAAGTTTGTGCTGGTTGACCCGAAGAAAGTGGAATTGAGCATTTACCGCACCATAGAGCGGCATTTCCTGGCCAAACTGCCTAATGAAGAAGAGTCCATCATTACCGATACCAAAAAAGTGATCCATACCCTCAATGCGCTTTGTATTGAAATGGATACCCGCTACGACTTGTTGAAAGAAGCAGGTTGCCGCAATATCAAGGAGTACAATGAAAAATTCATGGCGCGTAAACTGAACCCCGAAAAAGGTCACCAGTTCCTGCCATTCATTGTACTGGTGATTGATGAGTTTGCCGACCTGATCATGACGGCCGGTAAGGAAGTGGAAATGCCCATTGCCCGCCTCGCACAGCTGGCACGTGCCATTGGCATCCACCTGATCATCGCCACACAACGCCCATCCGTGAACATCATCACCGGTACCATCAAAGCGAATTTCCCTGCCCGTATTGCCTTTAAAGTGAGCAGTAAGATCGACAGCCGCACCATCCTCGATATTGGCGGAGCCGAACAATTGATAGGAAAGGGCGACATGCTGATCAGCTACAACGGGGAGCTGGTTCGCCTGCAGTGCGCGTTTGTTGATACCCCCGAAGTGGATAAGATCGTTGATTTCATCGGTGAGCAACGCGGCTATCCGCAGGCATTCCTCCTCCCGGAATATGTGGATGAAAAAGAAATGGAGGGCAGGGATTTTGACATCAACGACAAAGACAGCTTATTTGAAGATGCCGCGCGTTTGATCGTAAGCAGCCAGACAGGCAGTACCTCGCTCCTGCAACGCCGAATGAAACTGGGGTATAACCGCGCCGGCCGCTTGATGGACCAGCTCGAAGCCGCGGGCATTGTTGGCCCGAACCAGGGAAGTAAAACACGCGATGTGTTGATTAAGACAGAAATGGAATTGGAACAATACCTCAACGACAAACTCTAAACCAAGCATCTTTTTCTTCACCCATTACCGGATCATCGGCATATATGAACAAGTTTCTGTTAGTTGGATTGGGAAACCCCGGTAATGAATACGCGCATACGCGGCACAATATCGGGTTTGATGTGCTGAACGCATTTGTGCAAAAGCACGGAGGCAGCTTCGCGGTTGACAGATTGGCTTATGTGGCAAGCATATCATGGAAGGGCAAACAGTTTACTTGTGTGTGCCCAACCACATATATGAACCTGAGCGGGCGTGCTTTTAAATACTGGCTCGAAAAAACAAAAGTCCCACTCGAACAAACCCTTACCGTGGTGGATGATTTATCGATACCGCTCGACAAAATCAGGCTCAGGCCTGCAGGTACGCACGGCGGCCATAACGGATTGAAAGATATTCAGGCCATCCTCGGAACCGATGTTTACCCAAAACTCCGGTTTGGCATCGGTAACCATTTTCCAAAGGGCCTGCAGGCCGATTTTGTACTGGGGAAATGGAAACCGGATGAATTGCCTACTGTTAGGTATAAAGTGGAGAAATCCGTTGAGATCATCGAATCCTTCGCCACGGCGGGTATTAATGATACGATGACCCGCTATAACCAGCTCAGCTTTAAGCCTGAATAATATCCGGACCTTATTTTTTTTTAATGTGTATTGTTTATTATTTTCGTCCTTCAAAGTCGAAAACCCGATAAAAACGTGCTATGAAGATAATTTGTATAGGAAGGAACTATGCTGACCATGCTGCCGAGTTGGGGAATGCCGTACCAGAAGAGCCGGTGATCTTCATGAAGCCAAAGAGCGCACTGTTACAGGCCCATACTCCCTTTTATTACCCGGAATTCACCAATGAACTGCATTATGAATGTGAACTGGTGCTGAGGGTTTGCAAAAATGGAAAGTACATCCAGGAAAGGCATGCGGCCAATTATTATAATGCCATTACCGTAGGTATTGATTTTACAGCCCGCGATATACAGGACGAATGCAAGAAAAATGGGCTGCCATGGGAAAAGGCTAAAGCATTCGACAATTCCGCCGCCGTAGGGAAATTCATTGACCTGACACCAGACTTTAATAAAAAGAACATCAACTTTTCCCTGAATAAAAATAATGAAACGGTGCAGCAGGGAAATTCGGGACAGATGATTTTTAGTTTTGACAGCATTATTTCGCATATCTCAAACTACTTTTCGCTGAATATCGGCGACCTGATTTTTACAGGTACCCCTGCCGGTGTGGGCGAATGTGTGGTGGGCGATGAACTGGAGGGCTTCCTGAACGGGCAAAGCCTGTTGAAGCTGGAAGTGAAATAAAATTGATTGCAAATTGATCCAGTCCCTTTCCCGAACCGGAAAGGGATTTTTTTTGGGGTTCGAATGAACGAATCCGCTAACTTCAACCAGTAAAATTTTGCAGTATGAATATCCGGGATATTATATCGGTATTGGAAGAAAAAGCGCCCCCGGCTTTACAGGAAGATTATGACAATGCCGGGCTGATTACGGGTAACCCCCATTGGGACTGTTCAGGAGTGATGGTCAGCCTGGATGCCACGGAAGCTGTGATCAGGGAGGCAAAAGAAAGGGGTTGCAACCTGCTGGTTTCGCACCACCCGATTGTGTTCAGGGGGTTGAAAAAAATTACGGGAAGGACTTATGTGGAACAGGCCCTGATTTATGCCATTAAACATGATATTGCCTTGTATGCCATCCATACCAACCTGGATAATGTTAGCGATGGGGTAAGCGGCTGGATGGCCAATAAACTTGGCCTTCAGGATCAAAAAGTGCTGGTCCCTAAAAAAGGTTTGCTCGAGAAACTGGAACTGTATGTACCCCATGCGGAAAAGGGCCGTTTATTGGATGCCTTGTTCGCGGCCGGGGCCGGGCATATTGGCGAATACAGCGAATGCAGTTTCAGCACGACAGGGGAGGGCAGTTTTATGGCCGGGGATGCTGCCAACCCATTTGTGGGTGAAAAAGGGCAACGGCACCTGGAACCGGAAACCAAACTGGAGCTTGTATACCCATCCTGGCTCAGTGGAAAAGTGCTCCAGGCTATGCGGCAGGCACATCCTTATGAAGAGATTGCCTACCAGCAGGTGGCCCTGAATAATACTTTGCAAACCGCAGGTAGCGGCATAATTGGTAATTTGTCTAACAAAATGAATATAAGTGATTTCCTGAGTTTACTTAAACAAAAATTTAATGTTCCGGTTATCCGTCACAGCGGTTGTGAAAAGGACCAGGTTAGCCGGGTGGCCTTATGTGGGGGTGCGGGAAGTTTCCTGACCGGCACGGCATTGTCGGCCGGTGCTGACGCTTATGTGACAGCCGACATCAAGTACCATGAATTTTTTGATGCAGAGGGAAAGATGTTGCTGGCGGACATCGGCCACTTTGAAAGCGAACAGTTTACCATTGACCTCCTGCATGATGTTTTGCGGGAAAAATTTCCTACCTTTGCCGTCCTAAAAACTGCAGTTCAAACGAATCCTGTGCGCTATTTTACCTAAGCGCGGGAAGTCTGGACGAAAAACAATCATACTTATGGCTTCAGTTAAAGAATTCTCAGTTGAGGAAAAATTATTGTCACTGGTTCGTTTGCAGAAAATCGACTGCAAGCTTGATGAAGTACAAATCCTGAAAGGGGAATTACCGATGGAAGTGAAAGACCTCGAAGACGAAATCGAAGGTTTGCACGCCCGCCAGGTAAGGGTGGAAGAAGAAATCAATGGTATCCAGGAGTTTATTGAGCAAAAGAAGGAAGCCATCAAGGAAGCC
The DNA here is from genome assembly GCA_002343985.1 of Chitinophagaceae bacterium UBA2375. Taxonomy (GTDB): domain Bacteria; phylum Bacteroidota; class Bacteroidia; order Chitinophagales; family Chitinophagaceae; genus Ferruginibacter. Next base: position 24,112 of record DDTB01000014.1, on the reverse strand, counting down.
CAGGCCCTGATCAATAAATATGAGAAGCAAAGCGAAAACGTAAAGAACAGCCGCGAATTTGAAGCGATCAACAAGGAGATCGAAATGCAGCAGCTGGAAGAAAAGCTTTGCGAAAAGCATATCAAGGACGCTACTGAAGAAATCGCTGAAAAAGCCCGTCAGCTCGACCTCGCTAAGAAAGCAGTTGCCGCCAAGGAATCAAACCTGGCCGCTAAAAAAGCTGAACTGGAAAAAATCATCAGCGAAACAGACAAGGAAGAAAAAGAATACAACGTTATGGCCGCTGATGCCAGGCAGCATGTGGATGAGCGCCTGTTGGTCAGTTATGACCGTATCCGGAAAAACTACCGCAACGGATTGGCGGTAGTGCCGGTTGAGCGTGACAGTTGCGGCGGTTGTTTCCATGCCATCCCACCCCAAAAGCAAAGCGAAATCCGCCTCCGCAAGAAGGTGATGGTCTGCGAGAACTGCGGTAGAATCCTCGCTGATACCGATCTCTACGATTCAATGGAAGTGAAATAAGGACTTCCTGTAAATAGTAAAAAAGCCCGTTCCACCCGAACGGGCTTTTTCGTGGATAAAACCCTTCAGAAGAAAGCAAAACCATCCGCGATGAGAATTTATTTTTAGCTAATTTGCCGGCAGATGTTGATACAGCTTTCCATACGCCATTATGCCATCATTGATGAACTTGATATCCGTTTTTCGGATGGCTTGAACATCATCACAGGTGAAACCGGGGCCGGTAAAAGTATCCTGATGGGTGCATTGGGATTGGTGTTGGGCGACCGTGCGGATACGCAGGTACTTCATGAACCTGACCGCAAACTGGTGGTGGAAGCTTTGTTCAGGATCCCGTTGGGGGATCGGTTGCAGGAGTTTTTTTTGCATAACGACCTTGACGTTTCGGAAGAAATCATCATCCGCCGGGAAATCAGTCCGCAGGGAAAATCCCGGGCCTTCGTCAATGACACACCGGTGAACCTGGCGCAACTGCGTGAACTCAGCGGATGGCTCGTTGACCTGCATCAGCAATTTGATACACTGGATGTGGGACGGGAAGATTTTCAACGGGAAGCCTTAGACGCTTTTTGTGGTTGTTCGGATGATGCGCGAAAATTGTCTGCCCGTTTTTCAGCATATGACGCCGCCCGTAAAAATTTGCAGGAGGCGCGCAACAGGCAACGCAGGGCCAGCCAGGAAAAAGATTATCATCAATACCTGTTCGACGAATTACAGGCATTGCACATAAAAGACCAGGAACTGGAGGAACTGGAAAAGGAGATTAAGCTTCTCACACATGCCGGAACAGTAAAACAACAGTTGACTGCTTCTGTGGAATCCCTTACAGAAGGGGAGCAGCCCCTTGGCCAGCAATTAAAAGCCATCGCCCAAAAGCTTAAGCAAGTGGCTGGGTACCATCCCGAATTGCCCGTTTTGCTGGAGCGACTGCAAAGCGCGCAGGTGGAGATTACGGATATTTCAGATGAATTGCAAAGGGTCAATGATGCGATGGACCTGAGCGCCGAAAGGTTGCAATGGGTGGAGGACCGCCTCTCGGCTTATTACAGCCTGATGAAAAAACATGGTCTGCAGGATGCATCAGGGCTGATGGCATTGCAGGAAGAATTGGCGCTAAAATTAGGCCAATCTGAACAACTGAACGACCAGGTTTCCGCATTGGAAAAACAGGTTTCCTCCTTGCAAGCCGAGGCCATGAAAATTGCGGAAGCCTTATCCGTTATCCGGTCAAAAAAAGCGCCAAACTTAGTGAAAGAAGTCAATGCCTTGCTCCATAAAGTAGGCATGCCCAACGCAAGGATGCAGGTATCCATTGTCCCGTCACCACTCAATGCATCCGGGATCGATGGCATTTCATTTTTGTTTGATGCCAATAAAACCAACCGTTTTGAGCCCATTGGCAAAGTGGCCAGCGGTGGCGAATTGAGCCGATTGATGCTCAGCATTAAATCGCTGGTGGCATCCAAAATGAAATTGCCTACATTGATATTTGACGAAATTGATACAGGCATCAGCGGGGAAGCCGCCAGGCAGGTGGGCTTGATCATGCAGGAACTTGGTACAGAACACCAGTTGATCGCCATTACGCACCAGCCCCAGATCGCGGCGAAAGCCAATGCCCATTTTTATGTATATAAGCAGGAAGAACTGGGTAAAGTGAAAACCCGTGTGCGCGCACTCAGTAAGGATGAGCGCATTGAAACCATCGCCCGCATGCTGAGCGGGGAAAGGCCAAGCACCGCCGCCCTCGAAAACGCCCGTGAATTGGTTGGTGGGTAATCCTCACACAATATCTCCGTACATTTACCGAATATTGCACAGACAAAACCTAACTGTATGGCTAATCAATTACTAAAAGGAAAGAAAGGAATTATTTTCGGCGCGTTGGATGAAAAATCCATTGCATGGATCACCGCGATCCGTTGTTTTGATGAGGGCGCCCAACTGGTATTGACGAACGCGCCCGTTGCCCTGAGGATGGGTGAAATCAATAAACTCGCCGAACAGGTTCAGGCGCCTGTAATCCCATGCGACGTGAGCAATAATGAAGATGTTGATAAACTGATTGACCAGGCCATGGCACATTTTGGCGGCGGTTTCGATTTTATTTTACATTCCATTGGCATGAGCCTGAATGTGCGCAAGGGAAAACACTATACGGAAATTGATTACGGCTTCAACGCCAAAACCCTCGATATTTCTTCCATGAGCCTGCACCGGGTGCTGGCTTCCTGCATGAAAAAAGATGCGATCAACGACTGGGGCAGCGTGGTCGCGCTGACTTATATCGCCGCCCAGCGCGTATTCCCTGATTATAATGAAATGGCAGATGCCAAATCGCTGCTCGAAAGTGTGGCACGTAGTTTTGGATACCATTATGGCGTAAAAAAGCATGTACGCGTGAATACCATTTCGCAAAGCCCGACCCGCACAACAGCCGGCAGCGGGGTAAAGGGCTTCGACGGATTTATTTCCTATGCGGAAAAAATGAGCCCGCTCGGAAATGCCAGCGCCGCCGATTGCGCCAATTACTGCGTAGCGATGTTCAGCGACCTGACACGAATGGTTACGATGCAAAACCTCTTCCATGATGGAGGTTTCTCCTTTACGGGCGTTACACAGGCGGTCATAGAACAAATGGAAAAATAATCTTCATGAACTGGCTTGAAATAACCGGGCACCTGGGCTCCCTGCTCAGCAGCATCACCTTCATGCCCCAGGTGTACCGTGTTTGGAAAACAAGGAGCGTAGGCGACCTGAGCCTGGCAATGATCCTGATTGTATTTTTCAGCACCATTGTCTGGCTGGTTTATGGCATTGGCATGAAACTCTGGCCTGTCATCATTTGTAACGGCATCATTTGCTGCTTATCAATGCTCCTGGTTTACTTTAAATTCAAATTTGGCCGGTTAAAAGGGTAGGATTCCGATTAAAATACCGTCTGCACGGTATGGTTTGGGTTTTTCATTGCACTTAATTTAGCGTCATCACTAAACCAAAATTAAGTATTATGAAAACTTTGAAAACCGTACTGTTCTCCATGTTGCTCTCCACGTTTTTATTCAGTTGCAGTAAAGACGATGATAATAACAACAACAATAACACAGGTAACGGCACCATGACCGCGAAAGTTGATGGGGCTAATTTTAACGCCAGCCTTGCTGTTCAGGCCATCATTACCAGTGGGGTATGTTCATTTGCAGGAACCGGTAGCGATGGGCAAATCAATGTCGCGATCCCAAGTTATACCGGCCCTGGTACTTATGCCATCGGGTCAACCAGTTTCGCAACTGCCACTTACGCGTTAACCACATCACCATTTACAGCATATTCTGCTTCCGCTGTTATTGGTTCAGGCAGCATCACCATCACATCAGATACCGGTGGGTTCCTCGAAGGTACATTCAGTTTTTCGGCTGTAAACAATACCGGAGGCACGCTCGTGACTAAAAATATCACCGACGGTTCGTTCCGGATCAAACTGACGATCTAAGCAAGACCTTCGTAAGCGCGGAGTATGATTAAAAAAAAGCCATTCGTGATGAGCGAATGGCTTTTGCAATTGTAGCGCTGTTGAACAGCATTAATATTCGTCTTCGTTGAAAAAGAAATCTTCCTGGCTGGGATAATCTGGCCAGATATCATCCAGTCCTTCATAAATCTCGCCTTCATCTTCCAGCTCCTGGAGATTTTCAATCACTTCAATGGGCGCTCCGCTGCGGATGCTGTAATCAATCAATTCATCCTTGGTGGCTGGCCAGGGAGCATCTTCGAGGTGTGAAGCTAATTCAAGTGTCCAGAACATCTTCTTAAGGGTTTAATTTTTGCAAATGTATACGTTCAAATGAAATATCCAAATGTCTTTATCAACAGGGCTACCGATATTTAACGTAACCTTTGTAATTCAAGCCTGGTATTGCATCCGGCGCCCTTTTTGAGATCAACAACCGGTAAGCGGAATGGTTCGGAAAGCCAGGATGGCCAATATTGGGTATGAATAATTGACTATTTTCGGCCTATGTTAGAAGCCAGGAAAATTGAAAAATATTACGGGAAGCTGCATGTATTGAAGTCGGTTGATTTATCGGTGAAAGCATCGGAGATCGTGTCTATTGTAGGCTCATCCGGCGCGGGAAAAAGCACTTTATTGCATATCCTGGGTACGCTTGATCAACCGGATAAAGGGGAATTATGGCTGAAAGGGGAACGTATCGATACCTTGAAAGGTTCTTCGCTTGCCCGTTACCGTAACCGCCATATCGGGTTCATTTTTCAGTTTCACCATCTCCTGCCCGAATTCGACGCGCTTGAAAATGTATGCATCCCGGGTTGGATCGCGAGGGCATCAAAAAAAGAAACCATTCAGCGGGCGAAAGAACTCCTCGATTCTCTTGGCCTTTCGCATCGTATGAACCATAAACCCGGTGAGTTATCGGGTGGCGAGCAACAGCGGGTGGCCGTAGCCAGGGCATTGATCAACAAACCGGATATCATCATGGCCGATGAACCTTCGGGCAACCTGGATAGCGCAAATGCCAGGGACCTGCATCATTTGTTTTTCAGGCTCAGGGATCAGTTCGGACAAACCTTCTTAATAGTTACGCATAATGAAGACCTTGCTGCCATGAGCGACCGTGTGGTACATATGAAAGATGGAAAGATTATTGACGCGCCATTAGCATCAGGCATGTAATAACCGGCTCAATGCGGCCGCTACTTTTTCTTCGTTGGGCAACATGGCTTTTTCCAAATGGATGTTCATGGGGACAGCCGGTAGGTTTAGCGAACCTAAAACTTCCACCGGTGCGTCGAGGTAGCGGAAACAGGCTTTTGATATCCGTCCGGCCAGCGCTTCCGCGAAAGAATTATTTTGTTGCTCCTCTGTTACAATCAAACATTTCCCGTGCTTTTGCACATGTGCAAACAAGAGGTCTTCGTCTAAGGGGAACAATGTCCTCAGGTCAATCACATCAACCCTTCCCGGGAATTTTTTTGCCGCGGCCATCGCCCAATACACACCCATGCCATAGGTGATGATGCAGGCCGATTCGCCGGCGTCAACCGCGCCTTGATCCGCTTCCAGCGCCATGCGTGCTTTGCCTAATGGGATGATATAATCTTCGGATGGTTCTACAGTTTTGGCTTCTTCCGTTCCGGGAACCTTGCTCCAGTATAAACCCTTATGTTCAAGCATCACCACGGGGTTGGGGTCAAGGAAGGCCGCTTTTAACAGTCCTTTCATGTCCGCGGCATTGGATGGGTAAACCACTTTGATGCCCTTGATGCTGAGTAAGGTGGTTTCCACGCTTCCGCTATGATAAGGACCTCCGCCGCCGTAAGCGCCAATCGGCACACGGATCAGTGTTTGCACCGGGAACTTTCCGCAACTGAGGTAGCAACTTTTGGATATTTCCGTGACCAATTGATTGAAACCGGGATAAATATAATCCGCGAATTGTACTTCCACGATTGGCTTTACGCCAACCGCACTCATGCCCACGGTTGAACCAATGATATACGCTTCCTGTATCGCCGTATTGAATACACGGTGGTCGCCGAATTGCTCGGCCAGCGTGGCCGCTTCCCTGAACACACCGCCCAGCCTGCGTCCAACGTCTTGCCCGTACAACACGGCTTCTGGGTATCGTTCCATGATTTCCCTGATGGCAAACAGCGCCGCGTCAACCATGGGGATTTTGTCTTTTCCCGCCGGGTTTCGTACACCCTTTTCCGTTAGTACGGGCGTTTCCGCGAAAACATGTGTTTGTACCTGTTCGGGGTTTGGTTCGGCGGCGATTGTGGCAGCTTCAAAATCTTTTTTTACCCTGGCGGCCGCTTCCGCCTCAATCTCGTTCAGGTATTTTTCTTCTATGCCTTTTTGCAGGAGGTATGCTTTCAGTTTGGGGCCAGGGTCCCTGAGCGCATGCGATGCAAGGTCTTCCTCCGTTCTGTAAAATTCTTTGCGCACGCCGCTGGTATGGTGGCCCAGCAGGGGAACGGTTGCATGTACAAGCCAGGGCTTGCGGTTGTTGCGCACATCACTGACCACCTCTTGCATCGTGTGGTACGATTGTACAAAATCGCTGCCGTCGATGCTGGTGCTTTGTATGCCGGTAAATCCCTTGATGAATTCGGCAGCGTTCATGGTGCGGGCTTCGTCAGACGATACGCTGATGCCCCAATTGTTATCCTGAACAAGATAAATGACAGGCAGTTGGTGCAAGGCGGCAAACTGAAACGCTTCACTCACTTCACCCTCGGTTACTGAAGCATCCCCAAGGGAACAGACCACCACGGGTTGCTCTTCGCCGGGGCCTAACCTGAGCAAGGATGATTGAACCTGGTGCAGGTATTTCAAACCCTGCGCGATGCCTGTGGTAGGGATGGCCTGCATGCCTGTAGCGCTGCTCTGGTGAATGATGCGCGGCTTATCGTCCCCTTTGTAGTTTGGGTGGTTATAATATTCACGGCCTCCCGTAAACGGGTCATCGGCTTTCGCGAGTAATTGCAGCATGAGTTCATACGGCGAAAAGCCAAGCCCAAGCATGATGCTTTCGTCTCGGTAATATGGGCTCACATAATCGCAGGACAGGAGTTGAAAAGCTGTAGCCAGTTGAATGGCTTCATGCCCCCTTGATGTACTGTGTACGTATTTGCAAATGCTGCGGTTGGCTTCGTACATTTCTGCCATGGCGCGGGCCGTACTCATGAGCCGGTACGCCCTGATAAGGATATCGTTCGACAGGTTATGCTGCATGATATGCTATAAAAAAAGCCGCCCGGAAGCGGCTTGTGGTTATTTCATTTTAAAGGTGTCGAGGAATTTCGTGGTGAAATTTCCCTTGATGAAGTTCTCGTCTTTCATCAATTGCAAGTGGAAGGGGATGGTGGTTTTAATCCCTTCAATCACGTATTCACTGAGCGCCCTGTACATGGTATTGATGGCTTCTTCGCGGGTTTGGGCCACGGCAATGAGTTTGCCAATCATACTGTCATAATAAGGCGGGATCACATAGCCGGCATACACATGGCTGTCGACACGGACACCATGCCCGCCCGGTTGGTGCAATACCGTGATTTTTCCCGGTGATGGCCTGAAATCGTTATATGGGTCTTCAGCATTGATGCGGCACTCAATGGCATGCATTTGCGGGAAATAAGCCTTGCCAACAATGCGTTCGCCCATCGCGATTTTGATTTGTTCCTTGATGAGGTCGTAATTGATGACTTCCTCTGTTACGCAATGTTCTACCTGGATACGCGTATTCATCTCCATGAAATAGAAATTGCGGTGTTTATCCACCAGGAATTCAATTGTTCCCACACTTTCATAATTAATGGCCTGTGCGGCTTTGATGGCAGCTTCGCCCATGCGTTGCCTCAGGTCGTCTGTCATAAACGGTGATGGGGATTCCTCCACCAGTTTTTGATGGCGGCGCTGGATGGAACAATCGCGCTCACTCAGGTGACAGGCATTTCCATACTGGTCGCCCGCGATCTGGATTTCGATGTGGCGGGGTTCCTCCACAAATTTTTCCATATAGATGCCGTCATTCTTAAATGAAGCGGCAGCTTCCTGCTTGGCTGTGTTATAGTTTCTTTCCAGTTCAGATTCTTCCCAAACCACGCGCATACCTTTACCACCACCGCCGGCTGTAGCTTTCAGGATGATCGGGTAACCGACTTCCCGGGCGGAGCGCTTGGCATGTTCCAGGTCTTGCAAAAGCCCTTCCACACCGGGTACCACCGGTACGCCTGCGCGGATCATGGTTTCCTTTGCCGTGACCTTATCACCCATGGAATTGATCATCTCTGGCGTTGGCCCGATGAACTTGATGCCATGATCAGAACAAATGCGTGCGAATTTGGCGTTTTCAGCCAGGAATCCATATCCCGGGTGGATGGCATCCGCGTTTGTGATTTCGGCAGCGGCCATGATATGGGCCATGTTCAGGTAACTGTCGGCACTGGCCGGTTTGCCAATACATACCGCTTCATCCGCGAACTTAACATGTAAACTGTCTTTGTCAGCCGTAGAATACACGGCAACGGTTTTAATGCCCATTTCTTTACAGGTACGGAGGATGCGTAACGCGATCTCGCCCCTGTTGGCTATCAGAATTTTCTTGAACATTCAAAAAATTTGAAGATGTGACATGATGTCAATGCTGCATTTACCAGAGCATTGATTTTAACATTCAGGATGACCGCAGTATTAAGCCGGGTCAACCAGGAATAAAGGCTGATCGTATTCTACCGGACTGGCATCGTCTACCAATACTTTAACGATGGTGCCTTTTACTTCACTTTCAATCTCATTGAACAGTTTCATGGCTTCAATGATGCAAACCACTTTTCCCGGGGCTACTTCATCACCCACATTTACAAACAAAGGTTTATCCGGGCCGGGCTGGCGATAGAAAGTGCCAATCATCGGGCTCTTGATAGTTACATAATTATCCGTTTTTTCCGCTGCCGGTTTGGCTGGTGCGGCAGGACTGGCGGGAGCAGGTGCAGCAGCAGGGGCTGGCGCTGCAACGGGAGCAGGAGCGGCTTGGACAGCGGTAGATGCCACGATATGCTGAACAGGGTCCTTCTTCTGTTTAATGGTGATTTTTGTGCCATCCTCTTCAATGGTGATTTCACCAATGGAAGTTTTGTTGATGAGCTTGACCAGCTCCTGGATTTGCTTGATGTCCATGTGGGATGTATTTAAATAGTTTAGGTTCTGAATCGGGCAGCTAAGATAGGCAATGTATTCAGATATGAACAAAATTATCAGGCCGTGAATTAGTCAATTTTGGTAGGAAAATGCCCGGTTTTTCATGAAAAATGAGGGAAAAATGGTCAAAATGGGCAAAATCCCAAAAAAAAGGGCCGGAAGCCCGGCCCTGGTATCGATAAATATTTTGATTACTCTTTAACCCTTTCCACGTATTCACCGGTTTTGGTGTTAACGCGGATCAGTTCGCCTTCGTTTACAAAAAGAGGTACGTTAACATTGGCACCTGTTTCTACTGTGGCAGGTTTCAGGGTACGGGTAGCGGTATCGCCTTTTACGCCGGGCTCGCTGTACGTTACTTTCAATACAATTTTGTCTGGAAGTTCAACGCCCATTGGTTGGTCTGTTTCCCCGTTGATCAATACGCCCACTTCCTGGCCATCTTTCAAAAACTGCGGCGCATCGATCATGTTTTCCGGAACGGTGATCTGTTCGAAGGTTTCGTTATCCATGAAACTATACCCACTGTCGTCTTTGTACAGGAACTGGTAATTTTTCTTTTCAACCCTTACCGGGAAGATGGTTTCACCACTGTTCCAGGTTACCTCGATGGTACGGGCATTGTCGACACCCTTCAGCTTGGCCCACACCTTCGCGGCGGCACGGGCGGTTTTGTTTTGGCCGAATTCAATCACTGAGTACAGGTTCCCATCAATTTTGAGGATCAAGCCTGTGCGCATATCTGCAGTAGTTGCCATAATCTTGATTTTACAATTGCTGTTTTAAATTTCGCAGCAAAAGTAGGTATCCTGCCCCGAATTCCGAAAATTAATCATACCGGTCGCCGACCGGTTAGCTGTATTTTTCCGTGTGATGATCTTGCTCAGTTTTGCGAAAATCTTTTTGACTCATTTTCCGGTTAAGGGTTGAATCTGTTACCTTTGCCACGCCAAAATCATCTATTCATCATAAATCCAAGTACATGAAAGTTACGGTTGTAGGCGCCGGGGCGGTAGGAGCCACCTGTGCCGATAATATTGCCAGGAAACAAATCTGCGACGAATTGGTATTGGTCGACATCAAAGAAGGCGTAGCTGAAGGTAAAGCCATGGACCTGATGCAGACCGCGCAATTGGAAGGTTTCGACACACGCATCATCGGCAGCACCAACGATTACAGCAAAACTGCCGGTAGTTCCGTAGCCGTCATCACTTCAGGTATCCCGCGCAAGCCGGGCATGACACGCGAAGAGCTGATCGGTATCAACGCGGGCATTGTAAAAACCGTTACGCAAAATATTCTGCAATATTCTCCCGATTGTATCATCGTGGTGATCAGTAACCCGATGGATACCATGACATACCTGGCTTTGAAATCAAGCGGTCTGCCCAAAAACAGGATCATTGGTATGGGCGGTATCCTCGACAGCGCCCGCTTCCGGTTTTACCTGAGCCAGGCCATCGCATGCTCGCCAAACGACCTCCAGGCCACAGTTGTAGGCGGCCACGGCGATACCACCATGATCCCGCTGACACGACTCGCTACATATTGCGGTACACCTGTTTCCAATTATCTGGATGCCGAAACACTGAAGAAAGTAGCTGCCGATACCATGGTAGGCGGAGCTACCCTCACCGGCCTGCTGGGCACTTCCGCATGGTACGCGCCGGGTGCAGCAGGTTGCGCTTTGGTAGAAGCCATCGTGCGCGATGAAAAGAAAATGATGCCTTGCTGCGTGTACCTCGAAGGCGAGTATGGCCTCAACGATATCTGCATCGGTGTACCGGTGATCATTGGCCGCAACGGTTGGGAGCGCATCGTTGATTTTCAACTCAACGACGAAGAGAAAGCCGCCATGCAAAAAAGCGCGGATGCCGTTCGCAACATGAACAATGTGTTGTCGACGCTGACCATCTGATGCAGTCAAATTCTTGTTAATATTCTGCCGGGTCTTTCGATCCGGCTTTTTTTATCCTTTATGCCATGTAACATTGCAATTCATGGCCTGCATAATTTCCAGACTGCGGATCATGTAACAAGCTAAACAAATTGTATGCGGAAAATTTACTTACGTTTCCACTGCTATTTTTTGATCATGTTTGTGCTGGCACATGTAGGTGCCGCCGCACAGGATATCAACGGCGTATGGGAAGGCAATTACAAGAATTTCCTGAACATCGCCAGGCCACAAAAACTGGTGGTTGAACTGGAATTGTATAACGATTCCCTGGTCACCGGGGCTTCACACCTGTATTACAAGAACAACAAATACGAGCATTACAGGATTAGTGGCGTTTACCGGAAAAAGGATTCGACCATCCGCTTCAGTGAAGACAGCGTTATCGCGGTTAAACTTGGCTTGTTGGCTGACTATTGCACCGGTGATTATACCATGAAACTAACTGTAACGGATACACTACTTAGATTCGATGGCCGATGGAAGGATAACACAGCGAAATTTTTTGGTTGCCCTTCATCGGGTGTGTGGTTACAGAAAAGGATTCAAAAGGATAGCCTGGCGGCGAGAAGGATTGAAGCGGAATCGCTGCCCGGCATGTCTGTGAAAGATACTGCCAGGATTATCAGTCCTCCGGTTATTATTAACAGAAGGTCTGACATCCAAAGTATCATCGAAGTCAGCAAATCGGACATTGATTCCATCCGGATCGATATTTATGATAATGGTACGGTTGACCAGGATTCTGTAATGGTATACCTGGATGACCAGTTACTGGTCCCGCCTTCATTTATTTCCACTAATCCCATCAGCAGGGTCATTCAAATCGACCCCGAAAAGCCATTCGCAAAAATCAGGTTGGTGGCCGTTAGCCTTGGCAGCATTCCGCCCTGTACGGCATTACTGGTAGTTAAAACAAGAAAGAAGAGATATGAAGTTAACCTCTCGAGTAATTTTGAGTCTAACGGTGTCCTCGAATTTTTTGTGAAGGATTAAACTTGTCATTTTATTTAACAAACCATGAACACGAGGGATTTGACAATGGAAAATCCTTTCTGTATCTTTCCTTAGATATAAATAACCACACATGAGTATCCTCCGGATTTACCTGGCCATGGCATCAATGAGTGCCTTGTTGTTTTCCTGCTCGAAACAAGATATACAACCCAATACGTCTGAGCCAAAATTGATATTCAAATTCAAATTCGACAGTACACAGGTACGACTCAATAATATAGGCCAGCCTGCATCCATTCCTGCCGGGCATGCCGCGCAATCGCCTGTTTTCAGGTCGATGAGCGCGCATTACCTGGAACTGGCGCCTACAGCTTTGACCGCGCTTGGGGCCGGAAAGGTATTATATCATGCCCCCGAAGTGAATACCGGCGGAGCCAACGCCATAGATTTCAGCCAGTCGAATTTTGCCGGAAATGGAGAAACTTTTTTGAGTGTGCCCATCCGCGATATCAGTCCGGGTACCTACGAATGGCTCAGGGTTTCCCTCGCGTACCAGCAATATGATGTGAAACTGCGAGCCAGCGGCCAATCATTAACCGGTACCATATCCTCTTTTATTGGTTACAGAACGTATATCCGCGATTTCAGGGTCAGGGATTCTGTTGTATCTGTCTTTGCCAATAAAGACCAGGGATTCTGGGCATTTGAAACCTCATTCGCCGGATTTGGATTTCTGACTACGGGCCAGGCGCCTCCCGGTGCCACTACCGTACCCAACCCCATCTTCGCTACATCACCAGTTCCAGCCGGGTCCTGTGTGGTTACGGGCGCTTTCGCCAGTCCATTGCAGATCACAGGCCAGGAGCAATCCGATATTATTGTGGAAGTATCATTGTCTACCAATAAAAGTTTTGAATGGGAAGACCTGGATAGTAATGGCACATACGACCCACTCAATGGCGACCGTGTGGTAGACATGGGTATACGCGGATTAATCCCACGAAAATTATAAAGAAGATTTAAGCTGATTAGCTGACTCCAGACACTTCGCTTTCCTTGTGGATCTTACTGATCAGGCCCTGTAATACTTTGCCAGGGCCGCATTCCACGAAAGATCCCGCGCCATCGGCAACCATGGCCTGTACACATTGTGTCCATTTTACGGCGCCCGTTAATTGTTCCACCAGGTTTTTGCGAATAGAGGCAGGGTCGGCGACGGCACTGGCCGTAACATTTTGATATACGGGGCAAACGGGATGTTGAAAATTTGTTTCTTCGATGGCTGCAGCCAGTTCTTCGCGTGCGGGCATCATCAGCGGCGAATGAAATGCCCCGCCAACAGGCAATACGAGGGCGCGTTTCGCGCCGGCCGCTTTCAAGCGCTCGCAGGCCATGTCAATGCCTTGTAATGATCCGCTGATCACCAACTGGCCCGGACAATTATAATTAGCTGCCACCACCACTTCGCCGCTTTCATTGCTGATATGCTGGCAAATCTCTTCCACTTTGGCATCATCCAGCCCCAATACAGCGGCCATGGTAGACGGGTGCAGTTCGCAGGCTTTTTGCATGGCTTGTGCCCGGATCGATACAAGCTTCAGCGCATCCGCGAACCGAAGGGTTTGATTGGCCACCAGTGCCGAAAATTCGCCAAGGGAATGGCCGGCCACCATATCCGGTTTCGCATCTGGCAAAGATTGAAACGCGGCAATGGAATGTATAAATACCGCAGGTTGTGTAATATTTGTCTTTTTCAGGTCCTCATCCGTACCGTTAAACATGATATCGGATATATGAAAGCCCAGTATCTCGTTGGCTTCTTCGAAAATCAAACGCGCTTTTTCGCTTTGTTCGAACAGCAACTTTCCCATTCCGGAAAACTGAGCTCCCTGTCCGGGAAATACATAGGCTTTCTTCATTGTAAAAAGTTTATTCTGCAAATAAAATGAAAAATCCCTCAACCAACGTTCAGGGATTTAAAATAGGACAGTTTGAATCCTAAAGCCGGGCAGTTCCTGCCGGAACGGGCATCCGCCGGATTAATGCAAACTTGCGCTGATTAGTTTTAAAAATTCGCTCCTGGTTTCGTTCTTTTCAAATTCGCCAAAAAAAGCGGAAGTAGTCGTTACCGAATTTTGTTTTGATACGCCCCTCATCATCATGCAGAGGTGTGATGCTTCGATCACGACGGCCACACCAAGCGGGTTCAATGACTCCTTGATGGCCGAAAGTATCTGTTGTGTCAGCCTTTCCTGCACCTGCAATCGCCTGCTGAATACATCCACCACGCGGGCTATTTTACTCAGGCCGGTGATATAACCGTTAGGGATATACGCTACATGCGCCTTACCGTAAAAAGGCAGCAAATGATGCTCGCACATACTGTATAATTCGATGTCTTTCACAATTACCATCTCACTCACATCCTCCCGGAACAAAGCCGATTCAAGGATGCGGTTTGCGTCCATGGCGTAACCATACGTGAGGTACTGCATGGCTTTGGCCATACGTTCCGGCGTTTTAATCAGGCCTTCCCTGTCGGGGTCTTCTCCCAGTAATCCAATGACCTCACGGTAATGATCGGTAAGCTGGGATGTTACCTGCTCATCGTACTGGTCTGTTTTCTTATATGCCATTGTATTCATGTATTATTTATTTTATGATGCGGGAAACTCCACATAGTTTCTCTCGGTTTCGTAGAGCCGGATTTGCAGGTCCAGCGACGCGTCAATTTTTGGACGGAGCAAATCGTAGATCACTGTGGCGATATGTTCCGCAGTTGGGTTGAGGTTTTTGAATTCCTCGCAATCTTCGTTGAGGTTCCGGTGGTCAAAGCGGTCAATAACTTCCGCCTTAACCAGGTCACTCAACAATTTCAGGTCCATCACATAACCGGTATCCGGGTCAGGCAAGCCCGTAAGCTTTACAATCAACTCGTAATTATGGCCATGGTAATGGGGCAGGTTGCATTTTCCAAACACTTCCCTGTTTTTCGCATCATCCCATGCCGGGTTATGCAGGCGATGGGCGGCATTGAAATGTTCTTTACGGAAAACCGATACTTTTTGGATCATGGTCGGGTATATAACAGCGGTCAGGCTGGATTGTTTACCTGTGAAGGTAAAAAAGTTAAACAAAATCCGGCGGAATCATTTATTCCCCAAAATATTCCACGTAGATACGGGGTGTTTCGTAGAGTTTCAGGCTATGGAGGCTAACGCCGGCAGGCATATTGGGTTGTAATTGCGACCAGATTCCCTTGATGAGGTTTTCGATGGAGCACATCTGGCCGGCCATAAAAGGTACATCCAGGTTCAGGTTTTTATGATCGAGTTGGTCAATCACTTTTTCCTGGATAATCCTGCTCAGTTTTTTTACGTCATACACAAAACCGGTGTCGGGATCCGGGTTGCCTTTGATGGTAACATGCAGCTCGAAATTATGTCCGTGCCAGTTTTCATTCGCGCAGCGCCCAAACAGCTCTTCATTTTTCTCCCGGCTCCAGGCAGGGTTGAAGAGTTTATGCGCGGCGTTGAAATGTTCTATTCTCGTGATGTACACCATGAAAGGAGCTGTCAAATTTTCGCAAAGTTAGTCTCAATTACGTGAATTCTGCTGTTGAAATGCGAAATTTGTGCCATGCGCATACTCCTGGCAGCAGCCACAAATTTTGAAATTGCCCCCATTTTGGGTGCAGGCTATGATGTGGATACGCTGATTACGGGTGTTGGAAGCCCTTCCAGCATTTACCATCTCAGTATGCGGTTGCAGCAATCGGCATACGATTGCGTGGTTCAATTGGGCATTGCCGGCGGATTTTCGCACCAGTTTGCGCCGGGAGAGCTTTGCGTGGTAAAGGCCGATGCTTTTGGCGACCTGGGCATCCGCGAACAGGGCAGGTTAAAAACGGTGTTTCAATCCGGACTCTCGGACCCCGACCAATTTCCATTTACGGGTGGCTGGTTGCTCAACGACAACCCCATCATTCCCGCACTTCCATTCCGGCAGGTGACATCCATCACCGTGAACACCGTTACGGATGAGCTCAGCAGCATTCGTTTGCTCAGGGAAACATTTCAACCCGACCTGGAAAGTATGGAAGGTGCGGCCCTGCACTATGTGTGCCTCCAGCAAAGGGTTCCTTTTTTACAGGTCAGGGCGATCAGCAACCTCGTAGGCGTGCGTGATAAATCGCAATGGCATATGGAAGCTTCCGTACGTAACCTGGCGCTTGCCTGGGATCATATGTATAGCCGGTTCTTTTCTGCTTAAATAAAATTAAATGACGATTCAACTGGGCTTTTCGCCCTGCCCCAATGATACTTTTATTTTCGATGCACTGGTCAATGGAATGATTGATACAGGCAGCTACGATTTTAAAGTTCATTTGGAAGATGTGGAGACCCTGAACAAGTGGGCGATTGCTGGGAGGCTGGATGTAACCAAATTGAGTTATGCCGCTTTGCCGCCCGCTTTGAAGCATTACCAGGTGCTTCAACATGGCAGCGCCCTGGGACGCGGCGTTGGCCCTTTGCTGATCCGGAAAGCTGAACTGGAGCAGCCTGTGGAAGCATACGATGTAGCAATACCCGGCGAACACACCACCGCGCACCTGCTCTTTTCACTGGCATATCCCAATGCCACACGTAAAATTTTTCTTCGCTATGATGATATTGAGTCTTTTGTGCAGGAAGGAAAAGGTTTGGGCGTGATCATCCATGAAAACCGGTTTACCTACCATGGCCGGGGTCTCCACCTGGTCCGCGACCTTGGCGCTTATTGGGAAGCTGAAACCGGCGCGCCGATTCCGCTGGGCGGTATCGCTGCGAAAAGGAGCCTGCCGATGCCGGTGCGTAAGGATATTGACAGGCTGATTGGAGAAAGTATCGCTTACGCGTACACAAAATATCCTGAACTAAGTGATTATATCCGTTGCCACGCACAGGAAATGAGCGAAGACGTGATGCGCAAGCATATCAATTTATATGTAAATGAGTTCTCATCCGGACTGGGCGATGTGGGCCGCCGTGCCGTTATGACCATGCTGGATGTGTACAGCCGGGTATCAGGGGAGCCTGTAACGCAGTCGGATGAAGTTTTCGTGTAGTCATTTCCGTTATTCCCCTTTTAATGCCCTGCTGTACACATCAAGGCACCTTTTCCTGGCGAATTCATGGTCAACAATGGGTTTTGGGTACGTAAATTCATTGAATTCCGGTACCCATTTACGGATATAATTCAGGTTGGGGTCGAATTTTTTTGTTTGCAGGTATGGGTTGAAAATGCGGAAATAAGGCGCCGCGTCGCATCCGCTTCCCGCCGCCCATTGCCATCCGCCGTTATTGGCTGCGAAGTCGAAGTCTAATAGTTTTTGCGCGAACCATGCTTCACCCAGCCTCCAGTCGAGCAGCAGGTGCTTACACAAAAAGGAAGCGGTGATCATGCGCACCCTGTTGTGCATGAACCCGGTTTCCGCCAGTTCCCGCATCCCCGCATCCACAATCGGGTATCCCGTCTGCCCCTGGCACCATTTGTCAAACTCACCGTTATCCTGCCTCCATTGAATTTGGTCATAAGCCGGTTTAAAGGATTTTCCTTCACAGACATGCGGGAAATGCCAGGTGATCATATGGTAGAAATCGCGCCAGATCAGTTCATTCAGGTATGTTTCAGAAAGCGCCCTGGCTTTTCGGGCCAGTTCGCGTATGCTGATGGTGCCAAAGCGAAGGTGCACGCCCAGTTTTGAGGTGCCGGCAATGCCCGGTATATCGCGGTCCCTGCCATAGTGCCTGATCAGGTC
Source organism: Chitinophagaceae bacterium UBA2375 (assembly GCA_002343985.1). Classification (GTDB taxonomy): domain Bacteria; phylum Bacteroidota; class Bacteroidia; order Chitinophagales; family Chitinophagaceae; genus Ferruginibacter. The sequence continues at coordinate 6,154 of DDTB01000014.1, read as the reverse complement.
ATCGGCGACGGTTGATGGCGGATATGCCTTGCCGTTAGGTTCAAAGCCGATATCGCCGAGGCCCGGCAGGGAAGGTGCATCCCATCGCAGGAAATGCTGGCTGAGTTTCTCCGAAGGGTGCGGGGCCAGGTCCTGATCGGTCAGCCTTGCTTTCCATTTCCGGCTGTAGGGCGTGAATACGGTATAGGGCAAACCATCGTCTTTCACTACTTCATTTTTATCAAATATCACCTGGTCTTTATTTGTATGGAAGCCGATGTTTTTGTCAGATAGTATTTTCTCGATGCGATTATCCCTGTTGATGGCATAAGCCTCGTAATCGTGGTTCGTATATACGTTACCGATAGTGTACTCATTGAGAAGTTCCTTAAAGCTTTCCTCGGGTGTGCCGTGAAAAATCCTGAGGCCTGAACCTAAGGCCAGCAGTTTGTCGTGGATATGTTGCAATGCCTCATGGATGAATTGCACGCGGCGGTCGTCCTTGTCCTGCAGTTGACCGAGGATATTGGTATCGAATATGAAAATGGGTAAAACCGGCTGGCCCGATTGCAGGGCCTGAAACAAACCGCTGTTGTCGTGCAGCCTCAGGTCGCGGCGGAACCAGAAAATGGAAATGGGAGTTGACATGGATGGCAATTGTTCTGTGCTAACAAAATACTTCGGGTTTTGTTTGCCTTAATAGCCCGTGCAGTTCCATGATAGCCTGACGGCCATAGGTTTTGTTATCAATACGGCCCACCCAACGCATATTGTACATGGAATTAGACAGGAAGACCTCGCTGGCATCCATCAGCATGGAAGGTTCCATTTGTGTTTCATCCACGCGGAGCCCCATCTCCTGCATCGATTGCAGCAGGAATTGCCTCATCACACCGGCCACGCAACCTTCCTGCAGCGAAGGTGTGTACCAGGTGCCATCAATCAGCGCGAACACGTTCGCGATGCAACTGTCGGCGATCCTGCCATGCTGGTTCAGGATCAATGCGTCGTTGCATTTTTCAGATTTCGCATACAAGGCGCCCATCAGGTAAGGCAGGTAATTATTATGTTTCAGGTTGGCAAAAGTATCTGTCGATTTTCGGGCCTCCCCGTAAATGCACAGGTGGAGGCCGTTTTCATTCAGGGCTTCCTGTGTGTGCAGTGGCCAGGCCTGGATGATATAACTCGGCTTCAGGTTTTCAGGGTCAAAGAGGCCGCCATTGTTTCGGATGACCATCCAACGCACACGTGCGTAAGAAAGTTTTTCTTTTTGCAGGAGTTTCAAAGTGTCGGATATGAATACATCGGGAGTCAGCAGGCTGGGGATATCAAATTGAAGGGCATGCATGCCGGCCCAAAGCCTGCTGGTATGGGCTTCTGCCAGGATAAGACTGCCATGCGCAAATTTTATCGTTTCAAACAATCCATCCCCGTACCGCAGTCCCCGGTTATCGGCTCCTACAAGCAAACTATTTTGTTCCTGTAACCGGCCATTGAAAATGAGATGGGGCATAAGCAAAAGAAAATCTCCGCTTGAGCGGAGATGATATGGGTTGTTTACATTTCTTCGATGATCTTGTGTTTGACCGCGTACATGATGAGCCCGGCCGTACTTTTTGAGCCTGTTTTCACTTTGAGTTTATCCCGGATGGCTTCCACGGTGCGTGGGCTCAGGTCTACAATATCCGCGATTTCCTTGGTGCTTTTTTCTTCGCACATCAGTCGGAGTATGGTCATTTCCTTTTCGCTCAGGTTGGCTTCCTGTGGTTGCCCGAAAGCCGGGTTCACAGGTTCCTGGCGCTGCTTCAGGTTGGTGAGCAGGGCCTTATTGGTGAGGGAATTGAAATAGTATTCCTGTTCGAAACAGGTCTTGATGGCTTCGTAAATGATTTCGCTGTCGCTTGTTTTGGTCAGGTAGCTGTTGGCGCCCAGTTCCATGAGTTTCGTGATCATGCTGTTGTCGTCAACCATGGTGAGCATGATTACTTTGATCTGCGGGTTGATTTTTTTGATTTCAGGCAGTGTGGCGATGCCATCCATGATCGGCATCTGGATATCGAGGAGGATAACGTCAACAGGAATATTCTTGATGAGGTTGAGCAGGTGCATGCCGTTATCGGCTTCTGCAATAACTTTTATATCTTTTTTGGTGCTCAGGGCGGTTTTCACCCCTGCGCGGTACAGCACATGGTCGTCGGCTATAATGACTTTGATTGGTTCTGTTGATTCCGGCTTCATACTACAAATATGGTGTGAAATTAAATTATTTTCAATAAGTATTAATACGACAATATAACGAAGGCGCAAATCTCAAATTATTTTAACAATCAATATTGAGGGTTAATACCTGATCCGTTGGATGGGGTTTTTACTATTTCGCCGGTATTTGTCCTTTTTAACAGCTAATTATTCGTAATCAGGGGCTTATACATACCACTTTCAGGGTATTTTGAGTATTTTTCTAACCAGCAGACCCAATGGTTGGGTTTCAGCACACGGTAAACTACGATGCGGAACTGATGAGAATCATGTATGATTTACGCCCGGGGGTTGCGTTGGGAACAAAGTGCAGGAACCAAGGGAGAAAAAAACGGTGAAATTGGGGGGATTTATGCTGAAGAAAATTTAGGGATGGGTTTAATTTGGTGTTTGAAATGAAAGATAACTATATAGTAGCAACATTTTACATCGTACAAATAATTGCTGTATGCATATCAACATATTATGCAATTAGATTATTGAGATTGAAAAATGTACAGATCAATCTTAAGTTTTTTGCATTTTATCCAATCTTAACAATAAGTATTGCTATTCCTAGTATTATTCATGATTTTGCTATAAAAGATTTAAGGTCTATTAAAAATGTATTAGAAAATGTAACTCTGTTATTGCATATTTCATTGATTGGATACTTTGTTTATACATGTTTGAATAGAAGACTATTGAGGCGAATTTATTTTATTGTATTATCAAGTTTTCAACTAATTGTAATAATTTATTTAAGCTCAATTGATTTAACTAAAAAGAATTTTTTTGCTTTCGCAATTACTAATTTTGGATTAATTATTTTAACACTCTTTTACTTCATCGAAATTTTTATTAACCCACCAATACTGAAATTAATTGAGGAGCCTCATTTTTGGATTGTAACAGGTGTCTTCTTCAGTATGTCTTTATCCATACCCTTTTTTGCAACATATAAAGTTATCATGGGAAGAAATGGTGAATTTATTCAAACCTTAGTAGGTGCTTCAGTTGCACTGTCATTTATCATAATGCATTTATTTTTTGTTAAAGGATTTAAATGTTCAATCAAGAATCACAACAAATAGTAGTCTTTGTTATTTCAATTTCATTTTTAATCTTGCTATTAGCAGGATTAATTGCTTTTATGATATTTCGGTATCAGAATAAACAATTAATCTATAGTAAGGCTTTAAGCGATTTACAAACAATACATGAAAAATCAATTTTGCAAGCTCAATTGGAAATCCAGGAGCAGACCTTCGCGCATATTTCCCGTGAGATACATGATAATATCGGGCAGAAGCTTACCCTGGCCAAACTTTACCTGAATACCCTGGAGCCTGCGGGGCAAAACAGGCAGGAAAGGGTCATTGACGATACGGTTCAGATCATCGGGGAGGTGATTGCCGACCTCAGCGACCTGAGCCGGACCATGGGCTCCGAAATCATCCAGCAATGCGGTTTGATCAAGGCCATAGAATATGAAATCGGTTTGCTCAACAAAGCGGGCATCTACCAGTTAAAATTAACCATCACCGGGGAACCGGTTTTCCTGGATGCGAATAAAGAGCTGGTGCTGTTCCGCATTGTGCAGGAGTCGCTGAACAATATTGTAAAACATGCAGACGCGGTGAACATACATATCATGCTGCATTACCTGCCCGATGAATTGCGCCTCCGCGTGTCGGATGACGGCAAGGGTTTTGACAGTTCGGCTTCCTTGGAACGCGGCAACGGTTTACAGAATATGACGCGCCGGGCCCAGCTCCTGCAAGGTTCCTGCATTGTAGAATCCGCTGCGGGAAAAGGTACCAGTATACTCATTAAAATCCCACTAACAAATGAATCCACAGAAAACAACAGCCGTCATACTGGCAGATGACCATATACTGCTCAGGGACGCGTTGGCCAACCTGATCAACAGTTTCGATGAATTTCATGTTACCGGTCAGGCCGACCATGGCCAGCAGGTGCTCGATATGATCCAGCAGGGCGTACCCGCTGATATGGTGGTGCTCGACCTGAATATGCCCAAACTGGACGGATTTGAAACGGCCAGGATGCTGGCCAGGAAATACCCGGATATCAAAATCCTGATCCTTACGATGTATGACTCCGAGATCGCCCTGATCAGGCTGCTGCAGGTGGGGGTGCGGGGTTTCCTCAAAAAGGACATCCATCCTTCAGACCTGCGCAGGGCTTTGGTATCGGTTGCGGAAGGAGGATATTATTACTCGCAAAACGCAACGGGCAAACTGGCCGGATTCCTCCAGAAAAACCATTCCCGCCAACTGGCATTCGATAAAGCGATGCTGACTGAAATAGAAATTGAATTTTTGCGTAAGGCCAGTTCTGATTTAACCTATAAGGAAATAGCGCATGAGATGAAAATGAGCCCGAGGGCCATTGACGGATTGCGGGATGGCTTGTTTGAGAAACTGGATGTGAAAAGCAGGGTGGGCCTTGCCATCTACGCGGTGCGAAACGGAATTGTCAGTATTTAGCCCACCAATCCTTAGTCGATCAGTTTATTCCGCATGGCGTACATGATCAGTCCGCCGATGGTTTTGGCATTCACTTTGGCCTTCATGTTCTGCCTGATGGTTTCGATGGTGCGCGGGCTGAGGAAGATGATTTTTGAAATTTCTTCCGTGGTTTTATCCTCCGCAAGCAGTTTCAGGATTTTCAATTCCTTTTCGTTGAAGCTCACCGGTGCACTGCTCCCATAATGCTGGCGCACATTTTTTTTCTGCATCAGTTTACCCATCACCGCCTTGTTCACGAGCTCATTAAAATAGAAATCATCATTCATGCAGGTGAGGATGGCTTCATAAATTTCTTCCGGGTCCGTGGTTTTTGTGAGGTATGCGTTGGCGCCCATTTCCATCATCTTGCTGATCATTTGCTGGTCATCGTACATGGTCAGCACAATGATCTTGATGTCCTCGTATTCTTTCCGGATCAGTTGTATGGCGTTGATGCCATCTATTTCAGGCATGCGGATGTCCATCAGGAGCACATCGGGTTTTTTGATGGAAATCTTATGCATCATGTCTTTTCCATCCTCCGCTTCCCAGAGCATTTTCAGGTTTGCTTTACCGGCCAGCGCCATTTTAATGCCATCGCGGAAAATCTTATGGTCGTCGGCTATGGCAATCTTAATCAGGTTTTCACTTGACATGAGTATGAGGATTAATTTTTCCTGTTGGTTTCGGGTAAATATAATTTTTTTCCGGGATATTCTATTTGATACCCATTGAAAATGTTGATTATCAATGGTTTTTATGAAAAATCCACGTAAAATTACGGTAACCCCGATGCGTAAATGTACGCAAAAGTTTTTAACCAATGGCAGAATGTAATGTAACCTGAACCCGGAAAAGGTTGAGATGGCAAGAAATCAGGATGGTTGGGTTCCGGGATGGGGCTAAAACTGCCTGGATTAAAACTTACGTAAGGTTGCCAGGTGTGGATTTTTTAGTATTTGATTATCAATTGATTATATAGTAAATTTGACAATTCCCAGGTTCCCGGATGCAGAAAATTTTGGCTGGTTTACCCAAAATCGTAGATTTACATCGTAGTTGAGGGGGAAAACACCGTAAAATTACGATTTCACCCTCGTAAATCTACCTGATTTTTGACGGGAATTTTGGGTGTATTTTCGATGAAAACCAGTCTGGATCAGGGTTTTATACAAAAGTAAAATTACGTGTATGCGTTCTACCCCTTGCGTAAGTTTACGATTCTTAGGAAGTTTACAGTGCAATTAATCATAAACCACTAAAAAGATTGAAAATGTTAATCTTAATTGAGTCTTTCTTGAATTTCTTTTCAGTGATCTTTTAAGTAATGACGTGTTAAATTTTGATTTTGGAGGAGTCTTGATTATATTTGGCTTACAAATTAATCTGACTCTACTCTGAAA